>JARGPO010000030.1 GCA_029213075.1 Legionellaceae bacterium | reverse complement strand
TACGACCTCTGACTCGCGGATCAGGCAAATCACCGAAATAATCTATCAAATTGCTGGACATCAAATAACCCTCACTTAAAAACGTGAGGCTATTTGATCATAAATCAATGTTATTTAAAAGATTTTGGTGATCTTTCCCTGCACAAAGAGAGGATGTTGTATCTTTATTACTTGATTATGATGCGATTGTTTTAGATCGCGATATAGAAGAACTTGAAGCGCGAGATAATAATTTTTCAACTAGAAAAATTCTAGCATTATTAGACTTTCATCGTCATTTACAAGGATATGATGTAGGCGAAAAAATGATGCCAGGACGTACTTTAGCGCTTGTTGCATCAGGCATTGAGAGGCTAAAGCCTTTTGAGGGCAGCTCAGAGGATGCGGTTATTCTTTTTGGTGAAAGTAAACGCGGGAAAAGTACATTAACTAATGTCTATTGGTGTGATACAGAATATGAAGATGTTGAAGGTGAATTACAATTAAAACCAGGAGAAGAAGAGTGCACTGTAACCAGTGATGGAATTTCTTCAAAAACAATTTATCCGGAAATCTTTAAAAGTAAGGGTTTTGCAGGAGCAGATATGCCAGGATTTCGTGAATCTCGAGGTTTTGCATACGAAACAGCAGCTGGGATCACGGTACAATATTTCAATAAAATATTTTCTAAAGTTAAATTAATGGTGCTTGTCATAACACCAGGTGATCTCTTTGCCGGTGGCGGTAAAGATTTGGTCGAGGTATTAAATAACTTTGGCGCTATTATTGGCAAATCAACAGAGCGAATGGATAATGTATTATTTTTAATAAATACTAGAAGTGATGGGATAAACCGTTCTATGCAGAAGGTTCTAGAGCGACTTAAAAAAATATCTACATCTCGCGATTTGACAGAGAACTCGCAATTTCTACTCCAAAGTATCCAAGAACGTAATATTTTTATAACAAGTCCGGTAGACCCGTCATTTAAATCAAAATTTACGGAGATTATTCGTCAAGCAAATAGTACTCCAATTGCTGATTTTAATTTGGCATCTTTTCACCGAAATGTTGATGGATTTAAACAGTTAATGCGCAGAGTAGAGGATTATGTTAATGACAGGGATTTTGATAAAAATAGTGTTTTAGCATCGATTGCAGCCGAGCAACTTAGAAACTTAAGAGATATTAAAAAATCTTTGGAGGATTATGAGTTTTTAGCAGAAATAAATCAGCCCGGTTTAGTTGTCTCAACTCAAATTGCTGAGCAAGATGAGCTTAATAAAAAATTACAGGCTCAGCATCAATGCAAAAAGCAGATGCTTGATGAATTAATGGATCCTGTTATTGGAATTCTAAGAGCAGATTATCAAAATCAAACTATTGATAAAGTTGGAACCTTGAAAAAAGCCGAGAGATTTGCCCTGCAAACACAAATTGCGAATCGTTTTTTAAGACAAATTAATGCTGTTGGTTTAACTCATCTTGATGATCGTACAAGAGTCGATGTTAAATATCCTAGTAGTGAGAGCCAAGTTTCTCAAGAAGGTAGCTCTCATTATTATGCATCTGGAAGTTTTGGTTTTCCTGGTGCAGAGGCAATTGATATAGATATGAGCCAATATGAGCAGGATGAGAATGGTATTTGGGAATATATTGTTCCGCAGTTAGAGCAAACGACATATTTTGATGGGCCGAGAATTGACTATAATCATAGTTCATCAGAACCTTTTGAACAATCGAGCCAATCTGGCTTCTTCGGCAACTTAGCTATTCCAGATGTTCCTTTAAACGATCAAATCGCATTGATAGCGGTTGTTTGTCATACCGTTGGCAAATGGCTTGGATGGGTGCAACCAGAACGCCGCCATTTTGATACAAAAACATCACTTGCTTCCTCAGAAAGCAATTGGTCTGCTGGATTATGGAGAAGGCCGGAAGTTGTCCCAAATATTTCTCAGGGAGATAAAGTGCAACCGTCGCCATCCCTATCAATAGGCTAGGCGCATATTATTTTTAATAAGGTAGATATAAAATGAACTTTGAAAAAGATATAGAAACTAACTCTATATCTGATAATTTAGTCGCGAGTCATTACGATCTGGCACATAGTGTCGTTAAAGTACTCAAAGAAATGGAGACGATGTATGAATACGGCAAAGAAACACGTGATATTGTCAGTGATTTTTCTTGTCTATCCGCACGTTATAGCAATGATGAATTTAGCGTATCTGACTTCAAGTCAGAAAATATAATTTTGGATGGTATATCTTTGACGGATAATAATAGGTTAAAGAGAGTGAAAAATAGTTGCGTATATAATGATGAATTTTATGGTTTAGCCTACTTAGGTTTAGCAAAATTCACGTTTTCCAACTATTTTGTTCCGCGAGCTATAACTAATGGGAGGAGCTTTGATGAATGTCCGGCAATATCTATAGATTTTTGGGATGGATCTCGATATGAGCTTACTAGATCATATGCTGAATTTAATCGCCATGGAGTCTTACTTCGTTGGAATGGTATGCCTATAAAAGCGGACGAGGCGGTTAGTAAGTCAATTAACAAATATAAAGAGTTACGAAGACTGGCAATTCAACAAAAGCATACTGATCTTAAAAAACATCTGCCAATATGGTTGGACTCATTAAGAGTGGCCTCAACAAAATGGTATCAATCATATTTACTAAGTGATGTTCATGTCGGTAATTGGCAAAATATTCCTGAGTTTCTTTTTGATAAATATACTCAAGATGAATTACTAAAGCCATTAGAAGATGATTTACAACATATTAGAAATCATACAGATACACTGCCAGTTCATGTGGAATTTTTAACATATTTAAGAAGTTATACAGCCTTATTTCAAGAGTATGAAAAAAATCTTGCAGAGCAACGCACTAAATCTATTTGTGAGGATTCATCCTTCATAAGAACATCTAAATTAGGTTTGGGTGGGAGTTTTGGACTTCCTGGTGCAGAGGCTATAGAAATAGATATGAGCCAATATGAACAGGACGAAAATGGTATTTGGGAGTATGTTACTCCTAAGCCAGGAGAACTTATGTATTTTAATGCTCTGCAAACTAAATCTCTTCATGGTTCATCCGAATCACTTGCCAAACCTAGTCAGTCTGGTTTTATCACGAACTTAGATATTTCAGGTGTTTCCCTAAATGCTCAAATAGCATTGATTGCGGTTGTATGTCATACAGTTGGCAGTTGGATTGCTTGGATGATACCGGATCGTGGCTCTGTTGATGAAGAAAAAGCATCTTTCCCATCAGAAACTAGTTGGTCAGCAAGGTTGTGGGGAAATAAAAAGGATCCACAAAATGAAGCCCAATCTTCATTAAGATTTGGTATTTAGAGTATTTTAAAACTACGCTAATCCCATAAACTAACGACAATCCCACCACCACCAGATCCGGTTGGCTTAACTGCAAGAGCTCCTTTGTCTAGGAGTTTTTGCATATGCTCTTGTAAGGCGGGAGATATAAGCCCCCATTGTTTAAAACAGTTATTGGCTTGTTCGATTGCAGTAGTTAAAAGATTCTTTCGATCATTACCATCATCTTCCAGAGCTTTGCGGGCTAATTCAACGCTTGCATTCATTTGTGAGTCGATATTTTTTGCCAATAACTGATCTTTTTCCCATAACTCACGTACTTTATCTATACACAATGAAGTGGGGCTTGTCTCGCCTGAGTTTGATAGTTGCCAGTTTGGTTCCCATGTTTTATTTATGGGGGTGTAACTACCTTGTTTAAAGTATACGCCGGTTAAGGATTTAGCTCCGGCAATATCCAAGCCACTGCTTTGACCATGAAAGATATGCTCAAGTTCTTTTGCAAAATTATAGATTTTTGTATCGCAGATTAATTCTTGATTGGCAAACCATCTGGCAATAGCCGCACAAAGTGCAGCTGATGCACCCATGCCAATTCCTGCTGGGATGTTGCTAGAAATATGTAATTTGCCATGAAAGCTACTATATGGAACATTGGCTAACATGGTAGCCTTACTAATAATTTTATTAGTTATTTTTAAGCTTTCATTGCTTTGTTTAGCAAGATAATCGGTTGTTATTTCAAGAGGTGTATTTTTGTCTTTGCAAGCTTGATAATCCAACGTTAGGGTTTTATCAAATATAGGGAATACTAAGGCCCCATTGCCACGAAGAACCGCGTGTTCTCCGGCTAAAATCCATTTGCCATGGGTGGTTGTTTGAAAATCAGAGGACATCGAAGTTACCTATTAAAAATTTTTTTCTAAATTCAGCAGCCATTTCTACTTGATCTGGTCTATAAAGCAGATGAATATTTGGACCGGCATCCATTGTAACAATTGGCCCGTCTTGCTCTGATTTCCAGAAGTCTTGTAGTTGTTTAAGTACCTTGTTACTTGTATCGGTAATATATGTGAATGGCTTATCGCAGCTTGAAAACAAATTATGCATATCTTGAAATTCATTCCAGCAAATGTGATACATATCATGCCAGTTTTGAGATTTAAATGCTTGGAGTAATGTATCTAAATTGTTTTGGGCGCGTTTGTTTCTGTCTTTGTAATTTGGGCTTGTTAAAATTAACTTGTGTGCTAATGATGAAGATATTTCTTTAGAAGCGCGATTTATAATAATAACTTCATTTTTTAATTCTTTATAAGGCAAATCAATGCTACTTACCTCTTCACCATTCCATAAGGCCCATGGTGAAAAGAATGAGCGACATGATGAGCCTGACCCCATTCTACTTATGTTTGCTTGTATCATAGCTGAAGGCAGGCTTTTGTTAGTCAAATCACACGCAGCTTTGATAGCGCACTTAGTTAATGCCGCAAAGCTTGAGGCGGAGCTCGCTATGCCACTACTATGTGGGAAGTTATTATTTGATTGAACAAGAAATGATTGATTAATATTAAATTTATCTTTCACTCTAGCTAAATGATTTAAAAATCTAGTTTTTGCGGCATCAGGTAGACTGATTTCTGTCATGTTTTCTGCAATTAGTGGTTGCCAAGTATCGCAATCATTGTTTGATAGTTGCAAAGATACACGACTTATTAAATTATTGAGAGTGTATGATAATGATGGGTTGTCAGCTAGATTAACTTCTGAATCTTTTTTCCCCATATATTTAATTAAGGCGATATTGCTTGGCGCCTCATCTAACCATTGTTGCATGTTCATCTCCAAAAGATCTTGATGCTTTCTAAAACCAGACCTTTTGGTTTAGAGAAAATCAAACCACCCCGAAGTCTAATGCCCGGGCTCATCGTTCCATAGGATTTTATGTAGCTGTAGCTGAAATCTTACTTGGAGTTTATCTTCAATAATCCAATCGGCGAGATTAGTAGGATTTAATTGCCCCCAACTCGCTGAGAAAAGCACATCGGCTATAGCTGTTATGTTATGTTTAACTAATATTTCGCAGGCCCAATCATAATCATTGCGGCTACATAATACAAATTTAATTTGATCGGTTCTTTTTAAGTGAGAAATATTCTCAAATATATTTTTATCACATTCCTTTGAGTCAGGAGTTTTTAAGTCCATAACTATCATTGCGCGCTTATCAATGGTGGATATATCTATTGCGCCACTAGTTTCAATTGAGACAAAATAGCCAGCATCAGACAGCTTGGAAATTAGCTTTTGGCAATTTGGCTGGGCTAGAGGTTCTCCACCTGTTACACATATATTTTTACAGCCAAACGATGCGACTTTTTGCATAAGCGCATCTATTTCAACTATTTTGCCACCCTTGAAGGCATATGCAGTATCGCAATATTGACACCTTAAAGGGCAGCCAGTTAAGCGGATGAATGTGGTCGGTAGTCCTGTAGTTGTTGATTCTCCCTGAATAGAGTTAAAAATCTCTGTTATACGTAAAGCTGTCATAAACTACCACTAATCTCCTTTAATTTTAATTGTGCAAGCTCAGATGTATTGGTGTCTGGATATTTTTTCATAACTTCTCTTAAGCGAGCTTGTGCTTCGCCTATTCTACCAGAGCCAGCTAGGGCATAACCTAGCTTTAGTAGACTTGCTGAATATTTATTAGATGATGGAAATTGCTGTAGAACAACATCAAAATGGGAAATGGCGTCCTGATAATTTTTTTCGGTAAGATATAGTTCACCAGTCCAGTATTGGGCATTGGCTGAGTAATAACCGTTAGGATATTTAGCTAAAAAATCATTCATAGCAACAAGCGCGTCGTCAAATTGTTTGTTTTTAACGAGTTCATATGCTGCAAGGTAGCTAATTTGCTCATCGGCTGGATTAGTATTTGCAGAAACATGGCTCATGACCGGCGTGACTGTGGGAATAATTTCTTCAGGGTTTTTAGATGTTGATGCTTGAATTGGTCTTTGTTCTCCTGGATCTTTGTCAGCTGCACTATTTTCATTTTTGGATAAGTTCGTGCTATTGCTGCCTTGGATCCTTGAGTCTAGATCTTTATAAAAAGTTAGCTGTTGCTCTTTTAAAATTTTTATTTCATGAGCTTGCACTTCTAGTTGACCGCGCAATTCTTGAATTTCTTGACGAAGCCCTTTAAGGCTGCTGGATAAATCTAGATTATCCGAAGCCAGTGCGTCGTTCATATTGTCTTGAGCAAGCGCTGCTTCAGAGTCATCATAACCGTCGTTGTTTGCTTCATTGACAACAGACGATGGATCTGTCGTCTGTTGTTCAAGGAGAGCATAATTTTCACTATCATCCACAACCAGTGCTTCTGCAAATGCATTTGTTGTGAACGGCAGCATTGTAGATACAAAAATAACAGGAATGATCTTAAAAATTTTTATCATTTGGTTGCCTCATATGTTAATTCAGCTCTTCTGTTTTGTACTCGAGCAGATTCATCATGACCTAAATTAGCTGGACGCTCTTTACCATAGCTAACAACTCTAATTTGTTTGCGACTAACTCCGCCTCTTCTAAGCTTATCGGCAATACTATTTGCCCGACGCTCACCAAGTGCGACGTTGTATTCGCGACTACCACGCTCATCTGTATGCCCATCAATAACTACTTTGGCACCAGGATGTGTTTTTAAATATTCAGCTTGAGCATCAATAGATGCTATGTATTTAGTCAGGATTGAGCTATCATCATATTTAAATAAATAAATTTGGTTATGTGGTGCTTTTGATGTAAACATTTCCCCTGCTTCTTGTCCGAAAAGACCACCGCCGATACCTAAGCCACGTGAGGACATGCCATCTAAACCCTTGCCAGACATATTTGTGCCAGAGCAAGCTGTAATTAAAACAGCAGATGCTGCGAGAAGCCCGTATTTGGCTATTAATCCTATTTTCATGCGTAATCACTCCTGTTTTTAATTATGGCACCTCATTGTACAATCATTTTTATAACTTAGCTACGATATTTTTTTTAAAAAATCATGGTCTTCTATTTACACAAAGTGATTATTGATGTAAAATAGAGCAAAATGTGCACAGAAAGACGCTTAATTTAAAATAAATTGTACATTCATGCTGAGGTAATAATATGCTGGAACGTTGGGACACGAAATTGGATGTGGTTGGTCGAAACTCAGCGGAAGATCTTCCTGCAAAGGGTTTAGAATTGCCTGTTTCGAGCCTAGCCATTAATACTTCTGATGACCAAAAAATTAATGAGGGGATATTCTCAAGTCTTACCTATGCGTGTTTGAATGATGACGAGCAATTTGAAATAAATAGAGTTGTTGATGAATTCTTAAAAACTGGGGTTATGCCTGAGTTTACTGACACAGCCGTTAAAGTCATGTTTGAGAAGCAATCTTCCAGTCGAAAAGAAGTTTTGCGATCTGGTGGTGACTTCTTATCTGAATTAATTGATGACGATCTTATGCTTGAGGAAAATCAACATAAGCTTGATGCTATTTATAGCGAGCAGCGCTTTTTCCTTTATCACTCTCTTGCTCGAATGCAAGCGGTTACCAATCATACTGACACAATCAAAAGTCAATATACTGAGCAGGTAAAGTCCTATCACTATATACGCCAGTGCACGAAGTTGTTGCTTAAAGGACAAATGAACGCTCTTGAAAAGGAGTGTGCGGATAGATTATCAAAGTCTAGTGAATTAAACTCTCATATTGATAATAATACACAAATAGAAAACCTTAAATCACAACAGGATCTTTGTGCCCTGCAATTAAGAGAACGTGATCCACAACGAGATAAAGATCCTCGGTCTAATGATAGCTATTTGCGGAGCTTTTTTGATATAGAAGATAGTCAGCAGTGGGATGATTATTTCATTTATCAGTTAAGAAGAGCTAATGCACGTAGGCTTTGTTGGTTGTGGGATAGAATTGTTATTGAACTATTTGTGGCTTGTGCGCAATCAATTCTATTAACGACAACATTAATTGCTGAACAAGTAAGTTGGTCTTTGTATTTATTTCTAGCAAGTATTCACTTGGCTGGTTTAGCTCAGCATTCTTTCGATTTTTGGGTTAATGAAAAAGAAAGAGTGATTGAGGCAAAAAAACGAAGACGAGCACATTTCTTGCTAAGAATGGATGTTATCTTAAATGACTTGATTTGGGGATTCGCAAATTTAGCTTGTTGCTTTTGGCTATATGGTTTGGGCGTATATGGCTTTATTGGCGACGTTTTAACCGCTGTATTGTTGGGTATGGATTTGACGGTGTGCTACATACAATATGCTGATGAAAAACAAGACTATGAAGATAATATTTCCACCTATGATAAGCAGTTAGGAGAGTTGTTTGATAAAATAGAAGAATTGCATCAGAACAAGAAGTTAAAACTCAAGCTTATGGCTCTTAAATTAGCTATTACTACTAACAGCGAAGATAGTGTTGATGGTTTTCTAGCATCTGATGAAAATTCCACGCCTCAAAAACTTGCTAAAATTAATATGCTTTTAGAAGATAATAAATCTTCTTTGGGTGATGAAAATTACAAGAAAATATGTACGTTGCTTTGGCAGATTCAAATTACAAGTCAGAGAAAAGAAGGGCGTCAGAGTGCTTGGAATGAAGACAGATTTGTTTGTATAGCTGATGTTGTATATTCAGTATCGTTAATTCTGGCTTTTTCAGTGCTGTGTGGTTTTTATTTAACAATGCTGCCAGTATCTCTTCCATCATCTATGGTTATGATTGGAGCGGTTGCTTTGGGAGCAAGCACGTTAATATGGAGATCTGTAAAATCAACACGAGATTGTTATAATGCTAATAAACAGCAAATTGAGTCGAATGATAGCTTCAAAAGCCTTGTGGAAGAGTATAAGTCTCTTGGAAGTAGTTCTTCTGATAGTGCTAAAAAGCAACTATATTTAAAGATACTACAAAAAGGGGCGCAGGTTGGTCTTGAGCAGGATTTGTATTTGTATAAGAAGATGGATTTTGCAAGAGAGACATTTAATCGGATAGTTATTCCAGCATCAATAGCGGTAACGCTACTTTTTGCACCTGCAGCGCTCTCTGGAGTACCAACCTTCTTGATATTAATGGTTGGAGTTTTAGCTATAGCTATGGCTTCTTCTATGATTATTCAAAAGTTCTATAAGCCTAAAGATACAGAGTGGCAGGTTGAGAAGGAGGGACAGGCTACAAAAACACAGCCCCTAGTTATTGACAGTGAATATAGCATCTTTCAGAAAGTTGTTAAGACTCTTTCATCTGATGATCTGCTAGATAAGATAAAAGAGGGAAGAACGGGGAATAACGCCGATCTATTTCAGCGTTATTCAACGGAGTATTGAACTTAAAAACTATTGTGGGCGCGAACGTTTGCGCTCATGATAAGCGGCCCTAATGAAGGCCTCTTAGTTTCTCAAAGATATGGCCTAATCTTGGCCTCCCCTTCTTGGAACTTACCAAATACAAGGATTCTAGAGATTTCTTGGCCGCCGTTTAGATAAATAATCCCACTTTTGTTGTTTATGCCGACAGCTGGAAATAATAGTAGTTGATTTAACTGCGTAGCTAACGCGAAGGCATCCATCCCCATCGCGTAGAGGCGGTTATAGCTATTAAATTGTTCTGGCCAGTTTTGATTGCCTACTTGATGGGTAAATACCCAAGGCATATCACAAAAAATAACATTATTTAAATCTCGATCTTTCATTACATTAATGCTGCCGGTGTAGACATTCGATGTGGCATAGACAGGGATGTCTCCCGCATAATAGTATCGTAACAATGGCACTATTTGTCGGGCCTTAGTCGGATAAGCAACTAGAAAAATGACATCAAAATCTTCACGACGTAATGGTTCTTCTGGTTCATCATCTTTCTTTTCAACTTTTTTTCTGTGTGCATCATTGGCTGCTACATGAAGTAACTCTCGAATAGATGTGGTTAGATCATCATCATTATTGAAATAGAAAGTTTCAACCACTTGGCCACCACCTGCTCGAAATTGCCTAGCAAAGGCATCAACAATATCTTTTCCCCAGGTTCCATCAGGAGCTATGACAAGAGCACGACTATTTCCCTTTTTATGGATTTTGTTGGCTATTTGTCTTGCCTCATTAGTTGGTGATAGTCCAAATTGATATGCATTCGCTTGTGGTTTAACCTCAGAATCATTGAGTAGCAAGGTTGGTACTGGATGAGATAGTTTGGCAACTTCAGTTACCTGAGGTTTACTAAGTGGTCCAACTACGTAATTGGCCCCATCGTTAATTGCTTGTTGATAAAGATTTTTAATATTTTCAGATGTGGTGTTATATACTTGCACGTTGATGCTATAACGATTAGGACTTGCTTCTAAGGAGTCCATAAACCCATCTTTAATTGCGTTACCTGGGCCAGATAATTGTCCGGTTGTTGGCAGTAGTAGAGCAATTTTTTTTGGTTGTGAGAAGAGGTAGTTTACTATCTGTGATTGAGATTTTGGTAGGATATAATTGCCTGGATGTTGTGGATATTTACTTTGCCAATTTTGGATGTTGGTTAGCATTATCTGCGGATCATTTGAGTGATTTTGTGATATATTAGCAAGCTCAATCCAGCCATTTAATTGGTTATCATCAGATGATTCTGCGGCTAGAACACTTACCTCAGGACCTGATAAAGTCGTAAGAGCTCGCCAAAGAGCCAGACGGTTATTCGTTTTTGATGAATCATTTGGGAGAATATTTTCTAATTTTATTCTTTCATGAACTGACTCAACCGGGTGGTTGGTGATAAAATACGCAGAAGCTAGCATTTCATGAAATTGGATTTGATAATAAACCGGTAAACTCGCAATATTTCTAACATTTGATAGTTTGGATATCGCAGCTTTTGGTTGTTCACGAATTAGATCTATTCTTGCTTGGAGTAAATATTTTTCTTTGGCTAGATCATAATTTAGTGGTTTAATTTGTGATAACATGCTGGCACTTTGTTTCCATTGCCCTTCATAAATAAGCTGACCGGCGGCTAGAAGTTGCAGAGACTGCTTTTCTTCTCCTTCTTGGTTATTAGCTAAGGCAAGGTACGCATCGGATGGCATGGTATATGGACTATCAATTGGTTGCCCAGAATTAACTCTTTTATCGGAGGTTAGCTTAGAGCAGCTAGTTATAGAAATTAGACAAACTAGAAATATTGTTAATTGCAAAAATCGAGTAGCGTAAAACATATATTATACCATGATCATTTAGACAATAAGGCAAAAGGATAAACCATGACGGCGACTTCAGCAAGAACGTTCGGCACACTATTTATTGTAGCAACCCCAATTGGCAATAAAAATGATATAAGCCTGAGAGCATTGGAAACATTAAAGTTAGTAGATGTGATTTTAGCGGAGGATACTCGCCATTCAATTTTGTTGTTATCATCTTTTGGAATAAAAAAACCTCTTCAATCTTTACATGCTTTTAATGAAAATGATAAGTCAGCATCTATTGTTGAACAGTTGCAAGCTGGTAAATCTTTTGCTTTGATAAGTGATGCTGGTACCCCTTTGATTAGTGATCCAGGATATCCTTTAGTAAGTCTTGCGAGATCGAGTGGTGTTGAAGTCGTACCTATTCCTGGTGCCTGTGCTTTTATTGCGGCATTATCGGCTGCTGGTATTCCTTGTGATTCGATAAGTTATTTTGGTTTTCTACCGGCTAAATCCTCTGCTAGATGCGCAAAGCTTACTTCTGTAAAAAATCTTAGCCATACCTTAGTTTTTTATGAGTCTACTCATCGTATTCTACATTGCCTAAAAGATATTGGTGCGGTCTTTGGTGATTTGTGCCAAGTTGTTTTAGCTAAAGAATTAACTAAGACCTTTGAAAAAATTATGCCAGGGACAGTAACTGAAGTTCTTGAGTGGTTAGAAGATGATAAAAGTCGTTGCAAGGGGGAGTTTGTTGTTATTATTCCACCAAGAGATAGTCTAATTAAGGATTATGATGGTAGTGAAGTTCTTAAGATTTTGCTAAAAGATCTTCCTCTCAAACAGGCGGTTGTATTGGCCGCAGAGATAACTCAGCAGCCAAAAAATGATTTGTATAAGCTTGCTCTGACTTTCGGAGATAAAAACTGATGAAGAGATTATTGTTTGTTCTTTGCTTGATACTTGCATGTAGCGGTAGTGTAATCGCGAGTAACTCTAGTGATTTTGGTCATTTGACTTATATGGATCCAAACTATGGCCCAAGAGATATTATTTATGAAAAAATAGATGGGTTTGGAATTGTCGAGGGCGATATCATTCTAACTAAGCTTGATAAAAGTTATATCACGCCAAAAGCAATGATAGTTCAAAAAATATCTGGAGAGAGATGGGAGGGTGGGGTGCTGCCATTTAAAATATCCGAATCATTTCCATTATCCTGCCGGCATTCGATATTTGCTGCAATGTCTGTGTGGGAGAAATACACCAAGCTTAAGTTTGTTGAATTAACAGCGAATAATTCTGATAGCTATCCTGACTATTTACATTTTTTGCCGTCGAGTGGCAATACTAGTTCATCAGATATTGGTCGTCAGGGGGGAGGGCAAACGGTCAATATATCTCTCAAATGCAAGACTATGAGTGTTGCTCATGAAATAGGTCATTCATTAGGACTTTGGCATGAGCAGTCTCGAGCAGACCGAGATCAATATATCAAAATTATTTGGGATAATATTGAAGAAAAGCATCAGTTTAATTTTAATCAACATTTCAATGAAGGTTTTGATTTTGGTGAATATGATTACCAATCTATTATGCATTATAGTAGTCATGCCTTTTCAAAAAATGGTTTGCAAACGATAGTTCCATTATTTGATGATGTGGAAATTGGCCAGAGAAAAGAACTAAGTAAAAAAGATATTGTCGCTGTGAATTCAATTTATCCATAGATATACGGGATATACATCTATTTTTTAATCTTAAAAAGAACAAATAGACATTTTAGATATCTCGTGTAATATGATAATCATTATGACTGATACGACACTCTCATTTGATAACAGAAATAATACATATATGTGCCACGGTGACTGGACCATATTGAAGTTGAACGACATCCTTAATAATTTAAAATTATTCGAAAAACCTTCTTCTAAAGAGTTAATAATTAGTGGCGGCGCATTAACTAAATTTGATAGTGCTGGCGCTATGAAATTACGCGAGTGTCAGCAATTTTTAGTACAAGAAGGATATAGCGTTAAATTTCAAGACTTTAATAAACAACAAGGTGATTTGCTGCAGTTGGTTCTTGATAAAAGCACTGATCTAGACTATTTACCGCCGGCACATAAAAAAAGGGCTATGCTCTATCAGATAGGTAAGGAAATAGTTCATAAAGTATCTCAAGCCAATGGTTTTTTAATTTTAATTGGTGATTTAGTAGATAAGTTATTCGCCGCTTGTGGGAATTGGCACCGATTTCAGATCTCAAGTATTATTTCAAATATGGCGTCAACAGGATTAAACGCATTACCAATTGTTGCTTTATTGTCTTTTTTAATTGGAGTGGTGCTTGCATATCAAATGGGTCTTCAATTAGAAACCTATGGTGCGACAAGTTTTATTGCATACTTATCTGGAATGGCAATTTTTCGAGAATTTGCACCGCTAATTACAGCTATCATTGTCGCTGGCAGAACAAGCTCGGCATTTACAGCACAAATTGGTAGTATGAAAATTAATGAAGAAATAGATGCACTATATACTATGGGTTTGTCACCAACTGAGTTATTAGTTGTTCCGAAAGTATTGGGTTTACTTTTAATGTTGCCTTTATTAATTTTTTGGTCCGATTTTTTTAGCACTTTAGGCGCGATGATAATGTCTAAGTTTATGCTACATGTTGGTTATTATGATTTTCTAACCCGTCTACAAGAATCGGTTGGATTTAAGCAAATGATGTTAGGATTATATAAGGCCCCAGCATTTGCAATATTAATTTCTTTGGTTGGTTGTTTTCAAGGATTTCAGGTTAAGGCCAGTGCCGATAGCGTTGGTAGTCAAACAACCAGAAGTGTGGTTCAGGCCTTATTCTTAATTATTATAACAGATGCGGTATATTCTGTTATTTATAGCTGGTTGAAGTTATGAGCGAGCCTATTATTGAGATTAATGGCTTGAAAAATTTTTTAGGTTCGACCTGGGTACATACTGATGTTAACTTAACAGTTAATAAAGGTGAGATTTTTGCGATTATAGGTGGTAGTGGTTGTGGTAAAACTACTGCTTTGCGTAGTATATTAATGTTACAAAAGCCAACATCTGGCCAAATTAAAATTTTTGGACAAGATATTGCAAGTTTAGATGAGGAATCGGCAAATAAGCTGCGTCGACGTTGGGGAGTTTTATTTCAACATAGCGCTTTATTTTCAGCAATGACGGTTATTGAAAATATTATGTTCCCTATGCATGAGCTTGCAGATCTCGACGAGACTTTTATGCGAGATTTGGCGATGTTAAAGATTGCATTAATTGGTCTCCCAAAAGAATCTGCTGGTAAATTTCCTTCTGAATTAAGTGGAGGAATGCAGCGGCGTGCTGCTGCGGCAAGAGCTATTGCGATGGATCCAGAGCTGTTATTTTTAGACGAACCAACGTCTGGTCTTGATCCGGTTAGTGCAAAATTGTTTGATCAATTAATCCTTTTCTTGCGTGACGCCTTAAATTTAACTATTGTTATCGTAAGTCATGACGTTGATTCATTGCGGAGAACAACAGATAGAGTGGCATTTTTGGGAGAGGGCGTAGTTAGAAGTATCGAGCCAATTGAAAGTTTAATGAAAAACAATGACCCGTTAATTAAAGATTATTTTAGCGATAGATAGCCTTATGTGGCGAATTATAAACATGGAGTAAGTTGCTTGGAATCAAAAACAAACTATACAGTCGTTGGCTTAACGACAGTAGTGTTAATGGCAGGTTTGTTAACCGCGAGTCTTTGGCTATCGGTTGGTTTTGATCAGAAAAAATATAATACTTATATTGTTTATATGTGTGAGACAGTCTCAGGTCTTAATGAAGATTCTCAAGTGAAATTTAACGGCGTAAAGGTCGGAGCGATTAGCGGGATCGAAATAAATAAAAAAGATCCACAGCAGGTTAAACTATTTCTAAAAATAGAAGCTGGAACACCAATTACAACTAGTACTCAAGCAGCACTAATTTCTCAAGGGATAACAGGTACTAATTATCTTGGTCTAACGGCAAAAACTCCAATAACTACGCCATTAAAAGCTATGCCAGGAGAAAAGTATCCGGTTATAACTTATAAGCCTTCATTTTTTAATCAGTTAGAGAAGACGGTTGAAGAGATAAGCGTTAGCATGAAAGGCTTAATTAATAAGAAAAATACGGATAATTTATCAAAAGCTATTGAGAACTTAACGAAAATAACCAATACTTTTGCCAAAAATAGTCAAGCCCTTGATAAAACCCTAAAGGATATGCCTAAGATTATGAGGGAAGTTAAAGATAGTGTTAAGAAATTTAGTGATATGTCAGAAGATGTATCTGATGCAAGTGATAAACTTAGCACAACAATGGATGCTGGAAGAAATGTGATTGATAAAATATCCCAACAGGCGATTCCTCCAACAGTAATACTATTGCGAAGATTAGACGTGATAGCAGCCAATCTTGAGCAAGTTAGTATTCAATTACGAGATAACCCAGCCGTGATTTTACGTGGTTCGGCACCTCAAAAACCAGGCCCCGGAGAGTAGATGTGAAGATATTATATATAATTTTATTAAGCTTCTTAGTGGCTTGTTCTCCGGTTAAAAGGGAAGTTCATAATAAATATAGATTTAGTTCTTTTTCTACTGACAAAATATCAAACAAGACATCTAGTAATACTATTTTAATTTCCGCACCGCAGGCTGTGGCAGGTTATGAAACAGAACAGATGTTATATACAGATAAACCATATCAATTAAGCTCATTTGTTAACAACAGCTGGATAAGCCCTCCTGCTGGGATGTTGACGGCGTTAATGGTGCAAAGCTTGCAACATAGTAATTACTTTTATGCTGTAGCATCAGGACCAGATGCCGATAAAACTGATTATCGCCTTGATTCACAATTAATAGCATTACATCAGAACTTTTTAATGAACCCGAGCGTAATAGAATTTGGTATCCAGGTTGTATTAACTCATATAGAAGACGCAAGAGTTGTTGGTTCGAAGACATTCACAAATAGAATGCCATGTCCTAGTAAAAATCCTTATGGAGGGGTTATTGCTGCTAATAATGCGGTTAAGGCCTTTACCAAAACCCTTGCCAATTACGTTGTTCATGAAATTGAGAATGATTCTGGTAAAGTCGGTTCACATTAATTAAGCCTTACTACCAATTGCTTTAATAGTAACCGTAATATTGGGCTGGGAATTGTTCTGCACAACGCTGCATTGATTCTAGGTAATAAGGGTCCGCTGTTGCATTATGTAAGTTTAAGTAGATGTCATGAGCTAGTATAAACTTGCCATTGGTCTCTAAAAACTTAGCCTCGTTTATCATATCAATATGTATTTGCTGCATTCCTGTTTGTTCTTGGTTCGGTATAAACATTCTTTGCGGACTGCTTGTGTAGTAGTTAGTTTCTTGCGGTACTTGGTTTGAACCATAAGATATTTGCGGCTCGGCAACTTGTGGTGGTTGTGTTTGAGCTATCATTGCAATAGTTGACTGTGCATTTTCAAAAAAAGTTTTCACTTCGATATCTTGCATCATATCAGGTAGATTAGGGAACTCACTATATACGGTAAGAGCCTCATTAACCATTTCTAAGCCAAGATAACAATCTCCTAGAGTTGCCAGGTATATTGCACTTGTAGTTGTTGCTGATATTCTTTCCAGCATCTTCAGAGCCATTGATAAGAGAGTTGTTTTGGTTTGTAGATGCCCCTCTGTAGCAGGAATTATTTTTGTGCCAATATTAATGTATATCCGAGCAATACCAAAAACAACCTTGGGGTTATCCATGTACTGTTGGATGCTTTGATAAGATCGTATAGCCTCAAGGTTTCCTTGATCTAAAAGGGTGAGCTCGTTTGTGACAAGACATTCAGCACTGAGCAGATGACAAATAGTCTCATCATAATTAGCCATTTTTTGTAGTGTTTCAGCTAGTATTATTTTTGTTTCATCATTTCTTAGAAAAGATGGAACCGATTTAATTAAGCTTACTGCTTCTGATAAGAGCCCTTTGTGATAATAAAATTTTGCCATATCGTAAATTAGTTTTTCTTTTATATGGTCGTTAACATCAAAAGATATCATAACTAGACTAATTAACTTTTGGGTTTCTTTATAATTACCAATAGTAGAGAAGCATTGTATTAAGGCAAATAAAACATAAATATTTTGTCGCCAGTTAGCAATGCTTTCTAATTGCTCAATTGCTGCCTCAAAATAACGTTCTTGCATTAAACATTTGGCGTTCAAGTATTTCCAGTTGCTGGTGGTTTTATCAACTACGGCATTTATTTTAGCTCGGGCCCCAGCCGTATTGTTCTTTTCAAGATCATTCATTACGGATGCAGTGTAGGGCGCTGGTCGTCTTACTAGTTCTGTTTGATAGTTCATAAAATTAGGTCTCTTTATAGCTCATTATGGGCTTAATGACAGCATGTTTTAATTTTCTTCTAGATTATAAATGATTTTAACTGTAAGTCTATTTTTAAAAAACCTTAATTAGTATTTGACGTTGAATTATAACGAACACGCTGTATTAAGTGACAAGATACCCATATTGATCTATAATTAGTCATGATGGCTGTATTTGGTCGAGAGGCTGGGAGTTGACGTGAAATTTATTATAGATATCGATCTTTCTTCTAATGAAGATTTAATTGCTAAGATAAAGGCAAAAATTGAAAGTTTAGGAATAAGCAACATAAACTTTGATGTTGGTATTGAAGGTGGTGGCAAAGTCTTTTTGGAAGTAAGT
The DNA here is from genome assembly GCA_029213075.1 of Legionellaceae bacterium. GTDB lineage: Bacteria > Pseudomonadota > Gammaproteobacteria > Legionellales > Legionellaceae > 2-12-FULL-35-11. Next base: position 54,318 of record JARGPO010000030.1, on the reverse strand, counting down.
TACGATAAAGAATTAGGTGCGGATAAAAACGCAGAAGATTATGCAATCGAAGAGTTGTCTAAAATTATCAATATGTTCCTTGAAAACTATAGTGACAAGCTTTCCACTAGTTATAATGATTCTTCAGTTAAGGAAGCGGAATGTGAGTTAATAAGTTATGAATTAAATGCTCTTGATAATAACCATATACAATGTATATCTCTTAAAGAAAGCTCCAATCACAAACTTGTTGAGATTAGCAAGGGCATTCAATGGGACATTCTTGAAGAGCTGAGTGAATTTTTATTTGCTAGCACATTATTTGGGATAAAATGGGATTCTAAGCCGGTTTTGGACATGACTCCTATATCAATTATTCGCAGCTCATCGCCAACTTCAAGTCAATTTTCTGGATATACAACATCCGACTCCACATCGGATGTTAGTGAAAATGAATTAAATGAGCCAGACGAGTCAGCACAAGATTGGTATATCAGGAACAAAGATCTTTTAATTGATAAGGTAAGTCAGGAAAATCTTGAATTTCTAGATAGACATTTGCAACAACCAGATGCAGTTAGTGACTATATTTATATCAGCTCATGGAATTTTATAAAAGTGCCATTATTGAACCTATTAAATGCTGACAAGATTTTTCAAGATAACGAAGATGCATTATCAGAAGTAATAAAAGCTAATGAAGAGAGACTAGATTTTCTTATTACAAATACTAGAAGATCACAATATGGTGAATATCAGCCAAGAAAACTCACACCTGAACCTCTAGATATTAGCCAAGGTGAGGTTTCTGAAGGGTCAGGTGAGCTTACTGCAGAAATGCGACAAAAAATGGACGGAATAATCCAAAAAGCTTCTGAGTCTAATAGGACATCGGTTAAATCACCGCGGATTACAAGAGATAGTACACCTCCGGCAGATACTGAAAACACTCGTTGGTATAAAACCAACAGGGATTCTTTGCTTAAGTATAAAGACAAGATTGATATTAATACTCTTGATAGGCTTATTGAAGAACCACTTTCAACAGAGTTTCTATATGAATTTACCTGGAACAGAATTAGAGAGCAGCTAGAAGAAGTGTTAAAACCATCCTCAACAGATGAGTCGTTACTTGATAATTTTGACTCTCTAAATGAGTTACTTAAAAAGCATAAATCAAGTTATGAAATACTTGATAGGCAATATGCTCGTCAGGATGCAGAAGACTTGGCAAGGAAAAAGGCTCAAGATGAGCCTTCATCGCAACAAGAAAAAACAACGAACTCTACTACAGTAACACAAGAAGTGGTATCGGGTGTGCGTGAGGTGAAAGAGAGTCAGTCTAAAGAAAATCTTTCAGACAGCCAAGCAATGGTGTCTAAGATATTATCAAATCCTAAACCTAGTGTAACGACTAAGAAATACTCACCTCAAGACCAAAAGATTATGAATGATTTAAATAAATACTTAGGTAGGGTCAAACAAGAGAAACAGCAACATGGTAAAGACTTTTTCTTTTTATTTAGAAACACACAGCTTCAATCAAGAAGAAAAAATATTCGTTTGGCGGAGGAATTGTTAAAAGGTATTGAAAATCATGAAGATATAAGTAACTTATTTTCTAAAGATAATTTAGAGAAGATTAAATCAAAAACACATAAAGACGCTCATGGTCGAGTAGGAAGTACTGAATTAAGTCAGATAATCTCCAACGTTCAAAAAGAACATCCATATAAACCAGATGACTCTAAACCAACTATAAAATAGGGGCGGAGTCTATTCCTCAAAATACCCAATAGCTTTGCATAAAAACTAAAATCACTCCATCCACAAATTAGTACAATCATAATCTTTATGTCTAGTTATAGATCATGGGTAATGTTTTACCGACAATCCGATCTTTAGGAATAATTATTTTTATATATATTGAAAAAAATCCTTTGCCATTAAAAATAAATGAGTTATAAATGATAGGGTTAAGGATGAATTCTTATAATTATCGACATTAATCAAGGAGAGAAAATGAACATAAAAGTGTTTTCACAACGCTTTAATCGAGAATTATATTCAATGGAGTTGCCAGAAGATCTGACAGAGAAAACCAAGGCTATAGCTAAAGTTTTTCTTGTTACAAGGCATATGGCGAATGCCATGATTTTTGGACATATAGTTCCACCAAAGGATCAGTTAGAGAGAATTGCAGAGATCCTAGATGTTTGCCCTAAATGGCTAAGTGGCGAAACAGACAAAAGAAAGTCTTATTCTCCTTCTTCTTTAGAAGAGGTTTGATATATTTGTAATGCTAGCTCCTAGCCTCTTATACTAGGCGCTGTTGATATTTACTTTCCAAGCCTACTTGGTCAGACTTGTACAGAACATTTAGCTAATTTAAAACATCAATCTGACTGGATACCCCGCATAAAGCGGGGTAAGTAGAGGAAGGGGGGCGGTAAATTGTCAAAGCATCCTAGCATTATTAAAATTTTAATGCTTCGTTTGTTACGGGGCTATTTTCTTTTTGTGGAGCTTCATTCATTGTATCGAATAGACGGATTTTCTTAGGGGTGCTATCTCTTCGGTCTCTCAGATCATACGCATCTCTTTTGATTCTACTATTTTTTTTAATTTGAGGACTTATGTTCTGGGATTTATTTGTGGGATTGGGATTGGTTAAGCGCTCAGGAGTCGATGGTGGGAACAGTTCCTTTTTCAATCTGGGACTGCTTTCTTCTAGAATACGTTCAATATTTGCTGCAATTACAAGCGTAAGTTTTTCGCAAGAAATCTTCTTTGTTTGACACTTAGGGATTGTTTTGAATATTTCTAAGGCTCTGTGGATATCATTCAAAGCTGCGCGCATGTATGTCTCTGCTTTTGTATAATCGAATTTTTTAAAGTATTGACTGGATATATCAATGCAAGTAAGGCCTCTATCATGGAAGGCTTCTCCGTGTTTTTTAAGCTTTGGTGTATTTTCGTCAATTATTATTGGCGCGACAATAAGAGAATAGTCATCATAATCTGCAAATAAAGAAGGCTTTTTGGCTTGTGGAACTTCTGTTTTACGGAACATAATTATACACCTTTTAATGAATTTTATACAATAGTGGCTGCCCTATTATCCTCAACCTCTTTTTCTTCAATAGCATCAATTTTATGACATTTAGCAGTATCTTTTTCATTAAAACCAAGTAATACTTTTATTGGTTCAATTAGTTTATATGCAACATATGCCGCTGTCATTACTGTCACTGCTACCCCAGCCGTTGTCGCGAGTAGCCAGGGAACCATGCAAAATATCATAATTAACGCACTTATTAGTGCCAATTCCATTTTATGTTTTAGTATGGTTCTGCAGAGCGGGATAACCAAATAGTGCATAGGCCTTGTAAGAAGAGACTGTACTAGTCCTCCTAATATTATGCTAGCAGCAAAGTTATACGCATATCCATTGTAGAATTTTTTATTATCTATTTGACGATTCTCATCAAAAGCATACCATCCTGGTAATATCTTGCCGATATTATAATGATTTTTCGCCAATTGTATATGGACTTCAGGTTTTATTGTTGAATTTTGCCATTCTTGCTCATAATTTGACGTTAATGTTTCGGATAAACCGTACGCATCATGAATGTCCACTCTCGATATATATGGTTTTGCGTCATTATCAAATAGAGGCATATATGCTAGTTTGCCGGCTAATCCCATTCCATGAATTCTGGCCTTGGTTTCACCACAAGACTCATAGCTTGATTTTAACCACTCCCTGAATCGTTGTTTTTTAGCTTCATATCTTCCTGATACAGACTCAAAATTTAAAAATATCTGGGTGAAGTATGCCTGATTGTTTGGGTATAGAGGGTTTGTTAGAACCAGGTGTGGTTGAGGCTTAAATCTTGCACCTTCATTTGGCTTATTAAGAGGGGTAAGCCCGTAGGCAAAAGAACGGTCATAGTCCTCAAGAACTAATGCTTGGGCTCCAGATGTTGGTAATAGCTCAATTGGTGATACTCTATATGGTATTAGCTCCCATCTATTAGTATCGGTATTAAACTCTGGTATTTGGCAACCATTACCTGGTTTTATATTTGCTAGAGGTAATAAGCATAGGTACCTGGTTAGGCGAGAGTGTTTTTGATCATCATTTAGAAGACAGTCAGGGTTATTAAAGTCATCACAAAGGGTCTTAAACTCTGTTTTAAAGGCTTTTCTCATACCGCGTAGAACGCTTTCATTGTGACTGATATATCTAGCCCTAAATTTTTCAGATAAGCTTAGTTTATTCAGATCTTCTTTGCTTTCAGATATGAGAAACTTCACAAATTTTGCAGCTAGTTCATAATCTCCACAAGTATCTTCATACATTCGATTATCCATGACATCATCCTATTTGCCTAAGAATTTTGCCCTAGCATACTTTTAAGTCCCGAGAGATGCAAGCCTGCAACTGCTCTTGATTTTTCTGGATTTACTTCCCCTTTTTGACCATGCCACTCCAAGCTTTCTTGTGGGAGTTCATCTAAGAATCTGCTTGGTTGTGATGCATGAAGTTCTCCCGCTTTTTTGCGTTGTTTAGCAAGGGTTAGGGTCAGGGCTTTTTTGGCTCGAGTTATGCCAACATAAGCTAAGCGTCTTTCTTCTTCTATTTGATTGTCTTCTATACTGGCATGATGTGGAAGGATGTTTTCTTCCATGCCAGTTAGGTAGACAAATGGAAACTCTAGTCCTTTGGCGGCATGTAGGGTCATTAATTGGAGTGTATCTACATCTGCATCGTCTGATTTATCTAAAATATCAATTAGAATTAGTTTTCTTATTCCATCAGATAAGTTATCACCAGGATTTTTTGAGACGATCCTTTCTACCCATTCAAGTAGCTCTATAACATTATTCATACATTGTTGAGCTTTGAGAGGTGTATCATGCAGTTCGTATAAGTAAGACTCATAGTCAATCGCATCCACCATATCTTTTAGAACAGGAAGGATTGGCTCGCTTTGACAGCGTAACTTAATGTTGAAAATCCAGGTTTTAAACGTTTTGAGTGCTTTTATGCTGTTTTCATTGATTAGTGTTGAAAGAGCGAGATGATCAGAACAAGCATATAGGCTCTGTTCGCGGCTTTTTGCATAATCTCCTAGTGCTTGTAAAGTTTTATCTCCTATCCCGCGTTTTGGTGTATTAATGGCTCTTAAATAGGCAGCGTCATCATTATCATTGCAGAGAAGCTTTAAATAGGCAAATATATCTTTTACTTCTGTTTTGGCAAACCAGGATTGCCCGCCACTTATCTTATAGGGAATACTGTGATTACGTAAGATTTTTTCAAAGATTCTAGACTGATGGTTGCCACGGTAGAGAATAGCGTAGTTGTTATAGGTTATATTGTTACGTAATTTATGACTAATGATATCTGAGACTATTTGTTCGGCTTCATCTTGTTCATTATGACAACATAACACCCTAATTAAGTCACCCTCACCAAGCTTGCTCCATAATTTTTTTTCAAATAAGTGCGGATTGTTGAGAATTAATGTGTTTGCAGCATGCAGTATCCGTCCAGTTGAGCGGTAGTTTTGTTCTAGTTTTATTACTTTTAAACGAGGAAAATCTTCTTGGAGTTTAACAAGGTTTTCAGGGCGTGCACCACGCCAGGCGTAAATTGATTGATCATCATCGCCAACGGCAGTAAGAGCGCCACGACTACCGACTAAAAGCTTTACAAACTCGTATTGGCAGTTATTAGAATCTTGATATTCATCTATTAAAAGATGGCGAATTTTGTTTTGCCAATATTCTAATACGCTAGCTTCATTTTTTAATAAGAGCGTGGGGATGCGAATTAAATCATCAAAATCAACGGCATTATATGATTGTAATGATTGTTGATATTTTTGATATAAAATTGCGGTATTAATGGATAAGTCATCACTTTGAATTTGCCTTGCAACATCTTCTGGTGCAAGCATATCGTTTTTCCAAGTGGATATTTTATGCATTATTTGACGTAACACGTCTTTATCTTGTGCTGCAGATATTGGTAGTAATGAACGAAGAATCTGTATGCAATCCTCAGTATCAAAAATAGAAAATCCGAGTTTGAGATTGCAAAGGTCATGGTTGCGTTTAATAATACTTAACCCCAAAGTATGGAAAGTCGCAATCTTTAGGCCGCGACGAGAATCTTGAGGTAGTTCTGTGCTAATTCTTTTTTTCATTTCATTAGCGGCTTTATTCGTAAAGGTAACAGCACAGATACTTTGCGGCTTATATTCGCATTTTTGAATTAAATAGGAGATTTTTTTAGTTATAACCTTCGTTTTACCACTTCCAGCCCCAGCTAATACAAGCAAAGGCCCATCTGTATACACTACAGCGGCCATTTGACTTGGATTTAGTGAGTCACTAGTTTTGCTCGACATCGTTGACTGTCCTACCGTAATTATCTTCAAATCGGACAATATCATCTTCGCCTAAATACTCACCGCTTTGTACTTCAATCATGACTAAGTCTAAGACACCTGGGTTCTCTAGTCGATGCTTATGACCTGCAGGAATATAAGTCGATTCATTAATATTAACGTAGAATGTTTCCTCACCATTAACGACTTTAGCCATGCCACTAACAACTATCCAATGCTCACTTCTATGATGGTGCATTTGTAAACTGAGACTAGCACCTGGTTGTACAACAATTCGTTTAATTTTGAAGTTAGCACTTTCTTCTAAAATTGTATAACTTCCCCATGGGCGATGAACCGTACGGTGTAATTTATGGATTTCATTGTTTGATTGTTTAAGTTTTGTATAAATGTGCTTCACATCTTGCGAGCGGGCTTTATCAGCAACCAATAGTGCATCAGGGGTATCAACTATTAAGAGGTTATCAACGCCAACTGCGGCAACTAATCTTGTATCACTTTGAATGTAGCAATTAGTTACATCATGTAGACAAGAGTCACCACTAATACGGTTGCCTTTTTCATCTGGAGAGATAAGATCACCGAGAACTTGCCAAGATCCAACATCAGTCCAGCCAATATCACATGGTATAACCGATATGTTCGTGGACTTTTCCATAACAGCATAGTCAAGAGAGCAATCAGCAACTAACCTAAAGCTGTCTGGTTCAAGCATTAGTTCTGTTTTTGTATTTTTTTTGATTTCAATTGACTCTTTTAGGCATGATTTTATCGAATTAAGAATTTCTGGGCAATACTCTTGCATTTCTTGTAAGATCGCACCAGCTGAGAATAAAAACATTCCGGAATTCCATAAAAACCTTTTAGTTTTTAAATATTGTTTGGCCAATTCTTCAGTTGGCTTTTCAACGAACTGAATTACATCATTGCCATTAGCCTCTATGTATCCGTAGCCAGTGTTAGGCTCATGTGGCCGCATACCAAAAGTAATTAGTTTGCCTGCTGTTGCTAGAGGAATAGCCTCGGTTACTGCTTGTTGGAATGATTTTTGATCTTCAATTAGGTGATCGGCTGCTAAAACTAAGAGAAGTGAATCTTTACTATGATGTTTTTCAACTTGAAGAGCAGCCGCCGCAATTGCCGCCGTAGTATTTCTACCAAATGGCTCTAAAATAAATGACGTTTTAATTTTATCTTGATTAACTTCTTGGAATTCTTCTTCTATTTTAAAGAAAAACTCATTATTGGTAACAGTTAATATTTCTGCGACGTCTGGTAGTGTTGCTCCTCTTAAAAATGCTTTTTGTAGGAGACTTAAGCCATCGTTTAGTTTTATAAAAGGTTTTGGATGTAGCTCTCTTGATACAGGCCAAAGTCTGGAACCGGCTCCGCCGCAAAGTATAGTAGGTATTAGTTGCATATGTTTGCCTTAATTTATTTTTGTTTGGAAGTACATTTTAAAAACAAGTCCCAGTATTCTTTTGCCATTCTATTTGAGTCGCAAAATTCTTGGACCCGTTCCTGACCAATTTCAATTAAATGTTTACGTTGCTTTGTATTTATTACTAATTCTTTCATTGCTTTGGCAATTTGACCTGGAATGCGCGGGTCGAAGTACAAGGCCCCATCGCCAGCTACTTCTGGTAGGGATGTGGTGTTGCTACATGCAACAGGTACATTTGCGGCCATTGCCTCTAATATAGGCAAGCCAAAACCTTCATATAGAGATGGAAAGATTACTCCAGCACTATTTTTAAGAATGGTTGCTAAGTCTATATTTTTTAAATAGCCAGTATAGATAACCGCAGATTTTAGCCCCATTTTGGTGGTAGCATCTATTAGCCACTGCTGTCGTATTCCTGGTGCGCCCGTACAAACAAGCTTTATATCTTCTGGAAGATCTTCATTATGATATGCCATTTTTAAAGCAGTTAGAAGCATTTCATGATTTTTGTGTAACCAAAAATTAGCAGGATAGAGTAAATATTTTTGTGCTTTTATATTAAGGCTATCTAGCAGAGAGTCGATTGGTTGTTCGTTAACCGCTGTGCGATTCGCCATGCGCAGATGAATGGTTTGAATTTTTTCTGGTTCAAGTTTTCCATGAGTTAAGGCTGATTTTCTAGAGTACTCGGATATGGATACGAGTTTTGTGGCGCGACGACATGCCTCATTAAATGCGTGATCGCGGTTTGTTACATCATGAGGGGCAAAAAAGGCAGGATGTGTTTTATATTGTAAGTCATAGATTACGCATACCGAAGGTATGTGGGAAATAGAGTAGGTTGGAGCTGTAAATGGACAAAATATTAAGTCTGGTTTGATTTCTTGTAACAATTTTTTTAGGGAGCGTTGTCTTAGTTTTGCATATGCTCGATAGCCAATAATACTTATTTTTCGAGGAATCATTGGGATTTTTCGAAAGACAAAAGCTATTGCTCTTGATAACGTAGACTTCCTTCCGGTTGACTGTTCAATCATAATTCTAGAAACATTGTTACGGTCGAGAATTTTCAACTCATCATGGGCTGATGACTGGGTTAACAAAATGAAGTTTGTATCAGGGGCATTTTTTGCAAGATTTGCAAGCAACTCCAGTACAAAAACTTTGGCACCGCCATTTTCTCCACCAGGGAGAACAGGGGTGAGGTCAACGAGAATTGTTTTTGGGGGATGACTCATTAGCTATATTTCTTGCCTATTTATAATTGTAGAAGGTTAAGTCTTTTGTGTTAAATTATCAAGCCAAAATAGTTGTGTTTCGTTTTATATATGAAATTGATCTTTGATCTTGGGTTCATACACGTTAGGTGCTGGGCAAAAAGCTCAGCACCAATGTAAGGCAAAATTTCTACTGTTTAAATTTATACGTATTAACCTGCAACTTAATATATTATCGGCACTCAAGTGATGAGGATGATATAGATGAGATATCAGGATCTGTGCTCGATGTTGTTGCGGTAGTTGTTGGCGAATTTACTTTTTTGTTTGCGGTTTTTGCTATTTTATCTTTGAACATAGATAATTGTGATGCTAATGTAGGCACATTCTTAGTCATTTTCTTAGTAAAAATTGGTAGGTCAGCTTGATTGTGATCATTACTTTCAGCATTTAATATACTCTTAAGTTCAGGTGATGTTCTTAAGAGTCCAAGCTCTTTAATTGTTTTTGGACTTGCGTTTTCAAATATCATTTTTCTTAGGCGAGATGTTGCTCTTATTTCTAGAGATTTTTGTGTTGATTCAATAGTGTATTCCATAAATAACCCATGTTTAGTGTTCATAAAAACGGCACTTTAACATAGTGCGAACATAAATAGTAGTTGTTTCTTTAAATTACCTTTAATGGATTTCTACCCTGCTGGTTATTCGTTCGTTTTTATTGTAACGTCTTAGTTTCTTATATTTTTTATAATTTGGAGTCGATGATGATCTATGAAAACATTCTTGAAGGAATAGGTAACACTCCAGTGGTAAAAATTAATCGGGTTGGGTCCTCTCTTACTTGTAAGTTATATGGGAAATGTGAGTATCTTAGCCCTGGTGGTTCAGTTAAGGATAGGATTGGCTATGAAATGGTTAATAATGCCGCTAAAAATGGTGTGATTAAACCTGGTGATACCTTAATTGAACCAACTTCCGGTAATACTGGTATTGGTATTGCCCTAGCTGGTGCGGTTATGGGATTTAAAGTCATTATTACTATGCCTGATAAAATGAGTCAAGAAAAGCAAGTTGTGCTTGAGAGGTTAGGAGCCATTATCTACCGCACTCCAAGTGATGTTGCATCGGAAGATCCAAAAAGTCATATTTCACTCGCCAAAAAATTACGAGATGAAATTCCAGATTCTCATATTCTTGATCAATATTCCAATCAAGATAATCCAAATGCCCATTATTTAGGAACAGCCGAAGAGATTATTAGAGACTTTGGTATGGAGTTAGATATGGTGGTTGCAGGAGTTGGCACAGGTGGGACAATAACCGGGATTGCAAAAAGGTTAAAAGAGTATAATCCAGAAATTAAAGTTATTGGTGTTGATCCAATTGGTTCTATTTTGGGTGGTGGAGATGTTATGCCCTACCTAGTTGAAGGAATTGGTTATGATTTTTTTCCAGAGGTATTAGATAATAATTTAATAGACAGATACATCAAAACCAATGACAAAGATGCGTTTTTAATGTCTCGTCGACTTATTCGAGAAGAGGGATTGTTAATTGGCGGCTCAAGTGGCTCGGCCATGGTTGGCGCTTTAAAAGCTGCAAAAGAGTTATCCGCCAACCAAAAGTGTTTGGTGATTTTGCCAGACTCCATTCGTAATTATATGACTAAGTTTGCCTCTGATGAATGGATGAAAGATAATGACCTACTCTGATTGCTAATCATTAGAAATCCATCATTTTTCAATATAGTCAGCTAACGCCTCACCAAAGCGGATACTATTTTGAGATTTTATTTCTGGACGCCACTTGATGGATTTTTCATTACTAAATAACATCACAACGGTTGAACCTAGTTTGAAATATCCCATTTCAGCTGCTTTTTTTAGGATGGTTTCAGGAGTATCACTGCTTGAATAGTTGAATTTTTTCTTTTTGCGGGAACGTGCTACATCGCCATGCCAAGCAGTGCCAATGCTACCAACAATCACCGCTCCGACTAAAACCATTGCCATAAGACCAGTAGTAGTTGCAAATATAACAACCAAGCGCTCATTTTTTGCAAATAAACAAGATATTACTCGCACAGTTGCAGGTTGAACGGAAAAGAGCTTGCCTGGAACATAAGTCATTTCTTTAAGAGTTGCTTCTATTGGCATGTGAATTCGGTGATAGTCTTTTGGTGATAAATATATAGTTGCAAAATAACCTGAGTCAAATTTTGAACATATTTCCTCATCACTTGCCAGTAAATCTTTCACGGAATAAAATTTACCTTTTGCCTGGATTAATTGACCTTGTTTTATAGATCCAAATTCACTTACATATCCATCTACTGGAGATACAATATCAGCTGTTGATAGTGGTCTGCATTCAGGTTTTAGGTGGCGGGTGAAAAAGTCGTTATAACATGAGTAATCTTCTATGCTTTCACGAGTTGCCTCTTGCATATTCACGCCATATTTATGGATGAATTTTCTTATGAGACGGTTTTTTATGACGCGGATTTTTATGTTTGCACAAAAACCCGCGTAGAGACATAGGCCATATTTAGGCGCTATGTATTGTAATATAGCTTTATAATAATCTTTGTACTTCATTATACTTACACATTAAGGAATACGACGGCAGATCTTATCAGCAAGATAGCCAATTGCGCCAGCATAATATATAGAATTATTATAACGAAGAATCATTTTATAATTTGGATAGGCTAAAAATACTGGCCCACCATGAGGTTTAACTATACTTGCATTGAGGTTTTGATAAGGTAGAGGCTTGCCATCTACAGTTCTAACCCCAAGTTTTTGCCATTCGCTTGTTGGTTTAACAATCGATTTTCCTTCAAGTTCCATATCGAAATTTTTAGGAAGTTTTACATGAATGGCCCAAGGTTCATTTTTGTGCCAGCCATTAATTTTCATGTAGTTTGCAATTGATGCAAAAACGTCAGGTTTAGATTTCCAAATATCTTTATGACCATCGCCATCATAATCTACTGCATATTTTACCCAGCTTGAAGGTAGAAACTGTGGTTGTCCTGATGCACCGGCCCATTCTCCTTTAAAGTCTTTTAAGGTTACATGGCCTTCATCTAAAATATGTAATGCCAGAAACAATTCTTTGCGGAAGAATTCTTTCCTTTTTGACTCATATGCAAGAGTAGCCAATGATTTTATTACAGGAAATGATCCCATAAAGCTTCCGTAACTGGTTTCCATTCCCCAAAATGACATAATAAAGCATGGGTCAACACTGTAGCGTTCACCAATTTCATCTACAAGTGCTTTATTTCTTTTATATTGTTTACGGCCAATGGCTATACGATAATTATCTACTCGAGACTTCAAGTATTTTTGATATGTTAGTCTGTGTTCCGGTTGGGAATGAGAAAGCCCTTTTACTTGGCGACTAGGCTGGTGAATATTAGCAAACGCTGCATTAAATGTTGATTCTGAAATTCCTTGCGATAACGCTTCTTTTTTTACATCTGCAACCCATCTATTCCAATTTTGCTGCGATGCTAGCGCGTTGCTTGATAAAAATAAAATAACCCAGAAAGATATGAAAATTTTATATTTGTTCATGATTTCACCACGTTAGAAATGGGGGACTATGATAGAAGCGTAGTTCGCTTTTGGCATATCGGCAAGGTATATTATACAATAATCCCTAGAATATCTTTTTGTGGACAACAGTTTTTTATATTGAGGAAATATTATGCAGCTAACCGCTCCATCAAAAGTTATAATTTTGGATCGAGATGGAATTATAAATCAAGACTCTGTAAATTACATTCGCTCTGCTGATGAGTTTATATTTTTACCTGGCAGCGTGGATGCTGTTGCAAGGTTAACTATCGCGGGTTATAAAATTGGCTTGGCTACCAATCAATCAGGAATAGCGCGTGGTTATTATGATGAGTCAACATTATCAAAAATTCATAATAAAATGCAAACCGCAATTACTGATGCTGGTGGTGAAATTAGTGAAATAGCTTTTTGTCCACATTTGCCAAGTGCTGGTTGTGAGTGTAGGAAGCCTCGGCCTGGGATGTTGTTAGACTTGGCAGGTAGGTTTGGATGTAGTCCTGCTGATATTATTTTTGTTGGTGATAAAATAACAGATATTCAAGCGGCAATCGCCGTAGGCGCAACCCCGATGCTAGTTTATTCGCCAATGACAGATAAAACTAAACTTGATGATTTTTCCCCGCTTTCTGCTTTCGATTCTTTGGCTGAGTGCGCAGACTTCATTATAAATACATAGAATATAGGAATAATCATGAAAGTAAGTATTGTTACCCCATCATATAATCAGGGACAATTCATTAAGCGAACGCTTGATAGTGTGGCGAGCCAAGTTGCACTTCTCTCTGACGAAATAGAGTTTGAGCATGTAATCTTTGATGGTGGTAGTACTGATGATACCGTTGATGTACTTAAAAACTATTCATCAAAAATCACTTGGTTTTCAGAAAAAGATAATGGCCAGTCGCATGCGGTTAATAAGGGTTTGATGCAGACAGATGGTGATATCATTGGCTGGTTAAATTCAGATGATATCTATTATCCAGGAGCTATTAAAAAAGTTGTGGATTTTTTTGTGGCAAATCCTCTGGTTGATGTTGTGTATGGGATGGCGAAGCATATAGACCTAGATGATAAAGATTTTGAAGATTATCCGACTGAGAAATGGAGTTTAAAAAGATTAAAAGAGGCGTGTTTCATTTGTCAGCCAGCACTTTTTTTTAGACGCAGAATACTTGCTCGTTCGGGCCTTCTGGATGAGTCATTAAATTATTGCATGGATTATGAGCTTTGGATGAGAATGGCATGTTCTGGGGCTCGTTTTGCTTATTTAGAAGAAACACTAGCTGGATCTAGGCTTTATGGGGAAAATAAAACTTTAAGTGCGCCGATAAAAGTTCATAAAGAAGTTAATGATTCTCTTAAAAAACATTTTTCATATGTGCCGATGGGCGCGATTATTAATTATGCTTATGCAGTTGTTAATGAAGAGTTGATTAAAAGCGAACATCCTTATAAATTTGCTATGCGAATATTTGTTGTATCAATACGTTCGGCTTTTGTTTGGAATGGTCGACCGGTAAAATTTTTAGGTAGTGCTCTTTTGCATTGGGGAAGAGGATTGCTTTGTTGTAAATTTTTAAAATGGCGAAAGGCATTATGAATTTAGCCGAAGTTTTTGATTGGGTACAAATATTTTTAGCACATCACGTAATCTTAGCTCCTATTTTGTATGTTGTATTTCATATAATTTTTGCTGTGTGTATAATTCCATGCTCGCCAATGGCAGTTATTGCTGGGATGCTATGGGGTAAGGGTTTAGGCCTGGGAATTTCGATTTTAGCCGCATTTTTATCTTCATGTACTACCTTTTGGTTGGCGAGAATATTTTTTAGAAAGAGGGTTTATAACTTTTTATCTAAACGATATAAAAAAACCGATTGGTTTTTAGAGCAGACTAAGAAACAAGGTTGGAAGTTTGTGGCAACAGTTCAGCTTAATCCTGCAGCTCCTGGTTCGACTTTAGGTTATATATTTGGCCTCACAGATATTAGCTTTGTTGTTTATGCGTTTTTTTTGTTATTGTTTATGATGCCATTGCAATTTATTTTGGTGTTGTGTGGTGATTCTATGCCGATATTACTTGCGGGTCGTACCCCTTGGGTTTTGCTAGGAATTATGTTGTTAGTTATTTTATATTTATTGAACGGAGTTAGGCGTGAAAGCAAAACATGATTTAAAGATCTCAGTAGTTTTATCATTTTATAATGAAGAAAATGTTTTGCCAGAGTTATTATCTAGAATGCGCGCGATGTTTTTTAGTTTAATAAATGCAGGTGAAATTGGTTCATATGAGCTTGTTTTTGTAAATGATAATTCAACCGATGGTTCTGAGAGGCTTTTGAAATCTGAAGTTCATCAAAAAGACATTGTGTTAGTAAATATGACTAGAAACTTTGGTGTTTCTGAATGTGTTATGGCTGGGATTAGCCAGGCAACTGGTGATGCGGTTGTATATATGGACGCCGACTTACAAGACCCTCCAGAGCTTATACCTGAATTAATTGCCAAATGGCAGGCCGACTCAGAAGTTGGAGTTGTATATACCACGAGGCGTAGGCGCGCAGGTGAAAATTATTTTAAAATGCTCATAACTAAATTTGGTTACCGGTTAATTAATTTAATATCAGACATAGAGTTGCCAGCTGATTCCGGTGATTTTAAATTACTCTCCAGAAACGTTGTTGATAGATTGCTAGAGTTGAAAGAAGATAAACCCTATATTCGTGGTCTTGTCAGTTGGGTTGGATATAAGCAAGTTCAGGTTTTTTATGACCGTGAAGCGAGATTTGATGGTCGTGAAAATTCTAAAATGCCTGTTTTAAGTAAAAAAGTTTTATATTATTGGTTGGATAGAGCTTTAATATCATTTT
The DNA here is from genome assembly GCA_029213075.1 of Legionellaceae bacterium. GTDB lineage: Bacteria > Pseudomonadota > Gammaproteobacteria > Legionellales > Legionellaceae > 2-12-FULL-35-11. The sequence continues at coordinate 38,791 of JARGPO010000030.1, read as the reverse complement.
CAGATGCACCTTTGAAGGCTATTTTAGTGCTTGGTATGGTAATGTCTTTTGTGTCATTATCATATCTGGGCGTGATTTTAGTTCAAAAGATAATGGGCTGGTATGTACCAGGTTGGCCTGCAATTATGTCTGCCATTTTGTTATCTGGTGGCGTGCAAATGATGATGTTAGGTTTTGTTGGCCTTTATGTCGGAGCTATTTTTAGAGAAACTAAAGCTCGTCCGCAATATTTAGTTAAGGATGTTATAACTCATAAATCTGAGTCTAAGGAAGAAATATGCATGTAGATTTTATAATTATTGGTGCCGGAATTTTGGGATTGAGTGTTGCAAGAGAGCTAAAGATGCAATATCCAAAGGCAAAAATTGCGATAATTGAAAAAGAATCAGAAATAGGTTTGCATGCCAGCGGCAGAAACAGCGGTATTATGCATGCTGGTATTTATTATAAATCCGATAGCCTAAAGGCTAAATTTTGTTTAAACGGTGCGAGAGCGATGATGGCTTATTGTGATGAACACAATTTGCCAATTGACCGCATTGGTAAAATTATTTTGCCAACCAAATCCTCAGATGAAGGTATGATTAATACACTCTACAAGAGAGCGCAGTCCAATGGTACGAGTGTTGAGTTAATTGATAATGATGAGTTGCGACGGATGGAGCCCTTGGCAAATATTGCCGCAAAAACAGCACTTTTTTCCCCAGAAACCTCAGTTGTGTCACCAAAGGCAATCTTGCAACATCTTAAAGACTCTTTAGTTGCGCAAGGAGTTGATTTCTACTTTAATAGTTTGTGTACGAATTTCTTAACTAAGCAGAAAAAAATATTTATAGATGGTGAAGAATTTTCATACGGACATTTGTTTAATACCGCTGGCTTATATGCTGATAAGGTGGCTTATGCATGTGGCTTGCAAGATAAGTATACGATGATTCCGTTTAAAGGGATGTATTATGAGCTTGCAAAGTCTTCAAAGATAAATATTAATCATTTGATTTATCCAGTGCCAGATATGAATGTGCCTTTTTTAGGTGTTCATTTTACTAAAAGTATAGATGGTAAAATTTATATTGGTCCAACGGCGATTCCAGTTTTAGGCCGAGAGCATTATAAAGGGGTGAAAGGAATAAAATTTAGTGAGTCGATAGATGTTTTCTCACAACTAGGCCAGCAATACTTAACTAATAAACAGGGATTTCGTAATTACGCTCACCAGGAAATACCTAGATTTTTAAAATCGCGCTTTATTGATTCAGCAAAAGCTATGGTTAATAGTATTTCTGCTAGTGATTTAGTTAAAAGTAAAAAAGTTGGTATTAGAGCGCAACTTTTTGATAAACAAAAGCATGAATTAGCAATGGATTTTATTGTGGGTTCTACAGCGAATGAAACTCATGTTTTAAATGCAGTGTCTCCTGCATTTACTAGTTCATTTAGCTTTTCAAAATATGTGGTTGATAAGGCTCAATCACCTAGTTTAGTTGGGGCATAACTTAATGGCGCTGCCTTAAGTGGCGTCATTACCCCCCCCTTACTCCTACTTACCCTTGTTTATCCAGGGTATCAGCCAGATTTATTCTTAAATTCCCTAGATGGTCCGAACAAGTCGGACCAAGTAGGCGGAGGTAGGGGGTATTGTGTTTTCAGTTGGCGGCAACAATTCACTAAAATTTTTGTTAGAGATACCCCGAGACCTAATGACGCCGCTTAATGCAGCACCATTAGGGGCATAGCTTATGATATTAAGCAGATAGACTGCAGCCTAAATAATTATCTAATAGAGCCAAGTGTTGCTATATTAAACTATGTGTCCTATATTTTAAGTATGTTTGTATTAAAATATTAGACGTCAGAGGTTTGTATGAAGGCTATGTCTGATTTTGTAAAGTATGCTTATAACTCAGTTGTTAAAGAAGGCCGCACTCCCGTAATTACTAAAAAATCTGCAGAGGAAATTGCTGAGAAAGGTAAGCTAATAGATGATTTATCAAGACAAATAAACAATATTTCAAATGATTTACACAAATTGCAAGGTGATAAAGAGAATCCTGCTAAAAATACTATAAATTATTATGATAAAGAGATTTCGAAATTAAACGATGATATCGACGCTATAAATAATAAAATATCTACTGAAGGCCTGCTTTCAGAAAAAAAAGCTCTCGAAGAGAAGTTACTTGAGATGAGTCTTAATATAAAACTTCTCCAGCAAAAAAATGAGCGTTTATTTCAAGATACTTCTAAGAAAACTGTAGATATGTTATCTAAATTAAAGGAGCGATTCTCATCGGTTGCTAAGGAATATGTTGAGGATGTAGAAAAGTTATTAAATTTATTGAAAGAAAAGCCCGAGCTTGAAGTCTTAAAGAAACAGAGACAATTTATAGGTGAGCTTCTAGAACGTCAAGAAAATAAAATTCAATATATAACAAAGCAATCTGATGCTTATAAAGCAGACTTATCCACGCAAATATCAATTGAGTCCGCACGTAGTGTTTTTGTTTCAGCGGTTATTGATTTTTTACGTTTCATGTCATTTATAACCGATCCAAAACTAATATTGGCTACAAATATTGAAGAGGCAAATAACAATATAACGTTTTGCAAAGATCAGGTTAAAAAATGCACAACACAGATAGAAGATGTTGATAAGGAAGTTCGTGAGATAATGCAGTTGCAGGAAAAGTTGACATATTCACAGAACGCACAAAAAATATCTGAGTTAAATAAGTCGTTGCTCCAAATAGAAGAATCTTTAAAAGAATGCGATGGTAAATTGAAAAAATATCATACTGAGCAAGATGGAATTAACAAAAAAATAGAGTCTATTAAGTTAAAAAAAAATGAGTTATATACAAAGAGGGATAAATTAAGAAACACAAAATTTGATCTGGAGCGTAACCAGTCTGATTTAAAATTAGAGGTAACTAGCTTGATTAATTCATCTTCTGAAATGACAAACCAACCTCAGGAACCTAAAATCTCTTTAACTGTTGAAAATATGCACGAAAAGGGGGGTAGTAGTGAGACGGATAACGATACTGAATCCTCGAGTCTATCTCATGCTTTAGATGATGTGACATCGGAAGTTTCATCATTATCCGGTTCTTCAAGTTTGAGAAGTGATAGTCCCTCTGAAATATCCCCAAACTCAGCAAGATCTCAATCATCAAGCCGCTCATCAGATAGTTCTGTAAGAAGTCGAAATAGTTCTTCGCACACATTTTTTGAGTCTAAATCAAAACGTCTTAAAGAGAAGATTTCGAGCGGCTCGGGGATTCTTGATAGAAAAACTGGGCTACAAAATGCTAAGGATTATGATTTAATGCAGATTAATTACAGAATAATGAGTGATATTAAAATTTTGGGGGATAGTGCAGCTATTGCAACGGAAGTACCAACTGACGCTCCTCGTCCTGTTAAGTATATTAATAGGGCCTATGGGCTGCTTGATAGGTTACATGGTGCTATACAAAATTATGCATTGTACAATACTGTTGGTATGCTTCCGCAAGCTCAAAATATAAAGACCGAAATATTATCTTTAATTTTTTCTATCGAGTTTATGAATCGTGATTACCCAGAGTTAAAAGGGACTGATGAAATGCCTGGGATTCAGGTTCCTACATCTTTTAACTTAGATGAATTAAAAGGATTATTCTCTTCTAGTTTATTGCTGTCTGATGTGGGTCAGAAGATAGAGAAAGAATTAAAACAAATACGATTTGCTCTGAAGTCTGCTCAGAGAAAGGGAGATGAACCTACAGCTGTTTTCTTAAGTAAAGCAAAAGGGTTGTTGAAAACAATAAATAGTGAGTTGACGAGTTATCTGTCTACTGATTCTGGTCATACATCTCAGAATAGAGAAAAGATTGAGGAAAGTATTTTAAAACTTTTTAATTTAAATAACGGTAGTTCTGTTGATGAAAAGATTAAATTTCCTCGTGAGTTTGAACTGGAAGATTTATTAAGTTCTTTAAGGCTAGAACCACAAGAAAGCGTTTCTTCACAAGCATCTCCTAATAATCGAAAATAAGATATAAAGATGTAGTTACACAAATTTATTTATAGGTCCGTCGTCATTACGAGCATCGCGAAGCAAACCAGATCGGCGTTTTAATGAGGAGTAGATCTGGGTCCATACTATTAGCCCAGAGTTATTTACAGCCCCGGACCCAGGGCTCTTGGGAGTGTTTAAACACTCCCACCTGTATATCAATTAAATCTGGGAGTTGAAAATTCTTCATCTATAGTTGATACATCTGTTGTTGTACTTGTATTTAGTGAGTTATCCAACAATGAGCTAGACGATGATGAATTCAAGAATGAAAATGAGGAATCTGAATCACATTCTATTATCGTCTCTATATTTGACTCTTCTCTTTTAGCTCTTTTAAAAAATCGACTGTCCTTTTTTTCACTGCTTCCTGGAGTATCATCGGGGCTTTCATGCTGACCACAAATTTTTTCTTTGCGTGAAGGTGAGCCAACGTTTTCTCTAAAACTCGAAGTATGTATTTCAACAGTACCAGGAAAATTAACCCCACTTGTGCCTCTGGTGATAAACTTTCTATGTTCTTCTTTTTGAAATACGTTATGGCAGTCTAAACAACAGCTTTTAGATATACCAACTACACCCTCTGTATAACCTGCTCCAATTAAAAACTTTAAAATAAGTTGTTCTGCATGCAAGTGAAGTCTAGATAAATAAGAAGGGTAATCACCAACATCCTGAGTTTCTGGCCCAAATATAGTATATTCATCTGAAACTAAATACTTATTCATAAATAGGTAAGAGTTTTGTGTCTTAGTTCCTGCGACTGTATATTTCCTCGATTCAGGAAGAAGTATAGTAAATTGACCTAGCAGAAATACCGCTCTTTCCTCATCAGAAAAGGTACCGTTATCTAGACAAAAAGTTTTCAGAAGTTTTTTTATGGCTTTTTTAAGTGCTTCTAGATCTTGAGTTGAAGTACTTATGCTTTGTAGTTCAGCAATAAATTGCTCAATCTCGTCATCTGGAGCTATAGTATTCAAACTTTCCTGATAAAAGAACTCTTCTGTTTCATAGCTTTCTCGAGCGGCTACTCTTACACTCTGCTTTACCTTTATAAAATCTCTAATCATCCTTAGTTTTTGCAATGTTAAGTGTAATATTTCATCATTTTCAGTATTCCCGGAATTATTAACGGCAAGTAATAATTTCTCATCATAAATAGAAACAGCCGAACACACAGAAACACGTGAATTTAACTCTAAAAGTTGCGCTAAACTATCTAATCTTCGTAATCTTCTATCTTCATTTACCAAAAGACGATTTTCACCTCTTTCTGATTTTTCCTGTTCTATTTTTTCTTGTAGATATTCGTTAAGTAATTGTGTAAATATTTCTGTTGTGTCACTGACAAATGGAATAATATGTTCATCTATATCATCTAAACCTTGTTGTAGAATTCTTGCTGAAATTGCAAATAATGGATGTTTAATAAACATAATTAGCCTTTTTAATATAAAACCATTATTTGTATTTGTTAAACCACTTGCAATAAGTCTGTTTTTAAAACCCTCTAACATAGTATCTATTAATACATGTTGTAGTGTGTGGTAATAACAATCATGAATAGATTTTTTATTATAAGAACCATGTTGTTGAACTATTTTCTTGAATTCAGGCATAAGATCTTTATAAGCAGAGCGAAATTTTTCTGGAAAAGCATCTGGTTTATAACTTTGTGAAGCCTTAACTAGATCCACCTGTTGCGCTTCTAATGTACTTCTCATATTAAAATTTACCTATAATTTAAAAAAGAAATATTATACTTAATTTGTACATACAAGCAAGTATATAAGTAGAATGATCGCATTAGTCCATATTAGGTTACTCTGCTGTTAGTCTTGTAAAATCAGATACAAAAGTCTAAGATTGACAGTAGACTAAATCTACTTTTGGTGGCGACCATGGCATGGTTATGTTTAATCTTAGCCGGTGTTTTTGAAACAATTTGGGCTGTTGGTCTTAAATATACGGAGGGTTTCACTAAAGTATATCCATCAATACTCACGATTGTGGCGATGGGATTTAGCTTTTTTATGTTATCTCAATCATTAAAGTCTTTACCTATGGGTACCGCATATACTGTTTGGACTGGTATTGGTGCTGTTGGAACAGTTATCTATGGAGTCTATTTTTTTGGTGAGCCGGTAAATATTGTTCGTATCGCTTGTATAGTTTTAATTATTGTTGCAATTATAGGTTTAAAATTTAGCAGCTCTTCTAGTTGATGAAATATTTTATTTAAATAAAAACTAATAATAGCTATTAACACTGATATTTGTAGTTTGTGTCAATGTTGTTGACGAAGAAGGATCAACTTTAGGGCTTGACCAAAAGTTCATAGCTTGTTGGTACCATGATTTGTCACTTTCTTCAGCTGGAACACTACTCAAGCTCTTGTTTTTTGGAGTTTTATCCTCTTTATCTGAATCAGAAAACATTTTTTTTATGCCACGAAAGGTAAATACTACCGACATCCCGATTGAAAATACTAAAGATACAACCATAAGTGCCCATGAGTCCTTGTGGTCTGGATTCATATAACTAAATTCCGTGAAGTTTTTCTGAGCCTTGGTAAATCCAGATATACCTACTCGAGCCACCTCGTATTTCTTTTGGGCGTATAAATCTGGTGGCTTTTCTATTTCTCTTTCATCAAGAGAATATTTTACACCAAGTAGTGCGTTTAACTTATCAGTGTCAGTTTGAGCGCTATCAAATTTAGCAAATGAAATATTACCTAGAGGTTTTATTCTTTGCTCATATTGTCTATAACACATGATATACCGAGTAGTTGAGGCAATAAGTGCTCCAAGACTAACGGCTAGCATTGTAATTAAAAAAACAGGTGGGCAAGTAGTCCCACAAAGCAACATTATTGTTACAGATAAAAACATCAAACAGGAAATTATGCCTTGTGAAGATAACCCGTTTCTTAAACCCTCTAAAAATGCTGAACCTCTAGAAAACACTACTTTTTTTTCTAATTCTTTTTGTTGTTTGTCATAGTTTTTTACTTCTTCTTTCAATAATTGTATTTTCTTTGTTATATCTTGTAATACTTGATTTCTTTCATCGCCTCCTAATTCAGGATCATTTGACCGAGCTATTAGTCTCTCAATTTCAACTCCTAACATGCGGCACTCGGCTTGTGTCGCTGCAAGTTTTACTTCAATTTGGGTTATCGTATATGTTCGTTGATAATCATACTCTTCATAAATTCTAGCTATTAGACAAGTAACTATCATAACTGCCGCAAAAGAAAGTGCGGTTATAAATGCTGTTGGGTTTAGGTGAGTTATGAATAAAACACCTACGTAAAAATATGTTCCATCAAGTAAGGATCCTAGAATTACGGCTGCAAAAAGAGAGATGAGATCTTTTGTTTCTGGAGTATATGTCTCTTCAGTTTCAGACTTAAACTTGCTCCAATCTTCATAGCTTAAATCTATATTCGTTTTGCTATTAAGGTTCGCTGCTAGAATTAAAGCTTCAAGCTGCTTTGGTTTAATGGCTAATGTTTGCCTATCATTTCTTTCTATAGCCAGTTTCTTTTGAAAGTTAGCGTTTTTTGCTGATAATTTTGCAAAACCTTGTTCATCTATCTCGTACAATCCTATTTGTGATTTTATGGCTGGATTTTCTAGATAAATGAGTGAATTTGCATATCTGAGATCAACTTTGAAAGTTCTTTCTGCTAGGCTTGGTTCTACATGTTGGGGCGTGATTGGTAATTCGGATAAAAAGTATAATTTTTTATGTTTATCATCAATGAAATGAAAGCTTAGACTTTTACATATGTTTTCACTATGAAAAAATCTGATTGCTTCATCAAATTTAATAATATCATTGCCAATATCTAGATTTTCTAACTTATAGGTCCCATCGTCTCCCCGGACAACATGATGGACTTCGTTTGGCGTTCCATCGTCTTTTGTTATATAAATTAACGAGCTTTGATACAGATCTTCATATTCACTTTCTTTAGGAGGAGCTGTTCTAAAGACAATGCTACTGCTTTTTTCGAATAATTTCTGACATTTAGCACGATTTTCTTTTTGTTTTTCTTTACGAGCGTTTCTGCTTGACCGAATGTAAATTCTATTCATTACAGCCACGGCTGCTAGACCTAATGATATAGGAAGTAAAATATTATACATTACTTCCGGATTACCAATAAAATAAAAGACAACACTTAGCGCCGATCTAAGACCTTTATAAGCCCATTTTATAGCCTGAAGTACGTCTCTTAGATATGGTGATAGTTTGACAATATAGTATTTAACATAATTTTCATCGAGGTCTTTATCATCAGCAAAATATGTGCCTAAACCAAGAAATAGCATTAGCAGAACAACTGTTGAAATGGTAATTCCAAGCCCAACAGGTGTTAGTTCTCCTGCGTGGAATTCTTTTGATGCGTTAGCATCGCTACGATGTTCGTAGGAGGCAATTAATGAATAGGCTAATTTGAGATTTCCAAAAGAGTAGCTAATAGCATCTTCTATTGCATATACAGTGGCTGCATATTTATAGAAGAGATTATGCTCGTTTAAACTTTTTACAAGATGAGGGCGATCAATTGATAGGCGCTCGAGCAGAGCTTCAGAATACATTTGTTCTTCATTGTGCTCTCTCATTCAAAACCGTAAAGGTAGCTGGATGTGGGGCGAATTGTACATAAAACCGAATGAAATGGCAAGTAAAATTTCACAGTGATTTTATGTTGAGCATTTATCGGGGTGGAATCGCACAGTATATCATGCTCAAATATAAATAAACAACAACTACTTTTGGTGATTTTTTATTTTAATAAACACTAATATTTTATTGCTCGGTCAGCATGTGTAACAAAAATATACTACAATATATATATCTTGACTCTATATTCTAAAGGAAGAATATGTCACTAGATATACAAGAAATATTTACAGCGCTAGAAGAAACCAATAGCCCCCTATTTGAACAGGTGTCATATGGCGAAGTAGCGACTGGATCATTAACGCCAATGAATACTAAAGATAATAATAAAGTTCCTGGGGCAGTCATCGCTAGTGCGAAAGACGAAGTTTTAATTCAATCCTATAAATATGATATTCCATCAGAAGGTCATGATGAGATAAGCAAGGCGTTAAAATCAATTAAAGAAAAAGCAAGGGTAAGCAAAAAACCTGTTACGGTAAATATTTTATTGAATAAACGAGGAGCTATTCCTGAAAGGATATTTAAACCCAATGCCTCTGGTGATTTACGAGATAATTTTCCAGAGAATGATGAGTTTTTTAAAGTTAATTTAAGTTACCATCAAGCAGAGGCATTTGGATCATATCATTCTAAATTAATAATTGTTGATAGCGAAACGGCAATTGTTCGGGGAGGAGAAGCATCGAAATATAATCGAGGAGACGAAGGACTTCTTGAGACAGGGACTCTGATTAAAGGCGCTTTTGCGAATGAAGTTAGAAATGATTTTGTTCGCTCATGGAATAAAATCTGCGATAAAGAAAATAAAATGGAACCAAAAGAAACACAATCCGTAAAATCCTCAGAAGCTAATATCCCTATTGCATTTATTTCAAAAAAAGCCAACGGCAATCCACTACTGTATACAAATGATAAGGGTCCATTAAAAGTAGCTCTATTAAAAGCTATCAATAGTTCAAAAAAATCTATAAAAATTATTACTCCAAATTTAAATGACCCTGATGTAATAAAAGCACTTGCAGATGCATGCGATAGAAATGTTGAAGTTCAGATATTAATGAGTAAAAAATTTAACGATGATATTGAATCCATGCTTGGTGGCACAAACAGCAAAAGTGTGCAAACTTTGGTTAAGTTAATAGATAGGACAAAATCACATAATTTAAAAGTTCACTGGTCAACTAGAAAAAATGGAGAGATTACCGAAAAAAAAGGTGAGTCTAACGAAGTTCATGGTAAGTTCGCGTGCTTTGATGATCGTGTTGTTATTACTGGCTCCACCCCTCTTGATGTTCAGGGAACATATTATTCAAAAGAAGCGGATATTATTTTTCAAGATGAGCAAACCGCCGCACAATTTAATGAAAAATTATTTAGTCATGCGTATAAGTCAGGTAAAGATTTTAGAGAGCATGCCTATCAGTCTATTCAAAATATCATTTTATCGAACATTAAAGATAAACATGGTGAGAGATATGCCGATATAAATACATTAGTTGATAGACTTGTATATAGCAAAGCAGCAAAAAAAATATTATCTAGTGGTGAATATAGTGATAGAACCAAAGCAAAAGTATTAGTTTCTAATCTACGCATGAAGTTGAAATCATCCCTTGATACACAGCAATACAAAGAATGCATGGATTTAATACAAAAAAATCTTTCCTTCTGCAAAGTTAAACCACGAAATAAATTAAACTTTCATTCTTCGGAGTTATTGCAAGAACAAAAGCTTCAATTTGCTGTTTTTCTTTTGACATCCCTCCTATTAAAACTTGTCTGTGACTCAAAAGATTACGTGCCTTTTTATGATTTTATAAAGTATACCTTAGAGTCTCTGCAAAAGTTATGTATTCCTCTTGAGAGAGCTATCGAAAATGGTAAAGAAGAGGCAGTGATTAGACAAAGCCCCAATGAGGAAGACTCACCAACAAATGATATGCCAACGCTTTGATAGCAAATGACAAAATTTATTTAGACAATACACCTATTTATTATACTAGACTGTGCCTAAAGCCATAAATCTGATAGTCTTAATTTCTGTATACATTTACTTGGTGGAGATATAGTGCGTGTTTGTGCGTTATTTTTTCTAGTGTGCCTATCATTTGCCGGCAGTGCGATGATAGTAGATGGAAAAACAATATATGGCTATGTCGAAAAAGTGACCTTGCATGATCCTGATTTAACAGTATCCGCCAAACTTGATACTGGTGCTAAGTCGGCGTCTCTTAGTGCTATTAGAATTACTGAGACTATTATTGATGATAAGACGTACTTGTCTTTTATTGTGCCTACCAAGAAAGGGGACATCCCTTTTACTTGTGAATATGCTGGAAGAGTTAAAATTAAGGCAAGGGTTGGAGAAACCAAAATACATTCCATGCTAAAAACGAGCATTCGTCGGCCTGTTGTTATCATGAAAATGTCACTTGATGGCAAGGAGAAGTCTATACGAGTAAACCTTACTAATAGAAAGAGGTTTAGTTATCCCTTATTGCTTGGCCGAGAGTCGATTATTGCATTTGATGGAATTGTTGACCCGCATTTGAAATATACTCTTAAAAAAAAGCAAATTATTAAAGTTATGGATAAATCATGAAGGCGCATAACAGACATCTATACGGATTAATAGCTGGTTTATTGATAGTTGGATTTGGAGTTTTTTTATATCGATTTTTGGTGCTTGATGTACCATTAACGGATACTGAAACTGTTCCTAGTTGGACAATCGAAGCTAATCTCCACTTTGTTCCTGATAAAAAATCAGCTGTTAAAGCGAGCTTTATTATCCCTTATCGGCCACCTTATCTTGCTATTCTTGATGAGTATTTTATTGCTCAAAACTATGGTATTACAACAAACTTAAGTGGTTACAATCGTCAAGTTACCTGGTCTTTGAGGCGTAGTAATGGGCGGCCTCAGTCGCTTTATTATCGAGCTATCGTCAGAGAGGCAGATAATCATAGCCCACATTTGCCAGATCCACCCATGGTTAAGCTAAAGCACCTGGAAGAAAGTGAACAAATGGCTGTGGACGCGATTCTTGAGAGAGCCAGACAATCGTCTGTTGATATTCAAACCTTTGCTCAAGTAACCTTGAAAGAGCTTAACCGTAAAACTAGTAATGCAAAACTACTTGTTAAAAATTTCAGTGATATAGATGTTATTAATGCGGCGATAACTGTGTTAAATCATGCGAAAATATTCGCCATGCCGGTTAAGGGTATAAATTTAACTCAACAAAGTCGAATCAACTTTAGGGCATATTTAGCTGTTTTTAATGGTAAAGAGTGGTTTTATTTAAATCCACATACAGGATCATCTGGTTTGCCGAAGAATTTTTTAGTCTGGCAATATGGTGATGAGGCGATGTTTGATGTGGTTGGTGGTAAAAAGCCTGGTTTTTCTTTAACTATATCGCCAACACCAATTAATGCTCTTAGTATTGCTAAATCGCGTGGCTTGAAATCAGACTCGCAGTTATTACGTTTCTCTTTATTACAATTGCCAGTTCATGTTCAAGATACATATAAAATATTATTAATGTTACCAATCGGTGCCTTTATAATATTATTGTTGCGTAATTTTATCGGTTTAAAAACATTTGGAACTTTTATGCCGGTTCTAATTGCGCTAGCGTTTCGCGAAACCCATGTGATCTGGGGGATTGTCTTATTTTCCGCTATTGTATCAATGGGGCTCGCAGTTCGTTTCTACTTAGAAAAGCTACAATTACTACTCGTACCGAGGCTCGCATCGATATTAACTATTGTTGTTTTATTAATGATACTGATAAGTGTCTTTAGTCAAAATTTAAATCTCGAGTCTGGTTTGTCGGTCGCACTATTTCCAATGGTTATTTTAACCATGACCATCGAGAGAATGTGTGTTACCTGGGATGAGCGTGGCGCATATGAGGCGATAAAATCTGGTGCTGGTAGTCTTGCTGCAGCTGTTGTTGCTTTTTGGGTAATGAACTATAAGTCCTTACAATATTTGATTTTCGCTTTTCCAGAGTTATTGTTAGTCTTATTATCTTTAATCTTGTTTTTTGGCCAATATAGAGGATATAGACTATTCGAATTGTTGCGTTTTAAAGCCATGACAGAAATGAAATCATGATAAAAACTTTTAGAAGGTTATCTAGGCAAGGTGTTTTAAGCATGAATAGGCGCAATGGCGATTATGTTTTGCGTTATAATAATCGGAAGTTATATCCGTTAGTTGATGACAAGCTAAGAACCAAGCAGTTGGCGCTTAAATCATCCATAGCAGTTCCTGATTTATATGAAATTATAGACACAGAACATAAAATCAAAAAAATTGAACAGATTCTAGAGCCATATACTGACTTTGTTATAAAACCCGCTCGAGGTTCAGGTGGGGATGGTATTATAGTTGTTACTAATCGTGTGAATGGTCAATATCGCCAGATTAATGGCTGTTTGTTGACCCCTAAAGATTTAAAATATTATTTATCATGTTTATTATCAGGGGCGTATAGCCTTGGCAGCCATCCTGATTACGCAATAATTGAAAGACGGGTGTTGGTTGATCCCATATTTTCCGAAGTAAGTTATGAGGGCGTGCCAGATATTCGCATTATTACGTTACTTGGTTACCCAGCCATGGCAATGTTGAGGTTACCAACAAGGCAATCTGAAGGTAAAGCCAATCTGCATCAAGGAGCAATTGGGGTTGGTATTAATATTGCAACTGGGGTAACTCTTGGTGGTGTCCATCATAATGATATAATAGATTCTCATCCTGACACCATGAACTCAATAGTAAATCTCAATCTTCCTGACTGGGATAAAATACTGCAAATCGCCTCCGGATGTTATGAGTTAACCGGGCTTGGTTATCTTGGCGTAGATATAGTAATTGATAAAGAGCAAGGCCCATTAATGCTCGAACTTAACGCCAGACCAGGTTTAAATATTCAAATAGCTAACTGCGAGGGAGCCCTAAATCGGTATCGAGCAATTGAGCAAAGGTCGTTATTAGGAAAAGAATCCATCTCAGCAAGAATTGAATTTAGTAAGCAGTTTGTTGCTTGATAAAACTTCATTATTAGTAGTCTTTCTCGAACAAAAAATCATAATAAAATAGACTTTTTGGGTTAATATTAACCTATCCGCGCAAATAGTACTATACTTAAATTAAGTTAATGTTATTATTGGTGAGAGTCAAATGCGAGATAAATATTCTCCAGGCCCAAGTTATATACCGTTTCAAGGAGCATTAAGAAACCTTGATGAAGCCATTCAAAATCATCCTTGTGTCTATGATGGTAGGGGTGCATATTCTGAGGATGCTCCGTATCACGTTAGATATGCGTTAGAACTCAAAGCTTTTTTTGAAGCTAAATCTAAAAGTTCTAAATTAACAGATACAGATTATCATGACATGGAAGAGAGTCTTCGTTTGATTACTGATGCTGTGCTTGATGATGACTTGGCTGAAGGTCGCTATGATTTTGTTAGAGAAAAGTTAAAAAATCAGCGCGAAGAGTTTGATATTTTTAGAGAAACACACCTTAATGATTCTATGAGTGTATTAGCTGAAAATATGGAAAGTGAAGAAGGTGTATTTTGGGACTCTCTGCGTGGAAACAAAAGTAAGGTTGGTGAGGAGATATTGAAATATAATTACTTTCTTGAGAAGTCTTATATTTATGAAAGAGTTCTATTTAAATTACAGCAAGTTTTAACTGAAAGGGAAGCAGTTAAAAATCCTACTGAGCAAGACAAAAAATGGCTTTCAATTGCAAAGTTAACGATAAAACATAATCAAGAAGCCTATCAGATTGCGTTTGATGAAAAAAATGCTGAGGAAATTAACGAGTTATCTAGCGAATTAGAAGAGCTGCAAAGTGGAATACAATCCGATGTTTTAGAATATAGTGTTGAACTTGCTAAGTTAAAAGATGATTTAAAAATAATGAAGAAAAGCGCTGGATTAGGTCAAGATTCAACACTCACCGTTGAACAAGAAAAGTTAGTAAGTGAAATATCTCATCAAATTGAAGATTTGAAGTTTAGGAACAAAATAAGTCCTTCTGAATTAACACATGGTTTAACTCTTGTAAGGAGCTTTTTGAAAGACCCTAATGATACAAGAAATATTGATGAATTGAATCAATATGCTGAGAAGTTACCAGCAGATATGCATCTTAAATATTATTTAAAAGCTTTGGTAATAACGGCGGTTGTCACTACGCTTTTAGCCGGCTTTATTGTCGGGTGTATTTATTTTCCTCCTTTAAATGCTCTTGTTAAACCAATTGTAGGCCAGGTAAGTGTGTTTTGTTCTCAACTTATTATGGAAGTTCCATCTATGCATGCAATGGTGGCACCTATAGTTTCTGCAGGTGAAGAAACAGCGTTTGTTTTGCCTGCTATAGCAGGTGGAGGCACTGTTCCCGTTTGGTCATTAGCTTTAGGTGCGGTTGATGGTGCTGTTATATCATTTGCAGTTCTAAAAACGAAGCTTATATTAGAAAATGCTGAAAATACAAAACTAGCACAAGAGATTGAGAGCAAGAAACAATCATATGAGCAAGCGCTTGATGATGAATTTGATGATGACGATGAACTTGATGATGACGATGAGTTTGATGGTGAGAGAGAACACTTACGTCAAATGATCGAGTCACGCAAGAAACCTGCGCCATCTTTATCTTCTTCTGATGAGACTGATAATGTGATATCATCAGATTCAGGTGATGAGAGTGATATTTCTGTTGAAAACAAATCCGGTAATGGATTGAGAGCCGCTAAGCATAAAAATGAAGTGCGACACAAAAACAATCCATCGACCTTAGATAAATTATTTTTCAGTAAATCTTCAAAAAAACCTAACGCAAAGGTGAAATCTCATGATGATGAGAAGGATAATACTGATCAACCAGTAAGTACACCAAAAAAAACAAGATAATCACTATGAGAGATTCCGAAGAGATTTAATTGTTATCAGGTCATATATTTTGTAGAATCACCCAACATAATAAATATGGGTGAATATATCAAATGTATAACTTAAACCTCATTAAAGAGGAGCGCATGGCTACCTCTCTTGCTGATATGCCTTTTTTAGAAAAGCAGCGACTAGAAGTACAAAATACCAAGCCTTACGAAGGATTAACAATCTTACATAATATTCCTCTTACTCTTGCGACAGTTTTTAAAATAGAGGTTTTGGCGTTAGGTGGTGCGAATGTTACGGTATTGGCTCCTAGTAGTTTTCCAATTGAGAAAAAAGCGTTGGACTTGTTAGAGCAAGCTAAATTTAATGTTTTGCCTGAACGTAACTTTACTAATAATTTTGATATTCATCTCGATTGTTGCGCTGAGCTTCTCGATTTATTGCCGCCAAAACTTGGCGCTGTTGAATTAACACAATCAGGTAGTAATCTTTATAAAGATGCAGATGTTGATTATCCCGTTGTGTCAGTTGATGATTCCAAACTTAAAGTATTAGAAACATATTTTGGTACAGGAGATGGATTTTCTCGTGCAATGGACCAATTGGTAGGTGACTTAGCCCTTCAAAAACCATTTGTTATTTTTGGTAATGGTAAAGTAGGCAAGGGTATTTTATTTGCAGTTCAAAAATTTAGCAATAATATTTGTGTTATTGATTTAGAAGAACGCCTAGACTCTGATAAGCCAGATGTTAGATATATTAATGCTCGAGATAAAGATGCGGTTTCGGAGATAATTGCTAATAGTTATTGTTGTGTTACAGCAACAGGCAAAAAACACTTATTGACTGACGTCTATTCTTTCACTAAAAGTGATTTTGGTGGGGCTATTTTAGCTAATATGGGCGCAGAAGATGAGTATGGGCCTAATTTCTCTGATGATGATGTTGTGTTTAATAAGCAGCCACTTAATTTTTCGCTTAAAGAGCCGACCGCATTTCGATATCTAGATCCTATTTTCTATGCGCATAATGCTGCAATAGATTTAATCTTATCAAAACAAGTGAAGAAAGAGTATAATGCTTTTCCAGACGATATTGCTCTTGATATTCTTATGAAATGGCAATCAATCTATAATGAGCCCTTGGAAGAAGCACTGTTATCTTTTTAGGATTTACACGCGCAAATAGAGAATAAACATGAAAACAGCATTAATTACCGGAATAACTGGCCAAGACGGCACATATTTAGCCGAGCTTTTATTAGGCAAAGGATACATAGTTCATGGTCTTAAACGTAGAACATCTTTGTTTAATACCGACAGGATTGATCATCTCTACCAAGACCCGCATGTCTCGCATCGTAATTTTATCTTGCATCATGGTGATCTGACTGATTCTACTAATTTAATTAGAATCATTAAAGAAATTCAACCTGATGAGATTTATAACCTTGCTGCGATGAGCCATGTTGCCGTTAGTTTTGAGATTCCAGAATATACAGCTAATGCTGATGGTTTGGGTACATTAAGGATCCTTGAAGCTATTCGTCTTTTAGGTCTTGAGAAAAAAACCAAGTTTTACCAAGCATCTACGTCTGAATTATATGGTTTAGTGCAAGAAGTTCCACAAAAAGAAACAACACCGTTTTATCCTCGCAGCCCATATGGTGTTGCAAAGTTATATGCTTATTGGATTACGGTTAATTACCGTGAATCATATGGTATTTATGCATGCAATGGGATATTGTTTAATCATGAAAGCCCAATTCGCGGCGAGACATTTGTTACTCGCAAAATAACTCGCGCTTTGGCAAGAATTAAGCTTGGATTACAAGATTGTCTTCACCTTGGTAATCTAGACGCCAAACGTGATTGGGGTCATGCTCGAGATTTTGTTGAGATGCAATGGTTGATGTTGCAACAAGAACAACCAGAAGATTTTGTGATTGCGACAGGTGAGCAATATAGCGTGCGTGATTTCATAGAAATTGCTGCAAAAGAAATTGGTTTAAATGTAAGGTTCCAAGGTTCTGGATTGGATGAAGTTGGTATAGATAATAGTGGTCGTGTAATTGTTAAAGTAGATGAACGTTATTTTCGTCCATCTGAAGTTGAAACTTTATGTGGCGACCCAAGCAAAGCTAAAGAAAAGCTAGGTTGGACTCCAAAAACTAGCTTCAAAGAATTAGTTTCAGAAATGATTCATGCTGATTTAAAAAGCGCTCGGCGTGATGAGCTCGTTCGTGAGCATGGGTATGCAGTTTATGATTATCATGAATAAGGATAAGTTAGATGTCTAAGAAAATTTATGTCGCAGGCCATAACGGAATGGTTGGATCTGCAATTGTTAGAAGACTTAAAAAAGCAGGTTTTGATAATATTATTGTTCGCGATCGCTCGGAACTTGATTTAACTAATCAACAAGATGTGCGAGATTTTTTAGCATTTGAAAAGCCAGACTATATATTTATAGCGGCCGCAAGAGTTGGTGGCGTGCATGCAAATAATACTTATCGTGCTGAGTTTATTTATCAAAACTTAATGATTCAAACTAACATTATTCACGCGGCGTATGAAAATCAGATAGAAAACTTGTTATTTCTTGGTTCTAGTTGTATTTACCCAAGAAAATGCCCACAACCCATTTTAGAAGAGTATTTGTTATCTTCAGAACTTGAGCAAACGAATGAGCCATATGCTATTGCTAAAATTGCCGGGATTAAAATGTGTGAAAATTATAATCGTCAATATGGCACTAAGTATGTGAGTGTCATGCCGACAAATTTGTATGGTCCTAATGATAATTATGATTTGAATAATAGTCATGTTTTGCCTGCTTTTATTCGTAAGGCACACGAAGCCAAATTGCGCCAAGATACTCAATTTGTGGTTTGGGGATCTGGCACGCCAATGCGTGAGTTTTTATACGTTGATGATATGGCTGATGCTTGTGTCTTTTTAATGGAAAATAAGATAGAAGACGGTATCTATAATGTAGGTTCTGGAGTAGATGTAACTATTCGAGAGCTTGCTGAGACTGTTATGGATGTAGTTGGCTTTACTGGTGATATAATTTTCGACTCAAGCAAGCCAGACGGCACGCCACGTAAGCTTTTAAATGTAGATAAAATGAAAGATCTTGGTTGGTCTTATTCAACTAGTCTTCGTGACGGTATAGCTGCTGCTTATGAAAATTATTTGAATTTAGAAAGTCGTTACCATCGCATACAAAATAATAGTGTGGTTTCATGATAGAGAAGCCATTAATCACGGTGGCTGTGCCATCATACAACCAAGGCCAGTTTCTTAGTAGCGCGTTGGAGTCGATTACAACTCAAGGTGTAGAAGTTGAGATTTTTGTGGTTGATGGTGGCTCGAGTGATAACTCGATTGAAGTTATTAAAAGCTGGGAAGATAAAATTGCAGGATTCAGGTCTCATCCAGATGATGGCCAGTCCGCTGCAATTAATGAAGCTATTGCCAAAGGTAGTGCTCCTTATGTATGTTGGATAAATAGTGATGATTGGTTACTTAAAGATGGTTTGAAGAATTTGCTGCAAGGGTTAAAAGATAATCCGGATGCGCCTGCTGTTTATGGTCGGTCGTGGAATATTTGTGAAGAATCTCAAAAATGCACGCCAGTTTGGGTTGAACCATTTAGTGAAAAAAGATTAGCCTTGCGTTGTATTATTTCTCAGCCGGCTACACTCATGAGACGTAGCGCCTGGGAAAAAATAGGTGGTCTTGATGAGTCTTTACACATGGCAATGGATTATGATTTATGGTGGAGATTATATAAATCAGCAGGCCCAATAGCTTTTATTGATAAATTTGTTGCTGTAAACAGAGAACATGATGCAACTAAAACCAAAACCCAGCGCCGCCGTCATTATAAAGAAGCAATTCAAATTATCAGGCAAAATCATGGCTCCGTGCCATTAAAGTGGTGGCTTTACCAACCATACTCAGTATGGTTTAAGAGTTTAGTTGGCTAATTTTTTTCTATATCTAGTTTTTTCTATATCTAGTTTTCCATTATATTGTAGAATTCTTTATTGGACTATGCATAGGAGAAGTTAACTTTCTTAGTTCATCTTCTGAATACTCCTGTATGGCACTTGCCGCAATAGATTGAAACTTGGACTTTAATTGGAAAAAGTTACATTCAGAAAAAATAGAATCTATAGATGGGTTAAGCTCACGTTTGGTTTCGCTGTAATACGCTTTATAAGTTGGTGATTGTGAAATACGTATAAACTCTGGATCTAGTTCGTCCCACGAGACTGAATATAACTCTAAATTTGAGGGTTCTTGCCTTGCCACAGACATATAATGTTCGTGAGCATCAGGTTTGGTTGCCAAAAGTCGTGAATACTCTAAAGAGAAAATTGAGCAGCTCCAGAGGTCTTTTTGAACCCTTGATGTTCCAATGTTGCTTGTATCGCTATGGGCTAATGTCTCTGGGATAAGATAGTTATGTTGGGCGACATAAACCATTTTATCCAGATTGTTAGTATATTTAATAAAATCTCGCAGAGTTAATTCTTTACTATCTGAGGCTGCATCTATTATGAGACATTGCCTAGTTTCTTTATTAATATCTATAGGCGTATAATGTTCATTTTGCCTGACAATAATTTGGATTCTAGTGTTGGAAGATGGGTCATTCTCAATTACTTGATTGAGTCGATAATATAATGCAGATATTGAAGGGATTAGGCTTATACTATCATCTATACCTACTGTTATTTCGTGTTCTTTGGGATCGTCATCATGAACCAAATATCCATTGTAATTACATTCTTTTGAAAAATAATGCATCATTAACAAAATGAACTCATCTTTTTGTATGGGGTCATCATCAAGGCTTTCAATTAAAAATTCTAAGTTATGCTTGAAATCGAATTTAATAATGTTACTCAGGTGCCAAACCACAGGACCAATACTTTTGTCTTGTCGTTCCATCTGGTGGACATAGTCATGAATCATTTTTATTATTTGAGATACAAATAATGGGTTTTCTTCATTAACAGAAGCTCGGGATAACCTACCTAAAAAAGCGCTATCTGGTAATGATGAATCACTTTCTTCGGCTTCATCAAACTTTTCACATAGAAAGTCAAATAGTTCTTCTTTAAAGCTTGCTTTAGTAAAAGTTTCTAGTGGCATTTTGCACTCGCGATATAAAAAGATCAGATTGATTTTTATTTTATCATGGGCGCCTCTTGATGCGCAAGATATTCTCTTTCGATCTTTTTTTGCATGGTTTGAGATTTATGAAAAAATGTTGTGCAAGTTTATTCTTTGTTATGCTTTTGTATTGACCTGGATGGAAATTTATTGTGGGTATAGCGTCTAACTTTTATGATCTTGCCCTGGGGGTCTTATATATCTTTAGTAATTTTGAATTAATTGAATGTTATTTTGCATTGCCATTAGTAATGCTCGCCCTTCATCAGTAATAGCTTTGCTCGCTAGTAACTGGTCGATATTAGTTTGAAACTTCATTAAATACACATTCATTCGAACACGATAATTACATGGTATCTCTAGAATTCTTGAGTAATGGAAATCTTGGTAGTTTTCCCCATCATAGGGAAGTTCTTCTTTTATAAATATTTCTTTATATGATGCGTAGACGGATATTAATCTATAGAGAACAAAAGCGGCATGAAATACTATATAAATAGGGCGTTTTTGATTCTTAAACACAGATAGCAAGGTTTCGTTGTAATCGGATATGATTGGGTGCAAGTTTTCAATCATATTAAAGTATTGATGTGATGACTCATGAACAATTATATCTAGATAATATAATAGTGGATATTCACTTTGAACATGTCTTAAGTACACTCGTCCTTGGGCATATATGTTACTCGCCGAGGTTGCTATATCTCCATTACCGCTATAGATGGCAATAGAGTTTAAAAGTTTTGAAATAACGACCGACTCATCTGTTTTCAATAATATCTTAATAGCTTTTTTTAACTTTGATGATGTTATGTCAAACTCTTCTAAGCTTGGTTCTGAATACACCCCATAATTATTATTCATATATGGGCTATTTATAAGATAATTATCGGCAAGGCTTGTGTTAGGGCTTATCGGTTGAATAATGATATCTGGCTTTATCTGAATAAATACGGATTTATTTAAGTTTTTAAGTTGGTATTGTCTATTTAATAAAGATTGAAAATAGGAACAGAAAAAGTCTGTTGAAAAAGCATATTTATTAAAATCAATTTCTGCCAATAAAATTTTAAACCTCTCATCTAGATTAAACATAAGTAGTAGGTTGCTTTTAACTTTGTTGTGAAAGTCAGTATGCAAAGAGTTTAGGAGCTTATAATCTAGAAGATTTTCCAATTTTATGTGCCCTATATTCTGTTAAGATATTACAGCAATACTTAACAATGCCAATCCAGCGCATCCCATGACAATTAAGCCTATCTGCCCACCTGGAACTACGGCTATATGATCTTTCATACAAATAATTTTTCTACCGCGCCATGCCATCATGATTGGTAGTAGTAATAAAAACAGGACGCAGCAAACACCAGCATAACTTAGTGCATGAAGGTAAATTCCTGGATTTACTAAAACAATTGTTAGTGGTGGTAGAAAAGTTAGAGCTAAGACCTTTATTCCTTGATGTCCTTTCTTTTTTAACTTAAAACCATCCGCTATAAAGTCAAATAAGCCGAGCGAGACACCTAAAAATGCAGTCACTATGCAAATGGATGCAAAAAACTCAAAAAAACCATGAATCCAGCCATTTTTAACGGAGTTACCTAAAGCCGTGGTAAGCCCACTTGCGGCGTGTTCGCTAGTCATTAATGATAACAAACCATTTGCCCCCTCTCTTTCTACTGTTCCCATGATAACGACTAACCAAACAATGTAGCAAATTAGGGGAATAAGAGAGCCATAGATAATAACCCGGCGTAACATTTGAATATCATCCGCAAAATACTCACGTAGTGTTGGTACGATTGATGCAAAGCCAAAAGAGGTAATTAGAATCATTAGACTGCCTGTAATTGCAGGTAGTGATCCTTTGTCTAAGTTACGAGCTTCTATGTGCGGGCTAATAATTAGAACTAAGAGCAGATATATCCCAAGCTTTCCAAACATCAGCCCTCTATTTACGTAGTCAACGGTATTTATGCCGTTATAGATAACAGCACCAAATATACCTGTAAATAAGATTGAAGTTGCCCAAGAGGGAAGGTTAATATGTATTTGCTGGAGTAAGCTATTTAAAATGTCACTTCCACCGGAAATATAGGCTGATAACAAGGTATATAGCAAAACTAAGGAAGTTGTCCATGCTATCATTTGACCTGGTAAACCAAGGGTTGACTTGGCCATGGTTATAATGTTGCTGCCTGGAGGGAAGGAAAGGTTAACCTCTAAAACTAGTAATGCTCCAGAGGTCATTATTAACCAACATAAAAATAGAAATATAATTGAGTTAGTTACGCCAACAGCAGCCATGGACACGGGTAGGGCTAACATTCCACCACCAATGGATGTTCCAACAATCAGTAGTATGCCGCCTATAAGTTTCGAATTTATCATATTAACACCCACGTCCAGTTTGTGCAAAATAAGACCAACATGTTAGCATGGCCTCCATTTATTGTCAATTAAACCATTCAACCTAAACTAACACAAATCATAATCAATCATAACCTCTTCTAGTACTTTTTTAACATCACTAACAGAGAACTCAAGATCTTCTGTCGCATAGATGACCCCACATGCCCCTTCTTCAAATGTGGATTTAGGTGTCCAATAATCCATATTTGCTTTAAGCATGACCTCAAATGCCTTCTGAGTATTCCACATTGGTAAGTTAGCAAGCAAATAAAATAATCTATTATAAACACCGCTTGAATAATGAACGTCCATACCTTTTCGGTAATGGGTGGCGTAGTCGATTGAGCGACCATCACGACTTGGTCTATCCATGAAGCGTATGGCTTGTGTTTGCTTTGATCCTTTTAGAATTTCAGAGCCGATACTCCAGGTGTTTTTTTTATTAACGTAGTATTCTGCTGCTTGAGCGGCCATATCAGAGAAGGACTCATTCATTCCTCCTGAATGACCATAATAGGCTAGATTTGAGTTGTGTTCTGTAAAGCCGTGGCTTACCTCATGAGCGCCGATGCTTAGTGAAACTAATGGGTGTAGCATCATATCTCCATCGCCAAAGGACATTTGCCAGCCATCCCAGAACGCATTTGCATAACCTCTACCATAATGAACGCGCATTATTAGTTGACGCGGTGCTCGCCTATCTTCTAGTGCTTCAACTCCATACTCTTTGCGATACATTTTTTTTATTAGGCCACCAATATATAAAGCATCATTACTAGGAGAGTAAGCGCCGTTTGTTAGGTCATAACCATCTTCGTTATAACCTGTCCAATAGGCATTGTCGATTGGGGAGTATGGGCAGGTAAATGCCATGGGGGTGTTCGGACCCCTGTATTGAAAATTCATATCAACTACTCGTACGTCGCTATTTTCCATATAGCAGATGCCTGTATATTCATCTCGAGACAAATCAAGTTTAGCAATCTTATTGCCGAATTGATAACGACCAATTTTTTGATTTCCTCCAAACCCTATGCCCTTAATTAACTCTCTAGATGTCTTTATGTCGTCAAAAGATTCTAATTCCACACCGGTATTGGCGTCTAAGATTACGGTTGGCTTGGATGGGATTGAATTATTATTATCGATTAACACGCTTATTTTATATGCCCAAAGCGCGTGGTTTTGTTCGTCAATATATATAATCTGATTTATTTCTTTTTGTTGTATATCTTGCTCAGAAAACTTTGAGGTGAATTTTGCAAGTGTATCACGCTCATGTTTTGTAGAAAATGGAGGATAGTCACCAAGATCCTCAGCTAAAGATTCGTATATTACCCCATTCATTGCAATAACTTTGGATGATTTTTTATGAAGTATGGCGTGACCTCCAAAAACTGGAAAACCTAAGTATTCTTGTTGCAGGCGAATATGATGTACTTGTTTATTATCTGTTCTTTTTTTAATGTATCGTAGAGAATTTTGAGATGTTTTTCTAGCTTGGGCTTGTTCTTTATAGATTATGTCGACTTTTTTCTGTAAATTACTAAATGACATATGTTTAAGTGGTATAGGTTGTGTGGCATTTGCAGATAGGGTGGCGATAAAGATTAAAGTTGTGTATAATAATCGTACTGCGAGTGGGTTTGAAACGTAAAAAACCATTGATGGAACCTCCTTGTGGTTGGATTTTGCGCCAGGTACTTTTCCATAAGTCGTACTGTGCGTCGCCAGTTAAACAAATTTAAAATATAAAAGCAAGTTCTTTGTTACAATTAACTTGTAGGTTGTGTTGGGGTCTATAAGCTACATCTTTGTGCACTTGAGATGTCAATTGCACGTAACTATGGACATTTTCTTGAAATTCAGGCAGAATCGCCAAATTATTGTACTACTTATTTTTATAAATGAAAAAAATACAAGTTTTACATGGTCCTAACCTAAATTTACTTGGCATGCGCGAGCCAATGCTGTATGGTCAGAAGACTTTGTCTAATATTAATGATGAACTTAAAAGACAGGCTAGTTTGGCAGGATTTATGCTTACAGCTATGCAAAGCAATAGTGAGGCAGAACTTATTGATTCAATACATAAATCTCTTGCGGGCGACATAGATTATATGATAATTAATCCAGCAGCGTATACACATACAAGCATTGCCATGCGAGATGCGCTTTTAGCTGTTAATATACCATTCATTGAAGTACACATTAGTAATATACATACCCGTGAATCATTTCGTAGTCAGTCTTATTTCTCTGATATATCTCAAGGAGTTATTACAGGCCTAGGCACGGATGGTTATTTATTTGCATTACAAGCTATAACAACTTTATCGAAAAGAGAGAGCAACTAATGAATATTCGAAAAATCAAACCATTAATTGAGTGGCTAGTGGAAGTTGGCTTCACTGATATTGAAATTAAAGAAGGTGAAGAATCTTTAAAACTTGGTCGTAATCTTCAGCAAGATCAAACTCCTACCCCTGCATATGTACAAATGCCGCCCCCAATTGCGCCACATCATCATGCGCCTGCTCCAGCACCTCAAGCAGCGGCACATAAGGAAGTTGAGCCTGTAAAAGTAACAGGTCATAAAGTTTGTTCACCAATGGTTGGTACTCTATACACGTCTCCTTCACCAGATTCGCCTGCTTTTGCAGCTGTTGGGCAGTCTGTTAAGGTTGGTGATACTTTATGTATTATTGAGGCGATGAAAATGTTTAATGAAATTGAGTCTGACAGGGCTGGAGTTATTGTTGATATTTTAGTCGAAAATGGCGCGCCGGTTGAATATGACCAACCTCTTTTTATTATTGAATAAAGGGTAATTTAGATGTTAAGTAAAATTGTTATTGCCAACCGTGGTGAAATTGCTTTACGCATATTACGAGCATGTAAAGAGTTAGGCGTGAAAACTGTCGCTGTGCACTCTGAAGTAGACAAAGATCTTCTGCATGTCCGTCTTGCTGATGAAACAGTTTGTATTGGTCCTGGACCATCTCAAAAAAGTTATTTGAATATTCCAGCTATAATTTCTGCTGCAGAAATTACTGATGCTGTTGCTATTCATCCTGGCTATGGTTTTCTTTCAGAAAATGCAGACTTTGCTGATATTGTTGAGCAAAGTGGATTTAGATTTATTGGACCTAAAGCCGAAACTATTCGGATCATGGGTGATAAAGTATCAGCAATTGCAGCTATGAAAAAAGCAGGTGTCCCTTGTGTTCCTGGTTCAGATGGCCCACTTGGTGACGACGATAAGCGTAATCTTGCTTTGGGTAAAAAAATTGGTTATCCAGTAATTATCAAGGCTGCTGGTGGTGGTGGTGGACGTGGTATGCGCGTTGTCCATGGTGAAGATAACTTACTAAATGCAATTGCATTAACTAGAAGCGAAGCGAAAGCTGCTTTTAATAACTCAGTTGTGTATATGGAAAAGTTTCTTGAAAATCCTCGTCACGTTGAGTTTCAAGTGTTAGGTGATGGCCGTGGAAATGCTGTGCACTTGGGTGAGCGAGATTGTTCTATGCAACGCCGCCATCAAAAAGTTCTTGAAGAAGCTCCTGCTCCAGGTATTAGTGAGAAGCTTCGGAAGGAAATTGGCGATATTGTTGTGAATGCTTGTTGCAAGATCGAATATCGAGGAGCTGGTACATTTGAGTTTCTATACCAAGATGGTTGTTTCTACTTTATTGAAATGAACACTAGAATTCAAGTTGAACATCCTGTTACCGAGTTAATTTCTGGCATAGATTTGATTAAAGAACAAATCAAAATTGCGAGTGACTTACCATTCACACTTAAGCAAAAAGATATTAAGTTAAATGGACATGCTATTGAGTGCCGGATAAATGCAGAAGATGCTAAAACTTTTATGCCATCCCCAGGAAAAATTAATATGCTACATCAACCTGGCGGTCCTGGTATTCGTTTCGATTCTCATATTTATGCAAGTTATACTGTGCCACCTAATTATGATTCAATGATTGGTAAATTAATTAGTTATGGTGAAGATAGAGAAACAGCTATTAATCGGATGAGAAATGCCCTAGATGAGATTGTAATTGATGGCATTAAAACTAATATTGATTTGCAAAAAAGAATCATTAATGATCATGGCTTCAAAGAGGGTGGCACTAATATCCACTATCTAGAGAAGATGCTCAAGGAAGATTAATGCTTGAGCTCGAAATAGAAAATTGTTCACAAGACAATGCCGAGTTAATTTCTGATTTACTAGAAAATTTAGGCGCTGTTTCAGTGACAATGGTTGATAAGTTTGATGATCCAATTTTAGAGCCAGAGTTAGGTACTATGCCACTCTGGCCTCATGTTGTTATTAACGCATTATATGGTTCTGACTCTGAGCTTGAGCAAGTTAAACAAGCTCTTAAAACAGACTATCCAGAGCTTATCTACAAAATCCAAGAGCTAGCTGATAAAAATTGGCTGGAAGCTTGTTTGGTTGACTTTAAAGCGCAAAAATTTGGAGATAACTTGTTTGTTTCTCCTTCATGGATTAAACCTACAAATGATGAAGGTATTAACCTTACTTTAGATCCAGGTCTTGCTTTTGGAACAGGTTCTCATTCTACAACCTCTCTTTGTTTAACTTGGTTGCAAAAAGTCGATTTAAGTCATTCTCGATTGATTGATTATGGTTGTGGGTCAGGGATTTTGGGTCTTGCAGCTTTAAAGTTAGGAGCTGAGCACGTATTTGCTGTTGATATTGATGAGCAGGCATTAATTGCGACCCGTAATAATGCTAACGTTAATAATATTCCTGACAATCAGTTATCTATATCTGATCCTGATGGCCTTTCTGATAAAGCGGATATACTACTTGCTAATATTTTGCTGAAAACTCTTATCAAGCTGAAACTTGATTTTGTTAATCTTTTAAAGGATAACGGAACTCTTGTTGCGTCTGGGATTCTAGCAAATCAGACGGATGAGCTTATAGAAGAATATAAATCAGAATTTAGTATGGTTGCAATTGAGTTTGATGATGAGTGGGCCATGGTGGTTTTTAAAAAGAACTAGTATGTGTAGACAATTCACTAAAAAAAGTCTGTAGTAGATACCCTTATCTTTATTTGTCCTTTTTTACGCGGAGTACCAAGTCAGATTTATTTTTAAACTCACTAGATGGCCCGAACAAGTCTGGCCAAGTAGGCATAGGAGTAGATGGCCCGAACAAGTCTGGCCAAGTAGGCATAGGAGTAGATGGCCCGAACAAGTCTGGCCAAGTAGGCAGATGAGTAGATGGCCCGAACAAGTCTGGCCAAGTAGGCAGATGAGTAGATGGCCCGAACAAGTCTGGCCAAGTAGGCAGATGAGTAGATGGCCCGAACAAGTCTGGCCAAGTAGGCAGAGGAGTAGATGGCCCGAACAAGTCTGGCCAAGTAGGCAGAGGAGTAGATGGCCCGAACAAGTCTGGCCAAGTAGGCAGATGAGTAGATGGCCCAAACAAGTCTGGCCAAGTAGGCAGAGGAGTAGATGGCCCGAACAAGTCTGGCCAAGTAGGCAGGGGAGTAGATGGTCCTAACAAGTCTGGCCAAGTAGGCAGGGGAGTAGATGGTCCTAACAAGTAGGAGACCAATTAGGCGAGGGTGGTAGATGTGCTAACAACTCACGGCAAAGCGTCGTTAGAGGACACCCACCCCTACTTACCCCGCTTTATGCGGGGTATCTAGTCAGATTGACTTATATAACATTACTAGTCTAGTAAACCTAAGCTTTTAACAATATCTCTTTCACTGCGTAATTCTGCATGAGTTGCGTCAAATTTTTCTTGGCTATATCCATTGAATTCAACACCCTCAACTACTTTTACAACGCCGTTTTCGCATCTAGTTGGGTATGAGAACATAAGCCCAGCATCAACACCGTATTCCCCAGTTGATGTATGTGCAACAGAAAATGACTCACCTGGCTTAGTATCAGTAACTAGATGATTAACTCCTTGGACAATTGCATTAGCTGCAGATGCTGCTGAAGATGCACCACGAGCTTTTATAACAGCCGCACCACGTTGTTGAACTGTTGAAACAAAAGTGTCTTTAAACCAAGCTTCATCGTTAATAACATCAAATGCAGATTTACCATCAATTTTCGCGTGGTAGAAGTCAGGATATTGTGTCGCAGAATGATTTCCCCAAATAGTCATTTCCGTAACCTTGGAAATATCTACCCCAGCCTTTTTAGCAAGTTGAGTTCTTGCTCTAAGCTCATCTAGCATAGTCATCGCATAGAAGCGATTGTCAGGAATATCTTTAGCATTATGTCTTGCGATTAGACAATTGGTGTTACATGGATTGCCGACAACAAATGTTCTAACATCGTCACTTGCATTATCATTGATAGCTCTGCCTTGATCAATAAAAATTCCGCCGTTAATTTTTAGTAGGTCAGAGCGCTCCATACCTTGTTTGCGTGGAACAGAGCCAACTAAAAGAGCCCAGTTTACGCCGCTCATTGCTTCATCTAATTTAGATGTACATACAATATTTTTCAATAGTGGAAATGCGCAGTCATCAAGTTCCATTGCGACGCCATTTAGGGCTGGAAGTGCTGGCTCTAACTCTAATAAATTTAATTCTACATCAACATTTTCACCAAACATTTGTCCTGATGCAATGCGAAAAATTAGTGCATAACCAATTTGACCGGCTGCCCCGGTAACCGCTACTCGTATTTTTTTGTTCATTTATTATTTCCTATTCATGGTGAAGATACCATGATACTATTGCTCGAACAAAGATTCTATGCCTTTTGATTTAATGATCCCATTATCCCTTTATATTCATATTCCCTGGTGTATCCGCAAGTGTCATTATTGTGATTTCAACTCTCATAAAAGCCCAAGCCAACTACCAGAAGATGCTTACGTTCAAGCGTTAATTGCTGATTTAAAGCAAGATTTGAGTGTATTTACCAATAATAAAATTTGCTCTATTTTTATTGGCGGTGGTACTCCTAGTTTATTATCAGCCAATTCGTATGCCAAATTATTTTCTGAAATAAAATCACTGTGTGTCTTTGATGGTGATATCGAGATTACTTTGGAAGCAAACCCTGGCACCATTGAGCACGGATTGTTTAGTGATTATCGTGAGGTTGGAATAAATCGTTTGTCTCTTGGAATTCAAACTTATAATTCAAAGTACTTACAGACTCTTGGTCGCATACATGGCGAGAAAGAAGCGCACATTGCAATTGAGTCTGCGAAAAAATCGGGGTTTGATAATCTTAATCTTGATATAATGCATAGTTTGCCAGGACAATCTTTGTCCG
Source organism: Legionellaceae bacterium (assembly GCA_029213075.1). Classification (GTDB taxonomy): domain Bacteria; phylum Pseudomonadota; class Gammaproteobacteria; order Legionellales; family Legionellaceae; genus 2-12-FULL-35-11. The sequence goes on along the minus strand of JARGPO010000030.1, from coordinate 8,200 downwards.
AAGGTTTAAATGATTTAGAAATAGCCATTAGTCATCAACCAGAACATATTTCTTGGTATCAGTTAACGATTGAACCAAATACATTATTTTATAAAACCAAACCAACTCTACCAAATGATGACTTAAGCTACTCTATTGAGCAAGAGGGAATGGAGTTGTTAGCTAAACACGGGTTTAATAGATATGAAATTTCTGCTTTTTGTGTTGATGAGAGGCGTTCGGCCCATAATATGAATTACTGGCAGTTTGGAGACTACTACGGCATTGGTGCTGGAGCGCATGGTAAATTTACTGATGAAAAATTGCAAAAGATATATCGAACGAATAAATATCGTCAACCTCAAGAATACTTAGATCGCAAAAAACCTTATTTAGTGAATACAATTGAAGTTTGTAGTGATGAGTTGATTTTTGAGTTTATGTTAAATACAACAAGACTAGAACAAGAAATTCCTAAGTCATTATTTACAAGCCGTACTATGCTGCCATATAATAAAATAGCTCAACTACTAGAAGAAGCTGCAAATAAAGGATTGCTGACGATTAGCGAAAATCACTGGCAAATTACACCTTTAGGTCGTCAATATACAAATAATTTACAAGAAATTTTTCTACCCAATTGATTGGTTGTAAGTTTTTACATACTAAGGAGCCAGATTATGTTTAGCGCTATATTATTTATTATTTTAGTAGGTTTAAGTTATGTCTGCGGTTCATTTTGTTCTGCCGTAATTGTTTGTAATTTCTGTAAGCTTCCTGATCCAAGATCTGAAGGTTCTAAAAATCCTGGAGCGACTAATGTGCTACGTATTTCCGGAAAAAAATATGCTGCTATTGTCTTACTTGCAGATATATTAAAGGGTTTTATCCCGGTTTTTATCGGCAAGCTGTTTGGTTTTGAGCAAATGGGTTTAGGGATTATAGGTCTTGCTGCAGTCATGGGGCATATTTATCCATACTTCTTTGACTTCAAAGGCGGAAAAGGTGTGGCAACAGCTTTGGGTGTTTTGTTTGGTGCGCACTTCATGCTTGGGGTTCTTTCTTTGATTATATGGATTATGGTTGCATTTATAAGCCGTTATTCTTCTTTGGCATCGATTGTTACACTATTGTTAGCCCCGCTGTTATCGTTATTTTATACACCAGACTTTTTTGCTTTTATCCCTTTATTAGTTATGTGTTATTTTATTGTTTATAACCATAAAGAAAACTTTGAACGCCTACAAAAAGGTAGTGAATCTAAAATAAACTTATAGATTTAAGTATAAACGTCATTCAAAAGGCCAGCGTGCTTTTACATTAATAGATAGGGATGCATCTCTTTCACCTGTTAAGAGGTGCATACAGCCGGCATACGCAACCATAACGCCATTGTCGGTGCAATACTCTAGTTTTGGGAAGTAGACGTCCACATTGAGCTTTGACATGGTTGTAAGAAGGTTTTTACGAAGGGATTTATTTGCTCCAACGCCACCGGCAACAACCAATCTTCTACAGTTAGAATCTTTAAGAGCACGTTTGCATTTTATTAAAAATGTATCGACAACTGCATCTTGGAATGCTTTGGCAATGCCAATTTTTGCATCCTCACTCTTATCGCTTTTGTGCCAGAAATTTAGGGCATGGGTTTTTAGTCCACTAAAGCTAAAATCCAGCCCAGGCCTGTCGGTCATTGGTCTTGGAAACTTAGGGAAAGTAATGGAGTTTTCTTCAGTTGCCAAATCGGCAAGTTTTGCAAGCTTTGGGCCACCAGGGTAAGGTATTCCCATAAGCTTTGCTGTTTTATCAAAAGCTTCACCAACCGCGTCATCGAGTGTTTCGCCTAATAAGTTGTAGTCTCCAAGTGAGTTTGCCATCAATAATTGAGTATGCCCGCCAGATACTAATAAAACCGCAAATGGAAATTGTAGTTTAGGCGTTTCTAATTGGGCAACAAGGATGTGTGCTTCTAGGTGATGGACTGCTATTGCTGGAATTGAAAGTGCATATGCCAGACTTTTTGCAAAACAAGCACCAGTAAGAAGGGCGCCAATTAATCCAGGCCCGGCAGTATAGGCAATTGCATCAATATCGGTTTTTTGTAAGTCAGCTTGTATGAGAACCTCTTCTAATAGAGGTAGAAGATGTTTTATGTGATCTCTTGATGCGAGTTCTGGTACAACGCCGCCATATTTTTTATGTAATTCTACTTGAGAATAAAGGGCATGTGCCAATAATCCCTTTTCAGAGCAATAAATTGCAAGTCCTGTTTCATCACAAGAAGATTCAATACCTAGCACGCGCATAATTTACTCATAATATTCGTTAGTTAATATCGAGTTGATTATAGCAGTTTCAGCTAAGAATTTAAAAATTAACAAAATATACTTGACTGATGGGCGAAGTGGCACTAGAATTACCAACCTATATTTATATTAACAGAGGAAATGCATCTAATGCCGACCGTTCGCGTAAAAGAAGGCGAGAACCCAGAGTACGCACTTCGCCGTTTTAAACGCTCATGTGAAAAAGCAGGACTATTAACAGAACTGCGTAGACGTGAATTTTATGAAAAGCCAACTGCTGAGCGTAAGCGTAAGCAAGCTGCTGCAGTTAAGCGCCACTTGAAGAAAACATCTCGAGACTCGGCTACTGGCCGCTCAGATAGACGTCGTCGTCGCGCATGACCTTAAAAGATCAAATAAGCAATGATCTAAAAGATGCAATGCGAGCTAGGGATAAAAAAACCCTAGACGCATTGCGTTTAGTTATGGCTGCTTTCAAACAAATAGAAGTTGACGAGCGAATTGAACTTGATGATGTTCGAATTGTTTCTGTTCTAGATAAGCTTGCTAAGCAACGTAATGAATCAATCACTCAATTTAAAAAAGCTGATAGAAATGATTTAGTCGTTCAAGAAGAATTTGAACTTGGCTTAATTAGCAAATATTTGCCTAAACCATTGTCTGAATCAGAAGTACGTAGTCTAATAGAAGAAGCTCTAGTCGCTACAGAAGCTAGTAGTATGCGTGATATGGGCAAAGTTATGAGCCACCTCAAAGAGCCGTTGCAAGGACGTGCCGATATGAGTAAAGTAAGCGCCATAATCAAAGAAAAGCTAGCCTGATTTTTTAAACATATATTTATTAAGATTAGTACAATTTCTATTTACCTTGGTTTAACCAACTCTTTGTGATAGACGCCTATGCAAGGTTTAATCCAACAAACTTTTATTGATGAGCTACTCGCTCGCACTGATATTGTCGAATTCATAGATGGTTATGTTCCTTTAAAAAAACGTGGGAATAGCTTTATAGCATGCTGCCCATTTCATAATGAAAAATCGCCCTCTTTTAATGTAACTTATAAAAAACAGTTTTATCATTGTTTTGGTTGTAATGCGAGTGGTAATGCCATTAGCTTTGCGATGAATTATTTGCATCAATCATTTCCTGATGCAGTTGAAACTATTGCAGCAAAAGCGGGTATGCAAGTTGTATACGAGAAGAGTTCTAATTCCAAAACTAATAATAATTTGTCACTACACCAACTCTTGGATAAAGTAGCACAATTTTATCAGCAAACTCTTAAGTCTTCATCTGGAAAAATAGCGGTTAATTATCTAAAAAATCGTGGTTTAAGTGGTGAAATTGCCAAACAATACCAAATTGGTTATGCACCAGAAGGCTGGCAGACTTTGGAAAATAAATTTAGAGAAAATTGTCCGGAGTTACTAGCAACCGGAATGTTGATTAAAAAGGACAGTGGTAAGACTTACGATAGATATAGACATAGAGTAATGTTCCCAATTCATGATAGGCATGGAAAAATCATAGGTTTTGGGGGACGTGCTCTTGATAATGAACAAAAGCCCAAGTATCTGAACTCACCTGAAACCACCTTATTTCAAAAAAGCCGTGAGTTATATGGTTTGTATCAAATCATTAAACAAAATACTTCTAATGAAAGAATTTTAATTGTTGAAGGTTATATGGATGTGTTGGCTCTAGCTCAGCACGGTATTGGCAATGTTGCTGCGAGTTTGGGAACAGCAACTAGCTCATATCATATCCAATTATTAATGAAGCATACTAAAGAAATAGTTTTTTGTTTCGATGGTGATAGTGCTGGTAGACAGGCAGCTTGGCGAGCATTAGAGAGTACGCTTGCGCACTTGGATTCTGATTTATCTGCAAAATTTGTATTTTTACCTGAAAATGACGATCCGGATAGTATTATTCGGAATGAAGGAAAAGAAGCATTCTTAAAGAGAATTGAGTCTGCTATTTCTTTGAATAAATTTTTCTTTGACTCTTTGTTGCAAGATATAGATATCAGTATTTTTTCTGGTAAAAGCAAATTAATCATGAAAGCGAAACCATTTTTATTAAAGATGGCTGATGGTCCATACAAGCAGTTGTTGATTAATGAGCTATCTCAGTTAACCAGAATAGAAAACCATCGGATTTTACAATTAATTTCGGAGAAAGATTCTCCCATAGAAAAAAGTAATCAGGAATCAAATCATGCTTCTCGTAGCCCAATGCGAATTGCGATTGCAATCCTATTACAAAACCCAGAGATTTATTCAGAGAATGATAGCCTGGCACGCGCAATTGAATCTTTTGAAACCAAACCACGTGTATTATCGCAGTTAATGCGACAAATAGCTGATAACCCAACAATTACGACAGCTGGGCTCGTTGAGTTATGGCGTCCTACACCACTGTTTAATATTATTAATGAATTGGCCGGGTATAGTCATAAAGTACCGGAAAGTGCCCTAGCTAATGAGCTTGTTGAAACTATATTATTTATTAAAAAACAAAGTCATGAAAATAAAATTCAACAATTAATTGAAAAATCGAGAAAAGTAAGCTTAACTGAATCAGAGCGAAATGAGTTACAAATATTACTTAAAAAGCGGCACAACCTTACACAAGACAAATAAATATTGTTTATAGACTGGCATGTTTCTTAAAGCAAGTTTATAATTCATACAATATTTTTTTATATAACTATTTATTGGGAAGTAACTAGTCCCATTATGAAAGAATTTGGCCTTACTCAAAATATCAATACATTGATTTTTTAAGTTTGATACTTTTAATTACCGCAGGCATCAATATATCTATGAGCAATAATGATCAAGACCAACAGCAATCACAGATTACTAATGTAATTAGACTAGGAAAAGATCAAAATTATCTGACCCATGCACAGATCAATGATTTATTACCTAGTTTAGTAGACACTGAAAACTTCGATGTAATCATTAACATCTTAGAAAACATGAATATTAAAGTTTTTGAGCAACCACCTGGCGAAGATGAGTTAGTCGCATTGCTTGCTAGTACTGAAGAGGCTCCTGAAGATATTGATGAAGCCGCAACTGTTATTGCATCTGTTGATAAAGAAACAGGGCGAGTAACAGATCCTGTTCGCGCCTACATGCGTGAAATGGGTACAGTTGAACTTCTGACTCGTGAGGGTGAAATAAAAATAGCGAAGCGGATTGAGCATGGTATTTTTCAAGTTCTTAAGTCGTTGGCCTATTATCCTGAAACAGTCCAATTGATATTAAATGACTATGACTCCTTCTTAAATGAAGAAATGCGTCTTAATGAAATTATTAGTGGCTTTGCTGATGACGATGATGAGGGTATTGTGGCACCACCATCAAGTATTGGTTCTATGCTTGATGAAGCTCAACAAGACGATAGTGTTAATGAAGATGATGAGGATGATGATGGTGAGGGCGGTATTAGTGAGGTTGATGATGGGCCTAATCCAGAACAAGCTAAAGTATATTTTGATGAATTAAGAGAGAATTATGCTAAAGCTATTATTGAAGTAGAGAAGCATGGTAGATCTTCTAAAGAAGCAAAAGAAGTACTAGATTTAATGACAGAGTCTTTTTTGAAGCTAAAGCTTACTTCAAGACAAGTGGATAGGCTAACTCGTCATTTTAGAAGTTTGCGTAATAATATTCGTGAGTTTGAACGAGGTATTATGCGAATTTGTATCGATAAAGCGAGAATTCCACGTAAGCTCTTTATTGAAACATTCCCAGGTCAAGAAACAAACTTACAATGGTTAGAATTATTGTTAAATGCAAATAAAAATATTGACCAAGAACTGATTAGTAGTTATACGCAAGAAATTAAGCATCTTCAATCGAAACTTGTAGCTTTTGAAAAAGAGTTTGGTTTAAGCATTGGTGAGATTAAAGATGTTAACCGTGAAATGTCAATCGGTGAGGCAAAGGCTCGACGTGCGAAGAAAGAGATGGTTGAAGCCAATCTTAGATTGGTAATTTCTATAGCTAAGAAATATACAAACCGTGGACTACAATTTCTTGATTTGATTCAAGAAGGTAACATTGGTCTTATGAAAGCGGTTGATAAGTTTGAGTATCGACGTGGTTATAAGTTCTCAACTTATGCTACCTGGTGGATTAGACAGGCAATTACACGCTCTATTGCCGATCAAGCGCGAACAATTCGCATACCTGTACATATGATAGAAACTATAAATAAGTTAAATCGTATATCCAGGCAAATTTTGCAAGAGACTGGTCAAGAAGCAAGCCCAGAAGAATTAGCAGAAAAGATGGAGCTTAGCGAGGATAAAATCCGTAAAGTATTAAAAATCGCGAAAGAGCCAATTTCTATGGATACACCAGTTGGGGATGATGATGAGTCAAGACTTGGAGACTTTATTCAAGATGACAACATCGAATCACCAATTGACTGTGCTACATCTGAAGGATTAAAAGAAGCAACGCTTGAAATTCTTGAAACATTGACTCCACGAGAGGCTAAAGTATTGAGAATGCGTTTTGGTATAGAAATGAATACAGATCACACTCTTGAAGAAGTAGGAAAGCAATTTGATGTTACTCGTGAGCGTATTCGTCAGATAGAAGCAAAAGCACTTCGTAAGCTACGTCATCCTTCCAGATCGGAGAAATTGCGTAGTTTTATTGAAGGAGATGAAAAACAGTAAAAAAAAAGGTGGCAATAGTTTGAATTTATTATTACAATTGTCACCTGCGGGCCCATAGCTCAGTTGGTTAGAGCACCGGACTCATAATCCGTTGGTCCTAGGTTCGAGTCCTAGTGGGCCCACCAATTTAAAGATTTAAAATCAGCAAGTTACAATTAATTACTTTAACCCCACAAACTCCACTGTGGGGATTTTGTGGGGCACAGTCGACACAAACTCATAAACTTAGGCTCTTACCCTAATCAGGGGGCACTTTAATCATTCGCATAACACTTTAACTCTGAATCTGTAATTTTCAAAATTGCTAAATCCGTAAGCTCTTCTTTGAATCAACTTCATCTTTCGATGAAACCCTTCAGTTATTCCATGATTCTTGGTAAATCGAAGCATTCTACCTACTTCGTCCTTCCATCTAAACAAAGTATTACTCGATGATCGACTTTATTTCCTATAGCTTGATCCAGCATCGCATCCCTGTCTTCAAAAAGGCTTATCCTAACCCCGCCTACTTGCCCTGACATTTTTTCTATTTCTATATAAGTGAATACAACTTACTAATGCAAAATACTATTTATTTTGCATTTTATAAAACTTGCACTCAACACCATGTCCAAAATCAGTTTTGTAATACTCCATGCCATTTTTTTCCATCACGCGATGAGAGGCTTTATGATTTAATGGCGCAAAGGCAAGAATATAATCTTTGTTAATATTATTTTTGCTCCATGATAGCAAGGTGTTACCACCAATTATAAACTGATCCCCCCACCAATTGAAAATTGATCCCTTATTTAGTTAACTAAGCTCTCCAGATAAAGAAATGGAGAGCAAAATGATAGGGGAATTAGAAGTGTTAGAATTAGAAATTATGCATAAACATGGAATGAGTTTAAAGAAGATATCATCAAGTACAGGTCATTCAATTAATACTGTTCGCAAGTATGTAAGAGATTGTCGTCCAGTCATGTATAACAAACAGGTGCTGAGAAAAACTAAACTAGATAATTATAAGGCATATTTATTATCAAGAATCTCAGAAGCGAAGCCTAACTGGTTGCCAGCCACAGTTTTATTTATGGAGATAAAATCCCAAGGTTATACAGGTTGTCTATCAACGCTTAGAAATTATTTACAAAAATTAAAACCAACAGTAAAAGTAAGACCATTAGTTCGTTTTGAGACAGAACCAGGAGAGCAAATGCAGGTTGATTTT
>JARGPO010000003.1 GCA_029213075.1 Legionellaceae bacterium | reverse complement strand
AATTCTTTTTTTTTTAGCTCTGAAATCACGGTATTCATACTAACTCCAAGTACTCTTGCTGTGTCTCGAATACCACTACCATTTAACGCCATATCAATAATCTTCTGTTTTATTTCTGGAAGATCACCATTGCGAGAATAGTTCAGTAAAAAAGTGTTTTTATCACAATCTACATTTTTACATTTGTATCGCTGTTTACCGGCTGCATTTGTACCGAATTTAATGACATTATCTTCTTTGCATGAAGGACATTTCACGAAAACCACCGCCATTTATTTCATTCCTTTGAAAAATTTTAAAAAGTTAAGTTTACATTAACAACTAATTTGAGTCACTACCAAATATGGCTACTCAAACTACATATAAAAAATCATATGATTTAAATCTAATTTTAAATATTTTGTTAATTACGTCTTTATCAATGATGGTTTTTTATAATTATAAGAGTACATTTAATTTAGGTAAGAGATTTAGATATTATTATGGAGCTAAGAGGCAGGAGGTTGTTAATTTAGTTAAAAATTGGTCAAAAAAACAACCGGCCAACTCTAAAGAATATTTTATTGTCACAAATTGCCCAGGTAATGACCTCCTTACCTGGTTTGATAATTCATATGTAAGAAAAAATTCTGGATGGGAAAATAAAGATGTTTATCTAGTTGATGCACTCTGGCCTGAGAAGTCTTTGGCTTTAAACAAAGAAAACCTAGATGATAGAAGAGATTTTTCTATTATGGAAATAAAGTGTAAGAATTGAATTAGATTGGTTACATCATTGTGTGGTTTAACTTAACCTAGTCATGTTCCGTGTTGATTCTTAATGAAATCATATTTGAATTAATTTCTCTCGCAAAGAATCTTCCCGGGCCTTTTTTAATATTTATCACTCAACAATAAGTCGTTTATTTTTTACGAAGCTTTGTGCTCTTATATTTCATGCTATTAATTTAAGCGTTTTGAGTTCAAGTCACTATCTATATTTTCATCATTTTCAGGTTTAATTGATATGTTTTGAACAGCTCTTTTAAATAGTCTGCCGGTATATTGGTTTATGCTATTTAAAAGATTATCTTCTATTATCCCCCTTCTTACGCAAAATGCTGCAAATCTAGCTACGATCCTAATAAATATATTTGCAGCATTTGACCTATCATCAAAAAGTACAGCACGATTTTCATGGATTAAAGTTAGAAAATGAGCAGTATTTTGCTTTTTATTTTTAGGATTAATTGCAATGTCGGCAAGACTTGCTAGAGCTTCTTTTAGTATATCTTGTTTTTGTTTGTTCACATCGGTTATATCTTCTGCGCTAGAAAGATAGGTTAAGAATTCTTGACCCCCTTTGTACATTTCAGAGTACGATATCTCAGCAGGAGAAGTTGCAGTGTCGAATTCAGATAATAAATTCAAAACAAGCTTATTGTGGATTGCATTTGAAGTTATATCAAGCTTTGCCATTTTAAACTGTTGTTGTAATTCGACAAATTCTTCAAGGGGGCTCTTTATATCTGAAAATCCTCTGACATAACCTTGAAAATTCTCGAATAACTCATACATGTTGTTAATTTGTTGCTGAGTACTCAACTCTCTAGGTTCAATTGAATAAAGAAACACCATGTAATTTCTAACTTCATTATAGAGCTCTCTACAGTTAATTTGATTGCTAGAATTACTACTGTCAATTTCGTCTATTTTATTATGAAGTTCGTCATGTAATAGTTTAGAGCCAAGTAAAAAGAACAATTGTTGTTGTGCCATGCCGAGATCATCAAAATCATCATAATCATCTCTTTCTAACCGTATTTTTTCTAATACATAAAGCAAACCCGTGGAGTCAAGATCATACATAAACTCCATATAAGCCCCGCCATAAATTTGAATATCATCAGCATACACTACAAGTTTTTGCATTTTTTCAGACCAGTTATGTTTCTTTAACTTACAACACTCAACAACTTCTGCGTATGTTTTTTCAAAGATTTGTTTAAGAATATCATCTCTTTTGCTAACATAGCCTTTGCTTTTTTTGAGACTAATGATTTCTTTTCTTTGATTATATAGCTCCTTTATTTTGTCTTTATGATTTAAAATTTCTTGGTTCGCTGCTTTTTTTTGTGCAACACACTCTCTGAGTTTTGGTGAGTTCTTTCTTTCACTGAAAATTTCATGATCTAACTGAGTCACATGCGTCTCTATTGTTTTTATTTCGTCTTTAATTTTTGAAAGGTTGAAATCTATGTTATCTATATATTTATTGTGTTCAGAGATATTTATAGATAATACCTCTAGCTGTCTTAAGTCAATTCTTTCCCTGGCCATAGCCACACCTTTATGGTTAAACATAATACTTAAAGCATATAATATTCTAAGGGAAATTCCAGTATATGCCTTTAAGCAGCTTATATTTATAGGTGGCCTGGTAATCCTACCAAAAAAAGTTTATGTCAAAAGTAGAATTGAGCACTGAGTAGACGGGGTATTTCAACCAAAGCCTCTCGCAAAACGGTTCTGCGTTAAATGATCTGCTTTATTTCTCTTATACTCCCGCATGATGCCAAAATTGTGGTTATACTTTTTCATAGGCAAGGCGTTTTGCTTTTGATAATTCATATTAGGCGACAATTAACATATGACATTTTAAATTTTATCGATCAAGGGAATACGCGGTCTTCATTAATCACTGCTGACATTGACTTAGAAAAGTGACATGTACACACTATTGAAATACATGTATTACATGTTATACTATAATAAAAGAGTCAATAAAGTGAGGTACAAACATGTTAGCTGTCCGATTACCAGAAAACCTTGAACAAAGGTTATCAGAGCTCTCTGAGCAAACACATCGCTCTAAAAGCTTTTATGTGAAACAGGCATTGTTGTCCTTTTTAAATGATCATGAAGATCGCCTAATTGCCATATCTCGCCTCGAAGAAAGCAACCCAAGAATATCTTTAGAAGAAATGGAGCGTCGACTTGACTTGGAAGATTGAGTTTGACGCTCGTGTTGAAAAAGATCTTAAAAAGCTTGGGCATACAGCTCAGAAAAAGATTTTAACGTACATTAAAGAAAAAATACTGCCCTCTGAAAACCCTCGGAGTTTGGGTAAGTCTCTTTCCGGTAAGCTCAATGATATCTGGCGTTACCGTATCGGTGATTATCGACTTTTAGCAAAAATCGAAGATGAGTAATTTGTAATACTTGTTATACACATAGGTCACAGAAAAGATGTTTATCGATGAGTTTGCAAGATTTTGATAGTTAGAAGAGTTTTGGTTCTAATGTAATGAACCCAATTGTGTCTCACCGCGTGATTATTTCAAGCACTTTGGTGTGGTTTTATATAATATAAATTACTAGAAGCCAATTAAAACTAAGGTTTTTGAAAAATAATTTTGCTTTATTAATGTTTTTCAAGGTTGCTTCTCCCCAAACTACATTAATAAAATTTACATTGGTTGATGACTTAAGCGCTATAAGGTTGTCTTCTTCTAAAACTTCCCAGCCAGGAGTTGTTTCCATAGCTTGCATTGCATCAATATAATTTTTTTGTACTAAGTCAATGGGTATAGTATTGAGCATAAAGGTAAAATTAATCCTATTGAATCTTGAGGTTAACGATATTTATATCTTTGTGAACACTATACTCGGGACAAGACCAAGACGCTACTTTTAAACCTAATTGGTGAGACTTAATTAATCTTTTCATTCACCTTTGTTATTTTTGGTAATATCTGGATTTAAAATCAGATCGTGATAGATAATTATCTCTTGGAGTATAAGAGAAATAAAGCAGATCATTTAACGCAGGATTATTTCCAGGCTCGGAAGACCCGCAATTACGCTGCATCACTAACATCTATAGCATAATGTAGTCCCTGTCGTTCTAGTGAATCTTGTATAGCTAGTCGAATGAATTGTTTCTCTGAATGTCCCAGAATGCGCGCAAACTCAGCCGCTTTTTTAGGACTGATTTCTTTTCTATTGTTTTCTAAATCAGATAAATATGATTGTGTAACTTTAAGAAGCTTTGCAAATTCTCCTTGATTAATTTCATCACACAACCTAATCGACTTTAACATTTTACCGAAAGTTAATCGCCCACCTGTAATTTTATTCAACGTATTCATTGTTTCAGTAATCATGTTTATTTACCTCCAGAACTTCTATTAATTCCACCGCCTCATTATTTATTTCAACATAAATTGCTCTATAAGCTCTACTTAAACGTATTGAGCGCTGACCTTTCCTATTTCCTTTTAAAGGTTCATCATGAAAAGACTTTATTTTTCTAGCTTCCTCAATACCTTCTGACTCAATTAAATCAACCCACACTTGAAACTTATCCGCAATATGTTGTGGTACCATCTTTAAATTTCGGATGGATTTTTTGGTTAATAAAATACTATCCATAAATTAATACTACACAGTATTAGTGTAAAAAGCAACTTTTAAAAAACATACGTAGGGATGACCCAAGATTTCCTGGAATTGGTAAATACCAACGGGCAACTGAAAGCTTACGTAGGGAAGTATTTATCCAGCATACGCAAGGTGTAAGCCAAAAGGATTTAGCTCGTCATCTGCGTACAGGTAAATCTACGATTGAACGCTGGTATCATTATGGTTATAAGAGAAGAGAGAGTCACATTAAATCGATTGTATGTCCACGGGTACTAGGAATTGATGAACATAGATTTACTAAGAAAGATGGCTTTGCAACAACCTTGTGTGACCTAGGTAAACATAAGGTGTTTGATGTGGTGAAAGGACGCTATAAGCGTGATTTAGACTCTTACTTTAAAAGCTTAGAGGGAAGA
>JARGPO010000047.1 GCA_029213075.1 Legionellaceae bacterium | reverse complement strand
ACTTTTAAACTCAATTCTGATAAAATTGAGTACAGATAGCCCTTGGTTTAAAAAAAGATTTTATTTGAAAATACAACCTCGCTTGTTTTAATTTAATACAGATATGTGATCTACAGGGAGGCAGGTACTAAAAGCGGGAATTTCTGATGCGGTTGCCATGTTCTAGAAGTTTAGTTTTTTATATGCTTTAATAATGAGTATTATCTATATTAAAAAGGACTTATTGTGGATATAACTAAACTTGAACAATATCAACTTAATTGGGAGTCTCGAAGTTCTGTTCGCACTCGCCCTCGTAAAATAATAGATTTTAATATACCAGGAGATTTTTTTTCCAGGGATAAACAAGCATTGTTTTCATTATCTGAAATTTCAAGTTTGAATGAAAATAAATCTAAAGAGATACTTATATTATCGCTTCAGAAATATTTGAATGATATTGTTCAATTAGAGAGTAAGTGGATATATGCAGCCTGCAATAGTATTATTTATAAAAAACTACCTATAAATTTTTTAGATTTTCATCAGTTGAATGCGTGTACTGTAATAATAGATGAATATTATCATATTTACATTGCGCAAGATTTATTATTGCAGCTTCGAAGTAGGTATCCACATCTTCCAGATTTGAAAGATACCTTTTCAGATTCGTACCATGCAATGGTAACAATTAAAGGTAAGTTAGATGATGGTCTTCACGATTTATTTGAGATACTTGCAGTATGTATATTTGAAACTACCTTGGTTCGAGAATTAGTGACATATTTCGATGGTGAAGCAATACATCCTTCTATTAAGCACTATATGAATGATCATATGAACGATGAAGCCAGGCACTTTGGTTTTTTTTATGATCTTCTCTGTTATGTGTGGGGGAGCATGTCAGATGAGAATAAAAAAATAATTGGTGCCAACCTGGGTGAGTTTGTATCAATTTACTTAAATATAGATGGTGAAATCAGGCATAATAAAAGTGTGCTGGCTTGGGTTCTAAATGATCAAAATAAAGCCGATGAGCTTGTTGGTAAGTTATATGATGGTTTTATTATTTCTTCCGATATTCCAATTGTAAAGAATGTATTAAATGTCTTAACTAAAGCAGGAATTCTAGAACTTCCTTATGTTCAACAAAGTTTTAAGGAAAAGGGACTTATCAATTATTAATCCTACTTCCAAATTTGTATTATTATGATTTATCCGAGTAATAAAATTATAGGAATAAAATGAAGATATTGAATGTATTGGTTTGTGGAAGTTTTAATAAAATAACGCGTCCACTTTTTGAGTATTTGATTGATAGCGGACACGTTATTCACGTTATTCACAGTGAGTACAGTGATGAGTGGATGAATATATCTAGTTACAATCTTAGTGTGGTCTTGGCTGATAATATTGATGTGAGCAAATATGATTTTCAATTAAATTTTGAAGATTTTAATAGTTATCCATCTATTCCTGAAATGATTTTCGATATAAATTCTGATTCTATAAATGTTGGTCTAATTTCAAGTGGAAAATATTTATCATTATCTAGTGGAACGATAAGAAAAAAACAAGGTTTATTTATGGTTGAAGATCTAGACGCTGTTTTTAGTGTTCTTAAAGTTCTCTTCATAGATGCGATTGTGAGTTTGATGCGTATAGACAGCATTGATAATAGATTTATAGTAAACCCAGATTTTAGTAATGACAGTTTTCTAAATTATCTTTATCTTGATAAGAAATTACATAGTCTTTATCAACACTATCAATCATTTTATGAGCATGAGTCTAGATTTTGTTTTCCTTGTGCACGTTTATCTGAAAAGAGTTTTCTTGAAATTGAAATGCCGCCTGGATTTATTGAGGTCGAAAAACTTGAAGCTTTTACTCTATATATTCTTATGCTATTTAATGGTCGACGTGGAGGTCTATTTTCATATGATCTTAAAGTTAATAATAAGCAAATTAGCAAGTATATAGATATATCTCCATGTATAAGTTTCATTAAGCTATTATCTTTAATAAATCAACCTGAATATGAGGTTTTTGAACACTCATTGTATATTGGTATGGGTTTTAAGGATTTCAAAACAGATGTGCTTGTTTGTTATGATAGCTCTTCTAATATAGAAGAATCGGTTTTATTGCAAATTGGTATAGATTTAGAAAAAAATTCATTATGGTTAAGTTACCCTAAAGAGTGGTACTTTTTTTCAAACTTACAATCGTTTCTATCTGATTTTTGTAAACACTTAACCGTAGATAAAACAAGTGAAACTCAATTATATGATTTTTTGTATCATGATCTTGGCTATTTTAATAAACAGAATATTTCTTGGAATAAAACCGATATTCCTTTTCCTAAAGAAAAATCATTACATCAATTGTTTATGGAACAAGTGAAAAAAACACCAGGTAATATTGCTTTAGTGTGTGGTAATAATAGCCTAACTTATGATGAGTTAAATAAGCTCACCAATCAATTTTCTAGGGTTATTCAAGAATTTAATCCTAAAAAATTGATCCCACTTTGTTTTGAGCCATCCTTAGATATGATCGTAGCTATTATAAGTGTTTTGAAAGTTGGTTGCGCATATGTGCCGATAGATCCTAGTTATCCCAAAAAACGAATACTACATTTGCTAAAAGATACTGAAACCAATTTAGTAATTATGCAAGAACAATTTCAAAAGTTATTCCGAGATGACTTGTTGTTTTCAGGAAGTTGTTTGCTAATAGATTACGAATCTTTAAAAAAATATAATGATAGCCCTATTGATGCTCAATCATCGCCTATTGACCTGGCATATGTTATTTATACTTCTGGTACTTCTGGATTGCCTAAGGGAGTAATGATTGAGCATAAGAGCATTATTAATACAACCTTTTCAGTTGGCTCAGAATTTTTGACACTTGATTCAGATGACAAGATTGCACAAGTATATTCTTATACTTTTGACCCTTTTTGTTTGAACCTATCACTTTCTTTAGTCTTTGGTTGTCAGCTTCATATCCTTGATGAAGAATATGTTCGTGATGTTAACTTATTAACGTCGTATATATCAGCACATCAAATTAGTTTTATAACTGTTCCAACAGCTATATATCAAATGATGAGTACGGTTGATACTTCTCTTCTTAAAACACTTAAATATCTTAAGTGTGGCGGTGAGAGGCTCAATAAAAGCATTGAAAATAATTGTCACTGTTATGAATTTATTAATTCTTATGGTCCTACTGAAGCAACGGTTGATTCTCACCTTGCAATTTATGGTAAATATTTAAATCATCTTGATGTTAATGGCGCAAAAATAGGTAGGCCAATTAATAATACAAGATCGTACATTCTTGATGAAAAATTATCCCCCCTTCCAATAGGAGCAATAGGAGAGTTATATATTGGTGGAGCAGGTTTAGCTCGAGGTTATTTAAATCAACCTGAGCTAACAAAAGAGAGATTCATCAACAATCCCTTTGCAACATCTAATGATAAAGAGCAAGGCTATACACGCTTATACAAGACAGGAGATTTAGCTAGATATTTACCAGATGGCAATATTGAGTATATAGGTAGAAATGATTTTCAAGTAAAGATACGAGGTTATAGAATTGAGCTTGGGGAAATAGAAAAGGTACTAGTTAATTATCCAGGAGTAGAGAATGCTGTTGTATTGAGTTATGACACTCCGTCATCATACTTGGCGGCGTATTATGTAAGTCCTGAGGCATTAGATGAGGTTTTAATCAGAGAGCATTTAGAAAAATATTTACCATCATATATGTTGCCTGCGTGGATAGTTCATATGGATAGTTTTCCATTAACGATAAGTGGTAAGTTAGATCGTAAATCATTACCTAAACCAACATATACAGGAGATGTATATGTTGGTGCTCGTACGCAAATAGAGCATAAAATTGTAGGGGTATGGGAGGATGTACTATCTGTTGATAGAGTAGGAATAAAGGATGATTTTTTTGTATTAGGTGGTGATTCAATTCAAAGTATACAGGTGTGTGCTCGTTTACAAAGAGAAGGTATAGATTGTCGTGTTAAGGATATAGTTACACACCGTTGTATTGAGAGAATAGCGTTAGAGGTTGGAGATAAAGTAGGAATTGTAGCAGAGCAAGGAGTGCTTGGTGGTGACTTTGGTTTTCTTCCTATTCAGTCATGGTTTTTTAATCTTGACTTGGAGTATCCTAATTATTGGAATCAGTCTTTTATGGTTCGTGTACCAAAGCTTGATATATCTCGTTTAAACGCAGTCATACCTATTTTGGTTGATCGTCATGATATGTTGAGAGCTAGATTTGATGGAAAGATTCAAAGTTATTTGACTGAGATACCTATTTCCGAGATATCCTCAAGAGAGTTAAAAGATGTTACAGAAGAAGATTTTAGTTTGTGGCAAAGTAATTTTGATATAAAAGATGGTCCACTTTGGCGTATTGAATATATTACTGGGTATGAGGATGGTAGTGCTAGGCTGTATATGTCTTACCATCACTTAATTATGGATAGTGTTTCTTGGCGAATAATCATAGATGATATTAAGTGTTTGTATGAAAATAAGCCGTTAGGTCTTAAGAGCAGTAGCTATCGTCAATGGGTAGATTCTTTTCCTGAAGAGTCAACAGGTTGGCAATCTCAAGAGACGGATTTTTTATTGCCACAAATCTCAAATAAGGAATATGTATCGGAGTTTAGTTTTAGTCGTGAACAGACATTAAATTTACTCACTAGTGTACATGATGCCTATCATACAGAAATCAATGATATATTATTAACGGCACTGGGTATTGTGCTTAAAGAATGGTTAAATGAACCAGCTATGACGATCACTTTAGAGAGTCATGGGCGAGATGCATCAGATGAACACCTAGACTTTTCAAGAACTGTGGGTTGGTTTACGAGTATGTTTCCGGTCAAGCTTGAGCCACAGGATGATTTAGGTGAGAGTATTATTTGTACCAAAGAGAATCTTCGCCATATACCCAACAAAGGTATTGGATATCGCAGTTTAGATAATTTACCGAGTATTGTTTTTAATTATTTGGGACAATTTGATGATGGAGTTGATGATTGGCATGTAGTTAATGAGTTTAGTGGTCATAGTATGGATGCTAGAAATCATAGGCCACACGTATTATCGATGAATGGTATGGTTATAGATGGTCATTTACGCTTTAACTTATCTACGTGCACGTCTGAGAAAGATTGTGAACAATTATCACGAAGTTTTGAAACGCATTTACTTTCTATTATTGAGCACTGCAAACAAAAACCATCAATGTATACACCAAGTGATTTTAAAACTGTAGACTTAAGTCAAAGTTTATTAAATAAACTTCAGGAGAATGATCCTAATATTGAGGCTATTTATCCGGCAAGCAGCTTACAACAAGGGTTTATTTATCATGCGATAAGTCAACCGGAAGATGATGCGTATCGGGTGCA
>JARGPO010000044.1:0-50000 GCA_029213075.1 Legionellaceae bacterium | reverse complement strand
AACTATCAGTTGAAGGTAAGTCAGGTGGCGGAATGATTCGCATAAAAATGAATGGTAGACATGATGTTTCTAAAGTTACTATATCTCAATCACTTCTAAATGAAGAAGTTGAAATGCTAGAAGATCTAGTTGCAGCTGCAGTTAACGACGCTGTTCGTCAGGTTGAGAAAGTATCTAAAGATAAAATCAATCAATTAACAGCTGGTCTAAATATACCGACTGACTTCATGAAAGAAGGTGATAACGAATAATATATCTATGGATGCACTAGCTTACTTGGTAGACGCTCTTCGCTGTCTTCCCGGAATAGGTCCTAAGTCAGCGCAACGCATGGTGTTTCATTTATTGCAACACCAGCGTTCGCGCGGTCTTCATTTGGCTGCGTGCTTAGAAGAAGCAATGACAAAAATAAAGCACTGTCAAATTTGTAATAACTATACAAATGAGTCTATCTGTAAAACTTGCAGTGACGAAAAAAGAGACAAAACTAAAATTTGCATTGTCGAAGGACCAACAGACGTTATTGCTATTGAACAAAGTAATGCATTTAAAGGTAGATACTATGTGCTAATGGGCAGAATATCTCCTCTAGACGGGATTGGTCCTGAGGATATTGGCTTGGATATTCTACTAAAGCATATTGGAAATACGAACATTCAAGAAGTAATACTTGCATTAACTCCAACTATAGAAGGCCAAACAACAGTGCATTTTATTAAAGAAATGCTTAAAGGACATTCTGTACAAATTAGCCAGCTTGCTCATGGAATACCTTCCGGAGGTGAGCTAACCTTTCTAGATAGCAATACTATCAGTAGCGCTTTAAAAAATAGAGAAACTCTAAGAGAACTAGTGTAATTTTTTGTTAACTAAGAATCCTCATCTAAACCACAATAGTTATTATCACAAAGGGTATGTACTATAGAGTTTGTGGTGTAAGTAGGAGGTTGCTTTATTGAATATACTTTACAACATCAACTATTTAGTTTACCTAATCATGTTTTTCTAAACCAGCAGAATAAACCGTGTAGCGTAGGTATGAGTTTAAACCACACTAAAATCCGTAAATCTATAGGTAAAAATATAGCTGAGTAGCTAATAGTCTGGAGAGCAATTGTCAGCACGCTTAGATTTCTTGCATAAAGAAATAGCTTTAGCTCTATCTTTGCTTTAAATTCTTAGTAATACGTACGCTCTTAATCGTATTATCAGCAACCTTCAATATTTCTATTTGATAGTTTTCTAACTTTAAACAACAGTCAGCGGGAGGTATATAACCTAAAAATTCAATTATAAGACCACTTAAAGTTCTGGGACCAATTAAAGGTAATTGCCAACTCAACAACCTATTTAAGTTTCGCAGAGTAATGCCACCATCAACAATAAATGTTTGATCTTTTTCAAATATTATATCTTGGCTAAGATCTGCAATATCGGTTGTAAATTCACCTACTATTTCCTCAAGAATATCTTCCATTGTCGCCAAACCTTGTAAATCTCCATATTCATTTACGACAAAACAGCTACGGCGTTTCATATTTTGAAAGTGTAGAATTTGAACGTTCAATGGCGTAGCTTCAGGAATATAATATGGTGTCTCAGAAATTTTTAATAACGTAGTCATGTCTAACTGATCTTCCAATACCAGATTTAAAACTTTTCTGATATGAACCATGCCAACTAAATTTTCAATACTATCTCGGTACAAAGGAATTCTTGTATGCTGTATAGTTTCAAGTTGTTCTAGAATTTTATGCCATGATTGTTCTAAATTAATGCCAATGATATCTGACTTAGGTACCATGATATCTTCAACACTAGCTTGCTCAAGATCTAGAAGGCTAATTAACATTCCTTTATGCTCAATAGGCATCAAGCTTCCGGCTTCGTGTACAACCGATCTAAGCTCTTCTCCAGATAAGGCGTCTTTTTGTGCTTTATCAATAGAGATTCCGCATATTTTTAAAATTAGGTTCGCAACCCAAGTAATCGTTGTAACAAAAGGAGATAGTATTTTTTGCAAAAAATATAAGGGCATTGAAGATAAAAATGCTACTTTTTGCGGAAACAGAGCCGCAAAAGTTTTAGGGGTCATTTCAGAGAAGATCAAAACTACGAGCGTTAAGACAATCGTTGCAATTAATACCCCGGTTTCTCCATATAACTTTTGTCCTATTAGGGTTGCAGCCATAGCTGCAACAATATTACATAAGGTATTACCAATTAATACCACACTTAAGAGGCGATCCGGATGTGCAAGCATTTGGTTTACTCGAATAGCCGCTTTATGGTTTTGCTTAACTAGGTGGCGTAGTCGATATCTATTTAAAGACATAACTCCTATTTCAGCTGAGGAAAAAAAAGCTGAGATGAGTACTAAAATAATTATAATAAAAAATAATACTGATAAAGATAGATGCACTAGCAATCCTCAGATTTGACGTAGAAAAACGACCAACTAAATGGTTAGAGCAAACTAGATGCTGTAGTGCAATTGACTCCATAAACAAGGAGCAAGCTTGAGTTCACCATTTTAATTTAAGATTATCCTAGAAAAAACTAATAATGTCTATTAAAGTAAGAACGCTCATTAAAATATGAGTCTCCTTTTAAAAGCAATAAATACTAACTCTATTGCAACAGCAGAGATTAAAATAGGGCCTTAGTTTAAAATTATATAGATTTAATAAAGATTAGTATTGACAGGTCAAGCGCATAAATCAAATTGTTGTTTCAAGAAGAAAGTAAATTTTTTTGCTAGCGTTAGCGAAAATAATCTATTCAGATGTTGCGATTGAAGTCCTAAATGGGTTGACTAACTTTGTTTGCAAGGATGTCTAAAATTTGCCTCTAGCACACATATCCGTTTGCCATCTAGGTATTTATAGTTGAAAATATACAGATATTAAGCTGCGCTAGTTTTAAGTAGACGTCCTCTAGAATATCGATACTCTCCTGAAAGATGAACAAAACGATTGATGTTTTCCAAAGCAATAGCATCATCTTTTAAAACCATCATTTTCTGGCCTAGTTTATCTACCGGGACTTTATCAGATCGAATCTTAAGAATATCTTCCTCTTTCACAAAGATAGAAACATAAGCTTCGTTAATCTTCTTTTCTTTAGTTTTAATGATGGAAATAATTTCTTCTTCTGTTGCATATACAGGCCTTGAAACCATATGCCTTCGCAAATTTATAACTATTTGTTCCCAAGACTGAAGTTTTACACCTTCGATAGAAAAAAGACTAACAAAAACCTCAACATGAGACTCTTTCATCGCTAACTGACGAGCTAAGTACCCAGAGTTTAATTCTGAGTCACCTTCAGATTGCTGAACTTGCTGAGCTACATCATCACGCATGGCTCTTAATTTTTTACCCAAAATAAGTACAAAATTAGTTTCATCCCATGAACCACTTGCTATAGCTTTATCAAGGGCGGATACAAAATCCTTTGCTGTTTTTTTTATTTTCTCATCCATACCGGCAGTTCTTTATTAAGAAATTCATATCCACTAAAATCATTCAATCAAATTATTTACTTACTATAATTAGTTGATTGATCACTTTTTTCTTGTTGATCTTCAGAAACATCTTTAGACGCTTTTTCCCTAATTGCCGCAAACTTATTAAATTGACTATGAAAAGACATTGCGCTATTAGTTAGATTCTTAGCGGATTTAACTACATCCTCTCTCATTTCTTGTGGCATCTGAGCATTTTTCCCATGACCAACATCAATTGCATATTGAAGTGATGAGACAACATATTTAAGTTTTGCATTTGGTGTTCCCATGCTCATTAACTTCTCAGCATTAGTTTTCATTCTTTCCAGTTCGGTAACTTTTTCCTCTAAACTAAGATCAATTCTAACCTTTTTACTATCAAGTGACGCCATTAGCTTACTCCAAATTTAACAGCTAGTGTATATATTGTAGCAGAAATTGGCTTAAGAAAATCTTAAAAGCCAATATTTATTTCTCTATTACTACAATGTGCCTTATTTTTAGGACAATAATAAGGGGCTAATCATACATTAGTTCGTCTAGTGGAGTATAGTCTTTACTTGGTCCGCCTTGAATTAATTCGTTGACTACATCTGTCATACACAATAATCGGAGTGTGGTTGGAGTTACTTCATCAAACACGGCTTGAGTTCCTAGGAGCGCGCCTTCTGCGTCATTAAACGTAACGCCAAGACCATATCCAAGACACAAGGAACAAAGCTGGTCTGCTCTTCTAGCAATCGCTGGCAGTAATCCTGTTACTGCAAATACCTCTTCATAGCTTACAAAGCGATCATTTAAATAAAATTTTGCATTCATACGTGTTGCAATTAATGCCATACATTTCGAAAGATCTTTTTCCATTTAATGCCACCACGGGTGTGAGGATTTAATTGAGCCGGCTAAAAAAAGCCTTAACCAGCGTAAAAAAACAGGAACAGTAAATCCATAATGCTCAATTATGCCAAAAAAGACGGCTGAAACTAAAACTAAAAGACCAGTCCATAATTTAATATGCATTAAGAACAAAAATATAGGAAAAGCAGCACGTGCATCAACCATGAAGAACCTAGCGCTTCTTGCTGAGTCACGCCAATGCGCCGTTGGGGCAAAACCTTCAGCCATGTTAGCTCCTTGTTTTAATAACTAAAACCTAGGGTCTGTTGACAATTAGTGCCACGGCCAAAAACCATGCTAATTTGCCCAAATTTCAGCTTGAGTTCGTTAAATAGAGCTGGCTATTCTCCTCAGTCAAGTTAAAATTTGTACTAAATTAGCCTGATTTTTGACTCACGCAGCCAATTGTCAACAGACCCTAATAACTTTCATTGTACTTATTACTAATAAAATATATTGTAACGAAAGACAACTTGTCTCTGATGTAATTTTAGTATAATTATACTAACATAGTAGCATGAAAGATACATTACGAAAAACTTGCTTAAATCGCCGAAAATCTCTATCAAATGAACAAAGAGATTTATCATCTAAAATAATTTGTAACAGAGTATTATCTCTTCATCAATATCAACAGGCTAAAAATATTGGGCTATATATAGCTTTTAAACAAGAAGTTGACTTATCTTTATTATGGCTAAATACAGAAAATGATAAAAAGTCATATTATTTTCCTAAATTAAAAGGTAAAAATATGAGTTTTATTCAAGCCTCTAACAAAACAAATTTCACTAAAAACAAATGGGGTATATTAGAACCAGATATAAATAACCCTTCAATAATTATGAACCAGATGTTAGACGTTATATTTATACCTTCAGTTGCCTTTGATGAAAGTGGCAACAGATTAGGAATGGGAGCTGGCTATTATGATAGAGCGCTTGCAAACAATCACTCATCTCTTTTAGTTGGTATTGCGTATGACTTTCAAAAACAACCGCAAATACCCGCACAATCTTGGGACATTAAGCTTGATCTAATTGTGACTGAAAAAACAATTTACAATCCCAACACACTTATTGATGGTTGATTTTTGCAACTCAATAATTCTTCTTGTAACAAAAGATATTACATATGGAATTATTAATTAATTTACGATAACATGCATTGAAAAATGCAAAGAGATACCTATGTTCGCAACCAAACAGTTAGAAGACCTAGCAAAAAAACTATTTTTATCCCTGCCCACAAACGTACAGAATATTGATGGTGAGATTCAACAACAGTTTAATGATATCCTGCGAGCAGCATTTACAAAACTAGATTTAGTAACAAGAGAAGAGTTTGATGTACAGGTGAAAGTTCTTGCTCGCACAAGAGAGAAAGTTGAAAAACTCGAGTCGGAAATTAGCAAGCTAACACAAAATTAAGAAATACCTTTTATAATTACACAGCACTTATAAATTGCTGGTCCATTAATTTGTTGTGTAACAATTCTCTAAGGAAGATGAGAATATGAACCTCGCAATTACCAAAACCCGAAGTATTTACGGGATTAATGCACAACCTGTTAGTGTTGAAGTACACTTATCTAACGGCCTGCCTGGATTTTCCATAGTTGGTTTACCTCAAACCGCCGTAAAAGAAAGTAAGGACCGCGTTCGAAGTGCCATTATGAATAGCAACCTTGAGTTTCCATATCGACGCATCACGGTAAATTTAGCGCCTGCTGATTTACCAAAGATAGGCAGCGGTCTAGATTTACCAATAGCTATCGGTATTTTAGCGGCCTCTGGTCAAATTCCAATAAGTAAACTCGAAGGACATGAATTTATTGCTGAGTTAGCACTTGATGGCAGCTTAAGAGGAGTAAAGTCAATTATTCCCGCAGCAATTACGGCTAAAAATCAAAATCATACTCTTGTTATTGCAAGCAGTAATGGTGAGGAGGCATCACTAGTTGATTATGACTCAATATATTCAGCCATAAATCTTAGCTCTGTGTATGGTTATTTATGCAACAACAAACCTCTAAATAAACTACCCAAAAAAGTAATTGCAGATAATTATCAAGATACAATGGACTGGTCTGATATAAAAGGCCAGCATCATGCGAAACTTGCTATGGAAGTCGCAGCTTATGGAGGACATAGCATATTACTAAATGGTCCACCAGGTAGTGGTAAAACTATGCTTGCAAAAAGATTTAAAACTATATTGCCAGATCTTTGTGAACATGAAGCTCTTGAATGTGTTGCTATTAACTCCATTCATAGCCGCCTACCAAATTACAATAACTGGAAGAGCCCTCCTTTTCGGGCACCGCATCACACCGCATCACAAGTAGCTTTAGTTGGTGGTGGCAACCCACCCAAACCAGGTGAAATATCTCTTGCGCATAATGGTGTTTTGTTTCTTGATGAATTACCTGAATTTAGTCGCCAAACTCTTGAGACCCTTCGCGAACCAATCGAATCAGGATCAATTTGTATATCCAGAGCATCAGGACAAGTAGAGTTCCCATCAAGATTTCAATTGATATCAGCTATGAATCCATGCCCTTGTGGACAATGGGGTAACCCGAAATCAAACTGTTCTTGCTCTCCTGATAAAATCAATCGATATTTAAGCAAGTTATCTGGTCCACTATTAGATAGAATTGACCTGCATGTAACAGTACAGTCATTAACAAATGAAGAGTTAATCTCTCCTAATCTTTCATCTGACAATATGAGCTTGGTTATTAAAAAAAAGGTTGCATACATTCGAGAATTACAGATAAAAAGACAAGGCTGCCTCAATGCTAATCTTAGCGCCAAAAAGTGTGAGGCCATATGTGAATTAACAAATCTAGAGTTAGACTTTTTAAAAGACGTGCTCAATAGCCTTAAACTATCTACTAGGGCATTTCATCGCCTACTAAAAGTATCTAGGACAATTGCTGATATGCGTGAGTCAACTCGAGTGGAATGCAAGGACTTAAGGCAAGCCCTGTCATTCAAACAAATATTACAGCGACCCTAAGGCTCCTATTATTTCTCTAACAAAAGCTCAATAATAGCCATCCGCATGTAAACACCGTTTTGTACCTGCTGTAGTATGTATGAGTTTGGACCATCAGCAACATCGCTATCAATCTCAACCCCACGATTGATAGGGCCTGGATGCATGACCATAGCTCCAGGCTTTGCATACTTAAGTGTCTCAGATGTTATTGCATAAGAATCACGATAAGTATTCATATCCATAGTTAAGTCAGCAGATAATCTTTCATGCTGCACTCGTAGTGCAATAACTACATCAGCAGACTCTAACCCATCTGCTAATGAAGTTGTAACTCTCCCATATTGCAATGAAGATGGCTGCCAAACTTCCGGTGCAACCATCACAAGCTCACCAACTCCTAGCAAGGCACACATACTTTGTAATGAGTTTGCAACTCTAGAGTGAAGAATATCTCCAACAACCGCTATTTTTAATTGATCTAGATTTGGATGAACCTCGAGTATGGTCATAAAATCAAGTAAAGCCTGGCTTGGATGAGAATGAATACCATCTCCTGCATTAATTATATGTTCATTATTACGCAAAGAACCCGCTAATGCCTGAGAAAAACCTTCTTGGCTATGACGAATAACAAAAAGATTAACCCCCATCGCGGCTAGTGTTTGAATGGTGTCTTCAATAACTTCGCCTTTTCTCTCTGAAGAGTTTTGAGTATCAAGATATATTGAACTAATACCAAGATTTCTAGCCGCCAACTCAAAGCTTACCCTCGTACGAGTACTATTCTCATAAAATAAATTAGCCATTATATTTTTTGAATAGTTTGGATACTCAGATGTACTTTTAAAAAATAATGCTCTAGAAAAAAGCTGCCTTGCTGTATCTAGTGAGATCTGACTAACTTCTAAAAAATGCTTCATAATTAAAACCTTTAACCTATCTGCAGCCATTGTTCAAGTATAACGCATGCTGCCACACTATCAACCTCGGATTTTTTTATTTTACGATAGCCACCAGCCGAAAATAACTGTTCCCGTGCCTCTATTGTCGTCAAGCGCTCATCAACTAAATGAACAGGGAGCGAGAAACGCTTCCTTAATTGTTTTGCGAATTTCCTTGAAGCCTCAGTTGTGTATTGCTCTGTGCCATCTATACATGTTGGTAGGCCAACAATCAAAGCCTCAGGTTGCCATTGCTTTATAACCAACGCCAACTTATCCCAACATGGAACCCCAACCTTCGCATTTAAAGTTGCAAGTGGCGATGCCCTGCGGGTAAGTTTTTGTCCAACCGCCATCCCAATACGTTTATAACCAAAGTCAAAACCAATGTATACCTCTTCAGGCATGACCACCACCTGATATTAATTGATCCATATGCACACCTATAGTTAGCGCTGTTTCTTTCCAGCGATCTTTAAAAGGTACATCATATAACAATTCCGCCTTAAATGGGCAAACAAGCCATAGATCATCAATAATTTCTTGCTCTAGTTGGCTGCTATCCCAACCAGAATAGCCAAGGGTAACTAAGGAATCTTTAGGACCATTACCAAGTACTATAGCCTCGATAATATCATTTGAAGTGGTAATAGTCACATCGTCTTCACACAATTTCAAACTAGATCGCCAGTTACCAAACGGACGATGAATCACAAAGCCTCGTTCTGGTTGAACTGGCCCTCCAAACATTAGAGGTTGATTATTTATCTCTTCAGAAGGAGCATCTAAGTTAAGGTGCTCGAATAAAATTTTAACGGAGTAATCCGTCGGTTTATTTATCATTAGTCCAACTGTTCCGAGAGAATGATAATCACAGACATAAATAACGGACTGAGCAAAAACAGCATCCTGTTGCGATGGCATTGCAACTAAAAGTTGATTTGCCAGCGACATCTGAAGAGTCATATTATTTAACCATTTTGATTAACAATGTTATATAAGTATATACCAACTCACCTAGTATTGCTGAAAAATTTATCCTCATATTCTACTCATGATAAAAACCATACTACAAAATATGCAACCTAAATAAGCTAAGAACAGTGAGTACTTGTAAGCTGAAAATTTTAGTAAACGAGTGCTGTTAATAACTATTTAACTTATATACTCCATGCTTACTTGATAAAAAGCCTATTTAAAACTACCATCAAATCATATATATACTAGGGTTTCTAAAATGCGCGCAATTTCACTCTTCTTATTATTTTTATACAGTTTACTAACTTTTGCAAATCCAAATGTTGTGGTTGTTAATCCATTAGCAGATAGCAAACCATCATTTGATGTAAAAGCCGCCAATACTAAATTTGATAGAGTAAATTTGAAGCTTTCTACCCAAGGAATTGAAGCTAAAAACTTAAATGAGGCGATAAAAAACTTAAGAAGTCTCATGGGAAATGCCGATGAGTGCTTACGAGTCAACGAAAAAAAACTATCTAACATTGATAGTCAAATTCAAGAAGCCAAACCATCAGGAGAAAATATAGATGTTGTCACCAAAAACAGTAAGTCTTCTGCTGATCTAATTTATCTAAATGCTGAGAGAACAAAATTAACCTCTCAAATATCACAATGTCGGTTGTTTTCTATAAGAGCTAAAGAAGCCATAGAAGTATATGAAAACATCTTAAACAAAATTAAAAAAGAGGAAATCGTCGCTCGTAGTAAACCTATATGGGAGATGTTCTCTGAAATTTCCAACACTAAAATTGTTCAGGCAAACATTCCTCTAAGTATTTTTAACATTCCTCCAGAAGTTTTATATCCTAGTCATTTAGGAATGATGTTTAGTTTTAGTTTATTGCTTGCAGGACTTATTTTTTTCAAGGTATATAACAGCAAAAGAATGCGCCAGCACATTCATCTAAAAAAAGTATATTTTCCAAGCTTTATCTTGCTAACATTATCTTTGATGTCATTATCTATAACTGCTTACTTGGAATTCATATCTTACCAGCAGCATTCAGTAAGTGAGTTGTTGATTTATTTGTCATCTATTATTTCAATATATTTATGCGGTTGCTTTTTAATCGTATCACTATTTAATATAAAAAGAGTAAAAGCGTTATTTTCTTGGTATTCATTTGATAGCACCTTTTTTAAATTGTTATCCATGATAGTCTTAAGTTTATATGGTATCTCAGTTACAGCAAAACTCTTATCTACAGAACTAAATATAAATGAACTAGTCTGGAGGTTTGAACAGTCTTTATTTTTATATTTAGAGTTATTATTAGCGATTGGGTTTGTCTATTATTTTTGTCGTACTCATCGCCAAATACCATTTGTTAAAAAGCAAAAAGCCTTAATTCAATCCGTCTGCTCACTAATGTTTATTGCGTGTGGGATTCTCAATGCACTTGGGTATCACTCACTCTCAATGCATCTAACTTTCTCAGGAATTATCACTTTTGCGATTATTTTCGCAACAATTTTACTAGAACAAGCAATTTCAAAACTCTATAATCTTTGTGTTATTGAAGGCCCTGCTCGCTCAAAAATGATTGCTATTTTTGGATATAGACCTGGTCAAGTCATGACTGAAATTCTAATTTTAAAAACCACTTTGCAAATAATAATTTTAATGTATGCGGCGTATCTTGTCAGCAAAAGTTGGGGTTATGCTAATCATCAGATAGAAAGTGCATTCTCATCTCTTATAAATGGAATTCAGTTTGAAACTTTCACTTTTCACCCAACAAGACTTATCAGCGGGGTAATTGTATTTTGCGTATTATATTTATTATTTAAAAGCATATCCACAGCAATTAGTCGTCATGAGCAATTTGATGGTGAAGAAGAAACTCAAGTAGCAATTGCATCAATTCTGACATATGTAGGTTTTGCAGTTTCCATAATATCAGCATTTTTGGTATCAGGATTTGATTTCACAGGACTTGCAATTGTTGCAGGGGCATTGTCAGTTGGTATTGGACTTGGCCTACAAAGCATTGTTAACAATTTCGTATCGGGAATTATCTTGCTAATTGAAAAACCCATAAAACCTGGCGATAGAATTAATGTAGACGGGATAGAAGGATTTGTTAAGAAAATTAGAGTGCGATCAACGCAAATCCTAACCCCTACTCGTGAGGATATGATTATCCCTAACTCGGATTTAATAACTCATCGAGTTACAAACTATATGTATACAGATAAACACCTAACAATCTTCTGTGAAGTAGGTATAGGATATGGTAGTGATATATCACTAGCCCGAGAATTACTAATAGATATCGCAAATAAGCATAGTGAAATTATGACTAGTGTAAAAAATAATAAACCTAGAGTTTTTATCCGCTCATTTGGGGAAAACTCTATGTTGTTCCAACTATGGTTTATGGTTCGTGATGGCAATAAAAAAGTTTTAGTGAAAAGTGAGCTATATTTTGAGATAGAACGAGTGTTTAGAGAGAATAATATTGTAATTGCGTGCCCAAAAAGAGATATTAACATCAAAATGACCGATATTGATTCACTAAAGTCTGATAAATAATCTAATTTCAAAAAAACTATTGAGTATCAAACCAATATTCGGTTATGTTGTTAGAGTGTGGTTTTAAAATAAATCTAAGGAGAGATGGAATATGGCTACGGGTGAAGTTAAATGGTTTAACAATACCAAAGGATGGGGATTTATAACAGCCGAAAGTGGTGGTGAAGATATATTTGTACACTTTTCTGCCGTAAATGGCACTGGATACAAAACATTAATAGCAGGTCAATCTGTTAGCTTTGATCTTCAAAATGGTGATAGAGGACTGCATGCAATTAATGTCCTAGTACTAAATTCAAATGTTGAAGAAGCCGTAGAAACATAATTACCAAGCTCTTGTTGAGCTTTTAATTATGCTCAAAAATGGCTAGTCAATTTATTGTTTGTATGATTGGGGCACTTATAGATATTTCATGTGTTATGTCACTCTTATACCCAAATATAAGCTAGCCAAAAATATTTAGCTGATGATTTTGAGTTTTACCAAGATGAAACAAGCATTAATATTGATGTCACCGAGTTTGGTGTGTTTTTACCAGCGACTGTAAACCATGCCCCTCCGATGAGTCCTAGGTGTGCTGAAAAGTTATATTCAATCGCTGGGGCTAATGAAAAGAATACATTATTACCGTTACCAATACCTCTTTTACCAAGGTTAAGATGAGACGGCATTAGCTTATTAAATATTATCCTGCGAAATGCTCGTCTTGCTAGAAATGGCCTGGCATTAAGATCTGTATCAGGAATATTCTCTCCAGTTCCAAACCCTGGGGGAGGTGAAAATGCAAAACGAGGCAAGGCGCCGCTCGGTCCCTCATCACTAATACTACCAGAAAAACTTGATGGCTGTTGAGCAAAGATAAAAGTCTCTATTACTCCAGCCCAATTTTGAGTAATGTTATATTCCGCAGCCAAGTCAGCAAATAACGATTTGCCAAGAGTCAAACTACCACTAGTAGTTGTAGAACCACCATAAATACTAAATCCATGTATCGGTATACTACTAGGATAGTTTAAACCAAAAGAACCATGTATAGAAAGGAAATGGTTGTTACTTAGCTCAGATAAGCGCGCAAAATTAAATGATATCATTGTCTGATAACTTCCGGCTCCGGTTGCATCAGTACCATACTCGCTTGGGATTAGATTGTTATAACGACCAGTTGGAAATAGTTCTTCAATAGTAATCCTAAAATCAGGCAAATACCGACTATTGGCTTGTCTCGACACCTGAAAACCTAAGGTTATAAGAGTATCACCTAAGTCAGCAAAGGATTGCCCTCCACTTTGGTTCTTTCGATAAATGATGTTTACACCAGCATCAACATCTTCTGCAAGACCATAAACGTAATTGGCAATTGCTCTATCTATAGTTACTCGCGGAATGCTAATCAGGTTGTTGCTTGCATCAAAAATACTGTAACTATTTGCATCATCTGCTCTAATAAGAAATGACCCATGACCAAGAGAATTAACTAAAGCGCTATTACTAAGCATTGGCCCAGTAAACCATGGTTCTGCATATGCAATATTTATAAACGCAAAAGAAAAATAGAGAAAGAAAATGCATGTCCATTTTTTATTGTTTTTATAATTTTCATTGAAAAAATTTTGGTTTATATTTAACAAAGAATTATCTCAATACCAATTGAAGGGTTATTTAACCATGCAATAATTAAAAAATAAAGCTCCAGCTAATTTTGCAGTTTGCCCTGCCATATCATATCTAGGAGCAAGCTCAACAATATCAAAACTAACAACACACCCAGAAGACTTTAAAATCCTTATGGCATTCAAAACATAATATATATCTATTCCTAATGTTTGAGGAGCACTAACACCAGGAGCAATAGCGGAGCTAAAAACATCTAAGCAAACACTAACATATATATGTTTATGCTTTTTAACTATATTTTCGATCCAAGTGGTATCATGAGGTTCTACGGCTATGGTTTCTGCCAACTCATAGTGAACATGATTTTCATTTGCATAGGAAAATAGGCTTTTAGTGTTAGAGCAAGGTTGAATACCTGCGCAATAATAATAAAAAGGTTTCTTCTGAGCTTGAAGTTCATTATTAATCTGTCTAAAAGGGGTTCCTGAGCTCCCTTTTTTTTCAGAACCTAGCTCTCGTAAATCAAAGTGTGCATCAAAATTTAAAATAGCAACACTTTCATGCGCATAGTAATTGCTAATCCCTTGGTAATGACCCAGAGCCGTCTCATGACCACCACCAATAATAACAGGCATTAAACCTAGAGATAAGATACTCTCAACTCTATTTTTCAACTCTTCTTGAGCGGCTTCTAAATCATTATCTAAGCACGCTACATTACCAGCATCATAAATTACAGTATCTTGTTGAACAGGTAATTGGCCAGCCGCTTTTCGAAAAGCCATTGGCCCATCTTTTGCACCTTGTCTACCTAGATTTCGGCGCACGCCTTCATCTGATTCAAAGCCTAATATGGCATATCCAGGGATGATATCACCGTCAATATTATCCAAATCTATAAACTTAATAATTTGATACAAGTAATCATCTTCTGCCCCATCATTTCTTCCTGACCATACTTGTTTATCTTCTATAGGTTTATATAAAGATAATAAATTTAACATTGTAATATCTCATAAATATAGGTATTTTGTTTCGTAATCTTAACCTATATTAAAGATAAAATACTATGTTTAAATTAATCCCAGGACAATTATCCATTCTAGATATCTGTAATTTATTAAAAAGCAAAGAAAGCATCGAACTAAATGAAAGTGCCTATGAAAATATTGAGGCATCATATAATATCGTCCAGAAGAAAATTAATGAGGGTCAGTCTGTATACGGAATAAACACCGGCTTTGGATTATTAGCCAATACCAAAATTGCCAAGGAAGATCTTAAAACACTACAAAGAAAAATTGTTTTATCTCATGCAACTGGTGTTGGGGAAGATCTTGATGAAGAAACCGTGAGATTAATTATGTTACTAAAAATTAATAGTTTAGGCATGGGATATTCAGGCGTGTCTCAAAACTTAATTAAAAGATTAATCGCGGTCTATAACTCCAATATATACCCAGTTGTTCCTAAGCAAGGATCAGTTGGAGCATCTGGTGATCTAGCGCCATTAGCCCATGTCGCCCTAACTTTAATTGGTGAAGGCGAATCGTATTATAACAATATTAAAATGCCATCCAAAGATGCCCTAGAAAAGGCTAATATAAATCCGATTGAACTTATCGAAAAAGAAGGTTTAGCTATATTAAATGGGACACAAGTATCAACTGCAATAGCTATTATTGGACTTTTAAAAACCCAAAGAAATTTTGCAATTGCAAGTATATCAGGAGCATTAAGTATCGATGCCCAGGCCGGAAGTATTAAACCATTTAGTGAGTTTATTGCTCGGGCTAAAAATAATCATGGCCAGCTAGTATTTTCTAGGTTAATTAATCATTTTCTAGATAATAGCTCTATATTGGAAGCTCATGGAAATTGTGAAAGAATTCAAGATCCCTACTCTCTTCGTGGTCAACCACAAGTTATGGGGGCAATTTGGACATACTTAACTGACAGTCAAAAACATCTTTTAAATGAAGCAAACGGAGTTTCGGATAATCCGCTGGTATCTATTGAAACTGAAGAAATAATCTCCGGTGGTAATTTTCATGCCGAACTAACCGCAATAAGTGCCGATCTAATTACTATTAATTGCGCTGAAATTGGATCAATATCAGAAAGAAGAATAGCACTACTAATAGATAAAAACTTGAGTGGTCTACCTGCATTCTTGGTTGACAACTCAGGGGTTAATTCAGGATTCATGATGGCTCAAGTAACTGCCGCAGCTCTTGCAAGCGAAAATAAGACCTATGCTCACCCTGCCTCTGTTGATAATATTCCAACCTCCGCTAATCAAGAAGACCATGTCAGCATGGCAACTTTTGCAGCTGTTAAACTCAACAAAGTTGCTGATAATGTCCTGACTATATTGGCAATCGAAACATTAGCAGCAAATCAAGGTATTGACTTTCGAGCTCCTTTAAAAACATCTCCAAACCTTGAAAAATATACTAAGATGCTACGTGATAAAGTCCCCTTCTATTCTGAAGATCGTTATTTAGGGAAAGATATTATTGAAGCCCGTGAATTAATATCAAAATATAGTTATTATGGAGAGATAAGAAATAAGCTATTCCACATGGACAATAACGTATGAACAACGATCTAGTGATACAAAATGCAACGATTGCAACATTTGCAGGTGAAAACAAAGTATTAAGAAATGCTAGTATTGCAATTAAAGATGGGCGAATATCTGAAATATCTGATAGTCAAAGTCAACTACTGGCAACAAATGTGATAGATGCTAAAGAAAAACTCGTCACTCCAGGACTAATAGATTGTCACACCCATATAGTCCATGCTGGCAATCGCTCAGATGAGTTTGAAATGCGACTTAACGGCGCAACATATGCACAAATAGCAGAACATGGCGGTGGTATTTTATCTACTGTTAATGCAACCAGAAAAGCATCCATCATGGAACTCACAACTCTTGCAAAACAGCGGGCTAAAACAATGTTACAACACGGTTGTACAACTATAGAAATAAAATCCGGTTACGGACTAGATCTCGAAACAGAAATTAAAATGTTAACTGTTGCTCGCTCATTAGAAAATCTCTTGCCTATAAGTGTAGTAACAACATATCTTGGCGCTCATACAACTCCGCCTGAATATAAAAATCAAAAAGATGAGTATATCGACTATATTATTAGTAGTGTTTTACCTGTGATAGCAAAAAAAGAATTAGCTACTTTCGTAGATGGCTTTTGTGAAACCATTGCCTTTAATTTTGAACAAATAGAAAGACTATTTCAAGCTGCAACAAAACTAGGATTTGCAATAAAGCTTCATACTGAACAACTGACCAATCAACAAGGAGCATCGCTTGCGGCTAAATATAATGCAAGCTCTGTTGATCATCTTGAGTATTTAGCCAATGAAGACTGTATAAATCTAGCTAACGATAAGACTGTCGCTGTTTTGTTACCAGGAGCATTTTATTTCCTTAAAGAAAAGCAGCGCCCTCCTGTTTCTGAGTTGCGAGCGAACAAGATTCCAATAGCAATTGCAACAGATGCAAATCCTGGCTCATCACCGTTTTATTCACTACCACTAATGATGAACATGGCCTGTATAAGTTTTGAGTTAAGCATTGACGAGGCCTGGCTTGCTGTTACTAAAAATGCCGCTAAGGCCCTAAATTTAGAAGATGAGATTGGTAGTCTAGAACGAGATAAGAAAGCCGATCTAGTCTTATGGTCGACAGATAATCTCAATGATATAGTCTACAATCCAACTATAAATTATTGTGAAAAAATCATCAAATCAGGAGTCGTAGTTATATGAAAATAGGATTACTATTAATTAATCTAGGCACGCCTGATAGCCCTGACACAAAGTCTGTGAGGCGGTATTTACGTGAATTTCTGGCTGATAAAAGAGTAATAGACATACCAGCCGTTCTTCGTTATATGCTGTTATTTGGAATTATATTACCATTTAGATCCCCAAAAGTAGCTAAGGCATATGCAAGTATCTGGACAAAAAATGGCTCGCCACTACGTTATTATAGCAACCAATTAGCATGCGCCGTACAAATGAGTCTTGGTGATAAATATAATGTTGCTCTAGGTATGAGATACGGCAAGCCATCTATAAATGACGCCCTTAAAAAACTCTCCAATTGTAATGAGATTATTATCCTACCTCTTTATCCGCAATACTCATCAGCTGCAAGCGGATCATCAATTGAATATGCATTGAAAGCTCTAGCCGGTCAATCTGTCATTCCAAATATTAAAGTAGTAAGGGATTTTTATAATAACCCCGATTACATAGAAGCTCAATCACAGATAATTAAGCCTTATCTCAAGAATAATGAACACATATTATTTAGTTATCATGGCCTGCCAGAAAATCATTTACATAAATCAGGATGTAGTACTATTTGTAAATCACAATGCCCAGAAAAGCAAAACCAAAAAAACTCAAATGTTTGTTATCGCTCTCAATGCCATATTACAACAAACCTAATTGCAAAATCACTAGGATTATCCAAAGATCAATACAGCATTGGCTTTCAATCTAGATTAGGCAGAACCGAATGGATTAAACCTTATACCGATAAGATTCTACCAAAGCTTGCAGAACAAGGCATAAAAAATCTAGCTATAGTTTGTCCTTCATTTGTAGTTGATTGTCTAGAAACACTAGAAGAAATTAAAATACAAGCCGACCAACAGTGGAAAGCACTAACTAACACAAACCTAACCGTTATCCCTTGTCTTAATGCCGATCCATTACTAGCTAATTCGCTCTCTAAAATAACAAATAGCATAAAATAGTTGCAAATAGTTCTTGTTATGCTATAAAATATAGTTATGATTGTAACTTTTTAATGGAGTCGTCATGACTAGGAAAGTATTCTCGGAACGTCTAAATAATGAGTTAAATTCAATTGGGATGCCCGAGCGAATGGATGAGCGGGTTGTGACTTTTTCCAAAGTATTTAAAACGCCTAAATATAAATCAGAAGCAATCCTTAATGGCAATATAATTCCAGATAGCGAACTACTAAAGCAGCTGGCTGAAGAGCTAGAGGTAAGTACCGCCTGGCTTTTGGGTGATGATAAAGATAGACACTAAGACTTAGACTAATACAGTCACTCACATATTGAGATTATGGTAAGCATCAGGTTCAGGGGGTTCTTTTATAGATAGGGATTCACATTTTGAATCATCAGTAGCACAAAAAAAACAATGCTTTTGCAAAGTGCCGCCAATAGATGCAACTGCCAAAGTCCCAAAAATAGAGCCTGCTAAAACAATGGCCGCCGTCAGTGGCATACCAAACGTAGTAAGGATTATAAAAGCCGCAAAACCTAAAAGGAGCGCTGTTAATGTGAACAAGATCCCAATGCGGGTTTCAATAAAATTAAATGCCAATACAAACGGGCAACCTACTACCCTACGAAATCCATTATAACATCTTGAAAATGAAGACAATAAATTATCTTTGCTTTCTTGTGATAGAATCCTACCAAATTCAAATTGTCGCAAATAAGATCCACTCTTCTCTTCAGGCAATTTACTCCCAACACCACCAAAATTCAAACCGTCATCGCGCGCCATAGATCCCCTACTGCTCATGCATTAAGAATTCGTTGGATTGTAACTCACCACAAAATACTGGTCAATATTAAATGCAAATTGTTGTAAAAAAAATCTCTGGTGTATCAACAAATACTTAAGAAGTTAACAACGAAAAGTCACTAGCTATATTTTTCGCACTATGCGGAGATGTGAAAAACGCCGTTAATTCTCCGCGCGGATTAAATAACATTATTGCGCCTGTGTGCTCAATATCATCTTGGTTTTTAGCCCCATCCTTTTGAGAAATTTTAGCATAGGCGACTCCCAAATCTTTGGTCAGTGAACGAATTTGCTGTTGATCTCCTCTTGCCCCATAAAAATGCTTATCAAAAGCTTTAACATAACTTCCAAGTTTATCAATGCTATCTCTCTCTGGGTCTAAAGTAATCATCACTACGTTTGGCAATATTTTAGCACCTTGCTGCTCCAAAATTCTGTATGATTTTCCAAGCTCAGCCATAGTAGTTGGGCATACGTACCCACAGCTTGTAAATCCAAAAAATACCAATGTCCATTTTCCTGACAAACTAGCATTGGTAAAGCTATCTTGATCTAGGCCTGTTAAATTAAAATTATTTATCTGCCTTGGTTTTTCCAATAACGTCCCATGAAAAAGAGACCTATCAATAGCCTTAGGTGCCTTCTGTGAGTATATTAGTTGCGCTGTATATGAGCCTGCAGCTAAAGCAACAATAGCTAACAACCACATTACCGTTTTTTTAACAGCCTTATCTTTATTATGCATACCAAACCTCACAAGTAGTGATCAACCAACAATAAAATAAATAACAACATCAGATATACAATAGAAAACTTAAAGGTTTGCATGGCAACCACAGCCTCTTTGGCCCGCATTAAACGAATGGCCCAATACAAGAATCGAAATCCCAATACTAATGCACCAACTAAATACAACCAACCACTCATGCCAACCATAAATGGTAAAACACTAACTATAATCAACAAGATTGTATACAGTAAAATATTTAATTTGGTATAAGGAATACCATGTGTTACTGGCAACATTGGAATTTCAGCATGCTGATAATCTTTAAAGCGATAGATAGCTAATGCCCAAAAATGGGGTGGGGTCCATGTAAAAATAATTAACACTAACAATAAGGCGTTTGGATCTAAATGATTCGTTACTGCGGTCCAACCAAGCAATGGTGGAGCTGCTCCGGCGAGACCTCCAATTACGATATTCTGTGGTGTGGCTCTCTTTAAATAGCCTGTGTAAACTCCAGCATAGCCTATTATAGTTATGAAAGATAAAATAGCCGTCAAGGTATTAACCCATAAAGTTAGAACTAGTAGACCTCCTACTCCCATAGAAATAGCGAAAGCTAGTGCTTGAAAAATTGTTACCCTACCAACGGCAACAGGTCTTTTTTTAGTTCTAGCCATTAGGCTATCAATTCGCCTATCAACTAAATGATTTATTGCAGCAGCACTCCCTGCACACATAGCAATACCAACCAAGCTTGGTAGTATCACCCAAAAAGATACAGAACCAGGAACGGCTAGATACATACCAACAACAACGGTTAATAACATCAGAGCAACAACTCGTGGTTTACATAACTCAATATAATCTCGCCACAAAGGGAGTGACTTTCTAAGAGTTCCGAGCATATATTCCTCCACTTGAAACTAAATAACGAAGACTTACAATTGTAGCTAGAAGTAACGCTGCACATCCATTATGTGCAACCGCGGCCCACAGTGGTAACAAATAAACGACGTTTAAAATACCTAAAGTAAATTGTAAACAGACAATAATAATAGCAATTAATGAAAAGCTTTTTAAAAATCTCGAATTAGCTGCAACAAACAAGCTGGCGGATAAAACCATCACATAAATAGCAGTTATAATTGCACCCAATCTATGTACCATTTGAAGTGTAACTCTACTAGTATTATCTAGTAGGCCTCCTTGATAATTAGCTCCGATTGACGGGAACAAATCAAAAGCCGTTCTAAAATCTAAACTAGGTAACCATTGCCCATTGCATGTTGGAAAACCAACACATGCAATACCAGCATAATTAGCACTCACCAAGCCACCTAAGGCAATCTGTAGAAAGACGATAAAAAGAGCTAGGTTAACCCACAGTTTGAATTGCCGTAGATTCAAACCAGAAACCCCGCTAAACTGCCAACAAAGATAAGCTAAACAGGAAAAAATTAACATCCCCCCCAACAGGTGACCCATAACAACTATTGGCAATAGCTTCAAAGTCACCGTCCACATGCCAAGTGCGGCCTGAAATCCTATTAAAAATATAATGGCCAGTGATAGTTGCCAAGGTAATTTAACTTGACTTCTTAGTCCGCTAAAAGATTTAAAAATAATACAACAGATTAAAAAAACCAAACTACCCGCAGCGTAACGATGAGCCATCTCAGTCCAAGCTTTTGATGATTCTATTGGAATTTTCGGATACATGCTTTGTGCTTTCACTAATGCAGAATTTGAAGATGGTAGAAATAACTTACCATAACATCCAGGCCAATCAGGACAACCTAAACCAGCATCAGTTAACCTTGTAAATGCTCCCAAGGTTACAACAACGAAAGCTAATATAAGGGCAATGATAGATATTATTCGTAGTATTTTCATTTATCTTTCACCAGTTGTTTAATATCATGAAATATATCATCAGGAGGACTCGTGACCTTGTAGCTTAAAACCACGTAATTTTCTGGGCTGATTATATAAAAAGCCGGTTTATCACTAAAGATATTCTTATGCTCTTGACTTGTCGCGGCAAATTTTAGCACATGAGAGCCTACATCTTGTAGTAATTCTGTTTGTTTTTCTGATAAATCTGGGGATTTGCTATCTAACAATAAACAAACGTCAACATTATATAGTTGTCGACCCAAAGCAAGCCTTACTCGAGCCAATTTATCTAAATTGCCCATGCATTCAATCTCACACTTTTGTGGGCTATATAATGCAATCCGCCACTTATCATTTTTAGGCAACATAGAAAGTAAAACGGGTGGCTTTATAAAGACTCCACGATTAGTTTCAACCCCGCCTAGCCAAGTAGGATTTGAGTAAAAAAAGAAAGCGCAGATTCCTGGTGTTAGAAAAATAAGAACTAACGCTATTAAAATCCAAGAGTTTCGACGTAGTTTAATCATAATTTCTTCTTAATATTTAAAGCAATAAAGATAATAAACACGGCCAAAGATATTGCAAACCACTGAACCGCGTAACCATAATGACGTGATGGCGGCATAGAAACGATCGACCAATCCCGCACATATCCACCTACTGAGTTTTTATCTTCGCGAATAATAAACGGATATACAGATTTATGCAAAAATTTACTAATTATAGGCAAATCCTGAAGCTCAATAATTGCGGTATTAGAATTTATTTTTTCCAAGGGCTCTCCAAGCAACCAGTTTTTAGTCGAAGGATAATAAGCTTGGCCCTCCAACTGTCTTTCTATGTTTGGAATATTGATAGACGGGAGATTAGATCTATCCCTATTTTCAAGCGCCACCCAGCCACGATCTACAATAACAATTGTGCCATCCGTTAATAAAAATGGTACCAAAACATCGTATCCAAACTGATGATTATGATGCTGGTTATCAAGAAACAAGACTGTTGGCAAAAATTTGCCACTGATTTTCAACGACTGATACTGATTAGGTAATTTGCTTTGACCATCCCAGATAATTGGTTTTTGTTCTGTTTGCTGGTTAAAATTCACAATGATCTGCTGTTTTTCATGGGCTCGCTCTAATTGCCAAACTCCAAGACGAAGAAATATTGACAAAAAAAATATTGTTAACAAAAACATTCGCCAAGAAGGAGTGAAAGAAAAGTTAAAACAAGTTAAACTAGCCATCAGATTGCCTTTTATGGTTAATAGCCGAGAGTATAACAAATGTTCATTAAAATTATTATATTTATTATTATGTTATTTATTTTAGGTGCTCTAACTTTTGGTTTAATAAATTTAGTTCGTGACCAAGGCAAGACCCAACGAACGGTTAAATCTTTAACTGTAAGGATTATCCTATCTGTAGGACTATTTATATTTTTGTTTTTTGCTTTTAAATTTCAGTGGATAGCCCCACACGGGGTATAGGGAGGACCAAGGAATGTACAAACTTACATCGAAAATAGTAGCTATTTGTATTGCATTTATAACAGCGTCTGCAGCCGCAGATACAATCGAACATTACATGAATATCGTCAATAATATACCGCAAATGGAAATGAAAGCCGACCCTGAGTCGCAGGCTTGGGCTAGATCAGCTAGAAACATATTACTTCTAACTAGTGAAAGTATCGGCGAGAGTCTAACTCTTACAAATGAGAATGCCACTAAAAAAGGTATGCCTATGTTTTGCCTACCAACAAGTGTGACACTAAATAGCGTCATGCTAAACGAGTTAATTCAACAAACATACAATGATGTCTCAAGCCAACTTAGTGATAAAAACAGCATGACTGTTTCACAAGTGGCTCTAATTGGTATCAAGAAGCAGTATCCGTGTTTATCAGAAAAGGATCAACACAAGCAAAGTAACCCCTAACTTAGTTACCTCAATATTAGGTAACAGTTAGCCCCAAACAAAAGTCCAACTTTCAAGATTATGATTCTGACCCAGAATCTTTTTAGTGTGATTTATTTGCATATATTTATTCTTGTGTAGATAGCCCGAACAAGTCGGGCTAAGTAGGAATAGGACGGGCTAAGTAGGAATAGGACGGGCTAAGTAGGAATAGGACGGGCCAAGCAGGAATAGGACTGGCTAAGCAGGAATAGGACTGGCTAAGTAGGAATAGGACGGGACAAGCAGGAATAGGACGGGACAAGCAGGAATAGGACTGGACAAGCAGGAATAGGACGGGACAAGCAGGAATAGGACGGGAAAAGCAGGAATAGGACGGGCCAAGCAGGAATAGGACGGGCCAAGCAGGAGCAAGTCGGGCCAAGCAAGTAAAGGGGGCAGCATCATTTTTTAATTAAATTTAATTAGGTGGTTCATTACTCACCAGCGTCGACCTCTTGGACCAGCTCTCATTCTGGGAGGAACAACACCATCATCAGAATCAAAAATAATAACATTATCTGATGAATTACAATTGTGCTGATCGCCATATTCACCGTCGCACTTACAACTTCCTTGATTAGTGCTCCAATTCATTTCACCACAAAGAGGCCCAACACCACAAGCGCAATGATCCTTAACCCAGTCATCACAGTCTGCGCTTTTAGAGCAATTTTGTGCATTTAAACTAATAGGCAAAGCACATAAAAAAAAGGCAACACTAAAGAAATTTTTTCTTCTCATAACTCCTCCTTACAATAATAGGGTCTGTTGACAATTGGAGCTACGGCCAAAAAACATGCTGATTTAGCCCAAATTTCAGCTTGAGTTCGTTAAATAGAGCTGGCTATTCGCCTCACTCAAGTTAAAATTTGTGCTAAATTAGCCTGATTTTTGACTCGCGCACCCAATTGTCAACAGCCCCTATTAAATATAGAGTAAGTTTTACTATTTGACGAGGAGAACTATCTATATTATGCAAAATTATAATTTAACAAATATAAACCAATAAAAACTACCAAACCGCAAAGCGGCAAGGTGAACGCATCTTAATTTTGAACACTTATTCACTGAATAACTTATCATTGCGAGCATCGCAAACCCAGATCGATTCCTCATTAAAACACCAATCTAGTTTGCTTGGAGATGCTCGCAATGACAACATTTGAGTTGAATTTACAGCATAAGATAATGCGTTTGCCCTGTATATAAAAAAACCCAGTGCTATAAATCTAGCCCTGGGTTTCTTAGAAACGATTACATTTAAGCTCTATCTTAGTAGCGATAATGCTCAGGCTTATATGGACCGTCAACATTAATACCAATATACTCAGCTTGCTTAGGTGTTAGCTTAGTTAACTTGGCACCAATTCTTCCTAAATGAAGTCTGGCTACCTTTTCATCTAAACTTTTTGGCAAGACATATACTTTATTCTCATAATTACTAGAATTTAGATATAACTCTATTTGAGCAAGTACTTGGTTAGTAAATGATGCAGACATAACAAAACTAGGATGACCAGTAGCACAACCTAAATTCACCAATCTACCCTCAGCTAAAACTATAATCCTTCGGCCATCAGGAAGTATAACGTGATCTACTTGTGGCTTAATATTTTCCCACTCATATTGACGCATACTTTCAATATCAATTTCAGAATCAAAATGCCCTATATTACATAAGATCGCCTGATTCTTCATTTTCAACATATGCTCATGAGAGACAACATGGAAATTACCAGTTGCTGTTACAATAATATCAGCAGTATCTGCAACATCATCTAAAGTAACAACACGATAACCTTCCATCGATGCCTGTAGTGCACAGATTGGATCTATTTCAGCTATATATACAGTAGCTCCTTGGCCACGTAATGCTTGCGCACAACCTTTACCTACATCTCCAAAGCCAATGATAACCGCTATTTTGCCAGCAATCATGACGTCAGTTGCTCGTTTAATTCCATCTAATAATGACTCGCGACACCCATATAAATTATCAAATTTAGACTTGGTTACTGAATCATTAACATTTATAGCTGGTGTATGTAGTTGACCTTTTTTAGCCATTTCATAAAGACGTGCAACACCTGTAGTAGTTTCTTCAGAAACGCCTTTAATACCTTTTAAAATTTCAGGGTGATTATCATGGATCATCTTAGTTAAATCACCACCATCATCCAAAATTAAATTTGGAACCCAACCATTAGGACCTTGAATAGTTTGCTCAACGCACCACTCATATTCACTATCTGTTTCGCCTTTCCATGCAAATACAGGAATTCCAGCTTCAGCCATAGCTGCAGCTGCATGATCTTGTGTTGAAAATATATTGCATGATGACCAACGAACTTCAGCACCTAAGTTAGTTAATGTTTCTATCAAAACCGCAGTTTGAATAGTCATATGTAGGCAGCCGGCTATACGTGCG
Source organism: Legionellaceae bacterium (assembly GCA_029213075.1). Taxonomy (GTDB): domain Bacteria; phylum Pseudomonadota; class Gammaproteobacteria; order Legionellales; family Legionellaceae; genus 2-12-FULL-35-11. The sequence goes on along the minus strand of JARGPO010000044.1, from coordinate 23,858 downwards.
CCTTTTAGAGGCTTTTGACCACCAAACTCTGCTCGTAATGCCATAAGTCCTGGCATTTCAGTCTCAGCAATAGTAATCTCTTTGCGTCCCCACGCAGCCAATGCAATATCAGCTACTTTATAATCTTCTGTTGTTGATGTGTCTTTCATAACTAACATACGCCTTCCTTTTCTGAAATTGAAACCGAAACTGCTTTTTGTAGTTGAGCAACTTTGTCTAATCTTTCCCATGGGAAACTATCACGACCAAAATGTCCATAAGAAGCTGTTTCTCTGTAAATTGGTCTTAGCAATTGATGATGATCAATAATTCCTTGCGGAGTTAAATCAAAGTTTTCTTTAACTAATCTTACAATCGCTTCATCGCTGATATTACCAGTACCAAAAGTTTCAACGTGAATAGATGTTGGCTCATGTACACCAATAGCATAAGACACTTGAATTTCACATTTATCTGCTATGCCTGCTGCAACAATGTTTTTTGCAACATGTCTTCCTGCATAAGCTGCTGAGCGATCTACCTTAGATGGATCCTTACCAGAGAAACATCCTCCGCCATGTCTTGCCATACCGCCATATGTATCAACTATTATTTTACGCCCAGTTAGACCACAGTCACCTAGAGGTCCACCAATAACAAATCTACCAGTAGGATTAATAATATATCGCGTATCTTTAGTTAACCATTCTTCGGGGATTACTTGCTTGATAATCTCCTCACGAACAGCACGCTCAATCTCTGCTTGCGTAACAACTTCAGAGTGCTGAGTAGAAAATACAATAGTATCCACAGAAACGGGCTTACCATTTTGATAGCGCATAGTAATTTGTGACTTACCATCTGGTCGCAACCAAGGTAGAGTGCCATCTTTACGGAGCTGTGCTTGCTTTTCAACTAGTCTATGCGCATAGGCAATAGGAGCCGGCATATAAACATCAGTTTCGCGAGAAGCAAAGCCAAACATCATGCCTTGATCTCCCGCACCTAATTTTTTAGTTGTTTGGTTATCAACTCCCTGAGCTATATCAACAGATTGCTTACCAATAGCTAACAAAACAGCGCATGACTCCCAGTCAAACCCCATATCTGAGCTATTATAGCCAATATCTTTAATAACACTACGAGCGATATCTTCAACATCAACCCATGCTTTGGTTGAAATTTCGCCGCCAACTAAGACCATACCCGTTTTTACAAACGTCTCACAAGCAACACGCGAGTGCGGATCTTGTGCTAATATTTCATCTAAAATTGCATCTGATATTTGATCGGCAATTTTATCTGGATGACCTTCTGTTACTGATTCAGAGGTGAAAACATTATATTTACTCACTGTCCTTATACTCCATCATAAGTTTAATAAATTGATTGAATATTATTTCAATATCATGTGGTCCTGGGCTAGCTTCAGGATGACCTTGAAAACCTAGCGCTGGTCGTTCTTTATGAATAATACCTTGCAAACTACGATCAAACAAGGACCTATAAGAAATTTGCAAATTATTAGGCAGGGTATCTTCATCTACAGAAAAGCCATGATTTTGACTGGTTATATAGACTCGACCCGAACCGCCTACTTCAACTACAGGATGATTTGCTCCATGATGCCCAAATTTCATTTTAGATGTATTTGCACCGCAAGCTAAAGCTAAAATTTGAAAACCTAAACAAATTCCAAAAATAGGTATATTTACTTTTAGAAACTCTTTTGTCGCTGAAATTGCATAATCAGAAGCCTGTGGGTCGCCTGGGCCATTTGACAAGAAGATTCCGTCTGGTTGCATGTTTAAAACTTCTTGAAATGGAGTTTTAGCTGGTACAATCGTTATATGACAACCGAGATCATGTAAAATACGAAGAATGCTATGCTTTACACCAAAGTCATATACTACTACATGCAAATGTAAAGGCTTAGATGAACGCCCCCATGGACCTCTGCCCTCATGCCAGCGCTCAACTAATGGCCTTGAAACTTCCTTGGCCAAATCAAGTCCTACTAGACCAGAAAAGGACTCGGCTAATGCCTTACATTTTTCAATATCTTCAACATTAGTACTAATACAAGCACTAATAGAACCTTTATCACGAAGTCTGTGGGTTAAAGCTCTAGTGTCAATATCAGCAATAGCAACAGTATTATTACGCTTTAAAAAGTCAGATAAGTTTTGAGTTTTTTGATAATTGCTAGCTAAAATTGAACTATGCCTAACAACAAGTCCCTTTGCCCACACTCTTGTTGATTCCATGTCGTCATTATTACAACCGGTGTTACCAACATGTGCTGTTGTTAAGGTGATAATTTGCTTGGCGTAAGATGGGTCTGTCAACATTTCTTGATAACCAGACATAGAGGTATTAAAAACCAACTCACCAACACCATCTCCCAATGCACCAATAGATGTTCCTCGAAATACAGTTCCATCCGCAAGCACCAAAATAGCTGGTTGGTTTTGCATTTACACCTCCATAAACCTACAAGAGTAAAAAGCCATCAAAACTATCATACAAGTGATGGCTTTTTATCTAATTTAAAACTTCATATCCTCAAAGAATTTCTTCACTCCATCAAACCAAGAGCTTGTCTTTGGCGAATGTCTTTGCTTGCTATTTTTAAGAGATTCTTGAAATTTTTCTAAGAATTCTTTTTGCTCTTTAGTAAGATTAATTGGTGTTTCAACAACAACTTTACACAACAAATCACCTTTAGCACTACTACGTACTGACTTAATGCCTTTACCGCGCATCCTAAAGCTTTTGCCAGTTTGAGTTTCTGCTGGAATTTTCAGGGTTACACGCCCCTCAAGGGTCGGCACCTCGATAGATCCACCTATAGCGGCAACTATAAAGCTTATTGGCACCTCACACAATAGGTCGCTATCTTGACGAGTAAAAATTGAGTGCGGCTTTAGACTAACTTGTACAAACAAATCACCTGGGCCACCACCAAATATACCAGCCTCACCTTCACCATTGAGCCTGACACGATCATTATTATCTACACCAGGTGGAATCTTAACCGTCAGTTTTTTACTCTCACGAACTCTTCCTTCACCATGGCATGAATTACAAGGATCACTTATCGTTTGTCCAGCACCACTACAGGTAGGACAAGTTTGCTGTATTGAGAAAAAACCTTGCTGGATTCGAACTTGGCCAACACCGTTACATGTTTCACAGTTCTTTGGCTTGCTTCCTTTTTTGGCTCCGGTCGAATCGCAAGAAGTACAAGCAGCATGTCTTGGTACTGTAATTTCAACTTGCTTACCAAGAGCTGCTTCTTCAAGAGATAACTGAAGATTATATTGCAAGTCGGAACCACGTTGTGCTCGGGACTGATGATGTCCTTGGCCTTGACCTTGAGAGAAAATATTCTCAAAGATATCACCAAAAACGTCACCAAATCCACCGAAGCCGCCAAAACCACCAGGCCCACCACCCATCGAACCATCAACTCCAGCATGACCAAACTGATCATAGGCAGACCGTTTTTCACTGTCAGACAAAACTGCGTAAGCTTTCTGAATTTCTTTGAATTTTTCTTCTGCTTCACCATCTCCAGAATTTCTATCTGGATGATACTTCATCGCTAATTTGCGATACGCTTTTTTAATCTCACCTTCATCGGCACCACGCTGTAAGCCAAGAAGTTCATAATAATCGTGCTGGGACATTAAATACTCACATCATTAAAATAGTTAAGAAAGAAATAACCTCTAAAAGAGATTATTTCTTCTCATCATCAACCTCTTCAAATTCAGCATCAACGACGCCTTCATCTGATTTAGCTTCTTCCTCAGAACTTGCTTCAGCATTTTGCTCTGTTTCTGGTTGTCCTTCTGCAGCTTTTTTAGCATACACTTTTTCAGCCATTTTAGATGAAGCAGTCGTTAGAGTTGCAATTTTATCTTCTATTTCTGCTTTATCACTTCCTTTCAAAGCTTCTTTTAATTCAGTAATAGCTGATTCTATGCCAGTTTTCTCACCTTCATCCATCTCACCTTCTAAATCCTTCAAAGATTTTTCAGAGCTATGAATCAAGCCATCTGCCTGGTTACGAACATCAACTAATTCTTTGAATTTCTTATCTTCATCTGCATGAGACTGAGCATCTTTTACCATTTCAGCAACTTCTTCATCACTAAGACCACTTGATGCTTTAATTACGATTGACTGTGCTTTACCAGTTGCTTTATCTTTAGCAGACACATTTAAGATACCATTAGCATCTATATCAAACGTCACCTCAATTTGCGGAACACCACGAGGAGCTGGTGGAATATCAGAAAGATCAAATCTTCCTAAAGATTTATTTGCTGTTGCTTGCTCTCTTTCACCTTGCAATACATGCACGGTTACAGCTGTTTGGCTATCATCTGCTGTTGAAAATACTTGGTTAGCCTTAGTTGGGATAGTAGTGTTTTTTTCAATTAACTTTGTCATTACCCCACCCAAAGTCTCAATTCCTAGTGACAATGGTGTTACATCTAATAAAAGGATATCTTTTACATCACCAGATAACACAGCTGCTTGGATAGATGCACCAATCGCCACTGCTTCATCAGGGTTAACATCTTTACGAGGCTCTTTACCAAAGAACTCTTCAACCTTCTTTTGTACCAAAGGCATACGTGTTTGACCACCAACCATAATAACTTCATCAATTTTAGAAACAGTTAATCCTGCATCTTTTAACGCTGTTTTTAGTGGCGGGATAGTTCTTTCAACTAGTTTCTCAACTAAAGATTCTAGTTTAGCTCTAGTTAGCTTAATGTTTAAATGTTTAGGTCCTGAACTATCAGCTGTGATGTATGGTAGATTAACATCCGTTTGCTGAGAGGAAGATAACTCAATTTTTGCCTTTTCAGCTGCTTCTTTCAAGCGTTGAAGAGCTAATGGGTCGCTATGTAAATCGATTCCTGAGTCTTTTTTGAACTCAGCAACTAGATATTCAATTAAGGATAAATCAAAATCTTCACCACCTAAGAATGTATCACCATTAGTAGCCAATACTTCAAACTGATGCTCACCATCTACCTCTGCTATTTCGATAATAGAGATATCAAACGTACCACCACCTAAATCGAATACAGCAACTACAGAATCACCTCTTTTCTTATCCATTCCGTATGCCAAAGCAGCTGCAGTTGGTTCATTGATGATTCTCTTAACATCAAGCCCTGCAATTTTACCAGCATCTTTAGTTGCTTGACGCTGAGAGTCGTTAAAGTAAGCTGGAACAGTAATTACAGCTTCTGTAACATTTGTACCTAAATAATCTTCTGCTGTTTTCTTCATTTTACGTAATACTTCTGCAGAAATTTGTGGTGGAGCTTTATCTTCTTTATTAACTCGAACCCATGCATCGCCATTATCAGCTTTTACAATCTTATACGGAACCATTTTAATATCTTTTTTAACAACCGCGTCATCAAATTTACGACCAATTAGTCGTTTGATTGCGTAGAGAGTATTATCAGGGTTTGTAACTGCTTGACGCTTTGCTGATTGTCCAACAAGAATTTCATCATCATTTGTAAAAGCAACGATGGATGGGGTTGTGCGTTGACCTTCGTGATTTTCGATAACACGTGGTTTTCCACCTTCCATAACTGCTACACAAGAATTTGTTGTACCTAAATCGATTCCGATTATTGCTGCCATTTTTCTCACTCCAATTTAGTCTGTAGATATATACTCATATGGGGAACAAAATATATATTTCAAGTCAATGTAATATTTTTTTATTTTGCAACTATAACTCTAGCTGGTCGAATGACTCGCTCATTTAACTTATAACCCTTCTGGAACACTACTAATATAGTATTTGCTTTTGCATCTGGCGATTCTTGCATTGACATCGCTTCATGAAGTTCTGGGTTAAATATTTCACCAATTGGGTCCACTTGCTCTACTTTATATTTAGTAAGCACATCCAAAAATAGTTTCATTGTTAAAGAAAGACCTTCATGCATGCTAGCATTTTCATCTTTATCCGCTAGTTGTAGGGCTTGCTCTAAACTATCAATAACAGGTAGCAATCCGTCTATGATTTTTTCAAGTCCATATTTATGTGCATTAGTCACTTCACGCTCTGAACGCCGGCGTACATTTTCAAGCTCAGCTACTGCTCTTGTTGCTTTTTCCCAGTTTTCATGGGCTTTTTGCTCAGATAAAGTGAGCTTCTCTTCTAGTTCAGCTATAGCAGGAAATTCTAAACTAGGGATTGTTTCTTCAAAATCAGCAACATCCTCATCAATTAGTGCCTCTGATTCATTTTGAACTTCCTCTTCATTACTGAAATTTTCTTCTTTAAATTTTTTCCAATCTTTGTTTGTTTTTTCACTCACTTGCTATCCTCCCAAAATAAACTATTCTTGGATTTGTATGTGGGGATTAATTATCAAATTTCAAGAGATGTATTTTGTTTATCAACAAATTTTCAAAAAGCATTGGAATATTGATTTTTAAATGTTAGAATGTTTTTCCAGTTAATTAGGATATAAAGAAATGTCAGATAAAGTTCGTGGTACAGTAAAGTGGTTTAACGAAAGCAAAGGCTTTGGTTTCATCGAAAGCAATGGCAAAGATTACTTTGTTCATTTCAGTGCAATTATGGGCAGTGGTTTCAAAACATTGACTGAAGGCGCAGCTGTTATGTTTAAGCCTGGTCAAGGTCAGAAAGGTCCTCAAGCTGAAGAAGTTGAAGTGGTTTAATTTTTACTTCGTAAGCTTAAAAAGCAGTTTCGGGATACAATTTATTGTATTTTCGTAGCTGCTTTTTTTATTTGTTTTTTGAGTAAACCCTTCCTATCCGATTTACCACCAAAAAAATCCCCTTACTACTACCTGAGTCAATAGAGAAAGTTCCGTTTATAACGCTTTTGTTTATATCAGGCATAAAAAGCAAGTTCTTCTTCGATTGAAACCCACTCCATGTAACAGTATTACCTCTGCTTACCCATCTCCATTCACGAATCAGATTATCATTTACGTTTTGATGGCGAGTGTTTGTTTTTACAGAATATAATTTCATTCCCAATGACCAACCTTCATCATCTATACTTGATAAGATTAGCTTCTCATTTCGTATAATAGCTTCAAGCCTTGAAAACCTTATTGCCGACTTAATTTCAGATTCAATCACAAATATTTGATTTTTTTGATATAAATAACTTATAAGGGAATTAGAATAAATCGTCACCACACTAATTATAGTTAGACATACCAAAAGCTCTAATAGACTTATACCTGAAATATAATTAGGTTTATTTATATTAAGATGAAGCATTAATTCCATTATAATGAATCGTCTGGGTTCTTAATTGTAAACCATAACGTCTTAACCATACAATTTAATTAATTAGGGCATATCTAGTTTCGAAGCTAACTTTAAATCATCAAAACTTGTATCCAACACCTTATTCTCAGATATATCCTGAGTTTCACCAAATATACTCATCTTAATTAAATTTGAAGAAACCGTCGATTTTCTATAAATATTATTAAACGCAACTGAGTCTCTTGATATCTGAGGATTAAGGTTAATGTAGTAATTACAGAATGTACATACTTATTATATCGTTTAAATACCTCTTGATCTAAACTCATAACCTGATACAGACTATGCAGTGAATGATTAAAAAAACCACGAGCCAGTCATCCCTACACACACTGTAACTCATAACGTAATTGTCGTCCTGATCAAATTTAAAATCAAACCCAGACTTATTAAAATATTGAAGAATTTGACCTAGTGCCAGATAAGGTTGATTAGATTGATTAGATACATTTTCATTTTAGCTTCTTCGAAAAGAGCTCCATAAGAAGAATCAACATCAATAAGAGCCCATAACGAACGAGAAATTCCGAGCTTTGAGTTTATTAAGACTCTTCAAAGAAGGATTTTCGAAACTTTCCATGACAATATAACTCAAACATCTAAATTGTTAGTCTTTAAACAGCAATGTCACATCTATTTCGTCAAATGCATAACGTTGATTGCAAAAGTCACAAAATATTTCTACACAACCATTTTCTTTTAATAACTCTTGGACCCCCTTTTCACCTATCGTTGCTAGTACACTCTTCATTTTCCCTATGTCACAAGTACAAGCAAATTTAACTGGACGTGAGTCAAATATTCTAAGCTCAGTTTCATGATATAAGCGGTGCAGGACTTCTGTGTTTTCAAGGGTCAACAGTTCATGCTCTGTGATAGTCTGTCCAATTTGTACTGCATATTCCCAAAAGTTTTCTCTCTGCTCAGTATTTTGACCTGGCATTAACTGTAAGAGTATTCCTGCTGCATGCTCATTATCTATGGCCAAGAATACTTGCGTTGATAATTGCTCTGACTGGCTAAAATACTGCATTAAGTTATCAGCCATCGATGTCGACTTAATAGGAACTATACTTTGGTATGTTTGCGTTTGATTTTTTTGATTAATATTAAATACCATTTTACCATCTAGGAATGCAGAATTATAATCAACAGTTAGATCTGGGTGAAACTTAGCAACAGCTCTAACTTCTAAATTATGATTACATTGAACAATTAATAGCGGTAGACGTTCATCGCCATGAAACTGCAAGCCAATCTCGCCTTCGAACTTAATACTGCCGGCAAACAAAACACATGATAAAATGGCCTCGCCAAGTAGCTTCCGAACAGGCAGAGGATAGGGGCGCTGCTCAATTATTGTTTTATAAGTATTATCTAGATGTATAATTTCCCCGCGAATACTCGCATGTTCGAATAAAAAACGTTGAAGACTATCTTGTCTTTGCATATTAATAACAAATTTAATTAAAGAACAGGAAGTATAATCCTGTTTCCAAAATGCAACAATCAATTTTTTACATCGCACGGGTAAGATCATCAAAATTAGACTCTATAACCCTTAGACTGATAAACTTTTAGGTTGGGTCTTGGCCTGTTTTACATTGTCTTAAAATCACAAATCAAACTGAGCAAGACTAGCTACCTGAAATTTCTCTGATTTTAACTAATTCAAAATAAGACCTCTTCTTATCAGCAGAGTTACTTAACAAGTAATTAGGGTGAGAAACGAAAAACACTGGAAGGTCATGATAAATATATTTATTGTCAATAAACCCACATTTTTTCTTAAGCCAGTCACCTACAGAATAACCCATCGTCACTATCAATGATGACCGGCTCAAAATTCTATTATCGATTAGCTGATCCTCATTAAGATCTTGTTCGGTAATTATTTTTAATACAATATCTTCCATTGATAAACCAATACTACTTAACATTGCGCCTAACAGTAGGTTTTCGCGATTGGACAATCCACCCAAATCAGTAGAACTATCAATTAACAATAACGGTTTTTTAAACTGATTATCATCTCGAATACACCATACATCTATTCCTAAATGGTATAGATACTCCCTATGAGAATCGCTCATATTCTTTGGTTGTATTTTCTTCGGCTTACTAATACCTGCTAGTATAGATAAATCAAACATCTGCAAAAAGCTCTGTAATAGCCAGCATAGGATCTTCCGCCTGAGTAACCGGTCGTCCAACTACTAAATAATCACTACCTAAAGCAAGTGCTTGCTTAGGTGTTATGACACGACTTTGATCATTTAGATTGTGTTTTGGCAACCTAATTCCTGGAGTGACCGTAAGAAACGTAGCACCACAAGCTTTTTTAATTAATGGCACCTCCAAGGCTGATGACACCATCCCATCAAGGTTTGCCTCAAAAGCAAGTCTTGATAAATAACAGACGTGTTCTTCTAGGGTTTTTGTTATTCCTTGCGCACGTAAATCTTCACTTTTCATGCTAGTTAGAACACTAACAGCTATAAGCAGTGGCTTATCATCACCAAATTGATCTACGGCTCCTCTAGCAGCCTCCATCATTGCTAAACCACCAGAGGCATGGATATTAACCATCCAAATACCAAGCTCGGATGCAACAGCGCATGAGCGAGCGACAGTAGTTGGTATATCGTGAAATTTTAAATCTAGAAAGACTTTAAATTTCCTATTGACTAATGCTCGGACAAAACTTGGACCAAGTCTAGTGTACATTTCGCTGCCGACTTTCAATGCACAAATATCTGGACTTAACTTTTCAACAAGACTGAGTGCTTGTTTTTCGTTATCAAAATCTAGAGCTATTATTAACTTATACTTCATAAATAAACCGTTAGTCCCCTTCTAAACCATGAATTGGTTTAGTTCTACCCCACTCTTTACAGCTAGGACAGTGCCAGTGCAATAAGTGACCTCCAAAACCACAGTTACCGCATCTATATACAGGCTTGTTTTCTAAAAACTTACTAGTAATAGCGTATAACATTTGTAATTTATCTTTTACTTTGCCATGTGATGACTCAACATGCCAATGTATAAGTCGATTCAGACCTCGAATAGATGGATGCTTGCCTAAATGACTAGACACAAAATCTATAGCAAAATCCACTCCTTTCTCTCTACTTAGATAATCACCGATAACAAAAATTAGTGAAGCACGAGGATGATTTGGTAGTTTTTGCTCTAGATAATCAATACATTCATCCATGATGTCTAGCTCTCGATGACAAAAGACTAAAGGCTCAATAATTTCATTTAAAAACTCGGCATCTTGTTCAGGTACTTTTTTTAAGGCTTTAATTGCTTGCTTATAACGACTATTTTGCATCTCAAAACTTGCTAACATTAAACTTGCCCGAACTGATTTTTTATCTGCTGCAAGAGCCTGTTTAATTGATTGATAAGCTTTATCTTGAATATTGTTTTTCAGGCAGTGAAGAGCTATTTCACAATAGTAGTGAGCTATTTGTGATTGCATGCTTGTACCTGTTGAGGCTTCTATTTTCTTAATAATATCGAGTGCTTTGTCCCAGTCCTTTTCCTGCTGATAAATTGTCAGTAAGCCTCGTAGGCTACTTACTTCTACGCCTCCGGCTAAGTCGACTACCTCTAGAAAGATACGTTCGGCTCTATCAACAAAACCCGCGCTCATATAATCTTGACCAAGAGCCATTAATGATTCTTTACGCTGAAACAGGCTCAATTGCGGTCTGGCAATCAAGTTTTGATGTATTCGAATAGCCCTATCAACTTCCCCTCTGCGTCGAAATAAACTTCCCAAAGCAAGATGAGTCTCGACCGTATCGCTATCTACCTCTAATAGTTTAATAAAGACATCTACTGCTTTATCTGGTTGCTCGTTTAGTAGGTAATTTAATCCAACCACATATTCACGAGACAAATGATTGGCTGAATCCTGAGAAACATCCAGTTGTCTACGCTTTGCTAATACCCAGCCAGACCAAGCTGCAGCAGGTAATAAAAGAGGCCATAAATTTATCATCGGTATTTAAATTTCCTAGAATGTACTATCTTCATTTCGTATAGGGAGAGTTCGTAAGTTCTTTATCTCTCGCTCAGTCCATTTCAACTGATTTTTAATTTTACGATTAACAGATTTTAAGCGCCAATATCTAGATAAAAACAAGATAGCACCTATAACTACACCTACACCCAGCATAATTATAACCAATACAGAAACCGGCATATTTAAGGTGGTAAAATAAAAATTGACTTGAACTTGAGTTGCGTTTAACGCTGCAAAACTTATACCGAGTAGAATAAGTATTAGGTAGAAAATAATAATGAAAATGCGCATATATATGTCCTGTATTTACGTCTGCAAATGCTATGTTTACCATAACTTAAAGACAATAAAATCGCATACTTCTTTTATACTTGAGGCAGTATACCTCAGTATAAACTGTGAAGAAGCAGTTTTGGTGCTGCTTCTTCACAAGTTCAGAAAGTTAAATCAGCTATTCACTATCCTTATTGCCCATTTTTTCTTTCAATAAATCACCAAGAGTGGCAGATACTTCAGAAGTTTTAGAGTACTTCTTAATAGCATCAGCTTGTTCTTGAGCATCTTTAGCTTTTACAGATAAAGATACAGTGCGATTCTTTTTATCTATGCTCATGATTTTTGCTTCAACCTCATCACCTTCATTGATAATAGTTGTTGCATCAGTAACTTTTTCATCTGATAAATCATTTGCACGAATTGTTCCAATTACATCTTCAGACAATTCAACTGTAACCATCTTAGCATCAACTGCTACAACAGTACCCTTAACAACTTCGCCTTTTGCATGTTGTTCAGTGTAACTTGTAAAGTTATCGCCATCTAGTTGTTTTAGACCTAATGAAATTCTCTCACGCTCAGCATCAATTGCCAAGATAACAGCTTCTAAATCTTGACCTTTTTTGTATTGCTTAACAGCTTCTTCACCAGGAACTGTCCAAGAAATATCAGATAAATGAACTAGACCATCAATTTCACCGTCTAACCCAATGAATATACCAAAGTCGGTAATAGAGCGAATTTTACCGCTAACTTTTTCGCCTTTGTTATGATCTTGGGAGAAGTTTTGCCATGGGTTGCCAACACACTGCTTCATACCTAGGGAAATTCTACGACGCTCAGCATCAATTTCTAATACGATAACAGGAACAACATCACCTAAGCTCACAACTTTACTTGGATGAACATTTTTGTTAGTCCAATCCATTTCTGACATATGAACTAAACCTTCAACGCCTTCTTCAATTTCTACAAAACAACCGTAATCAGTAATATTTGTTACCTTACCTTCTATACGCTTGCTCAATGGGTAACGATCGACTAAATCAACCCAAGGATCATTGCCAAGCTGCTTCATACCTAGAGAAACACGGTTGCGCTCACTATCAAAGCTCAACACTTTAACTTTAACATCCATACCAACTGTTAATAATTCACTTGGATGCTTAACACGTTTCCATGAGATATCTGTAATATGTAGTAAGCCATCAATACCACCAAGATCGATAAACGCACCATAATCAGTAAGATTTTTAACTACACCATCAAGCTCTTGACCATCATGCAATGAATCTAATAATGCTTGTCTATCAGCACTACTTTCTTCTTCAACAACGGCTCGACGAGATACAACAATATTGTTGCGCTTGATATCCATCTTGATAACTTTAAATTCTAATTCTTTTCCTTCAAGATATGATGGATCGCGAACTGGTCTTACATCAACCAATGATCCAGGAAGGAATGCGCGGATAGTGCCGATTTCGACAGTAAAACCACCTTTTACTTTTCCGGAAATTAGACCAATAACAGTTTCATTATTTTCATGAGACTTAGAAAGTTTACGCCATGATTCTTGACGCTTAGCCTTTTCTCTTGAAAGTAACGTTTCACCGTGACCGTCTTCTACAGAGTCAAGTGCAACTTCAACTTTATCACCTAAATTAATTTCCAAGTCGCCATTTTTATCATAAAACTCTTCAATAGCAACAATCCCTTCGGATTTCAAACCGGCATTTAAGGTGACGAAATCGTCATCAATACCAATAACTTCAGCGGAAATAATGGCTCCAGGATAAAATTGGGCCCCTTGAATACTCTTTTCAAATAATTCTTTAAAACACTCAGACATGTTAATAAACTCAGTTAAAATAAACCCTAGGAATATATAAAGATATACTCCCCCCAATTTCTGCCATCATAGATCCTGTAAATACCAAAACCACAACAACAAGCCTTCGCCCATACTATTTGCAAATTTATCGTTAAATATGCAATAAATAACTAGCGAAGCCTAAACTACAGATTTTCTCGGACTAATTGTAATATATTTTCGAACACTTGTACAATAGTTAGCCCCGTCGTATCCACCAAAAAAGCATCTTTAGCTGGCTTAAGTGGAGCATGCGCTCTTGCCATATCGCGCTCATCGCGCAATCGTAACTCATCTGCAACCTGCACGAGGCTAGCACTAATACCTCGACCTTGCAACTGCAAATGTCTTCTCTTGGCTCTTTCTGTCGACGATGCATCTAAATATATTTTTAATTGTGCGTCTGGAAAAACAACGGTTCCCATATCACGACCATCAGTTACCAAACCAGGAGCTTTTGCAAAAGCTCTCTGCCTAGATAACAAAGCCTCTCTCACAGCTGGTATGGAACCTATTCTAGAAGCATTTTGTCCTGTTTGCTCTGTCCTTATTTCCTCACTGACATCTTCGTCATCAAGCAAAACTCTAACATGTAAATTTTCTTCAGGAATAAACTGTATATTTAAGGATGAGCAAAGTGAGACCAAATCTTCTTCGAGCTCACAACTAACATCATTTTTTTCTGCAGCAACAGCTAACACACGATATATAGCACCACTATCCAAAAAATTCCAGCCTAAGTGCCTGGCTAGTTTATGGCATAAGGTTCCTTTTCCAGTTCCACTTGGCCCATCAAGTGTTATTATTGGTGTGTCTACGCAATTATTCATCTTCTGTTTCTCGAATGTTCATTTTTAATTTATTAGTTAATTGTACAAAATTTGGGAAGGAAGTGGCAATCCCCCCACTATTATCTATTATCACAGGTGAGCTTGATATGGTACCGGCTATTGCAAACGCCATCGCAATCCGGTGGTCACCACAACTATCAACAACGCCACCATTGAAAACTCCACCTCGAATATATACTCCGTCATCTAGCTCATTCGCTTCAATACCAAGTGCTCTAAGGCCAGTTACCATCGTCTTTATTCTATCACTCTCTTTATAACGTAACTCTTTCGCGCTGTGTAAGAGAGTTTGTCCACTGGCAAAAGCTGCCGCTATGAAAATAATTGGAAACTCATCTATTGCAATTGGTACTAAATTAGCGGGGATATCAATGCCCTCAAGCTCTGCAGATCGAACAATAATATCAGCAACAGGCTCATCTCCATATAACCTTTTACTAACTATTTCGATGGATGCTCCCATGAGCTCTAGAATTTTCAAAATTCCAATTCTTCCGGAGTTCATTCCAACATCTCTGATAAGCAATTCAGAGTTTGGAATAATTGTGGCCGCTACTATAAAAAAAGCTGCCGAAGAAATATCACCTGGTATATTTATTTCAGTTCCTTGGCACTCACTCTGAGAATTAATTGTGAGGGCATTGCCTGATTTAAAGATGGGATAGGAAAAAGAGGTTAGCATTCTTTCAGTATGATCACGCATATGGCAAGAATCCGAAATTGTTGTTTCTCCAGATGCATACATTCCTGCAAAGAGTACGCAAGATTTCACCTGAGCGCTCTTTTCTGGCAGGTCATAAGTAATACCACAGAGCTCATTACCGCCCTTAATAACTAGTGGTGCCCGGCCATCATTAGAAGAAATGTCAGCCCCCATTTGCTTTAGTGGTCTAACAACTCTCTCCATTGGCCTCTTTGAAAGACTAGAATCGCCAATCAAGACACTATCAAATGACTGACCAACCAGTATTCCTGGTAGCAGGCGCATAGTGGTGCCGGAGTTTCCGCAATCAATTGGGGTAGATGGTTTACTAAAGCCATTTCTACCAACACCGTGAATTATTACTTGATTATTAGATATTTCTATTACAACACCTAGTAATTGAAATGCCCGCAAAGTAGCCATGCAATCTTCGCTAAATAAAAAACCAGTGATTGATGTGCGACCTTTGGCAATTGCTCCCAAAATAATTGATCGGTGGGAGATTGATTTATCTCCAGGTACTTTGATTTCTCCTCTTAATTGAGAAGACAACTGACTCACTAATTTCTTGTTTTTCATATAGAATTTTTCTTGGCAAAATCACTCATGAACTCTACCAAAGCATCTACCCCTGACATAGGCATTGCGTTGTAAAGACTTGCCCGGATCCCACCAACTGCCTTATGTCCTTTTAAAGACAGTAATCCAGCATCGGCAGCTTTATCAACAAAAAGAGGCTCAAGTTCTGGGCGAGTAAGGCTAAAACAGACATTCATCAATGAGCGAGAGTCAGGCTCAACAAAGCATTGATAAAATGGTGAGTTATCGATTAATTCATATACTTTATTAGCTTTTTGTTGACTCAAACGATGCATTTCAGTCACGCCACCCTGTTCTTTTACCCACTTAAACATTTTCAAAGCCATATAACAATTAAATGTTGGTAGGGTTGCGTACAAAGAGTTATGTTTAACATGAGTACGATAATCTAGCATAGTCGGAATAGGAAACTCTGGCTCTCTTTCTAGTAAATCAGAGCGAACAATAGCAATTGTTAATCCGGCTGGAGCTATATTTTTTTGCGCGCCTGCAAACACCACACCATAATCAGATATATTTAATGGCTCACTAAGAAAGCTTGATGTCATATCAACAACTAAAGGAATATCTCCAAACTGAGGAACCTTTGCAAACCTAACCCCATTTACTGTTTCATTAGATGTGTAATAGACATAAGCAGTATTATCTTGCAACTGCCAATCCATCGGACTTGGTACACTTCTATAACCATTACTTTTTGTGCTAGCAATACAATAAGCACGTTTTAAACGCTGACACTCATCATACGCAATTGAAGACCAATTGCCAGAAATCAAAAAACCAGCCTGCTCTTTATTAGCAAGAAGATTCATTGGTAACATTGCAAACTGAGTTCGAGTTGCACCACCTAAGAATAACACATGATAATTCGTAGGAATGATTAGTAGCTCACGCACTAATTGCTCTGCTTCTTCTAGTAAAGACATGACATCAGGAGTACGGTGGCCTATTTCTAATATAGACATCCCCCGACCTTGCCAATTTAATAACTCAGATTGCGCTTGCTCTAAGATAACTTCAGGCAATGTGGCCGGTCCTGCACCAAAATTATACCCTCTAGGTTTCATCAGATATACCTTCTACTTCTGGCTCATCAGTATCATTATCTTCTTCACCATCATTGATTTCTTCTATTCGCTGCATACCAACAACATGCTCACCAGAAGAGACATTGATTAGTCTAACACCTTGGGTATTACGACCAATAATTGATAACTCGCCAACTTTAAAACGTACTAACGTTCCTTGATCAGTGATAAGCATTGCTTGGTCAGTATCGGCAACTTGAACGGCACGCACAACCTTACCATTTCTTTCATTTACTTGGATTGAAATAACACCCTGACCACCTCGGCCAGTTACCCGATACTCTTCAACATCCGTTCTTTTACCATAACCAAATTCAGTTGCAGTTAAAATTGTTCCTTCTGATTTGGCAACAACTAAGGAAATTACCGCCTGAGAATCTTTAAGTCTAATACCACGCACACCACGCGCCGTTCGTCCTAATGGACGGATTAGGTTTTCTCCAAAGCGAATTACTTTACCTGCATCAGAAAACAGCATTATATCTTTATTACCGTCAGTAATATCTACACCAACCAACAAGTCATCGTCATCTAGTGCAATTGCAATTATTCCTGAACTACGCGGTCTACTAAACGCCGTTAATGGAACTTTTTTAACAGTACCTCTTTTAGTTGCCATAAAGACAAAGTTATCGTCTAAATATTCTCGAACTGGCAACATTGCATTTATTGATTCACCTTCGGCCAACGGTAGAACATTTATAATCGGCTTGCCACGAGAAATACGGCTTGCTAATGGTAGATCATAAGCTTTTAACCAATATAATTTTCCATGATTAGAGAAACAAAGCAACGTATCATGCGTGCTGGCAATAACAAGCTTATCAACAAAATCTTCATCTTTAACATTTGTCGCAGACTTACCCTTACCTCCACGTCGTTGAGACTGATATGCAGATAATGGCTGATACTTTACATATCCTTGGTGAGACAGGGTCACAACAACATCTTCTTCTGTTATAAGATCAGCAATAGTTAAATCTGCTCGTGAGGCCATAATTTCTGTTCGTCTTACATCACCAAACTGCTCTTTAATTTCTTTGATTTCATCACAAATAACTTCCATTAATAATTCAGTAGACGCCAAAATATCGAGCAACTCTTTTATTATAAGAAGTAGAGATTCAAATTCATTTAGGATTTTATCTTGCTCAAGAGCGGTTAACCTATGTAGCCTTAATTCTAAAATTGCCTGGGCTTGCTCTGGAGATATAAAATAACCATCAGCATTCAAGCCATAATGATCAGCTAAATCATCTGGACGACAAGCATCTGTTCCGGCTTTATCTAACATTGCTTTCACCAAGCCTGGCTGCCAAGGCTTAGCTAGCAGCTCATCTTTGGCATCAGAAGGTGTTGCTGATTTTTTAATTAGAGCAATCATTTCATCGATATTGGCTAGAGCAATTCCCAACCCTTCTAAGACATGAGCACGAATTCGTGCTTTCTTTAATTCAAAGATGCAACGACGAGTAACAACCTCACGTCTATGCTTTAAGAAACACTCAAGAATTTGTTTTAAATTCAGAGTTCGTGGTTGGCCATCAACTAAGGCCACCATATTTATTCCAAAAACATTTTGCATTTGGGTATGGGCAAATAAATTATTTAACATTACTTCAGCGACTTCGCCACGCTTTAATTCAACAACTACCCGCATACCTTGCCGATCTGACTCATCTCGCAAACCAGAAATTCCTTCAAGTTTTTTATCTCGTACCAATTCTGCTATTTTTTCAACTAAACGAGCTTTATTTACTTGATATGGAAGCTCATTAATAATGATAGCTTGTCGGCCGGTATTTGAGTCTGTTTCAATATCAGTTCTAGCTCGAATTGATATTTTACCTCGACCAGTACGATAAGCTTCAACAATACCTGCTCGACCGTTAATTATTCCTGCTGTTGGAAAATCTGGCCCAGGAAGAATAACCATTAATTCTTCAACAGTTATCTCTGAGTTAGCAGCTAGGGCTAAACAAGCATCCAAGATTTCAGTTAAATTATGTGGTGGGATATTTGTAGCCATACCAACTGCAATACCAGATGAACCATTAACTAATAAGTTTGGTGTTCGTGAAGGCATAACTACAGGAGCAAACTCCGTTCCATCATAGTTTGGACTAAAATCAACGGTTTCTTTTTCCAAATCAGCAAGAAGTGCGTGAGCAAGCTTGGACATCCTGATTTCTGTATACCTCATCGCTGCAGGCGAATCACCATCCACAGAACCAAAGTTACCCTGACCATCAACCAACATATAACGCATCGAAAAATCCTGCGCCATCCGTACTATGGTGTCGTATACAGCTGTGTCTCCATGCGGATGGTATTTACCGATAACATCACCGACAACTCTAGCCGATTTTTTATATGGCTTATTCCAGTCGTTGCCAAGCTCATTCATCGCATACAAAACACGTCGATGCACAGGCTTCAATCCATCACGAACATCAGGCAAGGCCCGGCCAACTATAACACTCATAGCGTAATCAAGATAAGATTGTTTCAACTCATCTTCAATATTGATCAAAGTAACTTCTTTAGCTGAGTAAACCATGATTAGAATATGTCCTTTTACACTTATTTAAATTTGTCCTATAGAATACCATGTTCAAGCTATCTTAAACAGGCATTAAAAAAACTTGCAGTTATCAATAACTCATGGGCATATTATGTGATTAGGCAGGGGACGTAAATATCAGAAACATAAATAGAACCTTAGGGTCTGTTGAAGTAAGAAGTACACGAAATTAAAATTAATTACCAGATGGGTTTTCCATATGCGCAACTACTTGATGGTCTTCACATTGTGATTTTTCAGAGCCTGGGAATAGACCAAACTTGTGGCTTGCAAAACCCACAAGCAGAGCTCCTCCGGCAACTGCCATACATGAGCCAAGAATAATCCCCACTCCACAAGATGCGAGTACGACACCAGCAATAAATATAATCGCGCCAATCACAGGCGTTGCAGAGTGAGATAAAAGTCGTATCAAAAAATTAGGGGATATTATCGTTAGTCTAGATGACTGAGAAGCGTTACGTTGTCTAATTATATCTGTGATTTTACTTATTTCATCCGTGTTTTCTTGTATTTTATTGTTTAAATCATCTACAGACTCTATAAGTGTATCAATGCGTTCTGACATGTTTTCTAGTGTTGTTGATGCTACATTTAGTGCGGTGCGTTGTTCCTCTAACAGACGCGGCTTCTCTTCACGTGCTTTACGGGACCGATCTATAACTTGTCTTGATTTATCACCGGTAGTCATAGGTTGAACTTTTGCACCAAGAAACAATTCTTTTTTGTCATCTTCATGTTTCTTTTTGGTATCGGAATCATATTGAGATTCAAACATTTATACTTCATCAATAACTTTGAAACGTGGTGTTATTTTAATCTAAATTAATAGATGCGTCAATCTTGTGTCCTAATTTAGGACAAAAAACAGAGGTAACTATACCTTACTGAATATTAAAAAGAACTTCTTTCTAAATCCAAAAACTAAATATGTTCAATTAGTTGCTATTTCCTTACCAATAACTAAAAAATACGCTACAATAGTGAAATTTAATTTTAGGCATTTTCCCTTGAGCGACCTTTCTAATATTCGAAACTTTTCTATTATTGCCCATATTGATCATGGCAAATCTACATTGGCAGATCGTTTTATCCAATTATGCGGTGGATTATCCGCGCGTGAAATGGAATCACAAGTCCTTGACTCTATGGATATAGAGCGAGAACGTGGCATCACGATTAAAGCCCAGAGCGTATCTCTAAACTACACGGCAAAAAACAACAAAACCTATTTACTCAATTTTATTGATACCCCAGGACATGTTGACTTTAGTTATGAAGTTTCAAGATCTCTTGCCGCCTGCGAAGGAGCACTCTTAGTAGTTGACGCCGCGCAAGGTGTTGAAGCCCAAACTCTAGCCGTTTGTTACACGGCAATAGATCAATCACTTGATGTCTTGCCTGTTTTAAATAAAATTGATTTACCACAAGCCGAACCAGAAAGAGTAATCTCTGAAATTGAAGACATAATTGGCATAGATGCTCAAAATGCACTAATGGTTAGTGCCAAAAGTGGTATTGGTGTTGAGGATGTTCTTGAAGCAATCGTATCTAATATTCCAGCTCCTGTGGGTGAAAAAGACGCCCCTCTCCAAGCGCTAATTATTGACTCTTGGTTTGATAGCTATTTGGGTGTGGTATCTCTTGTTAGAATCATCAATGGTTCTCTAAAACGCGGCGATAAGATGCGTATTATGTCCACAGGAAAAAGTTATGAGGTCGATGACGTTGGTATATTTACCCCCAAACGCACATCCCAAGGCTCACTTGACGCTGGCGAAGTTGGTTATGTTGTCGCTGGAATCAAAGAAATTCAAGGTGCACCAGTAGGTGATACTTTAACTCTTGAGAAAAATCAATCAGAAAGAGCATTACCAGGCTTTAAGAAAGTAAAACCACAAGTATATGCTGGACTATTTCCAATTAGCTCTGATGATTTTGAAAACTTTCGAGAAGCTCTCGCAAAACTTAGTTTAAATGATGCATCACTATTTTATGAACCGGAATCATCTGAAGCTCTAGGCTTTGGATTTCGCTGCGGATTTTTAGGTATGTTACACATGGAAATAATACAAGAGCGCCTTGAAAGAGAGTACAATTTAGAACTTATTTCAACCGCACCAACAGTTATCTATCAAATAACAAATACTAAAGGTGAAACTCTATTAATAGATAATCCATCCCTTCTTCCTCCAGTGCAACAAATTTCTGAAATGTATGAACCTATTGTTCGAGCAAATATTCTCGTGCCGCAAGATTATCTTGGCCAAGTTATAACTTTATGTGTTGAACGTCGAGGAGTTCAAGTTAATATGACTTATAGTGGCCGTCAAGTATCAGTTATCTATGATATGCCGATGAGTGAGGTTGTGTCTAATTTCTTTGATAGATTAAAATCTGTTAGCCGAGGTTATGCCTCTCTAGATTACAATTTCCTACACTTTGAAAAAGCAGATCTTGTGAAAATGGATGTGTTAATCAACAGTGAAAAAGTTGATGCACTATCCTTAATTGTTCACCGCAGCGCAGCGCAAAGTCGAGGTAGATTGCTGACCGATAAGATGCGCGAGTTAATTCCAAGGCAGATGTTTGATGTTGCAATTCAAGCCGCACTTGGCGGCCATATTATTGCCAGACAAACCGTCAAAGCCTTAAGAAAAAATGTTATCGCCAAATGCTATGGTGGTGATGTTTCTAGAAAACGTAAGTTATTAGAAAAACAAAAAGCTGGTAAAAAGCGTATGAAACAAGTCGGACAAGTTGAAGTGCCACAAGAAGCGTTCATGGCTGTTTTTCAAACTGACAAAAAGAAATAAGGACTATCTAATATGAACTTCGCATTCTGGTTATTACTATTATCCGCTATTACAGGCGCAATTTACTTTCTGGATGTAATCTATTTTTCCAAAAGACGCGCAGCAGGTGTAAAAGCCAATTTCATATTTGAGCAGTCCAGAGCTTTTTTCCCGATTTTTTTAATTGTCTTGGTACTAAGATCTTTTATTATCGAGCCATTTAGAATTCCATCAGGATCTCTTGAACCAACTTTATTAGTTGGTGACTTTGTAGCTGTGAATAAATTCATCTACGGAATTAGACTTCCTGTTTGGGAGAAAAAAGTTATTCCAATCACAAACCCTAAAACTGGTGATATAGTTGTTTTTCGCTGGGTTCCTGACCCATCCCTTGACTACATAAAAAGAGTTATTGGTCGTCCCGGTGACCATATTTCCTATAAGAATAAAATTTTAACTGTTAACGGTGTTGAAGCTACTCAAAAATTTATTAAATACACAACCGACCCAAGCTCTGGCAATGCTGTTGCTGAGTACTCTGAAGATTTGGCTGGTGTAGAACACAAATTGTTTAGAAGAAGCAACATACCGGCTGTTAACTTTGAAGTCACAGTCCCTGCCAATAGCTATTTTGTTATGGGAGATAATCGCGATGATAGTGCAGACAGTCGGTTTTGGGGATTTGTAGGAGATGAGTACATTCGAGGTAAAGCTTTTTTAACCTGGCTAAGTTGGGATAAGAAAAACTACTCCGTTCGCTTTAAACGCATAGGCAAAATGATCAATTGAGGTAAAATGATTAATACAGATAGATTATGCAGAAGACTAAATTACACGTTTAAAAAATCTGCGCACTTAAAACAAGCCCTAACTCATTGCAGTGCTGGCAGCAAAAATAATGAGCGCCTTGAGTTTCTAGGAGATTCTATTTTAAGTATGGTGATAGCCAATGCATTATATGAGAAATTTCCAAATGAAAGTGAAGGTAAACTTAGTAGGCTAAGGGCTTTCTTAGTAAAGGGCGAAACTCTTGCCTATATTGCTCAAGAAATAGATCTTGGTGACTATCTTCTACTTGGTCAGGGTGAGCTTAAAAGCGGTGGTTTTAGGCGCGCATCTATCTTGGCAGATACCCTCGAGGCAGTCTTTGCCGCGGTATTTTTAGATGGTGGTATAGAGGAAAGCCAAAAGGTTATTTTGTCTTTATACAAACAACGCTTAAATGACGACGTTTTACAAAAAAACCTCAAAGATGCCAAAACACAGCTTCAAGAATATTTACAAAGTAAAAAATACTCCTTGCCAGTTTACACTCTTACCAAAGTAGTTGGCGATGAACATGATCAGGAGTTTCATATTCACTGCTCTATCCCAGATGTAGACTTGTCATCCGATGGCAAAGGAGACAACCGCAGAAAAGCAGAGCAATCAGCTGCAACTAAGTTATTAAATATTCTTAAGAAATAACAACGCGATTGCGAACTTGAGAGTGGCGAATAGCCAGCTCTATTTAACGAACTCAAGCTGAAATTTGGGAAAATTAGCATGGTTTTTGACCGTGGTACCAATTGTCAACCAATGGCATTCGGTTAAGCATTAGCAGTAGAACCTCCATTCCCATTTCTCCACTTACTAATTGGTTTTAGTGATTTCCTTGGAACATGTCTTCCTGGCCTTATTTTTTGTCGTAACTTAGAAATGCTAATCAGC
>JARGPO010000058.1 GCA_029213075.1 Legionellaceae bacterium | reverse complement strand
CATCAGTATAGGCGTGAAACTCATGATTAGTACCAATATCATCTGTATATTGATGCACCATGGGCGGTAAGTCTTTAATCCAGTTAAAAAGGTATTTGTGGTCACCGGGTTTAACACCAATAACGTACTGCATATTTAACGAATCGAGCAATGATAAGTGCGGAAAATTTGAGGATAACCCATCCTCAACAATCAGTACTTTAAGATGAGGGTGTTCTCGACGCAAATATGATAATAAGCGCTTGGCAGCATTTCTTTCGCAATCGTTTTTCGCCTTTAACGATTGCTTCCGGTGCTAAAGGAATCACCTCGCAGTGATCTGGATGCACAAGAACTGCGCCAACATATGATGGTAATATTCTACTCGGCCATTCTTATGGTGTTTTTCACAACAGCATTCACAGTAAACCTTCTCTGATGAAAATTGACCTGCTCCACCCAATGAAAATATGTAGTGACCATTTAGACAAAGGTATGAATCTAATGCTTTACCCCGCTGCAAATAAGAAAAAATCTTTTTAAACGGCCGCCTTAACTGACTGGGTGACACAACATCTAATCGCTCACGCATACACGTGTCACTTGGAGCTTGCTCAACGCCATATAAAGTACGTAAATTGCGCCTTATCCAAGGCTCAGTGCCTTTATCTTTCTCAAATTGTAGCAGAGATGGCATTTTAAAACCGAAAACAGCAAGACCTGACATGAGACAATCTTGCCAACTGTACCCGGCATTTTTAATCTCTTTAAATTTTTCTCTGTGTAAACTGTGCTTTACTATTTTATGCAATCCATCTGCAGACAAATGCTTCCGTAATCCCAATTGTTTTTTCCAAGTAAAATAATAGCGTGATCATAGTCTACGAAAATTAATTTTTAGCTCACCTATAACCAGCTAATTTAGTGGATTTTTTTAATGCCGGGAATTGCTGCAACCGCATCTTAATTTTGTACACTTATTCACTGATAAATTTGTCATTACGAGCACTGGAAGCCAGTCAGATCAATTTAATACCATGCTGACTCATCATTTTCTCATTTTTTGTTTTTCAAAAAGTTATTCTGGGAAACTTTGATAACCCTTTGAATAAAATGACATAACTAGGCATGCCTGAGAGTTTTAAAATTACCCAGACAAGTCTGCTAAAAACTAATTTGGTCGGACTGCTACAACCCCTCCCTTAGAGTAAAAACATAACATCCATTAGGTTAATTAAACAGATAAACTCGTTCATATTAACCACAAAAAATTAAAACATATTCATCATGAGAAAATATTGCTCTGAAAGACTTAATTAAAAGTGTTTCCATCAATCAAACAGGATAAGAAAACAACTAACAGCCTGGTATTTTAGCTAAAAATACATTTAGTGCTATAATTAAACTAGAGGTTGCTAAGAATTTAGTATTAAACAGAATAAATTAAAATACAAACAACAACCGTAAGAGTGATTGGAAAACATGTTTATATAAAAGACTTGAGGATGAAATTATGGCTAATTTATCACAAAATTTTAACTTTATTCAAGAATCTGCTTTTTCTGATGAAGATTATCAAGTATGGAAAGAAGTTTTTAACAAACAGTCTAAGAATCTTCAGAACAAAGCATGTCCTGTATTTTTATCTAATTGTAAACGTCTTCATTTATCAGGAAATTGTATACCAACTCTTGAAAGCTTAAATAAGACTATATCTGCTAGTACAGGATGGCATGTAATGCCAGTTGATGGGCTCATAAACAATGAAGAGTATTTCCATCTGCTATCAAATAAAATATTCCCAATAGCAATGAGTATGCGTAGCAAACGTGAAGAATTAATATCTAAAGATCCAGATATTTTTCATGAGATTTTTGGTCACTGCACTATGTTAATGTCAAGTGATTACGCAAACTTCATGCAAGAATTTGCTAAGCTTTCATTGACTATAAAAGAAGTAGATCGCCCAATTATAGCTAGACTTCTTTGGTTTACTACAGAAACTGGATTGATTAAAACGAAGTCTGGAACAAAAATTTTTGGAAGTAGCCTCCTTTCGTCGTATAAAGAATCAATATACTGCTTAAATAGTAATGAACCTATTATTAAGCCATTTGAATTAGTTGATGTATTTAGAGAGCCTTATAGAGCTGATATATTACAAAAGGTTTACTTTATACTAAATAATACAAATCAATTATATAATTTATTAGATAACACAGATAAAATTTTAAGCTCTATTGCTACAGCAAGAGAGTTGGGTGAAAGACCAGCTTTATTCCCGATAACAAACGATAAATATAGTAACATTGGTCACTGTCACTCATTGAGAAAAAACAACTTCCATTAGTTTTAAAAGATCAGTCTTACATCTATTTCATATTGATTTAGGTTCTATCGAAACAATGACTTTGTTGCCGTGTCTGTAGCTAAATCCTAAATTAGGAAAAAAATAGCCCAACGATAAATCCCGCGGACTATTTTCAATAGCTATTTATTTATATTTTTTAATTTTTCTACATCTTCGTGCGTTAGGCCAGTGCTTGCAATCACTATTTCTGTTGAAACGTCTTGGCTAAGAAGATTTTTGGCAATCTCATATTTTTCTTCTGCTTTACCTTTAGCCTCGCCCTCAGCTAATCCTTTGTAATAGTTACCCGAGATCAAGGTTTTTTCTCGGCTCACTTGATCCCAATAACTTTCATAAAGGCTAAGTTCTCCTGGGGTATACGCGGATTCTTTGGTCAGTTCTACGGCTTGTGCTATTTCCGGAACATCAAGAAGCTCTTTCGAAACGATGGTTGTTTTTTCATTAATTTCGCGCAAGAACCGTAACCACAATAAGCGAAGTTGCTTTTCTTCGGGTGATTGAATGGGGAATTTAGGTAATTCAATAAAAATAAGTTGTAAGTGTTCAATCACATCATGTGTTGCATCATCTTTTTTAACCAATTGATAATGGTGATACCAATCATCACTGTCTTTTTCATATGCTTCCGCAACAATTCCCAAACCATAAACGGGCTGAAGAAATTTATAGTCTTCGCCCATTTCTAGTTGCTTCACGAATGCTTGGCTGGTTCCGAAGAGTAACCGTTGTTTAAAATGATCCGTCCAATTCATTTGCATCTCAACAATAAAGACACGTCCCTTGGTATCAGTGCATTTTACATCAGCAATGGTTCGCTTGAATTCAGGAATAGCCGGGACCTGTTCGTTTTGAAGGTACGTTAACGATACAATCGGGCTATTCGAAGGCAAAGGAAGCAATGCATTTAAAAAACTGATTAAAAGCTTCGGGTGATCGCCAAAGATTTTTTTAAAGGTTACATCGGCTTTTGGATCAAGATATCGTGACATAAGCGTTCGTCTCTTTCTATTGGTTTATGCGGCCATAGGTAATTGGAATAAACCATGGCAATGTTTTTTCCAGCGATGGTGTTTAATTGAAATCACATTGCTGGGTTGTTCGTTTGCTTGTCGTTGAGGCGTCACTTTAGCAATGCCGTGATGACAGCGCTCTTCGTTGTAGTAGCGTTGAAAGGAGTTTAACTTACTTTGCAGGTCATGAGCATTCCAAAACAATGTTTTATCCAGTAACTCGCGTCTGACTGTTCCGATTAATCGCTCAATAAAGGGGTGCGAGGTTGGAACATGCGGTACTGATTTTATTTCTTTGACATTAAGGATGCGCAAATTAGCCTTCCACCGGTGAAATTGAAACAGTGGATCGTTATCTGAGCTTAAATAGTGAGGTAACGTCTGTTTTGAAATAATGTTATTGAACATGCAGCATAAGTCGATGCCTGTGACGCTACCTTGATGACTAGAAAAACCAATCACACGCCGTGTAAATTGGTCCATGACAGCCATCACCCAGTGTGTTTTCAAGTGGATAGACTCACAACAAAATAAATCGACCGACCAAAGGCTGTCTTTCATGTGGCCAATAAAGGTTAACCAGGATGGTCCTGTGTTTGATGGATTGGTTTTATAATGCTTGTTTAGCACACGCCGGACAACATCCTTATCGATGCTAACGCCAAAAGCACGAGATACTTGCATCGCAATGCGTCTATAACCATATCCAGGATTGCGTTGCTTCATTTCAATGATGACATCAATGATTGCTTGTTCAGGCCCTTTGGGGCCAGGTTTTTTAAATGATTTATTTGAAAATAGTAAATGATATTTTCGTGTGACCAAAGCTTTATGAAATTTCAACAACGTTGCGGGCTTTAAAATAATGGCAATACGAGATAATCGACGCGTGTTTAGCATCGATGCTAAAAAACCAAATGAAAGTTTTTCAAAAAACGTTAACTTGGGTGCTCGCTTTCGATGACGAGCCATTGTTAGGAGTTGTTTACGCAGAAGTACGTTTTCTGAGGCTATTGCGCGCACGCCGCCAGGGGCCAACAATCGTAACCATACAGCCATGTAACTCAAAATGAGTGCTATTAATTTCATCATAATGGTTATTATACTATAACCACATCAAAAACATCGAATATTTCTCGTTTTAATTTTTAAATTAAGATTTAGCTACACACACGTATTTCTTTTTGCGTTTTAACACTAAGATTAACTGCAATTAGATACAAGCGAGATATAATACTTATTTCGTTTAAATCGCCTTTATTTTCTATAAACTTGTCTAGTGCGTTGCGTATCTTTTTTAGTTATGATAAGTGATTAGCTAGGGTTGTCTTTGTGTCGACAAGTATTTTTTGCATTTTTAACGTTTTTTCCATTTCTCCATATTTTCCAGAAAAGCCGTCTAATTCTAGAGTATTCTTTGTTAACGAATAGGATATTGATATAAGTTTAGGACCGATGGTATTAAGCTCTGTCTTTAAGTCTTGAAGTGTTCTCATTTTACATGCCTCTATTTTAATAGTTTGAACATAATACATTCAAAAATAAAATTTATAAATACAGTAAAAATACTGTATAAGAAAATTGGGCACCATCAACTTGTTATTAAAAGCTGAAAAATATGATCTTTACTTTTCTTTAGGCGCAGGAAATTTGTGATGCTGCATTTTGCCAAGATTCCAAAGCTTCCTTCATTTTTACCCGGCGAACATCAGCAGTATTTTTATACCGACCTACATCAATAGAAAAAGAATTTCTGAGCGTACCCATCAAACTAAGCATGGTTTGTGCTGAGGTTACTGACTTCATTTTTATCATGGATTTTTCTCGACGTCTTGTTGGTTGGTGAGCATTCTCCACCCGATTATTTAAGCCTTTATGGCGACGATGGTCTGCATTAGTACACAAGGTTTTTACAGGTTTCAAATAGCTTCTGAGTTTATCTGTAACGATAACCAGAGGCTCTGGATGGGAGCCTAATAATCGTTTTAAAAAGCGTATCTCAGCTCTCTTGTTTTTGCGTTTTTGAATAAGAAGATCTAGCTCATAACCTTCGCTATCAACGGCTCTCCATAAAATATATTTTTCACCATTAATCCGAGTAGACATTTCATCCAGATGCCATTTATCAGCTCTAGCAGGTTCTTTCTTTTTAAGAACATCATTAAAGTGGCTTGCAAATTTAAGGCACCATTTGCGAATTGATTCATAAGAAATACTTATCCCTCGATAAAGCATCATTTCTTCTATATCGCGATAACTAAGGCTAAACCTATGATAGAGGTAAACACTAAAGCTTATAATTGACCAAGGGTAGCGATAACCCTTCAACTTTGGGAGCATAATTTATCCAAAAGACTGAATTGTAACAAAATTAGAGCGTTAAGTTGATGGCGCCTAATTTTGAATTTTCTACAAAAGATACCAATACCGTATTTTTAAGGTATTTACAATTCCACTGTATGTTAATAATATGAGCAAATTATTTGATATATCGAAAAGTGTAATATGAGTGGCAAAAGTAATTTAGATGTTGAAAAAAGTATAGAACTAAGTGAAATAAATTCAATAGTTCATTGCTAAAAATATAAGAGATCGACCGTTATCAAATGCGCGTATTACTAATCCAGAAATAATTGAGCAAGCCTCGGAATTAAGCGATACGCATGACATGACTATAAGGTACTAAGGGAACAACTTATAGAGAGATACAACATCAAGGATTAAGATACAGATTATATCAAATAATGACTGAAGTAGTTACGAACTTTGGTATTGATATGCTAAAGCTTGAATCCCCCCAAGCTATTGATTACTCAATTTAAGTTGAATAAGCGAAGGGGGATTTTCTGATCGCTCCCAATCCTATTGGGCGGGATAACCTAATAAACACAACTTTACTATAAGGATCTATTATGAACATTTACTCTATTACAAACCTACTTATTTCTATTAGCACTGTTTATGCTGATAATCCTCGCAGCCTAAACATTGAAGATAACACTTTAAAATTAAATACCCCTTCCAATGTTAAGGAAATCTCCCACAATTATGCTGAGTTATCAAAGGATAATTCAGCAGAGTCATCGAATGAAAGGTTTATGTATCCGACATCTGG
>JARGPO010000033.1 GCA_029213075.1 Legionellaceae bacterium | reverse complement strand
TACACCCTGCTTTATGCAGGGTATCTAGCCAGATTTATTTTAAAATTCCCTAGATGGTCCGAACAAGTCGGACCATCTAGGCGGAGGTAGGGGAATATTGTGTTTTCAGCTGGTGGTAACAATTCACTAAAATTCTTGTTAGAGGATACCCCTACTATCCAATCCACTTTATTTAATATTAATCAAATGGCCATGAATTTAGACTTTGATGCTCTTGCCCTGGGCCGACATGACGTCACGTTACAATTTTATTTCTTTATGCGCTAAAGCTTGCACCACAACATCTGGCACAAATTCTGAAATATCTCCACCTAAAGAAGCTATTTCACGAACTAAAGATGATGAAATAAACATAGAATTTTCTGAAGGGGTTAAAAATATAGTTTCTATTTCACTAGCAAGCTTGCGATTCATTCCCGCTAATTGAAATTCATATTCAAAGTCAGAAACCGCTCGCAAACCTCTTAAGATTATACCTGCACTCTGCTCTTTGGCTAGTTGAACTAATAAACTATCGAAACCAACAACACTGACCCCTGGCATAGAACTCACAGCTTGCTCAGCTAGGCTAATTCTCTCTTCTAAAGTAAAAAAAGGCTTTTTACCGCTGTTAATTGCCACAGCCACCACTAATGATGGGAAAATCTTTGCAGCCCTAGTAATAATATCAATATGCCCATTGGTGATTGGATCAAATGTACCAGGGTAAATAACTTTTTTTTGCATAATAGTCTCATAACTTGCCTATTTTCGCAGTCTAACGTATTGTTTTAAAAAAAACGATAATTTTAGGATTTTTTATGCGACAAATAAAAACATATCTAATGGTTGTATTAATCTCAACACTCGCAGCATGTGCGCATTTAAACCCACCAAACAAAGAAGAATCACCGCAAAAAAAAGAAGATGTCTCAACAAAAGAAAATGTTGAGAAGACAAAAAAAACCAAATCAGGACCCCCGTCATCATTTAAACTATCTGGTGTTATAGCTGTTAACAAACAAGGCAAAGGCTGGAATGCTTCTCTTAATTGGACCCAAAATGGTCCTAACCAATATAAAATTCGCCTAAGTGGTCCATTTGGCGGAAAAACCGTCATTATTGATAAGAAAAACTCTCTTATTACCTATCGTGATGGCGCAAAAACCATTAAAGCTAAAAACGGTGAGGACCTCCTAAGAAGAGAGGCAAAAATTAGTCTACCAGTTAATGATTTATATTACTGGGTTAGAGGTATCCCCGCTCCTGGCAAGATTCAAGGAAGTAAAAAAGATGCTAGCGGTAGATATGAAAGTATAAAACAATCAGGCTTTATGGTTACATATGGTCGTTATATGACTGATAAAAATGGCAATATACTGCCAAGTAAAATCCGCCTTCAAGGTAATGGTGTGACGATTAAAATGGTTATTAGAAGCTGGAGCTAATCTTGGCTTAACCTAAAACTTTAACTTAAACCCAATTAAAGTTACTATTGGCGACTGATTAAATTATTAAAACTTAAATACCTTGTTGGAAAAAATTAAACATGAATCCTATTGATGTCGTAATTTCTTGGGTCGATGGTCACGACCAGAAGTATCAACAAAAATTAAACGACTTTTGCGCTAAACAAGGAATTGACAAAAAAGTTGCTATAGAACCGACAAGAATATATCAATCCAATGAAATATATTTTTGTCTTCAATCCTTACGACGTTTTGCACCTTGGGTAAGAACAATCTACATTATCACCAATCAACAAACACCCAAAGCAGTATCTGATTTAAAAAACTCAACGTTTGGTCGTAAAATTAAAATTATTGACCAAAACGATTTACTATCATCTTTGGACATCAAATCACCTGTATTCAATAGCATAAGTGTCGAATGGCTAATATGGAAGATCAAAGGCTTATCAAACAACTTTCTTTATTTAAATGATGATTTTTTTATAATTAGAGATGTAGAACCTGAAGATTTTTTTCAAGATAATAAATTAGTTCTTAGAGGTGAATGGAAAACTCAATCTCAACAAAAGTTTTCATATAAATTGAAAAAGTTTATAGCAGTAATATCTGGCAAAAAAAAACCTGAACCTAGAACTAACCCTCACAGAGGATGGCAGGAAAAAAGCGCCGAGCTAACAGGTTTTAGAAAAAAATTCTACCTACTACCACACGCACCATTTCCACTGATGAAAAACTCATTTAACCAATATTTGGCAAAAAAACCAGATCTTTTAAAACAAAATGCTAGCTTCCCATTTAGACATCAAAAACAACTCTCAAGCGTTCCTTTAATCGTTCACAACGATATAATGCAAAAACGAGCGAAATTTGCTAACAATTGCCAAGAAATAATGGTCAATGGTGCTACTCACTCTCTAAGAAAAATTCAATCACGTCTAAATAAAGCTAAAAACAACAAAAATATATCTTTTGTCTGTATGCAAAGCATTGATGAAGCACCTATCGATACTAGAAATTACATGTTACATTGGCTGCAAGAATTTATAGATACAAAGGCAAAGGATTCCTTATGAAAATAATTCTCGACGTAACTCGACTAGTTCGTCGCCTAGCCGGAGGTAAAACCCTAACTGGAATTGATAGGGTTAGCTTTGAATATGCTAAGCACTTTGCAGCTAGATCTCAAGCACTCTTTCGTTGGAATGGTAGAAACATTCTTTTATCAATGAGCCACTCCCAAAAGTTATTTGCATGGCTTGTAAATCCGCAGTCCAAATACCAGTTGAGCAGAATAATTACCCAGGGAATTACTTACAAAAAACCCGCAGCGGGATCTTTTTTAATAAATACAGGACATATCGGATTAAAACAACCAAATTATGTCAGGATGATACAAAAACTAAAACTTAAGCCTGTTTTCTTTGTTCATGATCTAATTCCAATAATCTACCCAGAATATTGTAGCACTGGAGAAGATGAAAGACATAAAGCTAAAATGAATCATATCTTAAAACTTGCATCAGGGATTATTACCAACTCCAAGGCAACCCTTCAAGATTTACAAAAATACGCAAACACAACTAATCAGAAAATTCCCAAAACAACGGTATCACTTCTTGCAACAGGGGTTAAATATCTTCAAGCAGGACCAAGACCAATAAAAAAGCCCTACTTTGTTATTTTGAGCACTATTGACCCACGTAAAAATCATTACTCTCTACTCAACACCTGGCGATATTTAGTTCAAAACTTTCAAGAAAAAACACCACATCTTGTCATTATTGGTAAGCGAGGATGGGAGTGTGAGCAGGTAATTGATATGCTTGAGCGCTGCCAGTTTTTAAAAGGTTTTGTCACCGAAATATCCAACTGCAATGACCAAGACCTAACAACCTATCTTGCGCACAGCCAAGCATTGCTGTTTCCATCTTTCGCAGAAGGCTACGGACTACCCTTAATAGAAGCATTAGAGTTAAAAGTCCCAGTAATTGCGAGTCATTTAGACGTATTTAAAGAAATTGCCGGTGACGTTCCTGAATATATAGCTCCACATGATGGCATAAAATGGGGCAAGGCTATCATGGACTATGCAAAATTTGACTGCGAAAATAGAAAACAACAACTTGAACGCTTAGATAATTTTAATCTACCGACTTGGGATGAACATTTTATTCGGGTCGATAGTTTTTTAGAGGAGATTTCTTGTCAAAAAAAACAATCAACTGTGCCTTAATAAATATTAAGTGCGACTAAGACCTAGAAAAATCAAAAGACATAGTTTTAGAAATTGATTCCTCATTAAGTGCAATCGCAAGTAACCTATCAACACCTATCGCAACACCACTACACTCTGGTAAACCATGCTTTAAGGCTTGAAGTAAATACTCATCTATTTTAGCTTCACAATCACCATTAGAAATTCTCGCTTCGTTATCTTTTTCAAACCGCTCACGCTGTATATTATAATCTGTTAACTCAGCAAACCCATTTGCAAGCTCTATTCCTTTATAATAAATTTCAAAACGTGCGGCTAAGCCATCATGTGTTTTTGCAAGCGAGGCTTGTGATTTTGGAAAATCATAAATTGCAAACGGAGTATCAAGTTCTGAAAGTTTAGGCTCAACTATATGACTCATCAATAAAAACAAGTACTGATCACGGTCTTGCTCATCAAGACTTAATACATTTGAGAGGTTAAATCTATCTAAACACTTTTTAAAGTCATCAATTTCTGCAGTTATAGGATCAATATCACAAGCACTTATGAAGGCTTGCTGATAGGTCATCTTAACTAAAGGTTTACTCGCAACAATTGCTTGTAAAAATAAATCTATCTCACAAATCAAAGCATGATGATCAATATCAAGTTGATAAAATTCTAACAAAGTAAATTCAGGATTATGCCAACGCCCAAGCTCATCATCCCTAAAGCAGCGCGCCAATTGAAATATAGGCCCACTTCCTGCGGCAAGTAATCTTTTCATATAATATTCAGGTGATGTTTGCAGGTAATACTCTTTTTCCCTGAAATTTGCTTTAATATTCTTTAGGTATACGTCGGTCACCCCGCAACTCGCCATTACCGGAGTTTCAACTTCCAAATATCCTTTATTAGTAAAATACCTCCTAATCAAAGATATAATTTTCGCCCTATGCTTTAGATTCGCAATTGATGTACTTGGTCTCCAACTACTTTCTGGCATTTTAAAATAAGCCTAATTCTAGTCTTGCGGCCTCTGACATTCGGTCCTGATCCCAAGGTGGCTCCCAAACCAACTCAACCTCACAATCACTAATCCCTGCAACTTCATTAACAGCTCTTTCAACAGTTCCAGGAAAAGTTTGCGCCACAGGACAACCTGGTGATGTTAAAGTCATTTGAATGTGTACATGCTGCTTATCATCAAGAGCAACATCATAAATCAAACCTAAATCATAAATATTAACTGGAATTTCAGGATCGAAAACACCTTTTAATGCCAGGATCACATCTTCTTTCAAACTATCGTTATTTTTCTTTTTTTTAAGACCTAACATATATAGAACCTCACTCGGTCACGACCGTAGTTGTATCATTGGCTAAGGCGGCATCCATAGTATGCCAGGCGAGAGTTGCGCATTTTACCCTAGCAGGGTATGTACGAACACCGGCTAAAACAGCTAATTTATCATCTTGCAATTCAGGAATGTCGTCATCGCTTGTCACCATATGATGAAATTGATTAAATAACTTCCTAACATCAGTAACGCTTTTCCCTTGCAATGCATCAGTCATCAATGATGCTGAAGCTTGAGAAATAGCACACCCACAGCCAACAAAACTCGCATCTTTAATAATATTATTTTCTATACACAAATATACTGTTAACTTATCACCACATAATGGATTAAAACCATCTGCGTGATTAGTTGCCATGCTCATACGGTGATGATTTCTTGGGTTGCGGTTATGATCGATTATCACCTCTTGATATAACTCTCTTAAATCCATCATAGAAAAACCTCTTTGGCCTTTTGTAAGGTATTAATGAATGTATCGATTTCATCAATTGTATTGTAAAAAGATAAAGACAATCTCGCGGTTGCGGCAACATTATAAAAATCCATTAATGGCATGGCACAGTGATGCCCAGCTCGAATAGCAATACCTTCACTATCTAAAATAGTACCAAGATCATGTGCATGAATATGCTCATGAATAAATGATATTACCGGAACTTTATTGGATGCCGTGCCAATTATCTTAAATCCTTCTTCTGCTTCTAGTTTCAAAGTTGCATATTCAAGTAGGTATTGCTCATACTCAAAAATCTTATCTAGATCTAATGATTGAAGATAATTAATCGCCGCTCCCAAACCAATTACCCCAGCAATATTAGGGGTCCCTGCCTCGAACTTATGCGGCAATGGAGCGTATTCCGTTTTATCAAACCGGACATAAGCAATCATCTCACCACCGCCTTGATAAGGTCGCATGTCATTTAAGAACTCTTCTCTCCCCCACAAAACTCCAACCCCAGTTGGACCATACATTTTATGTCCGGAGAATGCATAGAAATCACAGTCTAGACCTTGCACATCAACCGACACATGCGGCATAGCTTGTGCGCCATCTAATAAAACTAAGGCACCATGTGCGTGAGCCATGGCGATCATTTCTTTAACAGGATTAATTGTGCCAAGTGCGTTTGAGACATGACTAATTGCCACAAACTTAGTATTTTTAGATAACTTTTTCTCAAACTCTTCTAGTAGAACTTCGCCCTTTTCAGAGATAGGAGTAACAACTAATTTAGCGCCCGTTTGCTCACAAACCATCTGCCACGGAACTATATTAGAATGATGTTCCATTGTTGTAATTAAGATCTCTTCACCAGGCAGAACTCGTGGCATAACAAAGCTTGAAGCGACCAAATTAACTGCATCTGTTGTACCACGAGTAAAAATACACTCATGCGCAAAATTAGCATTTAATATCTTTTTAACACTCATTCTAGCACTTTCATACATTTCAGTTGCTCGAATACTAAGAGCATGTACTCCGCGATGTACATTGGAATTATTATGAGCGTAATAATTAGCAACTGCATCTATAACTTGCTGCGGCTTTTGCGTTGTTGCTGCATTATCTAAATATATAAGATCATGGCCATTAACACTTTCATTTAAAATAGGGAAATCACGCCTAACTGCGTCAATATCTAGCCCTCTGAATGATGTTGTATTTTCCATTTCATTATCCCATTTGTTGAATTAATAATGAACTCATCCAATTAGACAATGACTTATTCTCTATCGCTTGGATGTTATCTGCAGCAAATGCTTGCAACAAATACTTTTTACCTTCATCTTCATCAATACCTCTAGTCGTGAAGTAAAATAAAGCATCCTCATCCAATTGGCCTACCGTCGCACCATGAGTACAAACCACATCATCTGAATAAATATCTAATTGTGGTTTAGTATCGACCTCAGCTTGGCTCGACAATAATAAGTTTTTATTTTGTTGATGAGCAACCGTCTGCTTAGCATACTTCTCAACAAATATTTTGCCGTTGAAAATAGCTCGACCTTGATCAGTCACAATTCCACGATAATCCTGACTACTATCACAACCAGCAGTTAAATGGTTAACTTCTGTTTGATGGTCCATATGCTGATTAGATGTTGGCATATAAATGCCATTTAAAATACATTTAGCTGAACTCTCAGCTAGATCAATAGTTGTGTCACAACGCGCCCACTGCCCACCAATATTCAGTAAATATGTGGAAAATTGACTATTGGTTTGCTGCTTTGCAGCAATATGACCATAATGAAAAGATTGTTTGCTTTCTCGCTGCACTTTATAGTGCTTCACGACTGCAAAATCATCTACAAAAACCTCGGTAATTGCATTCGTATGATAACAACTATTACTCTCACCTTGATAATCTTCAATGATTGTTACCTCAGAAGATTTCTCTGCAACAATTAGATTACGTAGAAAAGTAGCTTGTTGATTGGATGTATGTAAATAAGATAATAATAGTGGTTCTGGAAGACGAATATTTTCTGGAATGTAGATAAACAACCCTGACTGAATCATGGCCGTGTTTAATGACTGGAAACCATTAGTCGTTTCTAAAATTTGATTAAGATACGGTTTTATCTTATCTGAATTTTCCAAAAGAGCTGTTGCTAATGGCTTGACTATAACCCCTGCTGGAAGCTTAGATACTAATCCATCTAACCCCATTGGAAAACCATTAATAACAGGTATTTTAATCCCAATTGGTGCATCACTTTGTCGGCCTGTTGCAAGAACCTCTAATGCGTGTTTATCAAGAGAGATATCTGATTTAGAGCTTTTAAAAAGCTGCTTTAAAAATGAATCTACTCGAGTATATTTCCAATCTTCATTACCACGCATAGGAAAGCCTATTTCACAAAATTCGGCAAGTGCTTTTTTTTGTAATTCAGCCATCCATGCCGTTTTTGAAATGGAATTTAATGCTTGCTTTTGATAAAAATCGATTGCCTCACTCATGCCTGCTCCACTTCCTCAATCCAACTGTAACCTTTATCTTCTAGTTCAAGCGCTAGTGATTTATCACCTGATTTAATAATCTTGCCATTTGCTAAGACATGAATATAATCTGGTTCAATATAGTTTAATAAACGCTGGTAATGAGTCACTAAAATAATTCCGCGTGCAGAATTACGCATAGCATTAACACCAGATGAAATTACCCGCAGAGCATCAATATCAAGGCCTGAGTCAGTTTCGTCTAAAATAGATAGTTTTGGCTCAAGAGCTAGCATTTGCAAGATTTCATTGCGTTTTTTCTCGCCACCAGAAAAACCTTCATTTATACCTCGGTATAAAAAGCTTTCATCCATATCCAAAAGCTTACACTTTTGACGAATGAAACTTAAAAACTCAACGGCATCAAGAGGCTTCTTATTTTGCCCTTGACAAACAGCATTTACAGCTGATTTTAAAAAGCTAATATTTGTAACTCCAGGCACTTCAATTGGATATTGAAATGACATAAAGATACCAGCCTTAGCTCGCTCATCAGGTGATAAAGTTGACAAATCCTTACCTTCATACTGAATTGTACCCTTTGTAATCTCATATGCTGGATGACCTGCGAGAACTTTAGATAAAGTACTTTTGCCAGAACCATTTGGCCCCATAATTGCATGCACTTCACCGGCATTAATCTCAAGGTCTATCCCATTTAAAATAGGATTGTCATTTACAGATACATGTAACTCTTTAATTTTTAACATAATTAACCTACCGCCCCTTCCAAACTAATACCTAATAATTTAGTAGCTTCAACAGCAAACTCCATTGGTAATTCTTTTAATACTTGTTTACAAAAACCATTTACAATCATTGATACAGCATTTTCAGTATCAATTCCGCGCTGTTGACAATAAAACAATTGATCTTCACTTATTTTTGATGTGCTAGCCTCATGCTCTATTTGAGCTGATGAATGCTTCGCTTCAATATATGGAAAAGTATGTGCAGAACATAAATCACCCATTAATAATGAGTCACACTGCGAGTAATTACGTGCATTTACCGCAGTTGGCGCAATCCTCACAAGCCCTCGATACGCATTATGTGATTTACCAGCGCTAATCCCTTTTGAAATAATAGTGGAACGCGTATTTTTACCAAGATGAATCATCTTAGTTCCGGTGTCTGCTTGTTGATAGTTATTTGTTACTGCAACCGAATAAAACTCACCAACTGAATCATCACCTTGCAAAATAACGCTTGGGTATTTCCAGGTGATAGCTGAACCTGTTTCTATTTGCGTCCAAGAAATTTTAGATGCCTTGCCACGACATGCACCGCGTTTAGTTACAAAGTTATAGATTCCACCCATACCGTCTTTGTCGCCAGGGTACCAGTTTTGCACGGTTGAATATTTAATCTGCGCACCATCTAAGGCGACAAGTTCAACTACCGCCGCATGCAATTGGTTCTCATCACGCATAGGTGCAGTGCAACCTTCTAAATAAGATACGTAGCTATTTTTATCAGCAATAATTAAAGTCCGTTCAAACTGCCCTGTTGATGCAGCATTGATTCGAAAGTATGTTGAAAGCTCCATTGGGCAGCGTACACCTTCTGGGATATAGACGAATGAACCATCACTGAAAACGGCTGAATTAAGAGATGCATAGAAATTATCACGGTATGGTACAACAGAACCTAGATATTTTTTAATCAACTCAGGATGTTCTTTAACCGCCTCTGAAAAAGAGCAAAAAATCACCCCCTTTTCAGCAAGTTTAGCTTTGAAAGTAGTAGCAACAGAAACACTATCAAATACAGCGTCAACCGCAACTCCAGCGAGCATTTCTTGCTCTCTTAATGGGATACCTAATTTTTCATAAGTTGCAAGAAGCTCTGGATCTACTTCATCTAAGCTTTTTGGCCCATCTTTCATATTTTTAGGAGCAGAATAATAAGAGATATCCTGATAATCAATAGGCTTATAATGAACGCTCGACCACTCAGGATGAGGCATAGTTTGCCAATGTCGAAAAGCTTTTAAACGCCACTCAAGAAGAAATTCAGGCTCTTCTTTTATCGCTGATAATCGTCTAATAACATCTTCATCTAATCCAGGAGGGAAAGTCTCTACCTCAATATCAGTTGTAAAACCATGCTGATAATCTTGATCTAGAAAAGAACTAAGTTGTTCATTTTGTCTCGCCACTACTAACTCCAAATTTATAAGTCATTTCCAACGACGGCCTTGTCAGGTCGTCCAAGCTTACGCTATTTAATGCTGAATCTATAGCCTGGCTAATAATTCTCCAATTACCTTGCACATGACAAACACTTTGCAAAGAGCAATCATTAGGTTTATGGCTGCATTCTGTTAAACCGCGGGTAACATCTAAAGCATAAATTATATCAGCAAGAGATATATTTAACGCATCTCGTTGCAACCGATATCCACCTTGAACACCACGAACTGATATTAATAAATCAGCTGCTGTTAGCTTTTTTAGAAGCTTGCTAACTGTTGGCATACTAAGATGTGTATGCAAGGCTATATCTCGGGCATTACACAATTTTGTTGTATGCTTGGCAAGATAGACCATAACTATGGTTCCATAATCCGCCAGTTTGCTGATGCGCAGCATATCATTCCTTGTTATAACAATCTAGTACTAATTAGGTACTAGATTATATCCATCTCTGAATAAATATCCAGTTATATTAGAAAAATATGTAATTTATCGATACCCAGTGGTATGAAAAATACCAAAAATAAGATATAATACGGCCTCTTCGAAAACCCGATTGGAGACAAACTGTGAATAAAATCCGTGTTATTGCTAATGTAAGTTTAATAGTACTATGTGCCGGATTACTCAGCACAAAATCTTTTGCTGAGCCAGTAAACCTTCACGCGGTAAAAAAAGAGCTAAAGTCATACCATGACTCAGGTAATTATCTAAAAGAAATAACTAAGGTCGCTAATGAAGCTGATAAATATATTACTCAACAAGCGAACCTTAACAAAAAAAGCCAACGACCTAAAAAGCTAGGTATAGTTTTAGATGTTGATGAAACAAGCTTATCTTATTACAAGCACTTAATTAAACACCATTATTGTTATGATCCTATTGCTAGTCGAGATGAAATTCTTACTGCAAATGCTCCACCAATAAAGCCAATTTTAACTCTTTATCAAAATGCGATTAAAAATAATGTTGCTGTGTTTTTTGTAACGGCCCGTAAATCTTATGCTCAACAGGCAACTATGAGAAATTTAAAAGTTGCAGGTTACAACAAGTGGACTGGCTTATATACAAGACCTTCTTCCTATAAAAAAGGCTCGATTCAAGCTTTTAAAGCTCAAACTAGAGCGATGCTAGAAGAGAAAGGATATACAATTATCGCATCCATTGGCGATCAAGATAGCGATTTAAACGGTGGACATGCGAAAAGAACTTTCAA
This sequence comes from Legionellaceae bacterium, assembly GCA_029213075.1. Classification (GTDB taxonomy): domain Bacteria; phylum Pseudomonadota; class Gammaproteobacteria; order Legionellales; family Legionellaceae; genus 2-12-FULL-35-11. The sequence goes on along the minus strand of JARGPO010000033.1, from coordinate 2,439 downwards.
ACTACCTAACCCTTACTATCATATTTCTTAAAGAACAGATCTTAAATATTAATAGGTGTGTAATTAGGGTATAGGTTCAAACCTGACAATTGATGCTACTTCAGAAAATTGATACTACTCCACCAGGCTTGTCCGGGTGGTCTAGAACTATCTCTTTACTTGCAGATAGATCCCATGCTAAGAGACCACCCGGATAAACCGTGTGGCGTAGGCGTCTCCTACTTAGTGCCTAGGTTTATCTTAACTACGCACCTCATTTTCTCTTCCTACGCACCTCGGCTTTACCTTCCTACGTGCCTCGCTTATATCATAATGGCGCTGACTTAAGCGGCGTCATTCCCCCTACCCCTACTTATACCCTGCTTTATGCAGGATATCTAGCCAGATTTATTTTAAAATTCTCTAGATGGTCCAAGCAAGTCGGACCAAGTAGTCGGAGGTAGGGGGTATTGTGTTTTCAGTTGGTGGTAACATCTCAATTAAACTTGATTTCTAACCTCTTGAGTTGGTAGTAGTTCTTCCATCTCTTTTGCTTGGTTCGCAACACCTTTATTATATCCTGCTTGACGCATACCGAATACACTAAATGCACAAACCAAACCTCCAGCCACCGTTACCGCTATAGATGCATGTATTCCCGCACTAAGAACAGTAAAAGCCAAGGCTATAGCTGCAATGCCAATAGCTGCGGTAAACAAAAAGATAATATCCAGTGGAATCTTGCATGCATGTTTATTATGACTATCTCTCGAGTAGTCTCTAATAGTTTTCAACTTTTCTACATTGGTATTATGTTGACGAACCAGATCGTCATGAGCTTCTCGGCTACTTCTAAGAGTACTATCTATCTCTGATAGCTGCCGTTTTGCGTCTCCTAGCTCACAATTAACTCGCAAAGCGTCTGTTCTAATCAATATTGAGTGTTGCTCCAGATCCGCTAAAGATTGTTCATGACGTGCTTCTTTCTCCAATAACTTATGTTTGGCATTAGACACCTCTAAACGACTTGCTTGAGTAACCCTATCTAGCTCTTGAGCAAAACTTATCCTTTGATCTCTCATTTGAACATTAAGATCCTCAACTTTCAAATGAGCTTGTCTAAGTTCTATTATAGGATTTGAACGATCTCCCAATGTTCCTTTATGCAATGCAAATGAAACTCCAAAATAAAACTCAGAATCCTTTGGAATACTTGTTGGTAGAATCAGAATATTTTGTCTCGCCATAGTATGTGCACATAGATATGTTATTTGGCTGTGTAAATCTAGATCTCCAATCCGAGCGCCAAGAATCTTAATAGACTCTTCATCAACGCCACTGCGTTGTAATAAATTCATTAAGTGAGTTGTATTCTCCCTAAAGACTATTATTGATTGGTACAGATTATATGTATCAACAATAAAACTATCATCGTCATCTGGATTTATAGCCAGCAAACTAGCTGCAAAATTTCTACTCTCTTCTAACTTTTGGTCAATAAGCTGAACAATACCTTCTAACAAACCATTTCTTAAGTGATTTTTTAAATCTTCTTTCAATTTTTGACTCTTTGATATTTCCTCTTTTCCTTCATCATGAACAACAGCTTCTTCCGCCGGGAATATCTGTAGCAAACTAGTTAGGGCAGCATCTCTTGCATGAGGCTCAGTTAGATTTAAATAGTCACTCGCAATAGCTACTATTAAACTAGTTACTCGCTGTTTAGTTTTTGCAAACTCAAAAGGATCGCCCAAGACCTTTATTGGAGACGTATCGCCATCATCCGGTTTAATTAACGCTATAACAAAGTTTTCTAATCTCGCATAAGGTGACAAAAGACTCACATCGCCACCAACAAAAGAATCGCTCATATTAGATTCTGGCAAAATACAATCTAAACATAATTGATAGTGCTCAGCATTTACAAAATGAGGATACCTACTAGGCTCAATATCATGAACAAAAACGTCTTTTCCTTCTGCATCACGAAACATTCTTTCTGGTTTTGTTTGCCCACGGATCCCATTTTCTTGAAGAGTACCATAATGGGACTGCTTAGAAAGACTATCATACAATGGTTTTAATACGAGAATTTTCTCATAAATTGCGAGTCTCATTTTTTGTCTAATTAAAGGATCACTTGTTGTGATATATCTTGAAAGCTCACTACTCATATATCCTTGAGGGACGTACTCAGTATTAACTTTCAAACCACAACGTTGATAAAATCTAAGAATATTAATCGCACAAATTTTTTGGATATTTCTTTCTAAATCTATAAATCTATTAGTAGCAACATCTTGAGCAACTTTATGAGAATAACCTTAGTTCGGAGTTTAAATTTTGCTAGGTAATCACAGTCTGTTTCTTTTCAAGTAATTTAAAAACAGATAGATTTAATGGTTCAATAGTGTAAGCAGCTAGAGCGGCCATTAAATGAGTCATCGCGTTCAAAACCGA
>JARGPO010000011.1 GCA_029213075.1 Legionellaceae bacterium | reverse complement strand
TTCTTGAGCAAAAGACAAAGGACTCATGTCGACAATCAACTTTTTAATACTTTTGAGTTTCACCCCTGCAATAAGTTGTGAACATAGTTGAGCAATTGTACGATGAAGAAAAAGATCTGCAATACCAACAGCACAGTTCATTAATTGACTCATTTTATGCGAAGCCTGTATTGCAAGGATTGAGTGGCCACCTAAACGGAAAAAATCATCTTCAACTCCCACTCTATCCAATTTTAAAAGATCTTGCCATATTTGACATAGCTTTAATTCTAATTCATTAAGTGGTGCAACGTAGGTAGTTTGATGGTCACTAAAGTTTGGTTTAGGTAGGGCTTCTCTATCTAGTTTACCATTGGTAGTTAGGGGAAGATTATTTATAAATATATAGGCACTTGGTATCATGTATCTTGGTATATATTCTTCAAGATATTCATTTAATTCTTCAATAGATGGTTGAAATTCACCTGCAACAATATAGGCCGCTAAGGACTCTCCTCCTAGCACCACAACTTCTTTAACATCACCATGAGCTCTTAAAACAGATTCAATTTCACCTAATTCAATACGATACCCTCTAATTTTAACTTGAAAGTCATTGCGGCCAATGTATTGAAGACTACCATCATGTAAGTATCGAACTAAATCACCGGTTTTATAAATCTTCCCTTCCGTAAATGGATTATATATAAAACGTTTTTCTGTTAGTTCGGGTTGATTTAAATAACCTCGAGCAAGACCGGCCCCACCGATGTATAGTTCACCTATTGCACCAATAGGCAGTGGTGTTAAATTTGAATCAAGAACATAAGAGTTTTTACCGTCATACATATTCCCAATAATTTGTTGTTCAACAACAGATGAGAGCTCCTGCACACTACTACCAACCACACACTCTGTTGGACCATACTGATTAAATAGACGTAAATGTTTATTTTGAAGCAACTGTCTAATAGTGCTTATATCATAAGTCTCACCACCTAACACAATAGTTAGGTATTCTGAGTAACTAGCTAGGTTTGACGATAAAACTTTAAGTAGCGAAGGAGTTAAGCGTATTGTATTGACGTTATAATGAGATAATAAAGCAAGATATGACTCTGGTGTTGTTTCTAATATATCTTGTGTAATAACAACTTTTCCACCAGATAATAATCCAGCAAATAGAGTTGGTAAGGAGGCATCAAAGCAATACGATAAAGTAAAGCTTGTAATCAGTGGTTGTTTTATATTAACCAACTCAATAAATCGTTGCTGATAAAATAAAAATGCTTGATGCTCGACCATTACACCCTTCGGTTTACCTGTTGTGCCCGAGGTGTAAATTACGTAGGCCAAATCATTTGGCTTAGCAAGGTCTTTGAGATTATGCGCGACTTCATTTTGATACGGCTTACTATCAACTTTAATAGGTTTCACCTGACTAGGTAGCGCCGTATGTATTTTGGCGAGGATGTTTGTTTGAGTTAATATTACGTTTGCTGCTGTATCTTCTAGCTGATAACGCAGGCGTGCGTTAGGGTGTTTTGGGTCAAGTGGAACATAGGCACTTCCTGATTTTAAAACTGCTAATATAGCTATCACCATTTCAATTGAGCGTTCAAGACAAAGTGCAACCATTACTCCACTGTTATGATGTTTGCGTAGATAATGCGCCAATTGATTCGAGGCTTGGTTTAATTCCAAATACGTTAATTGCTGCTCTTCATAAACTATTGCAATTGCATCAGGGGTTTGCATCACTTGCTCTTCAAGCAAGTGATGTATTGTTTTAGTTTCATGGTACGGTTTGTCAACGCTGTTCCAGTCATAGACCACTTGCTGATATTGAGCTTGTGACAATAGATTAATTTTAGTATGTGATTGTTTCAGAATACTGGGTAGTTGTTCTATAATCAATTGCAATTGCTGAAGTATTGTTATCGCGCGTTCACTTAGTAAAATGGTATTGTCATATGTTAGGTCAATCTTAATATCATTTTGCTTTACATGTGCTCTTACCCTAATTGGGTAATCCACTTTCTCAATTGACTTTCTAAATGACGCACGCATCTGATGCTTCGCATCCCCTGCCTCATTTGGGTAATTCTCAAAAACAAGTAAGCTATGAAATAGGCGCTGTCCGTCACGTTGCAAACTAGCTAAGTTAACATAGCTATGCTCATTTATTTCAGCTGAGATGGCATCAATTGCTTGTAGTTGCTGAAGTACGGTCCCATCACTCCAACTAACCTTCAGTGGTAAAGTGTTAATGTATAAACCAACGCTTTTATCAATACCTGAAATGGGTAGAGCGCGTCCTGATACAGTAGTACCTACCAATGTTTCTATATCTCCGGTGTAGGCGTGTATGATTTTATGCCAGGCAAATTGCACGACCGCATGTAGGCTAACACCAGCCTCTTGAATTACTTCTTTTAATTTATGGTATTGTTCATCCGAAATCTTTATTTGACAAGTTTTAGGGCTTACAACTGTTCTTGCTGTATTTAAATCAACATTCTTACTCAATAACGCATTTAAATCATTAGCAGATTTAATGTCTTTT
>JARGPO010000026.1 GCA_029213075.1 Legionellaceae bacterium | reverse complement strand
GACTTGTTCGGACCATCTAGGGAATTTTAAAATAAATCTGGCTAGATACCCTGCATAAAGCAGGGTAAGTAGGGGGAGGGGGTAATGACGTCGCTTAATGCAGCGCTATTAGGCCAAGACCCAACCTATAAATTTTTCAGTTTAATGATTAGATAGTTTAACTTTGATGATCTTGCCCTGATTTGAGAATTCTCCCTATGGTCGAGATCTCAGTGATTTTTTGATATGACCATGTATAGGATTTACATTAATAACTAAGTGGTTTTTTTCTAAAAGGAGGTAGTCTAATTTATGCACGATTAAGGTTGTAATAATAGCTACTATTTTGATACAATTCTTTTGGTTCTCATATTGATCATCATGGAAGCTTTATGACTATAAATGTTAGTGAACAAGAGAAAAGTGCAGTTCATGAATATTTTTCAAACCCTCAGCAATATATTGCAGATAATAAATGGCCTGTTGATAGGCCACTACCGGATGGTACCAAACTAAAACGTGGCGATGGAAGATCTTTCTTTGTTATTCCTAATGAAGATAGAACATCTACTTATATAGATATTATTCATCCACTAGAAGGAGACTCCTCTCAGTACTCAGCAACATTCGGAGCAGGAAAGATTTTCTTTCATTCGCAGAAATTATTTTCATTAGATGGAAGCCTAGATCTAGATACTATTCCAGAGGCATTACAACACTCATGGTATGAAGGTCCCCCAGAAGGCGAAGAGAGTGCATATGATAAAGAGGAGAGAAGGGATGAAAATAAAGATTTTTTAAAGTTGGGAAGAGGTGTAGCTGTAGATTATTATTTATATAGAAATAATCGTGGTGAAAACATAAAAAAAGTAGTTAAACCTGTGATTGATATACAAGGAAATAGAGCTGTTTTAAAAAGCGTGAAATCATGTGATAAAGCTTTTATAGAACAACAAGGACAACAATATAAATTAGCACCACATCTTTATTTTTTTCCACCAGTTATAAAGGAAAGTGATTTTTTTTGTGTTAGTAGAGAAAGATTCTTCTACAAAAGTGTTGAAATAATGTACGATGCGGGTGATAATCTATTAATGTTTTTAGATAAAAACAAGACCCTTGCAAGTGCAAAAAAGGATCAGTTAATATGTGGTATTTTAAAGGCATATATTGTACAAATATCCAGTCAAAACATTATACACACAGATATAAAGCCAGAGAATATTTGCATACGTGTTTCAGAGACTGATGAAGTTAGCTTTATTATAACTTTTATTGATTTTGAAGGCACTCATATTTATGGAGATAGGCAAGAAGCATTGGGTACAGCAGTATATTTGCCTCCGGAAATGTTTAAAACTTATGAGGATTTTGTCGGAAGATTTGAGCTATATAAGAAGGGGATCAAGAGTATTGAGAGTGCATTAGTTGATAATTATCGATATTCATTTTCAAAGCAATCAGATATTTTTTCTTTAGGTCAAACATTGTCTGCTTTTAATATCCCAGAGACAAGTAGGTTTCATTCTTTATTAAACTCAATGTGTGCAATAGAGCCTTCGCAAAGACCAGATGCTGAAACTATTTCTGAATTATTAGGTGATAATGATGAGTTAGATGTTGCTAAAATCTCAGCCGATTTATTTTAGGGATAGTATAATATTATCGGGTAACTCGATTCTACCAGGAAAATTTATATTACCAGCACTAAAGTAGGTCTGAATTTTCTTATCACTAACGTTTTTTAAGCAGTTAATCATACTTGTGGAATAATACTGTTGAAAATCATAGAGTTTATTAATAGATAGTTTTTTGTTTTTTTGAGAAAAATTATAAGTCTGGTAATTTTCTAGCTGCCAATGGTTTTTTAGTCTTTGATAGGAGAAAGTTTTAAACGATGGGGAGTTGCCGTGAGAAGTTGACAATGAGGCAGTATAGTATATAGGCGTGATAGTATTCGATGAATGTTTCACTATTTTTATTTCTTCAAAATGGGTGTGGGCACTTAAAATACCAATAATATTTTTTTGATATTGGTTTAAAATAGTTAAAAAATAATGTTGTTGTTTAGAATTCCAAAACTCTTCTTGATGGGAAATATTTTTCCCAGGAGGAATGTGCATCGCTAAGATAACCGAATCATTATTTTTTTTAGCAATATCTAATTCTTTATATAACCATTGCAGTTGTTCTTGGGATGATTTACTTGTCGAATATGAGTGCTTAGATGAAAAAAGAACACTATTTAGTCCGATAAGACGTAATTTATTTGTGATAAATGCAGAATAATATCCATCATTCTTATTTTCAGAGTCTATACATGGATATTGGTTTTGACCGCATAAAACACCGGTCGATAAAAACCCGTTTTTCCATCCAGCTTTTTGCATGGCTACTTTATACGGACTATTTTGGTGTTTGTCGCTGAAGCTACCGTAGTTTGCTTGTAGTGAGTCATTATTTCCAAAAACATAAAAAATAGGTGTGTTTTTGAATTTTCTTTTTAATGATGTAAAAACCACAGATTCATTTTCTACTAAATTACTAAAAGCTCGGCTATGCCCTTGGATATCTCCAAGAACAATCATAAATTGAGGTGCTTTTATGTTTTTGTCGTTAATATTATCACCAATACTGTCTAGTAGACTTGTGAAAGTTGTATAGTCTAGATCATTGGCTGATTTGGCTTTGGTTGGATTAATTTCCATTGTTCTCTTTGATTTTATATCTAAATGAATATCAGCTATTACTAAAAAATTATTGTTATCATTAGGAACAATTGATGCAGCCTTACTAAGACTCGATATTGTCATTAATAAAAAAAGACTTATCTTCAATAATTTTAACTTAATTATTTTCATGAGCTTTAGTATTTTCTTGAATATACTTAGCAAAATCAGGAATAGTATCAGCGTTTGCACAAATTATAGCTGGTACATCATATGGGTGGTTTTTTTTAATCCAGTTTAGTAGTGACGTTTTATTTTGCTTAGTTGTTTTAAAGAGCAAGCCACACTCTGTTGCTTGCTCTATATTATCTTGCCATTTATAAACTGAAGTAATGCTTGGAATGATATTAACGCAGCCAACTATACTATCTTCAATAGCTTTTTTTGCTAATTCAAGTCCCTCAATTTGTGATGATATAGTTGAATAGACAACCAGTATTTGCTTATCCATTGTCGTCCTGTTTAAAAAGCCATCTTAACGTCATAACCATCGTCATCATCTTGTCCAAGAGGTATAAAACCTTCATCATCTTGATGATCTGAAGAGTTTGATGAATCACCATCATCTTTGTATCTTAACATGGAATTAATTAGAAGAGGTGATTGTTTAGTTGCTCTTTTTGGAATAGGAAGAGATGGGAAATACTTAAATAAATCAATTTGCATTATATATAGTTTGTGGTCTTCTTCTGAGTCATCTATAAAAGCACGAATACCATTATTTTCTAGTTTTCCTAGGATCGAGACTAGAGAACAGTTGTCCATGTATGTTAAGTCTTGATTTTGAAGACATAAAAACACACATTCTTTTGGGGCAAGAAGGTCATGTTCTGCGTCTTTATCATGCATTATCTGATGATTTATATCTCTGCGTTGCAATGGTTTAGATAAAATATCATTTATTATCATTTTATTTAAATAATCACAGGCCTCATTCGTTATGCTAAATCGATCATAAGTAGATACATACTTTATATACTCGTTCGAACCTTTTGGTAGTGGAAATACTAAGTGGTAGTTATAAAGAATCTCTGGGTTAGCCATAATTACTTTTCTGAAGTATTCAGCACTAATCATGATATCGCAACTAAGTTTAGATTCTCTTGATGGTATAAGAACAAAACTATTGGTTTCCATTAATTGATAAAAATCACAGCTTAAGCTTAGTTCTTTTTTATGAGGTTTAACATACATCTTATGATCGAATCGATAACTAGATGGGTCAATAACATCTCCTTGCTTATTAAATAAAGCCAAAGGACTATCTATGTATAGAAAATAATCTAATCCGTAATCCCAAAGTAGTGCCTCTCCTGGATGAATGTATCGGTTAGCTTTTAGTACGAAGTATTCAACACTCTCCGTTATAACTTTTTCTGTAGTAAAGTTAGCACACGCAAGATTATCTTTGTCTTCTGGAGAGTTAAACGTAAGAATTGTATCCACTATCTCTTGGCTTGGTGCATGATTTAAAAACCGAGCTATATTACCAAAATCTTTAGCTGAAACTGGAGTGGAAAGATCTACCATGTATGGGTCATTTTTTCTTGTTTTGACTAAATCTGGATCTAGCAGTTGAGATGAATAAATTATGGTGGTTCCAGGCTCAATAACTTCTGTTGCAATAACTCCTTGGCAGACAGAACCATTGATACTAATATCAACAATAGCCATTTTAGTTTGAGCTAGTAGAGATTTATCTATGTGGTTGTGAACCTGATGATTCAATGGAATATTTTCTTCCCCATCTGTTGAGACAAGAGCATTTGTCCATGAGACCATATTAAACTTTTCACAAGCTTGTTCATTAGACAAATGTTGAATCTCACCTCTGGCAGTTAGATAGTTAACTGTTAATGAGGTTTTTCTTTTTTTCTGGGTTTCTTCAATTGATTGCATTTTATGCTCGTAGAAATATTTTGCGGGGATTTTATCATGGAAACAAATTAAAGTGTATCTATTTTAGGTTATTTGTTGATATAACTGTTTTTTAGACCTAATGAGGAACATGATAGAGGTTTTTGGGAGAGTAGTTGGCTAATTGGTGGAAAAATAGGATAAGTAGTTTGTAAATCCAACTGATTTATATAAAAAATCATTGCGGGTAATGGTGAATGATGCCAGAATATAAGATTGTTTATTTGAATAAAGTGCAAGATCATGAAGAATGGCACGTTTGATTGGGCTGTAGTAGGTGCTGGTCCGGCAGGGATTGCGGTTGTTGGCAAGTTACTCGATAAAGGTGTTTTGCCAAGCAAAATAATTTGGTTTGATCCATCCTTCGCTGTTGGCGATCTTGGACGCTTTTGGGGTAATGTTTCTAGTAATACAAAAGTGCAACTATTTTTGGATTTTTTAAATTCATGCAAATCATTTTCCTATCAAACAAAATCTGTTGATTTTGAAATAGATCATTTTAACATTAATGATACCTGTACTCTCAAGCATATCGTCAAACCTTTGTTGTGGGTAACAGAACAGTTAACATCGAAAGTTCAAGTGCAAAAAACAATGATTAAGGATGTGTCTTTAGCTAATAGAACTTGGTCTATCAAAGATAGCAAGAAAACTTACCTTTCTAAAAATGTTGTTCTGGCAACAGGCTCTGAACCAGTATATTTGGACTATCCGAAAATTAAAACTTTATCTTTTGCAGATGCAATAAACCCAGAGGTTATCGTAAATAAAATCGATAGAAATGCTACATATGCAGTTTTCGGTTCCTCACATTCGGCTATAATTATTATTCGAAACTTAGTTGAGAACGGCGCTAAAAGGGTTATTAATTTTTATCGATCACCTTCGCGATATGCCCTTGATATGGGTGACTGGATTTTATTTGATAATACCGGTTTAAAAGGACAAACAGCTAACTGGTCTCGGGAATATATCGATGGTAAATTACCAGATAATCTTGAGCGCTATATTTCTAACCAGAAAAACATTGACACTTATTTGCAAGATTGTGATTTTGCTGTTTATGCCGTAGGTTTTTCTCCCAGAAAAGAAATTAATGTTGATAATTTAGAGTCTTTAAATTATAACCCTTACTTAGGTATTATTGGACCAGGACTTTTTGGTTTAGGAATAGCTTATCCAGAAAAAAAATCCGATCCATTTGGAAATTGTGAATTACAAGTAGGTTTAGGAAAATTCATGAAATACCTAGACAGAATTATACCAACCTGGATGCAGTATTCCACATAGTCTTTTAGTATTTATTTCCCCCGGTACCTCAATGACAAAAATCACAAGCAGTTGTTCAAGATCGAATGATGTCTCGAAAAATATAAAAGTAAATTGTGTTAGCGGTTTATTTACAGGATTTTGTATATCTACAGCCTTTCATCCTTTGGATAGGGCACTTCATCGTTCAATAATTAATCATAGGCCTATACTTAGAATGATTAACTTTGACTCTCCATTTCAGTGTATAACGCAATCTGTCTTTCAAAAGACGGTATTGGGTGGGGTTTACTTTTTTCTTCAGGCGGAAATTAAAAATCAGTTTGAATATATTATTCCAGAAAATCTTTCTAATGGGGGAGTTGTTAAGCAATGTGGAACTGGATTAGTAGCTGGAGGAATTAGCTCTGTAATAAATAATCCATTGAGCGCAATAAAATATTACGCCTGGGGGGATGGGAAGATGTCCTACCTAAAAACTGCAAGTATCATGTGGCTTAATGGTGGTTTTAAGCCTTTTGTTCGTGGCCTTGGACCTTCAATTATGCGCGATGGTGTTCAAGCGTGTACATACGAAGTAGTGCGTTTTTGGTTATATAATTGCTTTATTATTCGAGAGCTACAAATACAGGATAAATATAGTTACTTTCTAAGCAATATTCTTGCAGCTGCTGTCGGATCAATTGCCAGTGCACCATTAAATTATGTACGATCGCAACAGTTTGCAACTCATCCAGATGAACGAACCAAAGGAGTAGTGGATAGTTTGGCAGAGATTATTACAGACTCGAAGATCAAATCAGTAGGACTTTATAGTAGAGCGTCTTTTTTTTCGAGACATTGTAAGATTGGCCCTGGAGTTGCTTTGGCAGCAACAAGGGTTGCTCTTGGGCAATCTTTATTTGATTTTAGTAAAGAACAGCTGTTATCAAAAATATAGGTGCCTAAAAGTTGTTTACTTTGCATGGACTTATATTGATAATAGGGTTTTTTATTTAGTGAGAGATAAAATGATTCGTAGCATGTGCAAAAGTAAAATTCACCGTGCAAAAGTGACAGATTCAAATTTAAGCTATATTGGTTCGATTACTATTGATGAAGATTTAATGGATGCAAGCCATATAATTGAGTATGAAGAAGTGCATGTATTAAATATTAACAATGGTAGTAGATTTGTAACTTATGCTTTAAAAGGACCCAGAGGATCAGGAGTTATTTGCATTAATGGTGCTGCTGCTCGCCTAGCCGAAAATGATGATTTAGTTATTATCGTTAGTTTTGCTGGATACTCTGAAGTTGAGTTGCAAAAATTTAAACCTAGGCATATTTATGTGGATTCTAAAAATCAAGTTGTTGGTGATTGTCGAGATATTTTTGAGCAACAAGTGAAGGAATTTCACATGGTATAAGGGTGGAATTATATGTTTCAAACAATAACTTTGTGTTGATATTATAGTCTTTAAAACGTATAATCTTTTTCTTTTTTTATATGGCATAATTATTTTATGAATGAATTATATGAAGGTCTGATTTCTAATTCTGATAGTCCTATTTCAAGCCCAACTAGATCAAGTCCAACTAGATCAATCCCTATCAGAATAGCCGGTACAGAGCATCTCCCGGATATATTTAAATTATATACGAAAAGCTTTGAGAAAAAGTGGTCTTTAGATAATGATGATTTTGCTCAATTTCACTATTTTGTGGGTAAAGAAGATCCTCTACATGCTATGTATTTAGCAGGTGAGATGTCAGATCAGTTTGAAGGTGCTAAATTAATTATGCATTTACTTAAGTTTAAAGATGAAATGAGAATACCATTTAATGCTGACTATGACCTAGATAAAGAAAGACCACTATTGCTTGTTTTTGCTAGAAGAGGACGGTGGCATGCTTTCTATGCATTGAAGATGTTTGGTCCAGATGAAACTAAGACAGATAAATATGGGCGTACAGCTAACGATTATTTAGCCAAGGATATTAGAAAGGTTATTGGTGATATTGAAGGTAGCAAAGAGGGTAGAGAGAGACACGATTGTATTAAAAGAGAGGTTTGGGATGAGCGCTTCGCACCAGCACTTTTATACACTGGTCTGAAGTAGACAACATCAATAATCCTGCTGTTCAAAACCTGATGAATTTACCTTTTTTCTGGTAAGAAGCATGCTAGTATTCCGGATATTACCAGCCCTAAAGGTAGGATTAATAGGGCTGTTTGGTATTCAGATAAAGTATATATTTTATCGTAACTTAGATGTTCAAGCATAAACCCAACAAGTGGTTGTAATAAGGGCGCGGTTACTAATCCTAAGCTGTTTGTAAATCCTGTGCATGTTGAGTTGAGTTTGGGTGGTGATAATTCGTTGCTAATTGAGAATGCTAGAATATATGAACAACAACATAAACCAAGCATAAACATCATAAAGCCCATCAAAAATAAACTGGTAGTTGGCAGATATATTATAAGTGTTAAAATTAATGCTGATAAAATACAGGAAGATATTATTAATGGTTTTCTTTTAACGAAAATACTAGACATAGCTCCGAATAGCGGGCATCCGATACCAGCACCTAAAAATAGTAGTGAATTTATTAGGCTTGAGTCACGCATACTGCTTTCAAGCTTTATCTGTAAAAATGGTGCGGCCCATAATGCCCCAAATACTGTGATTGTTGCAAAGCTTAATCCCAAAAATAATCCATTAATCCATAGTAGCTTACTCGATACTATTTGCTTTAAAGCTTTAGCATAAGTACTAAGTTTTGGAGGTGACTTCTTTTCATTTGGAATATATATCCAACATAAAAAGGAGATGGTAATAGCAATTATAGATGCTGAGTTTATAAATCCCCTCCATCCCCAATGTAGGATGAATCTTCCCATACCGATTATGCCTATTACAGTAACAACAAAACTAAGTGTTTCTGATGCACCAATTAATAGGGAGAAGTTCTTTATAGGGTAATGCCTTCTAACTAAATGAATCATAACAACAAAAGCGAATGATGATCCAACCCCAATTAAAAACCTACCTATAAATAAGCTTAGTATGGTATAGCTAGATGCAAATATTAAGCACCCAAAAGAACATATGAGTGCGCTACAGGTTAAAATTACTTTGGGATTTTTTCGATCGCACAAAATTCCAACAGGTATTTGTAGGAATGTATAAATAATATAAAATGAGCTACTAAGTAGGCCTGCGGTTAAAGCTGTTAATTTCATTTCATACATTATTGATCCGATCACAACACCTGATGAAAGTTGCAAGAAGAATTGTAATAGTATGAATGACGTACACACGAGCCAAATTCTATAATTTAAAGACGTAACAGAATACAATGTGTTTTGTAAAAACATGCTATCTCACTTATCGTTGAGAGATTACTTGGACATTCGTGTATTAAGAATACTATCTTCTATGAAAAATGAAAGGTCGGTAAGTTTGATTATTTTGGGGCTATCCTCCGAGCGGCTTTTATACTCAATTTCTTGGTTTTCTAAAAGACGTTCGCTGATAACAAAACGATGTGGAATACCAAGTAAGTCGCTGTCTGCAAATAGAACGCCAGGCCTTTCTTTTCTATCATCTAAAAACACTTCGATGTTTTGCTCTTGGCATTGTTTATATAATTCTTCAGCGGATTGTTTAACGATTTCTGATCTGGAGTAGTTAATTGGAATTATTGAAAGTTGGAATGGTGCTATAGATGTTGGCCATTTAATGCCTCTATCATCGTGAAATTGCTCGATTGCAGCGGCAACAATTCTGGAAATGCCAATTCCATAGCAACCCATGGTCATTGGTTGTAATTTGCCGTCTTCATTGATTACTTCGGCATTCATTGCTTTTGTATATTTATCTCCAAGTTGGAAGATATGCCCAGCTTCTATACCACGGCAGGACTTAAGTGTTCCTTTCCCATCTGCTGTTGTATCACCATCTTTTACCATTCTTAGGTCAAAGATGTCACTACATTTGGCATCTCTTTCCCACGCGGCATCAACATAGTGCCAGTCATCTTTATTAGCACCACACACAAAAGATTTAATTGCGCGAGCGTTATAATCAGCAATAATTGGTATGTCTAGTTTTACTGGGCCAATAGATCCGAAAGATACTCCTAACTGTTCTGTTACATCTTTTTCATCGGCGAAAGTAAAAGGAGTGTGAACAAGCGGATGCTTTTCAGCTTTAATGGTATTTAACTCATCATCTCCACGTAAAATAAGGGCAATTAAAGGATCGTTTGCTCCTTTTACAATTAGGGTTTTAACTGAGTTTTTCTCAGGCTTGTTTAGAAATTTAGAGACCGAAGCTATAGTTTTCATTCCTGGTGTTTCAACTAATTGCAGTTCATCAAGACTAGCGTACTCTTCTATTCTTGGAAGAAGGCTTGTTGCTTGTTCTGCATTGGCAGCATAAGACGTGGTATCACTATAGAATATTAAGTCTTCACCTGAATCTGCAAGTAATTGGAATTCATGAGATACGGACCCGCCAATAGCGCCTGTATCAGCCTCAACAGCTCGATATTCAACACCTAACCTGTTGAATATACGACAATATGTAGCGTACATTATATCGTAAGTTTCTTGCAGTGATTCTTTGGATAAGTGAAAGGAGTACGCATCTTTCATTAAAAACTCGCGTGCGCGCATTACTCCGAATCTAGGCCGTATTTCATCACGAAATTTTGTTTGAATTTGGTAGAAGGTAATTGGTAGTTGCTTGTATGATTGCAGTTCTTGGCGAACTAGATCAGTTATAACTTCTTCATGGGTAGGTCCAAAGCAATAGTCGCGTTGGTTACTATCTTGCATTGTTAACAAAAGATCACCAAAGGTCTCCCATCTGCCACTTTCTTGCCATAATTCAGCTGGTTGAATTGAAGGCATTAATACTTCAAGAGCGCCAGATTTATCCATTTCCTCTCTGACTATATTTTCAATTTTTTTTAGTACTTTTAAGCCAACAGGTAGCCAAGTATATAACCCAGAGCCAATTTTGCGAATCATGCCAGCGCGGAGCATTAGTTGATGTGAACTAATTTCCGCATCATTTGGTGTTTCTTTAAGGGTGGATACAAACCATTTAGATGCTCTCATAACTGTTCCAGGCTAGGTTGATTTTATGCAGACCTGCTTTTTATATGGCTTGTCTGCAATTTATATAATAATTTATTTTATCTTAATATAGGGTATGTTTACAATTGTAAATAAAGATAAACTCTATATTTTCAAGTTTACAACCAATTGTTAAAAATCCTACAATGCTATTTGAAATCTCGATTAGCAGCAGTTAATACCTTTTTCAACTTATCTGCAAGTTTGTTTGTATTTGGATCTTGTAGTTGTTTTAAAAATGGCGAGAAATCATTAAACTGCGCCTCACCACTATTTACATCATAAAGGGCTCCAACCATTCCTATTTGTTCGTCATTGATAAGGTTCTTTAATATATCGCTTTTTTGATGAATATTTGCCATGGTGTTTGCAATATTCAACTGAGTTACTTTATGAACAAAATGATGGTTTTTGCCGGTGCGGTCAGTCGTTGTGTATGTTTCTGCAGCAATTGCGGGTTTTATTTTCGATAGGAGCTGGGTAATGTGACCGTGCTCTACTTCATCACATGCTGCTTTAATCGCGCCACAACTGGTGTGTCCTAAAACTACGATTAACTTGGCGCCAATAACGTGACATGCATATTCAATGCTTGCAAGGATATCGTCATTCACTACATTTCCTGCGATACGAACGCAAAACAAGTCTCCGAAACTCATGTCAAAAATAGTTTCTACAGGAACTCTAGAGTCAATACAGCCAAGGACCACTGCGATTGGATGTTGAGTTTTGGCTGTGTTTTTAACGTCAGCTTTAAAGCATCTATGAATGCGTGTGCCATTTTGAAAACGCTCATTTCCTTCTTTTAAAATATTAAGAACCTTGGATGCTGATAAGTTCGATTGCACGTTATATGTTGTGACGTTAATAAAGTCGACATAATTATGTATCTGATAGTTATCTTTAAAACCTATTAAGTTTAAGGATATATTTTTATGCGGGGCGTGTTCATCTTTAAACTCTTGGATAAATTCAATTATTTCTTTATCTATATATTCTGAATAACTGGCATCAATAATTAGTTGCGACCTTGGTGGGATAGAGTCAAGCTCCGCTACCAAAGTTGCTTTATTTAAAAATGTAGTTTGTTGTGGGAGTACTAGACGATTGGTTTCACCTTTTGGATATATTTCTTTAATTATGTCCAGTCTAGCTTGACTGCTAGATTTAAGAATAAAAAACAGACTAACTAGAACTCCGATAATTATTCCAACTAATAAATTAAAAATAATTATGGCAATGACAGTTGTTAGAAAAGGGATAAATCTATCCATACCTTGCTTATATATTTTTAGGTAAATATTAGGAGAGGTGAGTTTATAACCCACATAAATTAATACTGCAGCAAGTGAGGAAAGTGGTATTTTATTTATCGCATCTGGAATTAGTAGCACTGTTGTTAACAGAAATATACCTTGTAAAATTGAAGCAACTTTAGTTTTGGAGCCAGATCTAATATTTACTGATGTTCTAACAATTACAGATGTAACAGGTATTCCACCGACTAGTCCTGCGCAGATGTTACCCACTCCTTGTGCCATTAACTCTCGATCTTTTGAGCAGTTAAGATGTTTTTTATCTAAAGTCTCACCAGCTTTTATATTAACAAGATTCTCCATTGAAGAAATTGTTGCAATAATTAATGCGGCAATATAAATATTGACGTCGGTAAGTCTAGAAAATGAAGGTGTCTGCATTTGAGAGAAAAAATCATAAAACCCATCATGCTTAGGTATGTTTGCAAGGTGAGGTCCTAATTGGGCTAGACCTGAATCAAAAAGGATGAATATTTCATTGAAAATTATTCCCATTAGAACTACTACAAATGGACCAGGCAATATTTTAACCAAGCTTTTTTTAGAGGCATCAATATAGATTAAAACAAAAAGAGAGCTCAGAGATAAAATTACAGCCCCACTATTTATATGCATGGTTAAGTCATGCAGTGGCTGCAACTCAAAACTTGTTGAAAGTTCAATTAGTTCGGTTTTTAAACCACTTAATGAATGGGACAGAGTAAGTGCAAATGGTAGCTGCTTGATTATTAAGAGAATTCCCACCGCCGAGAGAAATCCTTGAATAACATTAGAGGGAATATAGTCGGCAATAAATCCTGCGCGAAAGTACCCGGCAAGTATTTGTAAAATACCTGCGAGCAAAAGAGCTAATAGAAAGTTATTAAAGCCATTTAACTGCATTATGGCTCCAAAGACAATCACCGCCATTCCAGTTGCAGGACCACTAATACTGACGTTTGATCCACTTAAACTACCAACAATAACTCCACCGATAATACCACTTAAAATACCAGAGAATAGTGGAGCTCCAGATGCTAATGCGATTCCTAGGCATAATGGTATAGCAACTAAGAAGACGACTATTGCCGCGAGGAAATCGAATCTAAAACTACGTTTTTGATAAATATGTAATTTACGAAAAAATTCAACAGTTGCGTTATGCATAGTAATATTAATCCTCTATAGTTTCCGGGGTTAAATTATCTTCTAAGTTTTTAAAGTCCCATAATTGTTGGTCCATTAACTGGCTTGGCTTTACGCTTTGTAATGCGTGAAGTATGTTGCTTGGTATTTTTGGGTTCTCATCTGACAATGTCTTTATCAATGCTGCAGTTTTCTTTCTAATAAGGTTATCTTGAGAGCCACATAATGTGCAAGGAATGATTGGGTATTCTTGTTCTTTTGCATAACTAATAATATCATTTTCTTGAACGTAGCATAAAGGTCTAATTAGGATGTTTTTCTTATTATCGCTTAGAAGCTTTGGCGGCATAGATCTTACATTGCCGTTATATAAGATAGACATTATTAATGTTTGAATTAAGTCATCTCGATGGTGGCCAAGAGCTATTTTATTAAAACCATTTTCCTCTGCATATCTATAGATTATTCCTCTTCTTAATCTTGAGCATAATGAGCAATAGGTATTACCTTCAGGAATTTTTTCTTTGACAATACTGTAGGTATCTTTGGTTAAGATTTCATGTTGTATGTTTCTTTCACTAAGCCAATTACGAAGCTTACTATCGTCCCATCCTGGTTGAGATTGATCTAGAGTAAAAGAAAAAATACTAAACTTATTATTTGACCTTCTACGAAGTAAATCTAGAATTGTTAACAGGGTAAAGGAGTCTTTTCCTCCAGATAAACAAACCATAACTCTGTCACCTTTTTGGATCATGTTATAGTCAGCAATCGCCTTGCCAGTGTAATGTAATAACTTTTTCTCTATATTTGAAGGTAGCATTTTAGTATTCATCAAAAAATTAAAGGGTATTCTGGTGCGCATAAATCAATCGACATGAGGCCAATTGTCTCTTTGTGGTTGGTGCGCCAGCACAACTATTGGGGAATTATACACTATTTTAATTTAATATTCTCCATAATCATTATCTAGCAATACCAGGAAGATTATTTAAGAGCTGCTGGCTTTTTAGAGAACAGATATTTTTCTGTTTTCCAGGTGCATGTTCATCTAGGCGAGTTGTGTCTAACCAGGAGTTAATTTCTTCTAAGTCATTTAGGCATAAACTTCCCGCTCGATATTTTAATGTAAGAATTGCTTCTATAAGACCATATTGATCTGATGCAAGTTGTTTTTGTGCCTCGAATAAGTTCCTTTGTGCAAGCACCACATCTGTCATCGTTCGCATTCCAACATCATATTGAGCCGATACGCTTTTAAGAGAATTCTTTTGAGATTCAATAGTTTTTCGGTCAGCTTTAACTTTGCTAATTCCGTCGATAATTGTATTAAAAGCAACATTACTTGTGACAATTACTTCTCTATACGTGCTTTCAAGTTGTTGTCCTATAGCTTGAAAATGGAACTTCGCTTCTCTTGTTCTTGAGGCTACTAATCCACCTTGAAATATAGGTAAATTCATGTTTATGGATACAGCGGTTAGTTTTCTTTCATTTGGTATGAATACATCAGCAAGAAGAGCTCTAGGACTTAGTCCTCTATCCGCTCCTGCGTCAAGATGGGTATCGGTTACTGAACCTTGAATAGAAAACACAGGCCAATTACCTGCAGATTGGGCTTTTATATTGTCTCTAGCTGCTTGAAGGGCATATTTTGCGGAATGTAGTTTGTAGTTTTGTTTTAACCCAGTATCAACCCAATCATCAACATTATTTGGCTCTGGTTTAACGAGAGGCATTCTACTGTTACGGATAGGTGAAAGATATTCGTATATATGGTTTGTAATTCTGCTTAATTCATGATTCTGGTTGATTAATCTATTTTTTGCAGCAATTACCTCAGATATAGATTGATCATATGCAGCTTGAGCCTCATATACAGAAGTTATTGCATCAACACCAACGTTAAAACGTTGTTGAGCTTGTTCTAGTTGACGGTGATTAGCGTGTTTTTTTGACTCAGCAAACGCCAAGGTATCTCTAGCTAGTAGAATTTTAAAATATGCATTTGATGTTCTCAAAATTAGACTTTGGGCTTCATTGTTAAATTTGGCTAGTTCCATTTTTACATATGAGTTTGCTTTTTGAACTTCTTGCCAAGCTCTATAGTTAAAAATCGTTTGAGAAGCTGATACTCGCCATTCGTTACCATTGTATCTTTGATTAACTTGTACTCTACCCGTGTCAACAAATTGTGAGTTTCTATTAATTAACGCATCCAATGTTAATTGGGGAAGCAAACGAGACCAGGCTATTGGAAGCTTTTCTGATTCTTGTTTAAATTTAGCATATGCTTCTTTAAATTTAGGATCATTATCTACAGATTGAAAATAAACATCTAGTAAGTCTGTTGCGTGACTTGTAGTTGTAAACAATATCAGTACAAATAAACTTACTAGAAAATTTATCAATGATAATTGATAAGACTTTTTCTCAGCCATTAATGATTCCTAAAACACGAACGTTTTTTTATTAAGCTTATCAATCAACGGTGGTATGTTGGTTTCAAAAATTAATTTTTCGGTCCAGTTGTCTTTATGGTCAAGCTTAAATAATTTTGCTTGCATAATTGGACTTTCGCCGATTATAGCAATTAATTTACCGCCAGGTAAGACTTGTAATCTTTGGATTTCACTAATTTTTTGAACTGCGCCACTGAAAATAATAACGTCGTATGGGGCTTTATCCGCGTATCCTTGATAAGCATCATCAGATATTAGTTGGACATTATCAGACTGATATTTTGTTAAAAGATCTTGGGCTGGCTTTAAAAAATCATCAAAGTAATCAATGCTTAATACATTTTTACTTAGTTTGCTTAACAGACAAGTTAAAAATCCAGATCCAGTACCTATTTCAAGAATTGATTCATCACCTGATAATTCTAATGATTGTAGTATAAGTGCCTCTTCAAGTGGGGTCATCATTTTTTGTTGATTTGGCAGTGGAATTTGCATGTCAGAATATGCAAACTCTTTGTATGCTGATGGGACAAACTCATCTCTTGGTATACTTTCAAAGAGTTCTAGAATTGACTCATCAAGGACATTTCCAGTTCGTAATTGTTGCTTTATCATGTTGTTGCTTGTAATTGTTGTGTTCATGAAAAACCTAATGTTATGTAGTATTATTTAGTATGTGGCAGCCTAGACAAACTCACATTTTAACATAAAAGCATCTATAACCTACTTAGAAGTTTTATCTCTAGGATACATAGATTAAAGACTTGTTGATATTTTAGCAAGAAATCATGAATTCTATAAGATAATTTGTTATTATTCTCACAACTAAAAATTGGAGTTGATATGGCACAGTATATTTTTACCATGAATAATGTGAGTAAAATTGTAGATAATCAGCGAGTTATCCTAAAAGATATTTCACTTAGCTTTTTTCCTGGGGCAAAAATTGGCGTATTAGGACTAAATGGTTCTGGTAAATCAACACTTTTGCGAATTATGGCAGGAGAAGATAAACAGTTTGATGGTGAAGCAAGAGCTCTACCAAATACAAAAATAGGTTATTTGCCTCAAGAGCCTCAGCTTGATTCAGAAAAAACAGTACGTGAAATTGTTGAAGAAGCGGTTGCTGATATGAAGCAAAAGCTGAAGAAGTTTGATGAGATTAGCATGAAGTTCGCAGAGCCAATGAGTGATGATGAAATGACTACTCTTTTGGCTGAACAAGGTGAATTACAACACGATATTGAAACTGGTGGTGGCTGGGATCTAGATCGTAGCCTAGATGTTGCCGCTGATGCATTACGTCTTCCAGAATGGGATGCAAAAATTGGAGTGCTATCAGGTGGTGAAAAAAGACGCGTGGCACTTTGTCGTCTTTTGTTATCTAACCCAGATATGTTACTTCTTGATGAGCCAACAAACCATTTAGACGCGGAAAGTGTTGCCTGGCTTGAACAATACTTAGAGGAATTTGCTGGTACAGTTGTCGCAATTACCCATGATAGATATTTCCTTGATAATGCAGCTGAGTGGATTTTGGAGTTAGATAGAGGTGAGGGTATACCATACAAAGGCAATTACACAGCTTGGCTTGAACAAAAAACTGAGCGTCTTGAACGTGAAAAAAGACAAGAGGCATCACATCAACGCGCAATAAAAACCGAGCTTGAATGGGTTAGAACTTCACCTAAAGGACGTCATGCTAAAAATAAAGCACGTCTCGCTAGATTTGAAGAAATGAACTCGAAAGATTTTCAAAAGCGCAATGAAACAAATGAGCTTTATATACCTCCAGGTGAGCGTCTTGGAGATTTGGTTTTAGAGGGTAGCAAATTATCTAAATCATTTGGCGATAGACTTTTATTTGATAACTTGAACTTTAGTCTTCCAAAAGGTGGCGTGCTTGGTATCATTGGTCCTAATGGGGCTGGAAAATCAACATTTTTGAAAATGTTAATGCAAAACGAAACTCCGGATCAAGGTGAAATTCGTATAGGTGAGACAGTTAACTTAGCATATGTTGATCAGCTTCGTGATCATCTTGATGATAATAAAACAGTTTGGGAAGAAATATCTGAAAATCATGATATTATTCAAGTTGGTTCATTTCAAATGCCATCTCGAGCATATGTAGGAAGATTTAATTTTAAAGGACCAGATCAACAGAAAAAAATGTCACAGTTGTCAGGTGGGGAAAGGAATCGAGTTCACTTGGCAAAGTTACTTAAGCGTGGTGGTAACGTGTTATTACTGGATGAGCCGAGTAATGATTTAGATGTTGAGACATTGAGAGCCTTGGAAGACGCAATATTAAACTTCCCAGGATCAGCGGTAGTAATATCTCATGATCGCTGGTTTCTAGATAGAGTCTGCACGCATCTTATGGCTTTTGAAGGAGATTCAGAGGTTGCTTTTATTGAGGGCAATTATACTGATTACGAAGAAGACAGAAAGCGTCGCCTAGGTGATAAGGCTAATAATCCTTCACGGATTAAATATCGCAAGTTACATGTGTGATTATTAACTGTCTTTGTAGTTAATTTATAACTGTGAAGATGGTTTTACATCATAATTAATAATGCTCCTTAAAGATGTTCTATTAAAGGTTAGAAACTATTATGTATAAGTTTTTATTTATTGCTATTTTGTGCATTATAGGTTGTTCTGGATGTATTCAAAATGATCCGTCAACTTATATTACT
This sequence comes from Legionellaceae bacterium, assembly GCA_029213075.1. GTDB lineage: Bacteria > Pseudomonadota > Gammaproteobacteria > Legionellales > Legionellaceae > 2-12-FULL-35-11. The sequence continues at coordinate 27,859 of JARGPO010000026.1, read as the reverse complement.
GATGATAGTGGTAAGGTTCATCATACAATTCATCATCTATTGGATTTTCGGGGACGAATGCATTTTCCAAAACAAATTGGCCCTCAAAAGCAAAAATTATTTGTTTTTGATCCAACAGCTTTTGCTTTTGCAGCATATGATATAAATGGTAAAAGAGTGTTGACAGGTAGTGCATCAGGTGGTGCAGATAACTGTCCGGACGATCTTGATAAGCAATGTCGAACAGTCACTGGAAGTTTTAAGATATATAGCAAGCGCGGAGCTAACTGTTTGTCTGGTGAGTATCCCGTGAGTACTAAAGGCGGAGCTAAAATGCCATATTGCATGTATTTTTATCGAGGTTTTACTATTCACGGGGCATATAAGGTACCAACTCATAATTCTAGCCATGGTTGTATTCGTGTTTTCCCTAGCGCGGCTAAGTGGTTAAATGAAGAGTTCATTGGAATTGGTACTAAAGTAATGGTCTTATCATATGACAAAGAAGATGGAGATGGGGATTGGTTAAATAAGCCAGAGATTATGGGATCATTAAATAACTAATATCTGTATTTTATCTGGCCCAATGTTATATAGGGTCTGTTGACAATTGTTATCACGGCTAAAATCCAAGCTAAAGTGCGCAAATTATAGCTTAAGCTCGTTAAATAGAGCTGGCTATTCGCCTCGCTCAAGTTACAATTTGCACTACTTTATCTGGAATTTTATCTCGCAATACCAATTGTCAACAGACCCTAGTATTTTGGGCCAGAATTTAATAAAGTTTAAGACTCATTTGCTTGTTTTGAATCACGTGGAGCGGCAATGATTTGCACAATACCCAAGGCCCCAGATACTTTTCTGGATATTAATAAATCTATATATAGTAATTGAGTTAACTTTTCTTTGTTGTTTTGGTAGACCACTTGCAGAGGGATTTTCATTTGCCATTTATTTTCACTAATATCTGTTACTTCAGATGCACCATCTACTTGGCTGCTGACTGTTAGTTTCTGATTCTTTATTGCTGTAACATTACCTGACTTAGTCAGAGCGCTGTTGTAGCCTTCCCATCCTTGATCGGTAAAGCAGTTTTTTAGCTCTTGTAATTTAGAATCAATATTTTCACTATTAAAATCAAAAGTTTGAATGGCGGCTTTTTGTCCCCAGGTAATAACTGTTTCATTATCCACAGATTTATTAGCCTCTATTATTAGATTACAATCAATAGTTACAGGAGTATTAGCAACTTTAGTATCATCCGCTGGGGCTTGTTGTAATGTGTCATCCGAACTACTTGCTGGTGTAGATGAATCTTGAATTGGTGCAATAGTTGTTGTCCCAGTTGGTGCTGTTGTGTCTGGTGTAGCAGTAACTGTGGTTGTACTTGGTGTTGTGGTTGTACTTGGTGTTGTGGTTGCACTTGGTGTTGTGGTTGCACTTGGTGTTGTGGTTGCACTTGGTGTTGTGGTTGCACTTGGTGTTGTGGTTGCGCTTGGTGTTGTGGTTGCGCTTGGTGTTGTGGTTGCACTTGGTGTTGTGGTTGTGCTTGGTGTTGTAGTTGCACTTGGTGTTGTAGTTGTGTCAGGAGATACTGTGACATTAGCTGAGTCAGGTACGGCTATTGTTGTTGAGGTTGTAGTATCTGTCGCCATACTATTTGTCCCCATAGCCATTAAGACTGCGAGAGTCAGTAGTTTTATTTTCATCAGATAATATCCTTATTATATGTAAATTAGTTAACATAAGATTAGCATGTCTGTTATTATTCGTAAAATAATACGCGATTATTGATTGATTATGTACATTTTGACAGGTGGTGGTAGTGGGTTGGGTAGATGCTTGGCATCTTCCTTGGCAAATAGAGGGCAAGATGTCCTAATTGTTGGTAGGCATAAAGAGAGGCTGATGGATGTCGCAAATATTTCTGAGCGAATTCATTTTTATTGTGCTGATATTACTAAGTCAAAAGATCGTTCTAAGATAATTTCTCTTATGACTGACAGGAACAAAATAAATGGGTTGATTAATTGCGCCGGAGTTATTCGTCCTATAGAACCTATTGTTAATATTAGTGAGGAAAACTGGCGCTCTTGTATGGCTACTAATCTAGACGCACCATTATTTTTAAGCCAGGGGCTAAAAGATAAATTACAGAATGGGAGAATACTCAACATTGGTTCAGCTGTTGCTTATTTTCCAGTAGTTGGTTGGTCTGCATATTGTGTCTCAAAAGCAGGGCTTTCTATGCTAACCAAATGTTGGCAAATTGAGGATAATTCAGTGGCGATGGCAAGTGTCATGCCTGGTATTATTGATACAGATATGCAACGTGAAATTCGTGAGTCGAATTTTATGGAAGCGGAAAAAAGAGATTATTTTTTGCGTTTGCAAAAAGAGAAAAAACTACTTAAACCTGAGGTTGTAGCATCTTTTTTAACTTGGCTTTTACTTGATATAGATAGAGAAACCTATATTTCACAAGAGTGGGATATTTATGATAAAAGTCATCATTCCAAATGGCTCAACTCTCCGCACATAGTCCCCGATATAGATTAGATGCAAGGAAATTTATATGACTAGACAGTCACCATTTATTGCGAGTAACTCTAATGTTGCCGAATTAACATTTCGTTGCATTATATTGGCAATTTTTTTAACAGTAATTCTAGCGGCAGCTAATGCTTATCTTGCTTTGAAACTAGGTATTTTAACGTCAGCATCTATTCCAGCAGCAATTATTTCCATGGGTATTTTACGTTTTTTTAAAGGGGCTACCATCCTTGAAAACAATGCTGTTCAGACAGCGGCCTCGGCCGGAGAAGCTGTTGCGGGAGGGATAGTTTATACTATCCCTGCCTTGATAATAATTGAATATTGGCATCATTTTGACTACTTAACTAATTTTTTAATAGCTGGTTGTGGTGGTGTTCTTGGAGTTTTATTTTCAATTCCATTACGTAAAATTTTAGTTCATGATGAATCTCTTAGATTTCCAGAAGGGCGGGCCATTGCTGAGGTTCTTAAATCATCCTCAGAAAAAATTGGTCTTTCAGATATTGTGCTTGGTAGTTTGATCGGTGGTATTTTAGAGTTGCTTCAAGTTGGATTTAAGTTTTTAGCGAGCAGCTGGAATTATTGGTTTACTATCAAACGCTCTATATTTTGTGTCGGTGCCGGATTTTCAGCAACTATGCTTGGTGCCGGTTATTTAGTTGGTTTTGATATGGCTTGCAGTATTTTTCTTGGTGCCTTTATATCTTGGCTTATTACTTTGCCAGTTGTAAGTCAATTTTTCCCGCATTTTTTGATGAGCAGCCCTGTGGCTGATGCCGGCCCACTATTGTGGAATAGTCAACTGCGTTATATGGGAATCGGCTCAATGCTCTTTGCGGGCATATGGACTTTTGCTCTTCTTTTAAAACCATTACGTTCTAGTATGAAGGCATCATTTAATACTTTGGCTAGTAATAAAAAGCTTAAGATTAAAATTTCTCGAATTGACTATGATATTCCTTTGAAATTTATCATTGCTGGAGTGTTAATAATGGCCGGGGTTTTATATATGTTTTTTAACTATATACTTCCTGTTGATCAAGTTGGTCTTGGTGGCGACTATAGAAGTATAATCGTAGTAGGTGCTGTGTTTTACGTGTTAATTATTGGTTTTTTATTCTCAGTAATGACAGCCTATTTTTCTGGTATGGTAGGGGTGACTGCAAGTCCTGGGAGCTCAGTTGTTATAGCTGGAATTCTTTTTGCTGCATGGTTATTGATTTGTCTTATGACATCAGTTTTACCATTACCTTTTACATCTGAGCAAATAGGTGCAGCTGAGGCGATAGTAATTGTTATTGCATCTATTGTTACAGGAGTTGCCGCGATTGCGAATGACAATACTCAAGATTTGAAAGTAGGCCAGATTCTTGGGGCAACACCCTGGAAGCAACAGCTTATGTTGCTCTTAGGAGTTGTGGTTTCAGCCATTGTTATTCCACCTGTGATGCAAATGTTATTTGATGTCTATGGAATAGCAGGCATCATGCCGCATGAGGGGATGGATATCAGTCAATCTCTCCCAGCACCTACAGCTGCTCTATTAGCGGCAATTACAAGTGCTGTGTTTCAAAATAACTTGCCTTGGGTGATGATGTTTGTTGGGGCGGGTATTATTTTGTTACTAATCATATGCAATCGAGCCTTTAATCTGCAGAGATTTTTTCGTTTATATATTTTGGGCGTCGCAATCGGCATGTATTTGCCAATTACTTCATCTATACCGCTATTTTTAGGTGGAATCATAGCCTTTTTAGTAAATAAAAGATTTACTAGAGATCAACTGTCTAATGAAGAAATTGGCCGGCGTAGTCAAATTGGTATGCGAGTAGCTTGTGGTTTGGTTGCAGGATCTGCTTTGGTAGATGTTTTATTGGCTATTCCATTTTCAATGCTACATAGCCCGGATGCTTGGCGATTATTCTCAGTTAGTTGGGAGAATAGTTATGGTGTGTTATTAAGTGCGATATTAGTCTTCTCTTTAGGATATTGGATGGTTAGGCGTTGTAGTAGGGCAAGTTAAGTTAATTTGAAATCCCTCCTACGTGTCCTGAACAAAGCCTGGCCACGTAGGAGAGGGGGATATCAATTGTCACAACTTCTATACTTTTACTTTATATAGTCTTTACCCATGTACGAACGTAATACTTCTGGTATTTCTACGCTGCCGTCTTCTTGTTGATAGTTTTCTAATATCGAGACTAAAGTTCGGCTTAATGCAATAGCCGTGCCATTTAAGGTGTATGGGTATACTTTTTTCTTATCTGCAGTTTTATACCTGATGTTTAATCGGCGAGATTGAAAATCCGTGCAGTTTGATGCAGAAGTAATTTCACCGTATTTTTCATCAGAATCACGGCCAGGCATATGAGCCTCAACATCATATTTTTTATATGCGGCAGCTCCAAGATCTCCAGCACAAATACGAACGATTCTGTATGGAATTTTTAATTTTTGGTATATAGTTTCTTCAAGATTTAAAATTTCCTCGAGGGATTTTTCACCTTCTTCCGGCTTAGTAATCATAAACAACTCAATTTTAGAAAATTGATGAACTCTATATAAACCTTTACTTTCTCGACCAGCAGATCCGGCCTCACGTCGAAAACAATGACTTTCTGCTACATATTTAAAAGGCAGGTCTTTTTCATCAATAATCTCATTGGCATGAATTCCTGCAACAGGAATTTCTGCGGTCGCAATTAGGCTTAAATCTAAGTCTTCTAGATTGTAGATGTTTGATTCTTCACCTCGAGGAGAAAATCCAGCTCCGGTAAGAACAGATTTTTTTGCTATATCAGGGGTAATTAAATTGGTATATCCAAGCTCATTTGCTGTTTTCATAGCAAACATCTTTAAAGCAAGCTCAAGCATTACCGCATCATTTTTCAAGAAATAAAACTTAGATCCTGCAACTTTGGCACCACTGTCAAAGTCGATAAGATCTAGGTCTTTGCCAATTTCCACATGATCTTTAGGAGTAAAGTTAAACTCTCTAGGCGTGAGATGCTTTTTAATAACAACATTTTCAGTATCATCTATACCAAGCGGGGTATCTTCTGCTAATTTATTAGGAATTGTAAGTAGTGCTTCTTGATATGATTCATTAATAACTCGTAATTTTTCATCTAGCTGGGAAATTTCTTTATTTATTTCTCGACCTTTTTCAATCATTGCTGGTTTTTCTTCGGCAGATAGCTTCGGAATTTCTTTCGCCATTTGATTGGATTTTGCTCGCATAGTTTCAATTTCTAATTGACTTGCCTTTCTAACTGCGTGCAGTTCTATAAGTTCATCTAGCTTCGCAGATACATTACGTTTTTTTATGTTGTCACGAACTAGCTCAATATTTTCTAGGATGTATTTAATATCTAACATTATTAACCTTATTAATCTGATTTAACTGTAGTTTTTGGTCGCCTATCGAAACACTCAAGTAAGTGAATCGATCTTGCATCGGCATTGATTATTATAAATTCAAAGTCATCGATGAAAATAGTTTCAGATGTTTTGGGTACATATCCGAAGCTTGCCGTAATAATCCCCCCGATTGTATCATAAACATCGTTACTAAAATTAGTTTGTAGTTGTTCGTTAAAATCTTCGATTGGCATGTGAGCTTTAATTATATAATTTTTATCCCCATGACTTTTAATATAGGCTTCTTCGTCAACATCAAACTCATCAGCAATATCACCAATGATTTGTTCAATAATATCTTCTATGGTCACAAATCCTGATACCGATCCATATTCATCTACAACAATTGCCATATGGTTGCGGTTGGTTTTAAATTCATTTAAAAGTGCATCTAGAGGCTTACTTTCAGGAACTATTGGAGCTTGCCTCGCAATGTCTGATAAATCTAGCTCATTGTATTCTTGTTTTAGTTGAAAACGTAGTAAATCCTTGACGTGCAAAATTCCAATTACTTCATCTTTATTTTCACCTGTTACAGGAAATCTTGAGTGTCCAGTATGGGTTACGATCGTTATTACTTCGTTAAACAATGAATCTTTTGAAATACAAGTCATTTGCTTTTTAGGGAGCATAATGTCTCTAACTTGGAGCTTTTCAAATGCTATTGCTCCCTCCATAACCGATAAAATTTCATGATTTATTATTTGATTTTTTTCTGACTTGCGTAATAAATCAATTAGTTGCTCTTTATTTTCAGGGTCAAAATTAACGAATTTAGCTAGCCATATTTTCCATAATTTTTTAATTTCTTTAAATTTCATTTTCATCCTCTAAGTAGGGATTTTCAAACCCTAATTTTGCTAGTAAAGAAATTTCTAATGCTTGCATTTTTATTGCATCTTCATCCTCAATATGATCATATCCTAAAAGATGTAAAGTTCCATGTATTACTAGGAGTGCATAATGAGAAGTTATCGTTTTATTAAGGACAATACTTTCGTTTTGTAATATTTCCGGGCAAATTATTACATCTCCTAGCAGTGGACATTCTAACTCAATATTATTTGGTAGGTTTGCCGGAAAAGCTAAGACATTGGTTGGTTTATTTTTTTTTCGATAATTATTATTTAAGAAGGTTATTTCTTCAATATCAACAAAACGAATCGTTAGTTCAGCAGCTTGAATCTCAGACGCAAGAGCGAGATTTGCCCAATCAGTAATTGTTTGGTTATCAACAGGAATTTGCATCAAGGCTGCGTTTTGAATATCAATGTGATATGTCATTTAATATATATATAGTCATGGTGTCGTAAGGATAGTACATTGGGTCATAGTTATGCAAGCTCTTGTTCGATTAAACCACTTATACTTATATCTGCTTGTTGTGAAGATAAAGATTCTTTCATGATAGTAAGCTCGTTTATCATACGGTTTTTAATGTTTTTGTTGGATATTAACCCCGAAACAGTTTTTGCAAGTTCGACCTCGTTGCAATCGTATTGAAGTAGCTCAGGTACTATCATTTTATTTTGCAATAAATTACAAAGCCCTAAAAACTTAACCAAAATTAATTTTGAGGCTGCTAAATAGGTAATCCACGATGATTTGTAAATAATACACATTGGTTTTGTTAGCAATGCACATTCTAATGATGCAGTACCAGAACTAACAACCGCCACATCGCAGCAATATAAAACTTCAATAGCTTGTTCACTGACAATGGTAAAGTTATTCTTTAAGTCTGCCAAATAAGAAGAGACTAAATTTTTATCTATAGTTTGTGCGATAGGTATTACAAAATGCAGATTAGGATGTTGTTGAAGTAACTTCTTTGCCGTATCGCGGATGACAGGCATAAGGCGTAGGATTTCATTTTTGCGACTACCAGGGAGCATGGCACATACTTGCTGGTCTTTTGCTAATCCAAGAATTGTTTTTATCTCAGCCACGGTTTTTGTAATTGTTGGTTTATTTGCTAGAGGATGTCCAACAAACTCAACTGGCACACCAGATTTTTTATATATTTTTTTCTCAAAAGGTAGAATGACAGCCATTTTATCTACGTTTTTTTGAATAGTATGAATACGGTTTGCCTTCCAAGCCCAAATTTGTGGGCTAATATAATAAATTATTTTTAGACCTAGGGTTTGTTTGGCAAATTTAGCTAGCCGTAGATTGAACCCAGGGTAGTCTACTAGGATTAGTAGGTCAGGTTTTTCTTGAATAAGGTGTTTTTTAATAGCCTTATACGCCTTTCGAATAACAAAAATATGCTGAATTACTTCGGTGATGCCAGTCACACCATAGCGGGCTAGGTCACTAATTAGAGTGACTCCAGCTTTTTGCATATGTTGGCCACCAATACCACTAATGCTAAGGTTCTTATTTCTACTCTTTAGCTCTTCTACAAAATTAGCGGCGTGAATATCGCCAGATTCTTCCCCGGCGATAATTACAATTTTCTTAGGCTTCTGCATGTCTGGCATTCAAATTTTTATCAATCGATGCGGTTATTCTAGCCGCAGTTGCTAATGCTGCGCAACCATCTTCTCCAGTAACTAGCGGCGTTGTGTCTTCTTGTATCGCTAATATAAATGACTTTATTTCATCTAGTAGAGCATCGCTATTTTCAAATTTTGATTCTTTTTGTAAAACATTTGGTATTCCAGGAAACATTTCACCATCACCTTTTTCAAAAACAGCGAATTGTTTTTTATGATAATCAACAGAAATATATGACTTGGGTTGAAAAATACGCGTTTTACGCTCTGTTGTATAGCTTACTCTGCTGGCAGTTACATTGGCAACACAGTGATTTTCAAAAGTAATTCTAGCATTGGCAATATCTATTGATGAAGATAATACTGGCGTTCCTTGAGCCTCTATTGATATGACAGGGCTTTTAACAATATTTTGAATAATATCGATATCATGAATCATAAGATCTAAAACGACATTCACGTCCGCTCCTCGAGGAGTGAAAGGTGCTAGTCGTTGTGAGTCGATAAATAATGGTTTGTTAATGTATGGGTCTAGAGCTAGACGAGCTACATTGAAGCGTTCTAAATGGCCAATTTGTAGTTTAGCACCAGAGTTTTTTGCAATAGCAATTAGCTCATTTGCCTCTTCAACTGTCGTGGTCATTGGTTTTTCGATAAGAGTGTGAATACCTCTTTTAAGACACTCTCTAGCAATAGCATAATGCTCATTTGTTGTAGCGGCAATGCTAACAGCATCAACTTGACCAAATAAATCTTGAAATTTATCATAGGCCTGAACATTCAATTCTTGGGCTACATTTTCAGATGTTGATGGGGAAGCATCACATACACCGATTAAGTCAACATTGTTTATCATTTGGTATTTTTGAGCATGAAAACGCCCAAGATAGCCTACACCAATCACGGCACATCTTAAATTAGACATATAAATACATTGGGTAATAAATTGACCTATATTATCACACTATAGATGTAGCATAGCAACTATCATATCTATTCAAATAAATTATATTTTTTTATGGTTCTGGGATATAATTGGCGTTTTTATCCTCGCTAGTTTTCGTTTTGAAAAAAATAACACTTGTATTTTTATTAATAATATCTAGCAATCTCTTTGCTTGGAATGCCCTTGGACATAGGATTATTGCCCAAATTGCATTTGATAATATGGATGGTAAAAGTAGGGCTATCGCTTCTAAATATAATTCTTCTTTAAATACTAACGGGCACTCATATAGTATGATTAACTCTGCTGTTTGGTTAGATCATTTGTACTCAGAAAAATATAAAACATTGCGAACTCTCCACTATATTGACATTCCATTTAGTACGGATAATACAACTCTTCCAAAAACCAATCATTTTAATGCCGTGTTTGCGATTTTAATAGCAAACCAAATATTGTCTGATAAAAACTCTTCACGGTTAGATAAAGCGATTTCATCTCGAATATTATGGCATGTGGTAGGAGATATTCATCAGCCTATGCATGCTGTTTCTAGGATAAGTAAACAATATCCAAATGGAGATAGGGGAGGCAATCTAGTCCGCTTAACGAAAAACCCAACGGCCAAAAACCTACATGCATATTGGGATCGTGGGGCTGGGAAGTTTATTGGCAGAAAACGCTACCGGGCAGTAGATGTTAAAAATATAGCGTCTGAAATTGAACGAAAATGGCCTTGTAATTTGAAAGACATGCAGCTAAATCCTAATTCGTGGGCTCTAGAGTCGTATACAATTGCTAGAAACTTTTCTTATGCAGAGTCGTTTGACGCAAACTATCAAACTAAAGCACAAGAGATTAGCGAAAGAAGGGTGGCTTTGGCTGGTTGTAGGCTTGCAGCCTTAGTTAAAAATATTTCTGATAAATCTCTAAATTAGATATTTATCAGAAACTTATGCTACGCAACATTCTTTATTTTTGGGTAAATAGATGGTTTTTACTTAAATATGATATACCAGGTTTATCGAGAAACCAGACTACCCGGTAAATGTGAAAGCAATCCACCGGATAGTCTTATTTTAAAATGCCTAGATAAAATTTAATTTCTTGGTTTGAACTTATACAAGAGCAATGATAAATATTATCTAAATCACTAGTGGCATTATATTATGGTTGTTGTAATGATTTCATTACAGCTCCCAAAAACCTAGTTGCCTCACCACCAGTTACTGCGCGATGGTCAAAACTTAATGAAAGCGGCAGCATTTTGTGAGATTGCACGTTGCCATCGCTGCTAACAGCTCCTTCATATAGTCTGCCAACAGCAAGAATTGCAACCATTGGTACTACTATTATTGGACTTGCAAAACGTCCGGCAAACTTACCAAAGTTAGATAAAGTAATTGTTGCTCCCTTTAATTTATCTGCAGAGATGCTACGTTCAAAGACTTCTTTTTTATACTCATTAATTGTTGTACGTAATTGCTCTGAGGTTTTTGAGGCAACATTATGCATAACTGGGACAAACAATCCTTCGTCATTATCCATAGCCAATCCTAGATTAACCTCATCAAAACACTTGCGGGCATTGTGGTCTTTGTTAAACCAGGCGTTGAGAGCTGGCTCAACCTTACAACCATCAACAATAGCTTGTATTAATCGAATAGTTATATCAGTGTTTTCTTTCCATTGACTTATATCTGCTTCATCAAAAATCGAGACTGCGACCACTTCACTGTGAGATTCTTGCATACTGTTTAGCATGGCTCTACGCACGCCTTTTAGTGGTTCAAAGCCATCTGGAAGTTTATTTTTGATCTTGGCTGCAGCTTCCACATCGCTACGGGTTATCATCCCGTAATCTCCCGTTCCAGTTAGGGTTGATAGTTCTATCCCTAATTTTTTTGCAAGCATTCTGACATTAGGAGTAGTTCTTGGTGTGCTATTTGATTTTCCACTAGAGCCAATAGTAAAGGTGTCTTCAGAGACATCAGTGCTTTCTTCTAGGTTGCCAACCACTGTTCCTTTATCGTCTTTTTCTTCTTTTGCAGCAGCAAATGCCATTAATGGTTCACCTGTTTTAATTACATCACCAGGCCCCCCATAAAGTTTAGCTATAATCCCACTTTGTGGACAAGGAACGTCAACAACAGCTTTTGCGGTTTCCATTGATACTAAAGGTTCATCAACTGTAACCTCATCGCCTACTTTAACAAACCATTCGTGAATTTCCGCATCTGGCAGTCCTTCACCTAAATCTGGTAATTTAAAAATATCCATTAATTTTACTCCACTATGCTTAAAACACTTTCTGTGATTCTATCGACACTTGGTAAATATTGTTTTTCGAGCTGAAAATATGGCATAACTACATCATAACCAGTAATTCTTTGTACTGGAGCAATTAGATCTGGCAGGCAATTTTCCATAAGCAGGGCAGATATCTCAGCGCCCACACCGCAGGTTTTTGCGCCTTCATGAATTATTACACAACGCCCAGTTTTACTAACAGAGTTGATGATAGTATCTATATCTAGAGGTTTGATGCTGGCAACGTCTATAACTTCAGAAGAAATCCCTTGTTCATCAAGTTTCTTGCTGGCTTGCATTGTTTCATAGATACTTGCACCCCAACTAATTAAAGTTACATCCTCACCTTCTTTTAAGGTAAAGCATTTACCAATGGGTAATTCTTGACCGTTATCTTCAACTGGTTGCTTCACTAGCCGATATATTCTTTTTGGTTCTAAGAATAATACTGGGTCTGGGTTACGCATAGCTGCTAATAATAAACCGTAAGCTCTTTTTGGTGAGGATGGTATTACAACTTGTAATCCTGGTATATGAGCAAAGAGTGCTTCTGTACTTTCAGAATGATGTTCAGGTGCATGTATTCCGCCACCAAATGGCGCTCTAAATACTAGCGGGCATGTTAATCTGCCGCGAGTTCTGTTTCGCATTCTTGCTGCATGCGATAAAATTTGGTTGAAAGCAGGGTAGATAAACCCCATAAATTGAAATTCAGCTACTGGCTTTAATCCTTGTGTTGCCATCCCAATTGCAAGACCTGCGATCATAGACTCAGCTAATGGTGAGTCAAACACTCGTCTTTCACCAAACTTATCTTGCAAACCAGCTGTAGCTCTGAAGACGCCGCCATTTTTACCAACATCTTCACCAAAAACCACAACATTTTCATCATTGGCTAGTTCATAGGCCAAAGCTTGGGTAACTGCCTCTACTAAAGTTATATCAGCCATTAGATGTTGTCTCCATAGCAATTGCACGTTGTTCAATTAAGTAATCAGGAAGGGTTTCAAAATGATAGTCAAATATGGAGGTAACCGGCTGTGGTTCGCGATTTAGATATATATCTACTTCTTTTTGAATTTCATCATGACAGGAGGAGTGCAAGGCCTCTTCGTCTTGCTGGTTCCAATTAAACTCTTGCTCTAGGTAGTTTTTAAATCTAGGAATAGGTTCTTGTAATTCAGCCGTACTCACTTCATCTTTAGGTTGATAACGCGTTGCATCATCAGCCGTGGTATGGTCTGATAAACGGTATGTTTTAGCCTCAATTAAGGTTGGCCCTTGATTGCTTCGGGCTTTTTCTATTGCATCACCGATAGTTTGTCTTGTGGCGAGGATATCGTTACCATCTGTTTGAATACCAGCAAAACCTGCAGCGATAGCTTTTTGAGCTAGTGTCTCAGTAGCTGTTTGTTTGGTGGTAGGTACTGATATAGCCCATTGATTGTTGTTGATAATAAAAACAACAGGTAGGTTCCACGCGCCAGCCACATTAATGGCTTCATAAAAATCGCCCTCGGATGTTCCACCATCTCCAATACAAACTACAGCAACTCGGTCTTGTTTACGATATTGAAAACTAAAAGCCACGCCAGTTGCATGTAGAAATTGTGAAGCAATTGGCACGCAAATTGGGAAATCTTCAGAGTTGTCCGCAAATAAACTACCTCGTTCATCACCACCCCAATAGGATAGGATGTCTGACATTTTTACGCCGCGTTGTATTTGTGCTGCGTAATCTCGATAATATGGAATAAACACATCATCTTTGCGCATGGCATGTCCGATTGCCGTGGAAATTGCTTCTTGGCCGTTAATCGGCGCATAAGTACCCATTTTTCCAGTTCTTTGTAAGGCAATAGCTTTTTTGTCGAATAATCTGGTTAGAACCATTGTTCGGTATAATTCGCTAAGAGTTTGTTTATTTTTAGCAAATTCAGGTATTGCACCACAAATCTCAGCTTTCTCATTTAAGATTTGCATAAATGGTATTTCGAAATTGGCGATGATATTTGTCATATTGTTACATCCTTATTACTTGCGATTTACGCTGGGTAAGTCCTGATTATGCTCGCAACGTTTTTCAGGACCTAGAATACGCAAATTATTTCGGAATTTCTATAATGAAGTTAAAATTATTTTATTGCTCGCTTTAGAATTTTCCCAACATTAGTTTTTGGTAGTTCTTCATAAAATTCAATTTGTTTAGGAATTTTATAAGCGGTTAAATTTTCACGGCAGTGGTTTAATATTTCTTCTTCTGTTAACGAGGGATCATTTTTTACTACGCAAGCTTTTACCAATTCTCTGCCTGTTTGTTTATTAACACCAATGACTGCGACTTCAAGAACACCAGGTAATTGCATGATTACATCCTCAACTTGATGAGGGTAGACATTAAATCCAGAAACAATAATTAAATCTTTTATTCTATCAACAAGATACACATATCCTAACCTATCAATTCTTGCACTATCGCCAGTTCGTAAAAATCCATCAGGCCAAAACTCAAGCTTTGTTTCTTCAGGTTTTTGCCAATATTCTGACATAACCTGAGGACCGCTAACGCTTAGCTCCCCAATTTCATCTATTGGTAGATCATTGCCATTTTCATCCCTAATAGCGATATTGGTTGATGGCAGGGGTAGCCCAACGCTGCCAGTATATATTTTCGTGTTTAATGGATTAATAGTAACGGCTGGACTTGTTTCTGTAAGCCCATACGCTTCAAGGATTGGCATATCAGTTGCTTTTTGCCATTGGCTAGCTACATTTTTTTGTAGTGCCATTCCACCAGATAGGGCAATATTTAAGTGTTTAAAATTGATTTTATTAAACTTGGGGTGCCTTAGTAGTGAATCATATAGTGTGTTAACGCCAGTAATAGCAGTAATTTTGGCGTTTTTAATTGCGTTGATGAACCCTTTGGTGTCTCTTGGATTTGTTATTAAAATATTTTTAGAGCCAATCATAAAAAATGTGAAGCAATTAGCCGTGAGTGAAAAAATATGATAAAGAGGCAGGGCTGTGACAATAATCTGCTCTTTTTCTTTTTTGATAGTAGAGACCCAAGCCGTAGTTTGTAAAATATTAGCAATTAAATTTCGGTGACTAAGGATTGCTCCTTTTGAAACCCCAGTTGTGCCGCCTGTATATTGTATAAATGCAATATCTTCTGATTGTATATTGGGTTTTGTATACGATGAGTTGGCACCAATACGGAGGATATCTGTAAACTTAATATGCTGCATTTCAGAGTAGCTTGGCACCATTTTATGAATATATTTTACTAAAATGTTAGCAGCAATTTTTTTTAAGGTAGGGAAGCAATCACCTAGTTCGGTTACAACAACTTCTTTTACAGATGGCATATCTGGTAATGACTGTTTAACAACATGGGCAAAATTTGCAAGAACAAAAATCACCTCTACACTACAATCGTTCATTTGGTGGGTAAGTTCACTTGCTGTGTATAAAGGATTTACGTTAACAACTACAAACCCAGCTCGTAGGATTGCGAAAATAAGAATAGGATATTGTAGTACATTTGGCATCATAATTGCGATTCTAGCGCCTTTTTTAAGACCCATTTGCTGTAGATATGCCGCAACTTGCTTGCTAAGAAGATAAAGCTTTGCGTAACTAATATCCGTGCCTGCATTTGTGAATGATATGCGGTCGCTATATTGGTTAAAGGGGATATCAAACATTTCGGGGAGTGATGAGTATATGTTCGGGTTAATTTCCGTCGGAACTCCCTGTTGATATTGGCTTAACCAAAATTTATCCATGCCTTTAACCTTCTGTTATTATAGTCCTCGTGGTAGTATAAACAAAAATGTGTATGAATGGTATTGATACTATGACAGAAGAAATTGTGAACAAACAAGCGTTTAAATTAAAAGGCCGCCTGTATACATTAACAGTCGTGCATTTATTAAGTTCTGACTCTGAAATCTTTGCAGAACAAATTGTTCGTGCGGTGAAAAGCGCTCCTGGACTATTTAATAGTACTCCTGTTGTTATAGATTGCTCATATATAGTCGATGACAATATAAACTTAGCTAAATTTTGTAAAATCTTGCGCTCACATAGTATGTTGCCTGTTGCGATTCAAGGAGGGGTTCCAGCAATAGCGGCATTAGCGGCTATTGAAGGTTTGCCAGTTTTGTATGCTTCTTCTAATCAGGATAAGCCACTTTTAGAAACAGAGAAAGAGGCAGCGGATAGTTCTCCTAAATCTCAAGAAACAATTAAAACAACGCTACTAACCACACCTGTTCGTTCTGGTCAGCAAATAGCCAGTAGGAGTGGTGACTTAGTCATAACAGCCTCAGTTAGCCATGGCGCCGAGCTATTATCAGAAGGGAATATTCATGTCTACGGTGCTTTGCGCGGACGGGCTTTGGCTGGAATTAGTGGCAATAAAGAAGCTAGGATTTTTTGCCAATCATTAGACGCCGAATTGGTATCTATTTCTGGGTTTTATTGTTTAAGTGAAGATATGACAAGAATGGACACTCCTTGCCAGATTTTCTTGCAGGATGATGTTATTCAGATAGAGCCTTTATGAGCAGCAAAAATTCGAATGATTCTACAGATGCAATGTTTATTGCAGATCTTCATCTTCACCCTGAAATGCCAGAAATTACTAATAAATTTTTTTCGTTTATCAGTTGGGCTGCCCATAGAACTAAGTCTTTATATATACTTGGAGATTTTTTACATGTTTGGCCAGGGGATGATGCTATGGATGACTGGTCAAATGAGATAGCTTCAAGACTCGCTTGGTTATCTGGTCAAGGGGTTAAAGTATTTTATATGGCAGGTAATAGAGACTTTTTACTTGGCAGAAAATTTTTAACAAAAGCTAAAATGCAAGAGATTAAAGAATCTACAGTTATTAAACTGGGAGGAATTCGAGTGTTACTTGTTCATGGTGACAGATATTGCACCAAGGATCGCTCTCATCAGTATTTACGAAGACTCACAAGAAACAGTTTGTTTAAGCTTTTATTCTTAAAAACCCCATATGCCTTTAGAAGAAAAATAGTAAATACTGTTCGTCAATATAGCCAAAACTCCAGAAAGAAGCCTAGTAATAATATGTTAGTAGTTCCGTCTGTTATTGCTAAGCATTTACGACGCTTTGATGCAAAGCATGTTATCCATGGTCACACGCATCTTCCAGGTTTAACTACTCATGCTGATGAGCGGGGTGAATTTTATCAATACGTACTTAGTGATTGGGATGAAAATCCGTTAATTATGTGTTATAATAACACAAAGAAATTTCATTATAGTCTTTTTGCGGGGGATTTATGAGCAGTAGCAATAAAGAAAATCAAGACAAAGCCAATTTAGAGAAAACTCTTCAAACTAAAGCTAGTAATAAGAGGTATAGTGAAGAAATTGCTGCACTAAGAGAAAAAGTTGAGCGTGATCGTCAAGGTCAATTAAAGTTTCAGCAAAAAGAAATAAAGAAAGTTGATCAAGACATTGATATAATTGTTAAGAAATTAACTGAATCTCAAAACTCGAAAACTGATGATAACGTTCATATTCAAAGTGTTGCATCCATGTTGATGATGGCAGCGCCAAGGTTGAAAAATATAGCTTGGTTTGCTCGTAACAATTATAAGAAAGGAAGTAAAAAGCTCCAACATAATATTACTATGATGATACCAGCTTGGCATAGCGGACATAAGTTTGCTCATGATGCCGCGAAAAAATTCTCACCTGGGGAAGATGAAGATATAGAGATACCAGATTTAAAATACTTCACGCAAGTTTCTGAAGATGGAGCGCTGTCACAGCATTGGTCGACTGCAAGCTTTTGTGGTTTATTTGATAACGAAAATGGGGAGTTTGATCCTGAACAGGCAAAAGAGGTTGAGGCTGAGTTGCAAGAAGCAGTGATAGACTGGATCAACTCTTTAGATTATCCAGATGCTGGTGGCTATTGTATCGGAGCTGATGAGGCAGGACCTGGAGGTCCTCCAATTCGTAAATTATATCCTAAATCTGCTTGCAAGCAATTACCAAATGAGGGTGATTGGGTTTTAAAAGAAGATAAGATCAAAGAGATATACGATGAAAATGATCTTATTGAGCATGGTGATAAAAGTGCTGGTACCTATTATTTAACTCCTAAGCCTGGAGCTGTTCCCCGCCCTGGTAAAGAGCCAAATTACATTAAGCCTGCTGCGTTTGAGGAGATGCGTGATAATGTTGCTCATCCAGAAAAATCTCTAGGTTCGTTTTTAGAGAAACGTTTTGAAGGGGTTGATCTAAGTTATGAATCACCTAGGCCATAAATAAAAATATTATCTATAACAGGGATGTTTTATGAGTAATGAAGCAAAGCAACCGTCTAAGTCTGAGGATTTATCTTCGTGGTTTTCCACATATAACCAAATTACTGTTGAAAGAATTTTTGAGCAATATGGGTTTAAAATAAAAGAAGATAAGATTATTTCTATTTTGAGAGATCCTGAAAGTATTTACTATCAATTTCTACGTATTCCTTTTAAAAATATAATCAATGGTATCGTTTTGCATCAAGCTGAAGATTATCGCGAATTTGCGCAAAAAATATTTGTAGACTATTTACTTTCTGGTGCGGGGAATGAAACAGACGCTCCACCTCAGGGAGCTGATTTAAGAGAATCTCTTGAAGAAGAGAGACAAAATATGATGACTATTGGTGATGAATTTGATGTAGAGGTATTTAATCATAATAGTTTAATTGCTAATAGCCAAAATAAATTAATAAAACTAGCTAAGTCTAGATTTTCTCATGAAGAAGAAATAACAGAAGAGGATAAACAAAATCTTATTGAGATAATTGAAAGTTACGAAGAAAAAACCATGGAAATGAATGAAACTCTTCGTGAATATCGCCGCGAGTTTCATGATTTGATAATACGCGTGCAAGATTTAGCTGAAACCCTACCAAATTTTTCACTAGATCCTGATAAAATGATTCAACATAGAGAAGCAATAGCTTTTGACTCAGATATTGGTGAGTGATAATCTTGAACCTGCGCTTTATGCGCAGGTAGTAGATAAAGAAAGCATAGTTAATATGCTAAACAGAGATGTTGTTGCTGTGTATTTGAACAGTCAGCCACAAACCACAAACCATTGCTACACTCTCATTAACCACGTCATTTCGAGCATAGCGAGAAATCTCAGTTATCATCCAATACTTAGGTGTTCTTGCCCTGCGTGTGAACCAATAAACTGTTTTAATAGTTGAGTAAGTTTTTTAGTTGCAGTTGCCGCAGTTATAACAACATCTTCATGGTTATGACTTATTTCAGTAAGGCCTGTCGCAAAGTTTGAAATTATAGAGAGGACAGCTAATTTCATCCCACAGTGTGTTCCTACTAAAACTTCAGGAACCGTTGACATGCCAACAACATCAGCGCCTAATAATTTAAAAGCTCTAATTTCGGCAGCTGTTTCATAGTTTGGACCGTTAACTGCTAGATAAACTCCCTGATGGAGCGCAATGCTATTTTGGCCGGCTATTCTTAGGAGGTTTTGGCGCATATCTAGGTCATAGGCTGTGTCTAATGGAAAAAACCTTGGGCCAAAGTCATCGTCATTCTCGCCAATTAACGGATTTCCTGATTGCATGTTAATGTGATCAGTTATTAAAACAATCTCACCCGGACCAACTTCCTCGCGCAGCGAACCAGTTGCGTTAGTTATAATTAGTTCGTCACATCCAAGAAGTTTTAGGGTTCTGATGTATGTTTTAACAACGTCGTTTCTATTACCTTCATAGGAATGAGCACGTCCTTGTAGGCAGATAATATCCACACCAGTAAGGGAGCCCATAATTAAATTTCCAGCATGACCGTGAACAGAGCATGAAGGAAACCCAGGAAGATCGGCATATGAAATTGATACGCTGTTTTCTATTTCTTTTGCAAAGTCACCAAGACCTGATCCAAGAATAATACCAATCTTAGGAGTAAAGTTTGGATTTTTAGTTTTAATTTGTTGAGCTGCTAGGTGTGCGTTAGATTGGTTCATAAAATATATTTCCATTTGGTCTAGGAGTTGCTGATAACGAGACAAAATCGATATGATACAACATTTAAAAATGAAAAAACTATACTGATATTGAGCTTGTTTTACAATAGCTAGTGTGGAAATAGTTGCTTGTTCTGTTGCATACTTTAAATTATTTGTTTAAGTGTATAGATGGCCCGAACAAGTCGGGCCAAGTAGGTTGTGGGGTTTAGGCCAAGTAGGTGATGGGATTTAGACCAAGTAGGTTGTGGGGTTTAGGCCAAGTAGGTGATGGGATTTAGACCAAGTAGGTTGTGGGATTTAGACCAAGTAGGTTGTGGAATTTAGACCAAGTAGGTTGTGGGATTTAGGTCAAGTAGGTTGTGGGATTTATACCAAGTAGGTTGTGGGATTTATACCAAGTAGGTTGTGGGATTTAGGTCAAGTAGGTGATGGGATTTAGACCAAGTAGGTTGTGGGATTTAGGTTACAAAGGTATTTACAGTCTCTAAAATACGTATAGGGAGAGTAATTGTTTGGGGCTTTCACTCCTTCGCCTACGTGGCCCGACTTGTTCGGGCCATCTATTTAAGAGCAAATATCTGTATATAAATCACGCCAAGTAATATTTAAATCTTCAATTATATTTATTTTCCACTGTCTAGGCCATTTTTTGAAGCGTTTCTCTCGACGAGCAGCTTCCACATAACTTTCATGTATTTCGTAGTATACGAGATTGCTAACATCATATTTAGCTGTAAAACTATTATTGTTATCTTTAGTCTTATGCTCCCAAACACGTTTTATTAGGTTGGATGTTGAACCAACGTATAGGGTGCCGTTTGGCTTATTTGCCATGATGTAAACATAAAATGACTGCATACTACTTCCTTGTCTATGAGTATTGGACTCAAATGTATATTAACATTTATTCTTTCATAGGGTATAGGTTTTGGATTTGTAAGTTTATTATATATTTAGGTCCAGAGTAGAGATGGGTTCTTGGAGCTGGAAATCTGCCTGCAACAGAATTTGAAGCAGATTCGCAGTATGAAGGTGAGAGGTTTACACAGAGATATATACAGGACTTACTCTTGGACAATCTTCAAGTAACTCATCAGTTTTATTTATTGCAACTTTTGCTTTTTGTTTTTCTCCAAAAGTCCAAAATAAGTAACTATCCCCATTTTTTGCAAGATTAGATGCACGAGTTTCTTTCATAAATATTAATGCAATACTAGTAATAGCATTTAATACAGTGGATAAGATAGACGAGGCTTGCCATTTTAAAACTTTTAAGTCTTCAGAAAATAATTTATCATATTCTGATTTATTAAAATTCTCTGGACCAGCACTCAAAACCTTCTCAAGTTTATCGATAATATTCTTTATAGAGCTACTCGCTTTCGTACTATATTTCTCTGCGTCAATAGCATTTAGATCATATATCGCCTGTGTTGCTGTATGGTACTTATCTTTAATTGTAGAACTTTCCATACCAGATGGATTACTACTTTCGCTACTAGGTTTTGTTTTTAGAAGATAGGTTCTTAGTTCGTTCAATCTTTGATTAGGTTCTTCTGATGATAGGTCGAAATATTCTATTTCTTGTTCTTCTACAAACTTTTGAACTTCCTTATCTAAAACTACTTTTGTAGATTGAAGTTTTTGATCAGGGTTATTGGCAATCAGCAAAATAGTTGAAATTAAATAACGACTCATATTTTTTTTAGTATTCTTACACAATGATTTTGCTTTATCAAAAGAGCTCCTATTCCAAGGATCAAATGTAATGCAAAGAGTGTTGGCATCCTTTAGATAAGGTTGCAGAAGGTATTCATATCTGTCACTCCCGGCAAAGTCCATTATCACAGATTTAACTAAATTATAATCATCAGTAACACTATTCTCTGTCCGAGCATCTATACCAGTAGTTGGTAAATATAAGTAATCCGCACTACGCCCAGCCAATTTATCTGCTATAAAAGTTTTACCGACCTTTTCCGCACCAACAAATAATATTTTTTGCTCAAGATCATAATTCATAACACTAGCTCCAGATGATACATATAGACCACTATTGTACACTATATGATCAGGATATACAAGGCTCCAACTCCTCTAAGTACTTGAACTAGCATTTGCTGTTTAGAATTTTTTGTTTGAGCTATTTTTTGCAAAATTTCCGTGTTGGGAGTTGGTTTTTTTTCTGCATTAATAATTACATCACCAGGACGTAACCCAGCTCTCCATCCTGCACTGTTTTCAGATGCTCCTACAATTTGCACTCCAACTACGTGTCCATGTGGAGGTGAGTCTTGTTCAAAGTTTCTTAAGGCCAATCCATACAAGTATGGATTTTTAGATTGGAGTTTTTGCTCGTTTTTTCTAACGTCAGTGACTATAGCGTTGAGTTTAATTTCACTGCCATTTCTTTTGATGGTAAGTTTTGCTTCGCCACCAACTCGTAGTAAGCTGATTACCGTTTTTACTTGGGTTGCTTGCGTGATATTTGTGTCATTGATTTGAGTAATTATGTCCCCAGTTTTTATTCCAGCTATTTCAGCAGGAGATCCTTCATTAACCTGAGCAACCAATGCTCCTTGGGTGTCACCATCATAACCCATAGCCTGAGCTAATTCTGGTGTTAAATGCTGAACAAAAATTCCCATAAGACCGCGGTGAACAGATCCAAACTTAATAATTTGTTGAGCAACATCTTTAGCCATGTTAACAGGTATTGCAAAACCAATTCCAACATTACCACCATGTAGCGATATAATTGCTGTATTAATACCAATTAATTCACCTTTGGAATTAATCAGAGCGCCACCAGAGTTACCAGGATTGATTGCAGCATCAGTTTGAATGAAGTTTTCAACCCCTTCAATGTTTAGGTCACTGCGCTTCATTGCACTAACAATACCAAAAGTAGCTGATTGACTGTTCCCGTAGCTGTTAAGTCCAAATGGATTGCCAATAGCTACTACAAAATCACCTACTTCAATGTTGTCTGAGTCGCCAATCGGTAAGCTTTTAAGGTTTTTAGCGTCTACTTTTAATACGGCAACATCTGTTTCACTGTCACTGCCAACTAGCTTTGCTTTAAGTCTACGCCCGTCGTTTAAGGTGACCGTTATAATCTGAGCATTGCGAATAACATGGTCATTAGTAATTATTACGCCATTTTTAGGATCCATTATTACCCCGGAACCAATGCTTTGGAATTTCTTAGGCTTTTCCATTGGCATTTGTGGTCTTGGTTGGTGATTTTCTTCATCAGAATCTTCAGAAGAGGGTGGACCATTAGGAATTATGCCTTGAACAGCAATATTAACAATCGCGGGCATTGCCTGTTTTAGGGTTGGGGCAAGAGTTGGTAGTGTGTTTGAGTCAGCACTTGCAAGAGGAGCAAGTGTAAATATTGCAAGACTTATAAACAGTGTTTGGAAGTATTTATTCATTATTCTTTATCCTCAAACCAGATTAATGTAGCTATTCTACCGGTTTTTGAACTTCTACGGTAGGAGTAAAATTTATTATTTTCTTCAAATGTACAAGCATTTGATTGAAACACATTTTTGACGCCAATTTGATTTAATACTAATTCAGCCATTTTAGGTAAGTTCGCATGAAGTTTTGAGTTCTTACGGGTAAATGCTTGTTCTGCAAAAGTATATTTATCACTAAATTGTTGTAAAACCTCATCCCCTGTTGCGTAACAATTAACGCAAATCGCAGGTCCAATCCAGGCCATATAATTTTCTGGGCTTTCTTTTGCCATATTCAATGTATTTTCTATAATGCCATTGGCAAGACCCCTCCAGCCAGCATGAATGGCCGCAATTTCTAAACCACTTGAATTACAAAGTACGATTGGCACACAGTCTGCAGTCATTACTACAAGAGGGAAGCGATGATCTTGGCTAATTGTCGCATCAGCATTTCTATTGACTGATTCAGTATTAACTCTAACACATAAATTTGTATGAGTTTGGTTTAGCCAAATTGGCTCACCTGGTAGTTTTAGGTTATCTTTTAATGCTTGTCTGTTGGCCGCAACATGTATAGGGTTATCATCAACATGTATGCCAAAATTGTTGCTCGCAAACTCATCGATGCTTGCGCCAGAAATTCTTGTTGTAGTTAGCGCTTTTATATTTTTTGGTGCGTTCCAATTAGCTATTATATTCTGCATTATTATTATCCAAAGTTTCTAGCAAAAGTAGGAAGTCTTCAGGTATTGGTGCATTAAATGTAAGTTGCTCTGAGCTTTGAGGGTGTGCAAATGATAAGCTAAAAGCATGCAGTGCTTGACGAGGAAACTTCTTGATTTTCATTTGAACATTCTCATCAACCCCTTTTTTAAGGTTGTTTCGACTTTTATAAAGATTATCGCCAATTATTGCATGATTAATATGGGCCATATGCACTCTTATTTGATGAGTTCTACCAGTCATAAGTTCTACATTTAAAAGAGTCGCAAAATTGTAGTGTTTCGCTACTTTATACTTGGTAATAGCTTCTTTTCCATGATTGAGAACAGCCATTTTTACTCGATTTTTAGGATCTCGGCCATAATTTGTGGTGATGGTGTTGCCAGCGATTATGTGACCATAAACTAAAGCTTTGTATTGTCTAGAAATCTCGTGCTCTTGCATTTGTTTAACAAGATTTGTATGAGCCTCTAATGTTTTCGCGATAACAAGCAAGCCAGTAGTATCTTTATCTAGTCTATGAATTATTCCAGCTCTTGGCAGTAAACTATGCACTTCATTATTATGATGGAGTAGGGCATTAACAAGGGTGTGGTTAGGATTGCCTGCGCCAGGATGAACAATTAATCCGGAAGGCTTATTAACAACTAATAAATGCTCATCTTCAAATACCACATTAATTGGAATCTCTTCAGCCTCAACCTCATCATAATGAGTGGTTTGGGTTGGTTTTAAGGTAACCATTTCATAACCAAAGACTTTATCATCAGGTGCGTATTGCTTGTCATCAATAGTGATAACACCTTCTTTTAACCAGCTTGTTAATTTTGACCGTGAGTAATCAGGAAAAATCTTAGCTAGTACTTTATCAATTCTTTGCCCCTGATAAATATCTGGTATTTGAACCGTTTGTCCTTCATTAGTCATTAAGAATCAGCCTACCACGAAGAGAGTTAGGTTGTGCCTCGGTAATAGCTATATCAACAAATTGTCCTTGGAGGTTTTTTGGACCAACGAAATTAACAACTCGATTACACTCAGTACGACCAGCCCATTGTTCAGGATCTTTTTTAGAGGGTCCAGTAACCAAAACATTTTGGGTTGTGCCAATTGTTGCTTGACTATATTGACTTGCTTGCAGCAACAAACGATCTTGTAATATTTTTAAACGTTGCTTTTTAACTTCCATTGGGGTTTCGTCTGGAAGGTTCGATGCCGGAGTACCTGGTCTTTTACTGTAGATAAAGCTAAAAGATGTATCAAAGCCCATTTCATGAACTAAGTTCATAGTATCTTCAAATTCTTGGTCAGTTTCACCTGGGAAACCTACGATAATGTCTGTAGATAATTTGATGTTTGGTCTAACTTTTCTCAGTTTACGAATTTTAGACTTGAACTCTAGAACAGTATAACCACGTTTCATCATAGCTAAAATTCTATCTGATCCGCTTTGAACTGGCAGATGTAAATGATTTGCAAGTTTAGGAACCTCAGCATACGCATTGATTAAATTATCTGAAAAAGCTATTGGATGAGATGTTGTGTAACGAATTCGTCCAAGGCCATCGATTGCAGATATGTATTGGATTAGTAGGGCTAAATCGGCATATTCACCGTTTTCCATAATACCTTGATAGTCATTAACGTTTTGACCAAGAAGGTTAATTTCTCGAACCCCTTGCTCTGCTAGTTGAAAGCATTCTGCTAACACATCATCAAAAGGTCGACTAATTTCCTCACCACGCGTATATGGAACAACGCAGTAGCTACAATACTTGCTACATCCTTCCATAATAGATACAAAGGCAATTGGTCCCTCAGATCTTGGAGCTGGAAGATTATCGAATTTTTCTATTTCTGGGAAGCTAATATCAACCACAGGTTTTTTAGCTTTTAAGCGCTCGTTTATCATTGCTGGGAGACGATGTAGAGTTTGTGGGCCAAATACCAAATCAACATAAGGAGCGCGTTTGATAATATCTGATCCTTCTTGGCTCGCAACACAACCGCCAACACCAATTATTACATGGGGGTTTAGTTTTTTATATTCACGCCATTTACCTAGTTGTGAAAATACCTTTTCTTGAGCTTTTTCTCTGATTGAACAGGTGTTAAGTAGCAACACATCTGCACCATCAATTTGGTCTATTTTTTCAAAACCGTGTGAGTGAGATAAAACATCTGCCATTTTAGATGAATCATATTCATTCATTTGGCAGCCGTTGGTTTTAATATAAAGTTTTTTTAACATCTGAAAATCCTACTTAGCAATGCTTTTACAATAAGTTTCGGGAACGCGGGGTAATAGTATTAAGGCAATAACCATACCAATAGGTAATAAAGCTAAAGCGTAATAATAGGCTTCAAGTGGATATACTCTAACTTTATCGAGTATTTCACCTTGCCACATCCTATCAAGAATAAATCCTATAGCTGGTTGAGCTAATGCTATTCCTAGCATGTTCATCATGTTCATAAAGCTTAGCCCAGTTGCCACACAATCTTTGTTACAAAGTTCTTTAGCAATAGAAAATGCTGTTAGGAATCCGGCAGAAGATACACCAAATAGAAACAACAGAATTTGCATCATTAGTGGTGATTGAATATTGGCAAAAATAAATGCGCAACTTGTTAGTATTGCTCCAATACAACCAATATACATGCTTTGTTTTCTAAGGCCGATGCGATTTGAATATATTCCCCAAAGAGGTCCAGCAACTGCCCAACCGACAAATACTAGGGATATATAGTTTGCAGCTACAGCTTTAGGAAGTCCCATTTTCATCATCATGAAAGGTACACCCCATAGCCCACAAAACACAGGAGTTGCCATGTACATAAGTCCACCATATGTGGCAACCAACCATAATTTTCTATTTTTTAATAAGACAATTAAATCAGAAAATATATTTGCGTTAGAAGATTGTTTTGTTTTCTTAGGTTTCTCTGTAACGCTTTTAGGCTTGTCTGTTGTTATAGTGAAAATTAATATAGCGATAATAATACCAGCAACACCCATTATTTCCATGCTTTCACGCCAACCGCATTTATCTATTAAAAGGGCTAGGGGTGCCTCACCACCTATCGCACCAAGCATGCCTATAGTTACCATTAGACCTGTAAGTAGTGCAAACTTTTCTGGTTTAAACCAGCTGGATGCAAACTTCATTGCGCCAACGGCCGCAAATGCTGAGCCAAAACCTATCATTAGTCTTGCGATATAAGCCATAGCAAAGCTATCTGTTAGGCCAAATGCAATAGTGCTTATAGCACAAATAGCAGTTGCAATAGTAAGGAGTCTTCGTGGGCCAAAGTAGTCCATCATAACTCCCCCAGGAAGTTGCATGAAGGCATATGAATAGTAGTAAGCACCAGATAATACTCCTAGAGTTTGACTGGTTACTCCGAAATCACGCATCAACTCAGAACTCATAACACTAGGAGATACTTGCAATAAAAATTCGTAAAAATAAAACACACAAGCCAAGCCCCAAACAATCCATGGTCTTAGAGCAGTTGCTTTTTCTATCCCCAATGTGGCTTTCCTTATATTTAGATTAGACATCAAACACCATATCCTTCAGCTACAGAGTAAAAAAATTAAAATATTATCAGCTTGCATAGTAATTGTCTATGCTTATTATTTCCTGACATGGCAAGATATTAAAAAACACTTTATATATAGCGCCACCCATTAGCATGCAGACATATTTTTCAAGATATTTCCTATAGCTTGATCCAGCATCGCATCCCTGTATTCAAAAAGGCTTATCCTAACCCCGCCTACTTGCCCTGACTTGTTCAGGGCATCCAGTCAAATTGATGTTTAAACTACTGGATGGCCCGAATAAATCGGGCCACGTAGGCAGGGACATATGTTGGTTACTCTACAAAAAATATGTCCG
>JARGPO010000080.1 GCA_029213075.1 Legionellaceae bacterium | reverse complement strand
TTTATGGAGATAAAATCCCAAGGTTATACAGGTTGTCTATCAACGCTTAGAAATTATTTACAAAAATTAAAACCAACAGTAAAAGTAAGACCATTAGTTCGTTTTGAGACAGAACCAGGAGAGCAAATGCAGGTTGATTTTGCAAGTTTTAAGCATAAGAACCATAGGTATTATGCCTTTGTAGCTGTGCTTGGCTATTCTAGACTGGCTTTTGTGAAATTTGTTAAGAATCAACAAGTAGATGCATTAATAGCTTGTCATGAAGAGGCTTTTGATTATTTTGGAGGTGTACCTAAAACTATTTTATACGACAATATGAAAACAGTAATACTAAAAAGAGATGTTTATGGTAAAAGTAAACATAAGTTACAGGGATGTTTTTATGACTTTTCTAAGCACTATGGATTTATACCTAGAGTATGTCAGCCATATAGTCCACAAACCAAAGGCAAAGTAGAACGTTTAATTTCATATATTCGTTATAGTTACCATAATCCTTTTTTAGCAGGTAGAGAGGATATAACGTTAGATGAATTAAATATTGATGTTATGAATTGGTTAAATAACATAGCTAATCAGAGAGTACATGCTACAACTAAAGAAATTCCATTTTCAAGATGGGATGTAGAGAAGCAACATTTATTAAATATCCCTAATAATTACACGACTAATTATGGGCTAACAAATGAAGCCTCTACACACCTAACCAACAAACATATAATGGAGCAAAACACCCATACATTGCAACATGATTTATCTGTTTATGAATCAATTTTATTTGCAGGAGAAGTAGCATGACTATTCAAATACAACGTTTAGACTATTTATGTGAAAAACTAGGACTACATGGCGTAGCTTCTTGTTACAGCAATTTAGCTCAAGTTGCTGCAAATGAGGAGATGTCATATGTGGATTTTCTTGAGAAAGTATTATTTGAAGAAGACAATATTAGAAAATTTAAGTCTCGAGAAATGATGCTGAAAACAGCAGGACTACCTTATGTTAAAACTATAGAGCAATTTGACTTGCAATATAATTCTGGGATACCTAAAAAATCAATTAAGGAATTATTTTCACTTAGCTTTATTGAAAGAAAAGAAAATGTAGTTATTTTAGGGCCATCAGGACTTGGTAAAACTCACATAGCTATTGCACTAGGATATGCGGCAACTCAAGCAGGTTATAAGGTTAGATTCTCTAGTGCGGCTGATTTACTACTAAATATTGAAGAAAAAGCTAAGCAAGGAAAGTTAAAAGATAGTATCAGAAGAATAGCTACTCATTCTAAATTACTAATTATTGACGAGCTTGGATATCTTCCAATTAGTAAAGTTCAGGCCAATTACTTGTTTCAAATAATTGCCAAACGTTATGAAAATTTATCTATTATAATTACTTCCAATCTTAACTTTGGTCAATGGGATCAAACTTTAGCTGATGATAAGACTCTTACTGCTGCTCTACTTGATAGATTATTACATCATGCTCATATCCTGCAGTTTAAAGGAGCTAGTTATAGACTTAAAAATAAATTTAAAGCTGGCGTGGTCAGTGCTATAGAGGAGGATAATAAATCAACATAAATAATTAAAAAATTTTACCCAAGGGGGATCAATTTTAAGTTAGTGATCTTATGCTAGGGGGATCAATTTTAAATTGGTGTTGACAAAGGTATCTAATACCTCCGAGGCATACCCTTTTCCCCATAACTTTTCAACTATTAGATACCCAACTTCAACCTCATCTGTATCCAAAGGGCCAAAGCCACAACGGCCTAAGAACTCACCACTTTTCTTATCTAATATAACAAATCCAGGAAGTCCTTTTGTTTTATAAAAAGATATAAACTCTTTAAGCCGCTCTGCTGTTTGTTCCTTATTTTGAGTACCACTCGGAAAAAATTTCCTAACTTCTGGATCTGAGTTTAACTCGGCAATATTATCTAAATCAGAAAGTTTTATCTGTCTGAGCAGAGTCCTCTCAGTTTCAATTTTTAAAGTCATGCTGGTATCCGGTTTATCCCTACATTTGTCACGAAGTATAATATAAAACGTGACAGCATTATATTTAGACTTATATTAAGATGCTATTAGCTAGCTACTTTATCATTGATGATATCCAAATTTCCGTGGGTATCATTGATTAGTGAGAATTTTATGAATATAAACGGCCTTGACTTCATGTTAAATAAATCCAGTTTTCTTAACATGAGAATTAAGTCATGTTAAAGAAGTTCAGTTTTCTTAACATGAGAATTTGGTCATGTTAAAGAAATCTAATTTTCTTAACATGATATTTTTTAATCAATAGAAGGAATGTCCATCAATAAACTATAAAGATTATCGTTCAAATATAAATTGTCTTTTGCTATCTTATGCTTAGATAACAAGTTTATTCCAACAAGTTCATCCAGATATTTTGATACAGTTTGACGTGATTTCCCTGTGTCCTTCACAACAAACTCTATTTTGGTATAGGGATGCTTGAATAAATTATTCAGTAATTCATGGCTATAAATTTTAGGCAGTTTTTCTTTCATTTCCGTTTTATAGTTTTGCATTAATGACTTGATCTCACTAATTAAAAGTGTTGTTTGCTTTGCTGTGCTTTCAACTGCTTTAAGTATGAAAATTAGCCAAGACTCCCAGTCATTTTCATCACGAACCTTTTGTAATAATGAATAATACTCTTGTTTATTCTGGTTAATATAGCGTGATAAATACAAAATGGGTGTATCAAGCAAATCTTGCTTTACCAAATATAGAATATTGAGAATTCTTCCCGTTCTGCCATTGCCATCGTAAAATGGATGAATAGTCTCAAACTGATGATGAATTAATGCCATTTTTACCAAATCATCATAATTGGTTTGTTCATCTTCATTGATAAATCGCTCCAAATCTGACATCAATCGAATAATCTCATCTCTATCCTGAGGTGGCATATAAATAACTTCACCAGTCTGATCATTTTTCAGTTTTGTACCAGCTTGAGAACGGAACCCTGCGTCATTTTCTTCAAGTGTTTGCTGGATAGTTAATATCGTATTGTTGGTGATTAATCCCTTTTCTTTTACTATCTTATACCCACAATTTAAAGCATGAGCATAATTGTGAACTTCTTTTGCACTATGAGACACAAAATCTTTTGATTCATAATCACTACGATAAAGATCATCATGGGTGGTAATTATGTTCTCAATAGCAGAACTTTCCTTGGCTTCTTGTAAAGACAAAGTACCAATCAAAATATATTGATTAGGCATATTTGCAGCAACACCTTTTACTTCACCTAAAGCTTGATGAGCTTTAGCAGCTGCTTTTAAAACCGACCTGGTTTCAATATCACCTATCATAAATAAAGATGGTATTGAATCTTTTGAAATCATAAGAAAATTCCTCTTAGTTTATATATCATCATACGCTTTGTTCCCCCATGTGCTCAAGCAAGAAATTAGAAACCTGCTGCATTGGCTTCCGTAATCGCTCCACATCTTTCATACCCTGCTGTTACATCATTATTCATTTTATGATTAAGCAGACGCTTTAAGGCATAAGCTGGTGTCAACGATGAAGCTTTTGACACCACTTGAAGTAATTCTTAAAGCAAAACCTTTTAAGTCATTATCACGATAAAACGTTTGGGTTTTGCCGGGAATATGTTCGAGTTTATCAACGATGTTTTTGGTTAATTTTATACCTTTTTCAGATCCAGCCATATTTTACCCCTCAAACCTCATGTAGACGCCATGTAGACACATTATTTAAAACCAATTAAATTTCAATTGTGGCAATTATGGCTTAACAGGTTGATTTTAAATGGTTTTTTAAAGGATTTAAAATTTACTAAAAGTGGTTAAAACCCCTATTTTACAGACTCATAATCCGTTGGTCCTAGTTTCTAGTCTTAGTGGGCCCATCAATCAAATCAAGAAGTTACGAAATTGCCCCTTGAAAAATACAGCCCAGTGGGGCAACTTACGGGGCACTTCGAAATAACAAATGTCAATAACGCCTACTTAAGTTGGAATGAGTTTTCTTGCGAATGTATGTCTTCGCATGTGTTCTTAATTGCACGCTTAGTGAACCCAGGACCGACATGTGAAAATTCTCCTGAATGGCCGATCATACAGTCGATCCTACCCTCAATCCAATTGATTTCGTCGAGTGTGGCTAATCTTGTGAGCATCTTGAAAGGCGTGTTACCCATTACCGATTCTGTGCAGGGGACATCGTCTGTTCTTCTGAAAGGGTGTATAGAAATCTGGCCCACATAATTGCGACCAGGGGGTGGTGAATAGGTGATTAGCGCAAATGCAATGTCAGAATTATTGATGGTAAAGGCATTAGGAGCACGGTCAATAGTAGCAACAATTTTTTTTGAAAATTTGATCAAGTCACTGGAGTTTGACGTAAGCTTAAATGCATCGTACTGATGTGAGTGTGTGCTCCGAGCAAAGAGCGTTCCTGTGACGTTGTGGGGTGTAATTCGCCTTAGATGGTTGAACATGTGTTTGTCTCCTAACAGTTATAGTACTCGAGTTGTTTATGCTTGATAGCTACGGACTACAAGGCGTAGTTAAACAGTCGCATTTACAACTGGAGTCACAGTATTCTTGGTGCGTAATGGTGCCCTTATTGGCTTTTAAAATCAATGTGTTTTTAAGGCATCATCAACTTATGAACGATAAACACGTTGTTGTTGAAGAAATTCTTGTACCTCTCTTTTGCGATACAGAACTTTGCGACCAATTTTTAAATAGGGCACACCCATCCCTGCCCATCGATTACGTTCGAGTAATTGTGTTGAGCATCTTAATACTGCAGCAATGGTTTGTTGGCCAAATAGGGCCGAATCTGGTGCAGACTCAAATTCATTTTTATTTAAGAAAGAACGCCACATTGTTTGCCTCGATGCATCTTGACTATACTCAGGCGTTAACCCGACCGGTGTATCTTTTGGTAAGGCCATTTCTCTTCGGGCGAACGTTGAAGCAATGGCACCTAATAGTATTTTTTCGTCTAGTTCTTCATTTTTCAACAATACATATAGATCAAAATAATCCTTTAATCGACTATTTGCCATCCCCAATAAAGCAATTGCATGATACTTTTCTGCAATGACTGTATAGATTGGATAGGTTCGTATCTTTGGTGAAGGGAGATCATTTAATAAAACAGGATAATTGGCATCAATTGGGCCTGGTGTTACAGCATCCCCAAAACCAATATCAATTTGTATTTTAATTCGCGCTCTTGATAGTTCGGCAAATAATTCAATTCTTGTGCCTTTATACCCATCCTCTTTCTTTATAGGCTCAGCTGAAATGGAGCTTTCATCAAAAACAATTCCATCATCAGCAGATACCAAACAAATTTCCTTGAAAACGCTTGTCAAATAGTCAAGTTCATCGGCAGTAACTTTATGTTGGGTCCAAGCATCTCTCAAAACTTCAATTGCTACATCCATACCAATTTTATTCCGATGCTTGAAACAATCTGCAATTGTTTTTGCAACACTATAAACACGATACTGAACATCATCGGCTTGTCGGATTTCAATGCCTTCGGAATAGGACCTTTCTGAATACTTCACCATTTTTAGGGGAGGATAATCTAGCTTGGACAAATTACTATCAACAGGTATGGCTATCCAAACCTTCCTTGGAAGCTGTATGGTCAACTCATGTATTTGAAGCGCCGTAAAAAGGCAAAAAATGGCTTGAGGCACCCGAGATGCAACCACAAGCAAATCTTCTTTTTCAGAAAACTCTTTGTGAGGAAGACAATAGAGTCCTCTCTCAATTTGTTGCAGTTCATGACCGGCAACTAGCCGAGAGATAGTCATTCTTGGGATGCCTTCTTTAACAAACTCCGACGAGCGAACGATACCTTTCTCTTTAACTAGATTTAGGGCCTTTTGACTGTGTTTGATTTTTGTATTTATATTCATAGTATGTTCCATATTTACCCCATTTACAAATAAGTAGGGTGAATACGGAACATTTTTATTTATAACTTCGTCGTCTCCATCATATGATCAAGCAAGAAGTTAGCAACCTGCTGCATCGGCTTACGCAAACGTTCAATATCTTTCATGATATACCCAGCAGTAACATCATTATTCATCATGTGATTAAGAAGTCGCTTTAATGAGTAAGCTGGAAGATCAATACTATCAGATTTTAAACAACTCGAATATCTTATATAGACCCCATATCCCGCAGCAAAATCATGAATAAAACCCACAGTATGATTTACCCAGGAAGTTTAGTATAATTTTATGCCTATCAATGATTAACATACTGATTACCTGGAAACAAAAAAATACCCATCTTGCTGTTGGCCGCGGAGTTGGTTTTTAAATCCAAGTTTAATATAGAAACACGGTCGTGGCATTAAATGGAGAACCACACATGACATCACATAAAAAAGTTAATCTA
This sequence comes from Legionellaceae bacterium, assembly GCA_029213075.1. Classification (GTDB taxonomy): domain Bacteria; phylum Pseudomonadota; class Gammaproteobacteria; order Legionellales; family Legionellaceae; genus 2-12-FULL-35-11. The sequence goes on along the minus strand of JARGPO010000080.1, from coordinate 100,853 downwards.
ACAAATGTTATTTCACACAATGAAAACGCGTGGGATATTCAAGCAATTCAACAGCATGTATGGTCTCAGCCAGTATCTGCGGAATTAATTGACGCGGCTAAAAATGGGAAGTGGTACGTACACATTACTCAAAAACCATTGCCAGAAAGCTGGTTGCCGAAAGATATCAGCGGAAAAGATATATTATGTTTAGCCTCTGCAGGTGGTCAGCAAGCTCCTGTGTTAGCGGCAGCTGGAGCAAATGTTACTGTATTTGATTTATCTGAGAAACAATTAGATCAAGATAAAATGGTTGCCATGCGTGATAATCTTACAATTAACACAGTTCAAGGTGATATGGCAGATTTATCTGAGTTTGAAAGTTCATCTTTTGATTATATTATTCACCCTATTTCAAATTTATATGTTGCTGACTTAAGTGCCGTTTGGCAAGAATGCTATAGAGTCCTGAGGCAACAAGGGATATTGCTTGCTAGTTTTTATAATCCTGTTCTTTTTGTTTTTGATAGAACTATATCTTTTGAGCATGATGGATTAATAAAGCCTAAGTACTCATTGCCGTATTCTGACCTGCAGGATCTTGATCAAAAGTATTTAGATGAGAAAGTAAAAAACAATGAGGCAATTGTATTCGGTCATACATTAACTGATCAAATTAATGGGCAAATAGCGGCTGGATTTTTATTATCTGGTTTTTATGAGGACGATCATCCAAAACCGAGATTTATTCTTGAAAAATATATGCAAACGATGATCGCAACAAAGGCTATTAAATTATAGATTATGTGGACCAGGTAAGGCGATAATAACAGAGAACTCACTAGATTCTGATTCTGGTCTCAAATCTATTTCTTGTGGTTTATAGACATTTATTTTTAAATGGATGGCCTGAACAAATCTGGCCAAGTAGGTATAGGGCAGGGCAAGTCACAAATGGACAGGTTTTCATATAGTTATATAAAGATGTAATTATCATTAAATACATCTTTATATAACTGATTTAAGGCTCACAAATTAAACTCGGTTTTTCATGATAGACTTATCCCATGGTGGCCTGCGTTAGCTTCTGTATCAGCATTATATGGTTTTGGGTCGTATCGCTCTTCAAACATTCTGAGTGAGCGCACTGTTCTGAAGTTTAAATTAGCTCTCATTAAGTATTGTACTATTTTCGTTGAAATATTGTTTCTTTCTTGGATTTCTTGTAAGAATTTTGGTGACAAAAAGCAATGTCGCATATTTTCTGTGGTCATTTCTGATTCAGGAAATAATACCGTATGGTTTCTTTTTAAGAGAGGTATCCATATTTGTCTGCAGGAAATAGGCACTGTAAAGGTTGGAAATTCCCCTGGAGTTAAATTAACTCTCCTAACTAAGATTGATTCATTGAGAGAGAGGAAATCTCTCAGTACAAGTGGATTTATTTTATCTATATCTAGTAGCTTATAGAGAATGGCATTAAGAAATAAATATTTATAATCTACTGATGAAAAAAGCCAGGATAATCTTGAAACTTGTTTTTCACTTTTGTGTGAGAATAATTGATATATAGAGTTCCATGGAGAAACTTTACCTGTCTTCTTACAGAATAAATCTGGAGGGATATCACCCCAATAAGTGTACCCGTAGTTTATCCCGATTTGCTCTAGAGGATCGATGTTCTTAGATGCAATTACCATTGTTAGGTCAATACCACGATATTTAAAGTTAATAAAATTAGTATTGCTTGTAGCTATAGGAGCACCTTCTGCATACAATTGTTCAATTATCGGTTCATACTCATCATCTTTTTTTGATTCCTCGACATATTTAGAAATTATATGCTGTTTAATTTGATCTGTTGTTTTCTCATAAGTGAAACTTTTAGTTCTTGCGATGCTGCATCCTAATGCGAATAATTTCTTCCTATCACTAGTTTTGTTAATTAACTCAACTTGTTCAGATATACAGTTTGGCATATGCTGAATAAATCTTGTAAGACCACCTTTTTGTATAGCCTTTATTTCATTATCCCCAGAAGATAATGCATATGTAGGGTCTAAATATTCATCAATATTTATTTCTCCTGCATAAATTCCGATGACATCACCGGCAATTATCGTATCTAAAGTGAATAATCCATAGCCGTGCTCCTCTAGAGGACAGACAACTAGTGAGTCATTCAAGGGGTTTTGTAGTCGATGCACTACTTTTTTGGCGTATAGACTCTCCCTGCCTTCAGTAGGAAGATCTTGTGCGTTTATTGTGTAGTTTTCAAGGTAGTCAAAGTTAAACTGCTCTTTTATTTCAGCTAGTGATAGCGTTTTTACAACTGCTCCAGCTTGATTTAATGGTCTATCTGCAATTTTAATATATTTTGGGCTTGGAATATGAAATATTTCTTCTCTTGGATTCATGAGTATTGTTAAAAATTAGTCGAGGCCCACTATAACACATGATGTTGAATTAAGGCCCATTAATATGTTAATTAAGTTGTTAGTATTGCCTAATAACGTAATAAACTATTATCAACTGTATCAATCCAGCTTAAAATACCTCCTTTTAAATTTTTTAGGTTTTTGAATCCAAAGTTTTGTAGTAACTTGCAGGCACTTGCACCACGTGCGCCAGATTTACAATAAATAATAGTCTTCCTATTTTTATCAAATTTATCACAATTATTTTCAAGTGATGATAAAGGGATATTTATACCACCAATATTACACATTGCATGCTCATATGGTTCACGAACATCGATTAACTGTATTTTGTGCTCCGGTTCTATAATTAATTTGGAAAGATCCAGTGCATTGATATTATGAAATGACATATCCTCATATACCTGTTCAGATTTGTTGAATATTACAGGGATATGGCAATTACAATTTTGTTTTGGAATTTCAAATTTATTGAAACTCATCGAGCGTAAATCCATAGTTAATAATGTTCCAGAGAGGATCTCACCCATCTCTAAAATAACTTTTATAGTTTCAGTTGCTTGAAGCGTACCAATTAGTCCTGGCAGGACCCCTAGCACACCTCCAGCAGTACAGTTAGGGGATAACGTTGGTGGAGGCGGCTCTGGGTATAAACATTGATAGCAAGGGCCATTTTTATAGTTAAATACACTCAACTGCGCGTCAAACTGATAAATGCTTGCTGAAATCAAAGGTTTATTTAGGGTTCGACAAACATCATTTAGTAAATATCTCGTTTTGAAATTATCTGTTGCATCTAATATAACGTCATAATTAGCTATTATTTTATTAGCGTTATTTACAGATAAAAACTTAGAATAAACATCAATCGATATATGGCTGTTAAGAGTGTGCAGCCGTTCTGATACCACAATTGCTTTATTACGACCAATATCATGTTCATTAAATAAAATCTGTCTTTGTAAATTACTTATCTCAATTGTATCCTCATCCATGACCCCTAAGGTGCCAATACCAGCAGCAGCAAGATATTGCAAAGCCGGACATCCTAGCCCACCTGCGCCGATACAAAGTACTTTTGCTTGCTTTAATTGTTGTTGTCCAGAGATACCAATAACTGGAAAATGGCGTTGATAGCGAAGTAATTCATTTGCTTCTAGATGAGACACTTTATCCTCCAATTATTAATTATTTGCTAAGATGCATTGCGTGGAAGCAAAGGTGCTCTTTAATAAAGCTTGATACAAAGTAGTAGCCGTGATCATAACCTTCTTGAAGGTATAACTCTAGAGGGTAGTTATTTTCCTTGGCGGCGTTCGCTAATTTTTCAGGTTTTAGTTGTGTCTCTATAAAATCATCAGAAGTGCCTTGCTCAACTCTCGTTGGCACGAATTTTTTTGCTTGTCGCATTAATTCACTGGCATCATGACTTTGCCAATTTTCTTGATTTTCACCTAAGTATGCAGTAAAAGCCCTTTGTCCCCATGGGCAGTTCATTGGGTTGCTTATCGGACTAAACGCCGATACTGATTTGTAGCGCTCTGGATTTAACATGGCAATGGTTAATGCGCCATGACCGCCCATTGAATGTCCCGCAATAGATCGCTTATCTGCTACAGAAAATTCTTCCTCAATTATTTTCGGCAACTCGTGAACTACATAATCATACATTTGATAATGGTTACGCCAAGGTTCTTCAGTTGCGTTGACGTAAAAACCAGCTCCTTGTCCCAAATCATAATTTTCATCATCAGCAACCCCACTACCCCGAGGGCTTGTATCAGGAGTTACAATTGCAAGGCCTAGTTCAGCTGCAATACGATGGGCTCCTGCTTTTTGCATGAAATTTTCATCTGTACAGGTTAAGCCAGAAAGCCAATACAGCACCGGTACTTTTCCGTTTGCAGATTGTGGTGGCAGGTAGATAGAAAATCGCATAGTGCATTTTAGAGTTTTCGAGTAATGGTTGTATTGTTTATGCCATCCACCAAAACTTTTATTAGTATTTAACTCTTTAAGAGTCATCAAAATACTCCTAGATATTGATAGTTATATGAGATAAAGGACAAGCCGCTATTTATTAAAATGAATGACACTGCGGATACTTTTGCCTTGATGCATCAATTTAAATGATTCATTTATATCGGCAAGACTCATCGTGTGAGTAATGAAGTCATTTAGATTAAATTCACCTTGTAAGTAGCGTTCAACATAACTTGGTAATTCAGTTCGACCTTTAACACCACCGAATGCCGACCCACGCCATACACGGCCAGTAACTAGTTGGAATGGACGGGTTGATATTTCTTGGCCAGCTCCGGCAACGCCAATAATAATTGATTCACCCCAGCCTTTATGACAGCATTCCAAGGCTTGGCGCATAAGATTAACATTACCAACACACTCAAAAGAGTAATCAACACCACCATCAGTGAGAGAAATAATCACCTCTTGAATTGGCTTGTCATATTCTTTCGGGTTAATAACGTCCGTTGCACCTAATTTTTTTGCCAAGGCAAATTTGTTTTCATTAATATCGATAGCAATAATACGGCTGGCTTTAGCCATGGTTGCGCCAATGATTGCTGAAAGACCAATACCGCCAAGACCAAATATTGCAACAGTCGCACCTTCTTCAACTTTAGCTGTATTTATTACTGCGCCAATGCCTGTGGTAACACCACAACCGAGCAGGCAAATTTCTTCCAATGGCGCTTCTTTATTAACTTTAGCGAGAGAAATTTCTGGTATGACCGTATATTCAGAAAATGTTGAACAGCCCATATAGTGAAAGATTGGTTGACCATCTTTGTAAAAGCGGGTGGTACCATCAGGCATCAGGCCTTTGCCTTGAGTTTCACGAATTTTCTGGCATAAGTTAGTTTTTCCAGACAAACAAAATTTGCACTCACCACACTCTGGGGTATAAAGTGGGATCACGTGATCGCCAACTGCAACGCTAGTAACGCCCTCACCAATTTGTTCTACAATGCCAGCCCCTTCATGACCCAAAATTACAGGGAAAATTCCTTCAGGATCATCTCCAGATAGTGTAAATGCATCAGTATGACATACGCCAGAGGCGACAATTTTAACTAATACCTCATAAGCTTTAGGCAGCATTACATCTATTTCTTCAATAGATAACGGTTGTTTAGGTCCGAAAGCAATAGCCGCTTTTGATTTTATAAATTTATCTGACATATTTCGTCTCACACTTCATTTAAAAAAAGATTATTAGTTCATGATAACGCGTTTTGACAGTGTATGTTATAGATATAGTTAAATCCATATTTTGGTATTGGTTAGTCATTTTAAATGCTTTAGTGGAGAATAGATTTAGCATTTATAGTGAAAATCCATTATTAGCAGCAATGCATGAAACACGAGAGGAGTATGGTGTGGATTTGCGTGAGGATGTTGGTCGAGAAGACGGTTGGTGAAGTATGTATGACCGGTGGCTATAGGACGTTGATGAAAGAAAAGGCGTAGATGATGGCAGTAGATTAAAACTAACGCCAGGGAGTTATAAATAAACACTTAGTGATAATATCTCCCGGCATGGTCGCTCTTACGTTGGGCATTCTGGCTATATAGTTGACATGCCTTAATTAAAGCAGTATTATCGCTTAAATCATCATTACCTGTGGATAAAAAGCAAATGACTGTAGCTAAATCAGAGAAACCTTATTTTCATAGTAAGCTTTTAGAAAGCCGCAAAGCCTATATTCTTGCATTAATGGACTTGTATATTTTTACTAAAAAGAATAGTCAGGAAAATAAAGTTCTATTGGGAAACCTTGCAATATGTATGAAAACCGCAAATGGAGGAAGTAATGATATACATAGAAACGTTTCCACAACCTATAATGCTATAATCAATCAACGAAATGATTATAACTCTCATTTGATAGACGATATAATTAGTACTCGTAGACATGATCTTTTTGTTGCAAATTCAGCAGGAAGAAATAAACTTATTAATAAACGGCGTTCTTACTATATAGTTCCTTTTATTTTTGCAGCTCCATTTCTTGGTCTTTTAGCCTTAGGGATATTTCTGGCAGCCACACATATTGTTACTAACACTATAATTGCGCTTATTATAATTTCTATTGGTGCAATAGTTGTATCTCAAGCGTTTGTTTGGTTTTCAAATGACCAGAAAGAACTACTTCGTACAAATGAGGAAACACATGTTTCAAGATGGACTAAAGTATCCAATTTATCAGACAAGATTCAAAAAGATTGTTCTACAATAGATACCTTTAGTGGAAATGTTTTTGATAATGACTCTATATCGACGGCTCTTGAAAATGTAGATAAAAGTCATTTACAGCTTGAACAAGGGAATATATATAAATTTTGGGATTCGATGCCTTCTTGCTGTTTAGATACTAATGATGATTATGCTGCTGGTTCTCGTTTAAGTTAATTGGACGAATACAAGTTATCTTAAACTGGAATTTTATTCCCAGTTTAAGATAACTTTACCCGCCTTACCTGATAACATTGCGTCAAATCCTTTTTGAAAGTCATCAACCTTAAAATGATGCGTTATAACGGGTGTTACGTCTAACCCACTTGAAATCATGCAGGCCATTTTGTGCCAAGTATCAAAAATTTGCCGGCCATATAATCCTTTGATAGTAATACTTTTAAAAACGATATCATGCCAATTTATTGAAAAGTCACCTTCTGGGATTCCCATATAGGCGATATTTCCACCATAATTCATGGCTTTGATCATTTCTTTAAATGCTTGTGGAGAGCCTGACATTTCAAGACCAACATCAAATCCCTCAGTCATTTTTAACTCTTGCATTACATCCTTTAGAGATTGTTCTTGAGGATTAACAGCGTGAAGACCCATTTTCTTCGCAAGCTCGAGTCGATATGGGTTAATATCCGTGATAACTACATTTCTAGCCCCAGAATGCTTGCAGATGCTAGCCGACATTAAGCCAACAGGACCTGCGCCTGTAACAAGCACATCCTCAGCTGTTACGTCAAACTCAAGGGCTGCGTGTACGGCATTACCTAGAGGGTCAAAGATTGCCGCAATATCATCGGAAATATCATCAGGAACTTTAAATGTGTTTGCCTCAGGTAGCGCGAAATATTCACCAAATGCCCCAGGAGATTGAACTCCAAAGCCAATTGTGTTTCTACATAAATGTCTACGTCCAGCGCGACAGCTTCGACATTGACCGCAGGTTAGGTGGCCCTCACCAGAAACTCTATCGCCAACTTTAAAACCACGTACATCCTCACCTATATCAATGATTTCACCAACAAATTCATGTCCGGTCCTAGTTGGAATAGCAATTGTTTTTTGTGCCCAACTATCCCAGTTGTAGATATGTAAGTCCGTTCCACAAATAGCAGTTTTGTGAATTTTAACCATTACATCACTGCGGCCCATTTTAGGCTTAGGATCGTCGGTCATCCAAAGACCTGGTTTCGCGTGTATTTTTGATAACGCCTTCATTTAAATTGCTCCCATTTCTTTTCCTACTGAGGCAAAAGTTCTTATTGCTTTATCTAGCTGTTCACGTGTGTGAGTTGCACACATTTGCACCCTAATCCGTGCCTGTTCCATTGGAACAACAGGGAAAGAGAAGCCGATAACATAAATTCCTTCTTCAAGCATGCGTTTTGCCATTTTAGATGCTAATACTGCATCACCTAGCATTACTGGTATTATAGGGTGCTCTCCTGGAACTAGCTCAAAACCAAGTTTACTCATGCCATTACGGAAATATTCGCTATTATCACGTAACTGCTGACGAAGCTTTGCACCACGCTCTGTACTCAGTAAGTCTATCGTTTTAAGTGTAGTCGCTGTTATAACCGGCGCAAGAGTATTTGAAAATAAATAAGGGCGCGAGCGGTTTCGTAACCACTCAATAATTTCAGCTCGCCCAGAAGTATATCCTCCTGATGCTCCACCTAGCGCCTTACCAAGTGTCCCAGTATATATATCTATTCGATCTGCAACGCCACAATACTCAGGAGTACCGCGGCCATGTTCACCCATAAAGCCAACCGCATGCGAGTCATCAACCATGACGAGCGCGTTATACTCATCTGCTAAGTCACAAATTGCTTTTAGATTAGCAATGATGCCATCCATTGAAAATACACCATCAGTCGAAATCATAATAAACCGTGAGCCCGCGGCCTTTGCTTCATCTAATTTAGTTTTTAAGTCAGCCATATCATTGTTTTTGTAGCGAAAGCGCTTGGCTTTGCATAAACGAATACCATCAATAATGGACGCATGGTTTAGGGAGTCACTAATTACAGCGTCTTCTGGCCCCAAGAGAGTTTCAAATAGGCCACCATTTGCGTCAAAACAAGATGAATATAATATTGTGTCATCAGTCCCTAAAAAATCACTTATTTTTTTCTCTAATTGTTTATGAATAGTTTGAGTCCCGCAGATGAATCTGACTGAGGCCATACCAAATCCAAAATCGTCGAGAGATTTTTTGGCCATTTCAATAAGCTCTGGATCATTTGCTAGTCCCAGGTAGTTATTTGCACAAAAATTTAAGACATGCTTACCATTCTCAACCGCAATATCTGTGCTTTGCGCTGTTTTTATAGGGTATTCGTGTTTATATAGCCCTTTAACCTTAAGCTGCTCAATCTCAGTGCGTAAATGTTGTTGGATAGGGTGCATGATGCTCTCCATGAGGATATAAAAATCGGATGATATCGGAATACTATTGCTAATGTCTAGTGTCGGCTGTCTCCTTAGTCTTAGAGTTAGTTTAAAAGGTTAGAAATTTAGCTAATATTGAAAGGGAGGCTATGAAGAATTCGTCCAAGATTTGTGCTATAGTTAATACATATTGTTAGGTTTTTGCAATGGAGATTGTTATGCATGTTGTATATTTAATTTGTGAAATTGATGGTAGTAAAACAAATGAAAAACTAGCAGCTTGGGATGTTATGACTAGGTTTAATCGATCTTTTGGGGAGGTTTCAGGTACCGTCGTGACTGCAGCTCAACCAGATGAAAGCTTTGTAATGAAAATGAAAATTCATGATATTGATAAACTAGATGGAATTAGTCAAGCTAAGTTAAATACACTAGTTAATCAATTAAAAAGAGAGTGTGCAATAACCACTATTGAAGTACATAAGGAAACAAGCGAAGAAAAGGAATTATTTGAAGAGCTAGAAACCGAACCATCAGCTAAACCTGAGACAAGGGTATCTAAGGATGAAGACTTGGGTAAAATGGTGCTAACCGAGCTTAAAGAATCACCAAAAACAGTTATAAACAATCCCTCGGATGATGAGGATGAGGGTGAAAAGGATTTACCAAAATTTCATTAATATTTCTCTATAATATTGGCATTTAATATGTGAAAACGGCAAAAATTCGCTTAACTCTTATTCTTGGTACTAAATACAACGAATAAATATATTCCTCTTGCTAGCATGAAACAAGTATAGGATAACCAAAGCCCCTGATTGTTGAGTTCTTGTGAGAGATACCAAATAGGTAGAAACACAAAAAGACATGAAAATAAAATTGAATTACGCAGAGGTATCGAGCATGCCAAACCAATAAATACTCCATCTAAGAGAAATCCTGGCACAGAGACTAATGGTAATATCACTAACCAAGGTAGACTATCTAAAGCGATAGATTTAACACCTGGTAGGGATGTCATTAGAGAAACAAACAATGGACCGAATATGTAGTAGACTACCACAAAAATCATACCAAATAGGCAAGACCATTGCGCACAAGATTTGATTTGAAAATATAAATCTTGTTTGTTTTTGTTGCCTATTGCCCGAGCAACCAGAGTTTCTGCAACAATTGCAAATCCATCTAAGGCAAAACTTGCTAATAACTGCAGGTTCATTAAGATCATATTAGCAGCAACGATACTAACGCCTAGATAAGCACTTTGTCTTGTGAAAAATGAAGTTGTTAACACTAAGAATAGCGTTCTAATGAATATATTTGTGTTTAATGAAAGTAATTGTTTCGTACGTTGCAACGAAAATAAGAGTCGATATTGCGTTGGCATTGATTGCTGCAAATATCTTCTATATATTAACCATACGCCGATAATAGCACTTATAGTTTGAGTTATAAGATTTGCTAGTGCAATACCATCCGCGCCTAAATCAATATACCAAACCAATATGTAATCTAATATCATTGCCATGATATTTGTAATTAATAACAATACTAAAGGTGTTTTAGTATTCTGGCGACCAAATAAAAAACCATAATTAACGTAATTTATAAGAGTAGGTATGGCAGACAAAATACGAATATCAAAATAACTAAGTAACTTTTTTTCAACGCTTATATCAGTATGAATTATTAATAATATACCTTGTTTTAACAGCGGGCTAATACAAATAAGAAATAATGAAATAACGATTGCTATAGCACAACTTTGAAAGTAAATTTTATTATCATCTGACTCTTGGGCCGCTATAGCTGTTGTAGACATTCTTAAAAAGCCAAAGCACCAAAATAACACATCAAATATCATTGTTGCCAAAGCAACAGCAGCTATACTATCTGGGTGAGGAAGATGACCAACAATAGCTGTATCCACCATACCTAACAATGGTATAGAAATATTTGATAACATTACTGGCCAAGCTAGCGCCCAAACTTCTGAAGATAAAGTAATTTTCATTTATTTATTCTACTTATAATAAAAATTTTCAGTACTGAAGGGGCTTTTGACATACACTCCCCCACATCTAGTGAATTTAAAATTAATCTGACTGGATACCCCTCATAAAGAGGGGTAAGTAGTGTACGGGTATCCTCTAACGATACTTTTCGATGACTTTTCAACACATCTGTTCCTCCTACCTAGATGGTCCGACTTGTTAGGAGCATCTAGTGAATTTAAAATTAATCTGACTGGATACCCCTCATAAAGAGGGGTAAGTAGTGTGCTGGTATCCTCTAACGATTCTTTTCGATAACTTTTCAACACATCTAAATCATCGAAAAAATAAAAAAATCATTCTATTATAAAAGCTAGTTTAGCATGTTAATGCTTTTACACTAAAGACTAGCAAACCCCTTGCTTTTTTGTTTGATATCAAACCACGAAGCGCAATTGATCTGCAAAATGATTTTTGGTATAATTTCGCTTTAATTTACTTTAAAGGTGTTTTGTGGGTAGGCCTAATCCTCATTTTCATTATTTACATTTAACTAATCCTGAGTCTGTAAAAGAATCATTAAGCCGCAGCTTATATGCGATGTTAGCCATTACTCTTCCTCGTGATAAACAAGTTAGTATCGGTGATAAAAACTGCATAATATTAGATGCTCATGTTAGCTTTTACCAAACTTACGAAGTGTTTTCATATAAAAATGATTATCATGTTACAGCCCATATAAATAGTGACAGTGGTGATGCATATACTTTGCATGTGTATTTTGGAGCAACAGAAGAGCTCCTTTGTGAGCCAATTTTAAAAGATTCTTATGATGCAAGAATTGACCTAAGTGAAGATGATAAAAATAAACTACTAATCTTAGCACAAGCTTATAGTGCGCCTATTATTAAAAAATTCAGAGCGGAGTATCAACAAGATACTAAAAAATATTTAGATGACTTAGATATCAACATCCAAAATTTATTTGAAACTAGTGTAAGTCACGCATTAACCCAAATTGACGGACTCATTGAACGCGCAGAAATATTAGAATTAATTACAAAAGAGCGCCGTGTAAAGATACTGAGAGGCTATAAATTAGCCCTACAAGATATAGCCGCAGCTGAACATGATATACCTAAATTAGTATCAGAAGAAGATGGCAAGTTAACTAGCTCTCAAGCATCCATAATGGATTCCTACGTAATTATAGATAAGAGTTCGTCTTTAAATTCAAATCAAGAAATTTTTGATAAAGATCTTGCTGTATTACTGGAGACCGAAGGTTTAATTGAGGAGGATACATCCTCAAAAAATAGTATTTCTTTAGAAAGGGCATTTAATTATGCACGAGAGGCAAAAAAAACATTAGAAGCTTCTTTATATGAAGGCGTTCATGTTGAGCCTCATATTTTTCTTATTATGCATAGAAATATAATAAGTAGCCAAAAAATTTGCAGTGATTTATTAACACGTGCATTAATTGGCCGAGATCCTAGCCTTTATTCTCAACCTGAAGCTGTAAATTATGCAGCTTATGTGAAAGAAGAGATTCTGCATTTATTAATTAATATCAAGGCAAATGATGCTTTTCAATGGTTAATAAATAATGGTGATTTTGATTTAAATACAGTATTTAGAAAATTTCCTAAGGATACTGTTGAATTATCATTGCTAGAAAGAGCTTATAATACAAAAAATATTGATTGTTTTATAAGTCTGCTCAATTCTGGCGTAACTCCTTTCTTTATAACCGCTAATGGGCGACCATTTGCACATGATGTATTGCAAAAAGAAGATGAATTTACATCAGCTATTTATAAGTATGCGAATAAAAGTCTATTCAAAAATTTAATTACTTTAATTAATGTTTGTTTATCTGATGATAAGCTATCTGCTTCTGAGAAAGCGGATTTAGAGTCTATGTTGGATTATTATAAAATTGAGAGAAGAGGTGAAATAGTTGTTAAATCTGATTTAATTGATAAAGCATTAAATATGAGAGAAAAAGTGATATCAATGATGAATATACCTACTTCACAAATGCAACAAATTAAGAGATCTTCGCTAATTCAACTGGCATTAGATCGCTTGGCTTCAGCTTATGAAGGTTATCAAGGTATATTATCAAGCCAAGAGCGTAGAGTAGTTAATGCTTCTGCTACTAAACAAATAAATGGTTTAACCTCAATGATGGAATCAAAACCACTCTTTAATGATGAAAGTGAGTTTAACGAAGATGAAATTATTACTAATATAAATCAAGAGGCGTCCCTTTTAGAATCGGCAACAGAACTAATTAGGTTGAAAAATGAATATGAATTCGCACTCAATAATTTAAAATCATGTAGTGCTAAAAAAGTACCTAAAAGGCTTAAGCAACTTGAAAAAAATTATAAGGATTGTATTAGAGTTTATAAAGAAAAAGAAGAGCAGCGTTTCCCAGAGTCAAGATCAAGAAATTCAAGCTTACAAGCACTTAAAGGAATTAGAAAAGGCTTGTTGAACCTACAACGGGAATTTACTGAAATAGCAGGTGTTTTTGAGGAAGTTGAAAAAGAGATGTCGACTGTTCAAAATACTCAGGTATCTGTTACTGACGATACAAATATTGATTTTGGTGAGCACTCTAATTTTGAAGATTATGCAGATGCTCATGCAGATGATAGTTCTTGTAATACTATGTCACCTAAGTAAGGTTTGTTTTAATTGTTATACATCATAATTGATCGGTTAATGACAGATCAGTTATGATAGTATTCTACTATTAGAAGATTGTTCAAATAAACATAATCGCAACAAAGAGGTTTTTTTACTCAAGACCATCAATATGATTACCCATATCATAAATATAATGTTGAATGATTTGGTCTGCCTGATCTTTATTGAGAGGTTTCCCGATAGCCCCTTCCATTTTGTAGTACTTGCAGTCATTTAGCACATCTTCAGGTTTGTAGGATGTTAGGGCTATGATTATTGCATGGAAATCGGTGTTTTCTTCTAGCTCCCGAAATTGTTTTGATAAAAAATATCCAGAGCTATCTTCTAGACCTATATCCATCATAACAAGGTTATATTTTCCCGGTTTAAATATACTCATTGCTTCTTTACCTGAGCTAACAGAATCAACTTCGCAGTTAAGAGACATAAAAAGTGATTTTTCTACTTTTTGTGAAGTTTCATTGTCTTCAACAATTAAAACACGTGTTGTACTAACATTTGAGTCTATTGTCTTTTGCTGAACTTTTTTGGGAGTTTTTATCGGATTATTGATAATCTCATCCATAATGATTATAACCGCACCAACTATTTTGTTTTGTTCATCGCGTATTGGGTTGCGAGTGCATAAATATTTTTTTCCTGAAGTGTTTTTGGTGTTGAGCTGAACATTATTCTCTTCTTGTCCAGAAAAAATTGTGGCCATGTCATCAATCTTGAAAGACTCTATTTCTTTTTCAGGAATTCCAATGGCTTTTGCTAATTTTTCATGAAATTTATCCCCAGCTTCCTCTTTGCTGTATATATTAAGAATCTTACTTATATTTGCGTTGAATCCCTGTATCTTACATGATTCATCAACCCAATAAATTAAGAACGGCATGCAGTTTAGTATCTTAGTATAATAAGACTGAATGCTTTGCTCTTTTTTATTAATTTCAATTTGAGGTCGAAAACTCATAGCCATGCCTCCTAAGCTATTATTTTTAAAGTATAGCATATATAAATAAAAACACTTTTCATATCGACGCGGCAGGGCAAACGCATCTTATGCTGTAAATTCAACTCAAATCTCGTCATTGCGAGCATCGCGAAGCAAACCAGATCGGTGTTTTAATGAGGTATCAATCTATGCTTTGTGATGCTCGCAATGACAAAATTTTTAGTGAAAAAGTGTTCAAAATTAAGATGCTGTTTCCCTGAGCGAAGTGGTTGTATTGAAACCACTTGATTTCGACCTAGTTTTTTAGCCATATATAAAGCTTTATCTACCTTATTCAATGCATTTTGTTTGTTTTTATCTCCATTTAGAATGGACCTAACACCAATACTTATAGTGACCTTAATATCTTCCTCTCTAGTAACGGACAAAACTATTTTAGCTACACGTTTTAACACTTTATCCCCAATTTGATGCCCATATCTATCATTAACTTGCTTTAATAAATCGACATCTAGCATTATTATTGAAATAGGCTCGGAGTAATAATTTGATCGTTTTAGTTCTTTGGTGAACAATTGATTTAATCCGTTGCGATTAAAGAGCTTTGTTAGCGGATCATGCATGGATATAAAAGTCAGTTTTTCATGCTCCGTAATGTCTTGATTAATACCTGTTAATCTTATTGGTTAACTCATCTATAGCATCTATTTTTAAAGTTAATATATCGTTAGGTTGGATCCAGTGACTATTTTCCATACCAGAACCACCAGGTAGTGTTCCAGAGCCAAATAGTTCGCCTGGGTGTAGTTGCTCTCCTTTGCCAGCAAACGCAATAGCTTCTCCCATAGAGTATTGCATATTAGCAGTTGAGCATTCGACAAGTTGAACTCGATTAATAGCGACAGAGCCTTGTAGATTGCTAATGTCTTTACTTATTTCATCCGCAGTAACAACAATTTGCGACATCCCGTTTAAAAAGTGCTTGGATTTTTGTGGGCCAAATCCAGATCGCATTTCTGGCATTTGTACATCTCTAGCACTTAAATCATTTAAGACCACATATCCGCCAATTGCCTGCTCTGCCTCTTTTGCTGTTGGGTTAAATAATGGTTTAGCAAGAATTGCTCCTAACTCCAGTTCATAGTCTAATGCCTGAGTATAAGAAGGCGTATGGATATCATCACCTGATGTTATAAAATTCAAATGATTTCCAAGGTAATATAATGGCTGCTTATACCATAATGGTGATGGTTTAAATTTAGGAAAAGTTTTGCCAGTTATCGCTTCATATATTTTTGGTATTCTATATTTGTTTGGTAGGAATCGCTTTACAAAGCCGCGAGTTGCATCAATAAAATGTTGCTCAAATAGTAGAAAGTCACGGAAAGATAATGGTTGAAATGGCAGTATAACCTCAGAGTTTGGAGAGATATTTACATCCTGGCAATTATCAACTTGCTCTGAAAGAGCATGCCAACCAAGTCTCAATAATATCAATACTTCTTGCTAAGAACTCTATAATCCAAGCCAGCGAATAAAGCGGTTAGTTGCGCTTAGTTTTATTGGGGGTGCTGATTCAAAGTTAATTGTATATTTATATTTCAATTCATTTTTCTTATTTAATTTTTCATGCATAGAAATAGAGGTAATTTTTTCATGAGGGAGGCAATGCATTTCCGTTACATAATAGCCACGGCGATTCTTTACTACAGGAATTACAAATTGAATTTCATCTAGAACTTTTGAACTTTCAAGCTCAGGCCGAGGTGATGTAACTAGTTGCTTAATTTCATTGCTACTAAGAGCGATATATTCATCTTTACCTATTCTACGTCTTAGCATTCTTTTTAGTGGCGGAGTGTGATGAAATGCTTGCGTATACTTATCTGCACTTAAACAAATGATAGCTTTATTTTTATGAAGTTTCGCAAATAATACATGCTCACGTGGTATTGGACTAGCTTTGGGTTGTTGTATGATATTATTGGCATTAGTCTTTTTATCTTTATTGCAATTTAGGAACTTAGACTTTGCAAGCCAGCGATCACTTGGATAGTACATTATCATCAGCGAGTGATCTTTAATAGTTTCAATTATCGGTTTAGTAAGAGATAGTGGTAAGGCAGGACATCCCCAACTGCGGCCAGATCTTCCGTATTTTTTTATAAAAGCATCATCCATATACCAACCACCGTGCATTACAATATAGCGGTTTGATGCGTTATCATTAAAGCTTCTATCTAATCCTTGTAATCTTAAAGAACGACCAGCCCGCCCATAGTATGCACCTTCGGTTTTATAGACACCTAGACTACTGGCTTTACTATTTTGAACATTGGAAAAACTATCTGTTAATAGAGTTCCTGATTTAATGCCATGACCAACATACGTATGATAAAGAAGCTTGTTTTTTTCTAAATCAAAAACCCATAAGCGCTTTTGGTTTGATGGAATAGAGTAATCAATGACAGTTAGAATGTTATTGTGTTCTATATTTAGTTTTTTTGCGCATTGAATGGTTGTTAAAACTTTATTTATGACTTCAGATCGTAATGTTTTGGCTTCGTGACTTAATGTGTATTTGAGATTAGAGCTGTTGGTGTGCGCGTAGAATTTCTCTAGTGCGTAGGCAGTCATTGATTGTAGCTGCTTTTTGTATTGAGATTCATTGATAGCATTGTTTATAATCAATAGATTTGGATATGGAGCGGCATAAGATGTTAACATGCTAGCTAGTACTAAAGATAAAGATGTAATCATAATATCATTTTAGGCACGGCCTATTTACAGAAGTATGTTATTTTAAGTTATAGCCCATGAATGGCTAAAAATCACTCTTTATGAGAAATAAAAGAAAATACAGGCGTATATTTGACCCCAGAGGTGTCTTTTGCTATTTGACTTAGTTCTCGTTGGAAGTTGATCTAAGTTCTACCTATAATCAATATATGTGTTTTAAGTTATTTTAATTTAAGGTGCAAACAAAATCATATAAATTACAAGGAGTTATAATGAAAATTTCATCTATTGTTCCAATGCTTGTATTTGGTGCGTCTTTGGCAATATCTGCAAATTGTCTTGCTGAGGAAGCAGCAGGAGAAGCTAAAGAGTGTCCTTCAAAAGATGTTTGTATGGATTGCATGAAAAGGTGCAAAACAAATCCAATGCAGTGCCCGGAAGATTGTCAACAATGCAAGGGTTGTAAAGATGAACTTCATAGGAAAATGATGTAGTAATATTCTATTAACTTTATTGATAAGCCATTGTTATTTTAACGTCTCTCATTTACAAATAGCATTTATTAATATATTATTTGATATATGTACACTTATCAAAAAACAGGTATTTATGGCTAATCATGGTGGTAGACGGGTTGGTTCTGGGAGGCCCAAAGGTAGTAATAGCTGGGGTGAGTCAACCAAGGCAATTCGCATTCCCATTTCAAAAGTTGCCGCAGTTCAAAATTTTTTAACTAATAGTTCTGAGGGGGTGCTTTGTCCATTGTATTCCAGTCATGTTCGGGCGGGATTTCCATCTCCTGCTGATGATTATATTGAGACTCATCTTGATCTTAATTCACACTTTATTAAGCATCCAGCAGCTACTTTTTTCGTTATTGCTGAAGGTGACTCCATGATGGGTGCTGGTATTTTGTCTGGAGATATGCTGATTGTTGATAAAAGCTTAGAGGCATCTAATGGTAAAATTATTATAGCAGCAATTGATGGAGAGCTAACGGTTAAAAGGTTATCTAGAGAGAATGGACGGGTACAATTATTACCTGAGAATAGTAGTTTTCAGCCTATCGATATAACCGATGAGCAAGATTTAGTTGTTTGGGGTGTAGTAACTCATGTTATACATACGGCCACATAATCATGTATGCAATAATTGATTGTAATAATTTCTATGCTAGTTGTGAGCGTCTATTTCGTCCTGACTTACATAATAAGCCAGTTATTGTTTTATCAAATAATGATGGTTGTGTGATTGCTCGTTCTAATGAGGCAAAAGCACTAGGTTTTGTTATGGGTGAGCCGTATTTTAAGATAAAAAATCAATGTTTAAGGCATAAGGTCCAAGTTTTTTCCTCAAACTATGTTTTATACGGCGATCTTTCAAATCGTGTTATGCAGGTGATTAATTCTGCGTGGACTGATGTTAGTCAATATTCAATTGATGAGGCTTTTTTAAATTTAGAGTCCATGTCACCAAACTTACATGAGGCTTTCTGTTTATCATTACAACTACAAATACTCAAGTCCACAGGCATTCCGACTTCAATTGGTATTGGTTCTACTAAGACGTTAGCAAAAATTGCAAACTATCTTTGTAAAAAAGAGCTTAAAGCTCCAGTTTTTTGTATTCATCATCAATCTAGCTGGCTTGCAAAAATTCCTGTTGGTGAAGTTTGGGGGGTTGGTAGAAAGTGGCATAAAAAATTGCGTGCATATGGGGTGTATACAGCAGCTGATTTAGCTGAGCTTAACACTCATGATTTAAAAAATAAGTTTAATATTTCGTTAATGAGAACAGCGATGGAGTTAAACGGTATTGCGTGTTGTACTTTTGATGAAAACCAGGAGCGCAAAAGTATTGTCTCATCGAAGAGTTTTGGGGAGATGCAAACCGATCTTACAAATATTGCTGAAGCTTTAAGTAGTCATGTTGGTTCTGCTTATGAAAAGCTAAGACAGCATAAATTACTAGTTAAGAAGCTTGGAGTATATATTACAACCAATCGTTATAGGCAAGATTTAGATCAGTATAATAATTCTTTATCTGTTCGGCTCATAAACCCAACGGATGATATCCGACTACTTACTAAAATTGCGAAGCAAACCCTCAATAAAATATATAAACCCGGTTATCATTATAAAAAAGTTGGTGTTTGTTTTGATGAGTTAGTAGGCCAAGACTATCAACAGTATGACTTGTTTCATCAACCAACTGAAAAAATACTTCATAAAAAAGATGAGTTCTTGGCTCTATTTGACCAAGTTAATAATCGATTTGGCCGCCACACTCTTAAATTGGGCGCGCAAGGCTTTGATAAGCCCTGGGCCATGAATTCAGAAATGTTATCACCAAGATATACTACGCAGTGGTCAGATTTAGCTGTTATTAAAAATAGAACTTGAGAGGAGGATGAGAATATATTATTTAGTGGTAAATCTAGCAACCAATTAAATTCATCTGATTATATTGGTGTTTGAATAGTGTATAAATCTACTTTATAATCGCAGATAAACTAGTTTAACTCTTTGGTGTGTATATTATATACGGAGTTGTAACTTTTCGTTAAAATCTAATTTCCAACAAGGGGTTCATTCATGAGTGATCATATCAAAGTTGTAACAGATAGTAGTTTTGAACAAGATGTATTAAAGGCTGGTAAGCCAGTTATCGTCGATTTTTGGGCTGAATGGTGCGGACCATGTCGAGCATTAGCACCAATTTTTGCAGAAGTTGCTGCAAGTCATCATGAGCAAATAGATTTTGTTAAAATTAATATTGATGATAATCCAGCTACTCCATCTCAGTTTGGGGTTATGAGCATACCTACTTTAATAATATTTAAAAATGAACAAGTAGAGGCGATTAAAATGGGACTACTAACAAAATCGCAATTAATAGCATTTATTGATAGTAATATTTAATAGTTTCTCGTGGGTTAGGGCAAAGCCCTGGCCTACAAATGCTGTAGATACCCAACTATGACTGACTACGCAATAATAGCATCTCTTCATATCAAGGTAGCAACGGCGTTTTAATAGTCCATCCTTAGATCCAAATTCCACTGACTTGGTTAAAGCTATTCGTTGCGACAGGCGGCAGATTTTCATCTGTCGGGTTTGAATATGAATTACAAGGACATGATGTAAGCCTCTGCAATAGACTGGTTGATTCATCAGCAACTCTTGAAATAGTAGGAGGAGCACTAATCATTATGCCACCCCAATTATCTGGTTAACGTCTATATATTTCTTAAATTAACTCTCAGTCGTTAAAAAAAGCGATTGCTTTATTTTAAGTAATTCATGTATACTGGCGTCCTCTAAAATTTACTCTGGTTATAGGCACGTAGCTCAGTGGTAGAGCACCACCTTGACATGGTGGTGGTCGGTGGTTCGATCCCACTCGTGCCTACCAATATTTACATCTATTTCTGGTTCTAATAATGATAAATATTACGCTCTCTGATGGGCAAGTAAAACAAATTGAAGCTGGTTCAACTGTATATGATGTTGCGCACAGTATTAGTCCTGGCCTTGCAAAAGCGGCCTTTGCTGGTAGGGTTGATGGTAATCTTGTTGATACAAGCTTTCAGATAACATCCGATTGCTCTTTAGTTATCGTTACCGATAAAGATCCTGCTAGTCTCGAGATCGTTCGTCATTCAGCTGCTCATCTCCTAGCTCAAGCTGTGAAACAACTATTCCCACAAGCTCAAGTTACAATTGGTCCAGTAATTGACGATGGATTTTACTACGATTTTGCTTTTTCACGTTCTTTTACCCCAGAAGATTTGGTCTTAATTGAAGCGAAAATGTCATCTTTAATTAAAGAAAATCATAAAATAGTGCGCCGTGAACTACCAAGAGATGAAGCTGTTCAATATTTTAAAAGCATAGGCGAAGAGTACAAAGCAAAAATCATAGCAGACATACCAAGCGATGAAAAACTATCACTGTATAAGCAAGGTGACTTTGAAGATTTATGCCGAGGGCCGCACGTACCATCAACTGGTAAAATTAAGGCCTTTAAACTCACCAAAATTGCTGGTGCCTATTGGCGTGGTGATTCTAACAATGAAATGCTACAGCGTATTTATGGAACAGCTTTTCTAGATAAAAAGGCATTAGCCGCATATTTATTTCGCATAGAAGAGGCTGAAAAGCGCGATCATCGTAAGCTAGGAAAAGCTCTCGATCTTTTTCATTTTCAAGAGATTGCACCAGGAATGGTCTTTTGGCATGCCAAAGGCTGGACCATATATCAAGAAATAGAACAATATATTCGTGGGTTGTTGGATAAAGCTAATTATCAAGAAATAAAAACTCCTCAATTGGTCGATAGAACCCTGTGGGAGAAGTCTGGGCACTGGGATAACTTTAAAGATGCGATGTTCATAACTGAAACTGAAAATCGCCTATATTCCATTAAACCAATGAACTGTCCAGGTCACGTTCAAGTATATAATCAAGGTATAAAAAGTTATCGTGACTTACCACTGCGTTTGGCTGAGTTTGGTAGTTGTCATCGTTGTGAGCCATCTGGTGCACTCCACGGCTTAATGCGAGTTCGCGGATTTGTTCAAGATGATGCTCATATTTTTTGTACTGAAGATCAAATTCAGTCTGAAGTCGTTGAGCTTATTAAGCTAGTACAGGCTGTTTATAGTGACCTTGGTTTTTCTGATATTAAGTATCGATTAGCTTTGCGTCCAGAGCAAAGAGTAGGAAGTGATGAGGTTTGGAATAAGGCTGAGTCATCTCTGAAACAAGCGATGCAAGCAACTGGGATTGACTGGGAAGATGCTGAGGGTGAAGGTGCGTTTTATGGACCCAAAATAGAGTGCTCTTTATCAGACTGTCTTGGTCGAGTTTGGCAATGCGGAACCATACAAATTGATTTTTCAATGCCTGAGCGATTAGGAGCTCAATATATTGCTGAAGATGGTAGCAAACAAAATCCTGTTATGATTCATAGAGCTATTCTTGGTAGTTTCGAGCGCTTTATTGGAATTTTGATCGAGCATTATGCTGGAAGCTTTCCTTTGTGGCTTTCTCCTACTCAGGTAATAGTTTTGACTATTAGTGAAAAGCATGATGACCACGCGGTTAAAGTGCACAAACTATTGCAAGAAAATGGTATTCGTGCGAATATTGACTTGAGAAATGAGAAAATTGGCTTTAAAATTCGTGAGCATACAATGCAGAAAACACCTTATATGGTCGTCATTGGTGACAAAGAAGTTGATGATAACATGGTTACAGTGAGAGCTCGCGGTGGAGATAACTTAGGAATGATGACTATCAAATCATTTTGTGATATGCTATCGCAAGAAATTTACACAAAAAAATAAGTCATTTAATAATTATAAAATTATTTGTTGGAGGAATGAACCATTAGTGCATCAAATAGGCGTGATAATGATCGCGCACGAATGAATGAAAAAATCAATGTATCTGAAGTACGCTTAATTGATGTAGATGGCAATCAAGCCGGCATAGTTTCAACGCAGGAAGCATTGAGGGCTGCTGAGGAAAGTGGATGTGACTTGGTAGAAATATCACCTACAGCCAAGCCTCCAGTATGTCGAATAATGGATTATGGTAAATATCTCTTTGAAGTGAGTAAAAAACAAGCGGAAGCTAAGAAAAAGCAGAAACAAGTTCAAGTCAAAGAAATAAAGTTCCGTCCTACGACGGAAGAAGGGGATTATCAGGTAAAGCTACGCAACCTTATGAAATTCCTAAATCATGGCGACAAAGTAAAAATCAGCTTGCGATTTCGCGGGCGGGAAGTAGCTCATCAAGACCTTGGTATGAAGATCCTCGAGCGTGTCCAAAAAGATACGACGGAAGTTGCTATAGTAGAGCAGCATCCAAAGCGGGAAGGACGTCAATTATTGATGGTATTGTCACCGAAGAAAAAATAGCATGTGCTTCAAATAAAAAGTAAGTACAGCAATGCGGAGTAAATTAGTATGCCAAAGTTAAAGTCACACAGAGGTGCTTGTAAGCGCTTTAAAAAAACAGCAAACGGTGGTATTAAACGCCGAGGCGCTTATCGTAATCATATCCTGACTAAAAAGTCGACCAAACAAAAACGTCACCTTCGTGTCGCATCTGGTAGCTTGAAGCCATGTGATAAGAAACTTGCCTTACGCATGTTGCACGGTAGTTAAGAGGAGAATGAATTATGCCAAGAGTTAAACGCGGTGTGACAGCAAAAGCACGTCACAAGAAAATTTTAAAAGAAGCCAAAGGTTATTACGGCGCACGTAGTCGGGTCTATAGAGTTGCCAAGCAAGCTGTTATTAAAGCTGGTCAATATGCTTACCGTGATCGTCGTCAGAAAAAGCGTCAGTTTAGAGCTTTGTGGATTACACGTATTAATGCTCAAGCTAGAGAATGCGGTCTTTCATATAGCAGATTAATTGCTGGCCTAAAAAAAGCAGAAATTGAATTAGATCGAAAAGTTCTTGCTGATATGGCAGTGCATGACAAACATGCCTTTGCTGCTGTAGCTGAAAAAGCAAAAGCTGCTTTAGCCTAAGCCAGCTTAAAAACTGGTTTCAATTGCTCCAGATCTCGTGCCTAATCTCAAATAGCCGATAATTTATGCGGAAACTATTGGGTTTAAGCACGAGAGATGTCAGTTAAGAAATCTCTCTTTTGACTATCTCCGAGCCTATCATGCAAGATATCACTACTCTACAAAAACAAGCAGCGCAAGAAATAAACTCAGCACAAGATATAACATCCCTAGATGCCATCCGAGTGGCTTTCTTAGGTAAAAAAGGTAAATTAACCGATATATTAAAGAATTTAGTTAATCTACCACCAGCTGAAAAACCAAAAGTTGGTCAACAAGTAAATCAAGTTAAACGTGAAATTAGTAGCTTAATTGAAGAGAGGTTGTTAATTCTAAAAGAAGAACAACTACAACAAAAAATTAGCCAAGAATCTATTGATGTAACGTTGTGCGGTCGCAATAGCAAAGTTGGTGCCTTGCATCCAGTTCTGCAGATTAAACAATCTATCAATGAATACTTCAGTGGCCTAGGATTTGATATTGTAACCGGTCCAGAAGTGGAGTCAGAATTTTATAATTTTGAGGCCCTAAATATTCCATCTCATCATCCTGCAAGAGCGATGCATGATACTTTTTATTTCGGTGATGGTTCCTTACTAAGAACGCATACATCACCAGTACAAATTAGAATTCTTGAGAAAACTGAACCACCAGTTAGATTAATTGCTCCAGGGCGGGTCTATCGTTGTGATTCCGATCTAACTCATACACCAATGTTTCATCAAGTTGAAGGTTTAGTCATTGATAAAGAGTCAACCCTGGCTCATTTGAAAGGATTACTAGATAACTTCTTTAGCTATTTATTCGGACGAAAACTTGCTTTTCGTTTTCGCCCATCTTATTTTCCATTTACTGAGCCATCAGCTGAAATGGACATTGAGTGCACCAAGTGTTCTGGTACTGGATGTAGAATATGTAAGTTCACCGGTTGGTTAGAAGTAGGTGGTTGCGGAATGGTTCATCCTAATGTTTTACAATCTGTTAACTTGTCACCTGATGATTATCAAGGATGGGCATTTGGAATGGGGATAGACCGCATTGCAATGTTATATTACGAAATAGACGATTTACGCATGATGTTTGAGAATGATATTACGTTTTTAAAACAATTTTAAAAAAGAGCAATACTAATGAATATATGTGAGTCCTGGTTGCGTGAATGGGTTAATCCTGCGTTAACCACCAAAGAAATTAGCACACAACTAACAATGCTTGGTTTAGAAGTTGATTCAGTCAATCCTGTTGCTGGTGAATTTAATAAAGTAATCGTTGCAAAAGTCATTGATACTAGAAAACATCCTGAAGCTGATAAATTGACACTATGCGACGTAGATAATGGTGAAACCACCTTACAAATCGTTTGTGGAGCTGCAAATGTTCGTAAGGGTTTGATGGTGGCTTTGGCTACTGTTGGAGCCAAACTTCCTGGCGGGATGAAAATCAAAAAATCCAAACTTAGAGGTGAAGAATCTTTAGGAATGCTATGTTCGGCTACTGAACTTGGGTTAGATGATAAGTGTGATGGTATTTTAGAGTTGCCAGATGACGCGCCTATTGGTATTGATATTCGTGAGTACCTACTTTTAAACGATAATGTCTTTGATATAGATCTTACTCCTAACCGAGCTGATTGCTTGAGTATTTTAGGAGTGGCAAGGGAGATTGCAGCTAAAAACAATCTACCTCTAAAGGATATCCCACAAGATAAATCTTTAGTTAGTATTCAAGACGTTAGAGATGTTAATTTAGTGGCTTCAAAAGCTTGCCCTCAATATGCTGGACGTATTGTTACAGGAATTAACATTAATGCAATCACACCACTATGGATGAAAGAACGCCTTCGCAGAGGGGGTATTCGACCATTACATACAGTGGTTGATATTATGAACTATGTAATGCTTGAAATTGGTCAGCCAATGCATGCTTTTGATTTGTCGTCTATTAATGGCAAAATAACGGTAAGATTTGCTGAAAAAGATGAAGAAATTGAACTTTTGAATGGCCAAAATATAAAATTATCCGAAGATGTTTTAGTTATTGCAGATGATAAAACCCCGTTGGCTATGGCTGGAATTATGGGTGGGGACGAAAGCTCTGTTAAAGATTTAACCACAGATATCTTTTTAGAAAGTGCTTATTTTAATCCTGTTACTATGGCAAATATTGCACGACGTTATGGATTGAATAGTGATGCATCACAACGATATGAAAGAGGCGTTGACCCAAGTCTACAGGTGCAGGCCTTAGAGCGGGCAACATGCTTAATATTAGAAATAGCTGGTGGTTCTGCTGGCCCTGTACAGTTTGTCTCTGAGCCTACACATCTTCCAAAATTTTCAGATGTAAAATTTAATCCTGAAAAAGTATTACGTCTAACCGGAGTTGAAGTAGATACAGATTCAATGCAGCAGATGCTTGAGTCCTTAGGCATGGGTGTATCTAAAGATGAGAATGAGTGGGTTGTTTCTGTACCCACACATAGATTTGATATTAGTCTAGATGTTGACTTGGTTGAGGAAATTATTCGCCTTTATGGCTTTGATAACATACCTAATGACACATTGAAAACCTTACTACAAAAAGGTAATGCAAATAATAGTGAGAGTTTGGTATTACAATTAAGACACAAGCTCGTTGATCGCGGTTACTTTGAAACAATAAGCTATAGTTTTGTTGATCCAAGCTTGCAAGAAGAGCTTTATCCAAACCTTAAAGCATTGAAATTAGTTAACCCTATTTCTGAAGAGTTATCTGTTATGCGAGTTGGGATGTGGTCTGGGCTGTTAGCTTCTATGATTCACAACTTAAATCGCCAGCAATCGGGAATTAAGCTATTTGAAGCAGGCGATGTGTTCCAAAAGATCGATGGAAAACTTTCTGAGCAACAGTGTTTGGCTGGCCTGATAACCGGTGAGTATGGAGCCTTAAACTGGGGAGAAGTTAATGGTAAGTATGACTTCTACGATATGAAAGGTGATATACAATCCTTATTTTCATCTATGCACCACCATGATCTTGTGTTTAAAAAAACAGAGCACGAGGCCTTGCATCCAGGTAAATCAGCTAAGATTTATATTGGATCTAAAGAAGTAGGAATCATTGGTGTGCTTCATCCTCGTTTTATGGATGCATTTGATATTACTGATGAAGTGATGTTGTTTGAAATATCTTTATCAGCAATAGTTAAAGAGTCACGCGTGACCTATCAACCAATTTCAAAGTACCCACAAACACGCCGAGATTTATCTCTGTTAGTTGATGATAATGTTAGTGCCATGCAAATTGAAGATGTTGTTAGAAGTGTTATTGAACCGTCTTGGATGAAATCTTTTGATATTTTTGATGTATATATTGGTGATTCTATTCCTGAAAATAAAAAAAGTTTAGCAATATCCTTGACCTTACAGAATGATAGTCGCACACTGATAGACGAGGAGATCAATGATATTATGGATAAAATACTTGATAAGCTAGCTAAAGACTATGCAGTTGAATTGAGGTCCTTGGGCTAAATTATTAAATTTTATTTAACTTGATTTCTCATTATGGAGATTTATAGTAATTTTAAATTTTTTGTGTTGTATGGGTGAAGATAGACCATGGAGAGGGACATTACCGTGACTACACTAAGTAAAGTAATAATGGCTGAGGCATTATGTGAAGAGCTTAAATTGTCTAAGCCAGATGCAAAATTGATGGTTGATGAGTTTTTTGAAGAGATGAAGATTCTTCTTGAATCAGGGCATCATGTTAAGCTTTCAGGATTTGGAAATTTTATTTTAAGAGATAAACCAGAGAGACCAGGAAGGAATCCAAAAACTGGTGAAGTTGTGCCGGTTCTGGCAAGAAGAGTAGTTACTTTTAAGCCAGGTTTAAAACTTAAAATGAAAATAGATAATAACAATAGTTAATAGCCATTAGGTTGTAAATTGGCCAAATCTTTGCAAGTTAGAACACGTAATTTATGTGCGTATGCGCATAAATTAATTTTCAATTTGGGGCAAGACTATAAGTGTTTTTGAGCTAGAAAATATATTTTTTCTTTTTTTACTTGTAGAACTTGTTAATTTTAGTTAAAATCGCCCGTCTAAGTTTAATAGTTAGCCTGCGGTATGGAGTTATTTAAATGAAAACATTTAGCGCCAAATCACACGAAGTTAAGCGTGATTGGTTTATAGTAGATGCTAGTGACAAAGTTTTGGGTCGTCTAGCCACAGAAATTGCAAGTCGTTTACGTGGTAAGCATAAGGCAGAATATACGCCTCATGTTGATACTGGCGATTATATTGTTGTTACCAACGTAGAGAAGCTACGAGTAACTGGCCGCAAGTTCAAAGATAAAATGTATTATAGTCACTCTGGTTTTCCTGGTGGCATAAAAGAAATTTCTTTCGATAAATTGCAAGCACAGCGACCAGCGAAAATTCTTGAGCGCGCAGTTAAAGGAATGCTCCCCAAAAATTCTTTGGGCCGAGACATGTACCGTAAACTCAAAATTTATGTTGGTGAAGAACACCCGCATGAGGCTCAACAGCCTAAACAACTAAATATTGAGGAATAAGTAATATGGCTCAAACGAAGCAATACTATGGTACTGGTCGAAGAAAGAGTTCTACAGCTCGTGTATTTTTACGCCCTGGTAAAGGTGAAATTATTGTTAATGATCGTGCCCTAGCCGATTATTTCGGACGAGAAACATCTTCAATGGTTATTCGTCAACCTTTAGAAACTGTTGATTCTTTGTCTAACTTTGATATCTACGCAACTGTTGTTGGCGGTGGTATTTCTGGACAAGCAGGAGCTATTCGTTTAGGTATCGCTCGTGCTCTAGTACAGTATGACGAAGGTGATTTACCGGAAGATGCTGAACCATCTCCAGATTCTCATCGTCGTAAACTGAGAGCTCGCGGATTGCTAACGAGAGATTCTCGTAAAGTTGAACGTAAAAAAGTTGGGTTACATAAAGCTCGTCGCGCAACACAGTATTCTAAGCGTTAAAACAACGTTACCTCGAGCATTATTGTCATCCTCAGGATGAATCTCATGTTGAGGGTAGGCAAGATGGAATTCAAGAGCCCGGTAAAATTTTTAACTACTGGGCTCTTGATATAATATTCTCTTTATCTACCTAGATATGAGTAAGACCATCGAAATGGTGGTATAAAAAATTTCTCCTGCTTGTCGTGTTATTACTAGGGTCTGTTGACAATTGGGTGCGCGAGTCAAAAATTATCATGGTTTTTGGCCGTGGCACCAATTGTCAACAGACCCTAAGTATTCCCAATAGCCTTCAGGAGATAATTAGATTTGTTTCTTCGCAAAAAAGCTAAAACACAGACTATTAAAACCCAAGATAATAAAGTGGATGAGTCTCGCCGAGAATTTTTATTAAATGGAATAAAATTACTTGGTAGTCTAAGCGCTATTCTTGCAATCACGCCTTTTGTTTCGTCTTTAAATCCTAGCAAAAAAATTCTTACAGAAAATGCACCAGTGACGGTTGATCTTAGTTCTTTATTACCAGGACAAAAAATGACAGTGCAATGGCGAGGAAAGCCGATTTGGATTTTACATCGTAATCAAGCAATGCTAAACAAGATTAATATCAATGAAAGTCAGCTACGCGATCCTGACTCAAAGGTGGACCAACAACCAGGTTATGCAAGAAATAAATATCGGGCTATTAGCCCTAAGTATCTGGTCTTAGTTGGTTTATGCACGCATCTTGGTTGCTCTCCAAAGCTGCAGTCACAGGATAAAAAATCAGAGCCAGATGGTTTTTATTGTCCATGCCATGGTTCACGTTTTGATTTAGCAGGTCGTGTATACAAAGGGGTACCAGCACCTATTAATCTCGAGGTGCCGCCACATCGTTTTATAAGCGAAGACGTGCTAGAAATAGGTGAAGTTTAACAATGAAAAAAATTTTTTCTTGGCTTGATGCTAGACTACCATTGGTTAGTACTTTTCAACGTTACTGTAGTCAATATTATATTCCCAAAAATTTAAATGTTTATTATTGTTTCGGTGCTTTGGCTTTATTGGTTTTATTTAACCAATTATTTACCGGGATTTGGCTTAGCATGTTTTACACTCCTAGCGCAGCCGAGGCTTTTAACTCAATTGAATATATAATGCGAGATGTGAATTTTGGTTGGTTACTAAGACATATGCATACGACTGGTGCGTCGGCATTTTATATCGTTTTATATCTACATCTTTTTCGAGGACTTCTTTATGGTTCCTATCAAAAACCACGTGAGTTAGTTTGGATTTTAGGTGTGATGTTGTTTGTAATCAGTTTGGCCCAATCTTTTTTTGGTTATTTGTTACCTTGGGGGCAGATGTCTTATTGGGCAGGCCAGGTCATTACTTCACTATTTAGTGTAATACCATATTTTGGCGAGAAACTTGTAATCTGGGTTAGAGGTGATTTTGTTGTTAGTACAGTAACATTACAGCGATTTTACTCTCTACATGTTATTGCCTTCCCGTTATTGATTTTGTTTTTCATATTTTTGCATATTGTTGCAATTCATCATGTTGGATCAAACAATCCTGATGGTATTGATATTAAGAAAGTA
Organism: Legionellaceae bacterium; assembly: GCA_029213075.1. Taxonomy (GTDB): domain Bacteria; phylum Pseudomonadota; class Gammaproteobacteria; order Legionellales; family Legionellaceae; genus 2-12-FULL-35-11. The sequence goes on along the minus strand of JARGPO010000080.1, from coordinate 70,203 downwards.
TCGGGCAAAAATAGTCGACCATTAGATTCTATACCCTTTTATCCATATTTTATGTTGAAAGACTTCTTGGCTATTTTGATTTTTTTAATAATATTTTTTGCGATTGTATTTTTCTGTCCAGATATGGGTGGATACTTTCTTGAGCCAGCAAATTACCTTAAAGCAGATACATTGCAATCACCAGAGCAAATTAAACCTGTTTGGTACATGATGCCATTTTACTCAATTCTTCGAGCTATACCGAATAAAGCTCTTGGAGTTTTTTTGATGATGTCTTCTTTGCTAATTCTTTTTTTTCTACCCTGGCTTGATAAAAGCCCGGTTCGATCGATGCGCTATAAGGGTTGTTATTCTAAATGCGGATTATATTCTTTAGTAGTTAGCTTTTTATTATTAGGATACTTAGGGATGAAGGAGCCGAATTGGCTAGAGCAATTGTTAGCTAGAGTTTGTATTTTTGTATATTTCAGCTATTTTCTATTAATGCCAATTTACACAAAATTAGAAAAACATAAAGAGCCACCAACGAGAATATCTGCATGAAGTACAAGCCTTGGCAAATAATTTTAGTGGGTTTGTTAATTATTGCAAAAACATATGCATATGATAATAAGTCTTTTAAACGTGGTGAGGATTTATTTTTAAATCATTGTAATGGTTGTCATAGTTTACAATATACCTCTTACCCATTAGTTAGCATGCCAGCCGATGAAGCCGTATTATGGTTTGGAATACAGCCGCCAGATTTATCTCTTATTGCCAAGGTTCGTGGTAAGCTTTGGTTGCGGGAATATTTAACCGGATTTTATCCTGACGCATCACGTCCGTTTGGTGTAAATAATAAAATATTTCCTAATGTACAAATGCCAAATGTTTTGTTGGCGGGGCAAGAGCATGCTGGTTTATATTCACATGATTATCTTCAAGCTGTTGATGATATAGTTGATTTTTTAGTTTATGTTGCGAACCCAAACAAAGATATTAGTGCTAAAATGGGTGTTTTTGTAATAGGATTTCTCATTGTTTTCTTAGTATTTTTCGGCTGGTTTTTTGTTGAATATAGGCGCAAAGAGATAAAATGAAGAACTATCACCCTAAAGCCATTAAAATATGTTATACTGGTCATCTTTTTGCTAAATAAATTTTTAGGAGAGTTTTTGATGGCTATTATCACAAAGCGCACAATAATGTCGTTACACTCGGATCAAGACGATATGTACAGTCACCAGGTTAGGATTGTACTTGCTGAAAAGGGTGTTAATGTTGAGATAATACCAGCAAAAGCAGACGAGCCTACTAGTAATCTACTTTCAGTAAATCCATATGCTACACTACCTACGCTTATTGACCGTGAGTTAGTATTATATGATTCAAAAATTATTATTGAATATTTAGACGAGCGTTTTCCTCATCCTCCTTTATTACCAGTATATCCGGTTGCAAGAGCAGAAACTCGTAAAATGATGCATCGTATCGAAAATGATTGGTATAGCTTGGTGCATAAAATTATTGTAGATCCTACAGATGAAGATGCTAAAAAAGCTATGCTTGATAGTTTAATTAACATTGAACCTGTATTTGCTGATAAGCCTTACTTTTTAAGTGAAGAATTTTCTTTACTAGATTGCTCTTTAGCTCCATTATTATGGCGTTTGCCAGCATTAGGAGTTATTATACCCGAGGAGTCAGTAGGGCTGCATGCTTATATGGAGCGTCTGTTTGCTCGTGCTTCATTCCAAGAAAGTTTAACTAGTGCTGAGAGGCAGCTAAGGGCAGCGTAATTATCATGATGACATCAAACAAGCCATATTTTATCCGTGCAGTCTATGATTGGGTTGTGGATAATGATTTAACACCGTATTTGTTAGTTGATGCTATGAACAATGATGTTGAGGTTCCTCAAGAGTTCGTTAACGATGGCAAAATAATTTTAAATATCTCTCCTCGGGCTTGCCGAGGATTGCATATTGAAAATGATAAAATATTATTTACAGCTAGATTTTCTGGACAAACCACACAGATTTTTGTCACACCAGAAGCCGTATTAGCAATATATGCAAAAGAAAATGGACGTGGTATGGAATTTGGACCAGAGTATGATGAGCCTACAGCTCCACCAGTGTTATCAAAATCAGGTTCAAGCTCACGATCTAGCGCAAAGACTACTTCTAAAGCTAAGCCATTTTTAACTTTAGTTAAGAAAGACTCAAAAGAAGAAGATAGCGATTAAAGCCTGTTGTTATTTTAATTTGTAGGAGTTTGCCGCATGCCATTTCATTTGCCAACAGAGGATGAAAGTAAAAATTTTGCGGCATGTCTTGCCAAACATATTAAATCTCCATTAGTTCTGACTTTTAGTGGTGAGATTGGTATGGGTAAAACAACCTTAATTCGTTTTATGTTACAAGCTTTGGGGGTTTCTTCGTCAATTAAGAGCCCAACTTTTTCATTAGTAGAAAGTTATGAGCTAGGTCAGTCCCAATTACATCATTTTGATTTGTATCGTATTTGCGATGAAGAAGAATTAGAGTATATTGGTTTTAGGGATTATTTTGGCTCTTCGGATATTTGTTGTATTGAATGGCCTGAAAGAGTTAGCAGTAATTTATTACGAGTTGATCTTGCTATCAACTTAGTACGACAGGGAGATGGACGTTTATTACATGCAGATGCAATAAGTCCTGAAGGTTTGAAGTTGTTGACTGGAATAGAAGATTCTCTATGAGAGCTCAAATTGTTGTTTTGTTGAAATTATTTCTTCTTTTAGGGTTTTTTTTAACCAATCAAAATGCACTTGCCGCTAAATTAGATTCGATTAAAATTGTTAACGGTACAAGAGTGAAGACAATTTTATTTAAAATATCTGGTAATTATAAGCATAAAGTTTATCCTCTTCGTGCACCGGATAGGCTTGTTTTTGATTTTAACAATACTGATTTAAGCTTTGATCCTGAAAAAATAGTAGTTGAAAATAATTTGATTAGAAAACTTCGAGTTGGTCACCCAAATAAAAACACCCTTCGCCTGGTACTTGATTTAAAGCAAGCTGTTTTGTTTAAGGAAGTTAAGTTAAAAACCCCAAATCCTCATGAAACAATTTTAAAGGTTGAAATAAATACTAATCCTAAACACGCAATTAAAAAAACTTCGGTAGTTGCCGTTTCAAGCGCACCTAAAAAGACTCTTCGCGATGTCGTAGTTATTATTGATCCAGGTCATGGAGGAAAGGATCCAGGTGCTATCGGCATCCGTAACTCTCGTGAAAAACATATTGTGTTAGCTATTGCAAAAAAACTTAAGAAATTAATTGATGATCAAAGAGGAATGCGAGCTGTGTTAACTCGTAGTGGTGATTATTATGTTGGTTTGCGAGAGAGAATGGATATCGCTCGAAAGTATGATGGTGACTTGTTTGTGGCAATTCATGCAGATGCTTTTGGCAATCATGACTCTCACGGGGCGTCAGTATTTGCTTTGTCGCAAACAGGTGCGACAAGTGAGGCAGCAAGGTGGATTGCTGAGAAAGAAAACTATTCAGAGTTAGGGGGGGTCGATTTATCCAGTCTAGATGATCAAAATGGTGTTATTCGGACGGTTCTAATCGACCTTTCGCAAACAGCAACTATCAACGCTAGTTTAAATATGGGCAAAAGTGTTTTAGATAATTTAGATAAAATGACCTCACTGCATAGTAAAAGAGTTGAGCAAGCACGTTTTGTAGTATTAAAATCACCGGATATTCCGTCAGTATTAATAGAAACTGGATTCATATCTAATCCACGAGAAGAGCGTAACCTCACTAATGCGCATTACCAATCACGTTTGACGAAGGCAATCTTTGCTGGGATTAAAACTTATTTTTGGAACTTTCCGCCGTATGGTAGTCGTATTGAAGCTATGTCTATGGCAAACAGAAAAATTGTTAGGAACAATATTCTGCCGTTGATATCCAGACAGGTTTAATTATGAGGATTCATCAACTTCCAGCGATTATAGCTAATCAAATTGCGGCCGGTGAAGTAATTGAGCGTCCAGCATCTGTTGTAAAAGAACTTTTGGAGAATTCTCTTGATGCGAAAGCAACTCATATCTCTATAGAGTTAGGATTTGCAGGTTTAAATCAAATAAAAATAAGTGACGATGGGGTTGGTATTTTTGCAGATGATTTACCACTAGCTATATCTGCGCATGCTACTAGTAAAATTACCGAGCTAAATGATTTGTATAATATAAGCAGTATGGGTTTTCGGGGGGAGGCTTTGGCAAGTATTGCATCGGTTTCTCGTTTAAAAATCTCATCTCGGCCAGAATCACAAAAACATGCCACGATGTTAACAGTTATGGATGATGATTTTATTTTGTCGCCATGCGCAAGAACACCTGGCACAACAATTGAGGTTGATGATTTATTTTATAATGCGCCAGTACGTAAAAAGTTTCTTAAGACAGAGAGAGCGGAGCTCCAAGCGATTGAAGAGGTGGTTAAACGCTTTGCGTTGAGTTCACCGGAAATATCAATTACTTTGCAGCATAATGGTAAGAAAATATTAAATCTACCAACGGCTAAATGTGATAATTCAAGGCGCTTAAGAATTAAGAAAATACTTGGTTCACGATTTATTGATGATTCCATTGAGGTCAATGTCGAATCTAGCAGCATAGCATTGCATGGCCTACTTGGTAGGCCATCTTATCAGCGCAGTCAGCGCGATAAACAATGGATTTATGTTAATAATAGGATGGTTAAAGATAAGTTGCTACAGCATGCGGTAACTCAAGCCTATCAAGATGTTATAGATCAAGGTCGTTATCCAGTTTGTTTATTGTATTTAGATATGCCTAGTTGTGATATGGATGTTAATGTTCATCCAACCAAGCATGAGTTACGTTTTCAAGATCCACGTATGGTGCATGATTTTCTAGTTTCCTCAATTATTACGTGTCTTGGAAGCGAGGTAGAGGTTAGTAGTCCGTTAATAAACAATGAGCCATTTATTCCAAAGGATGAAGTTAATGAATTTTATACAAGAGCGCCGTTAGAGCCGAGTACTGAGCAGGATTTGTTAGAAGTATCGCATATTTTGAATGACTCATTTGCATTAGTTTATAAGAATAGTCTGCCATATTTAATGAATTTGGCAGAAGCTCATAAGCAATATTCTTCTCATATCCTTAATAGTCAAGTAGAGAAATTGCCGAGCAGGCCTCTTTTAGTGCCAATTAATTACGAAATAGAAAGTTCGCAATATGCTTTATTTGAGGATCTTGCAGTAAGACTTTTAAAATATGGGATAGGGTTTGATTTTGTAAGTGCAAACAGGATAATTATTAGAACTATTCCTCAAGCACTGCCATTATTAGATATTAAACTATTGTTTAATCGTATTGGTCGTGGTGATTTAGGCGATGCAGATATAACAAAATTGATTGCAGAAAGTCAGGTGTTTGATGCTTTTCAAACCTCATCTGATGAACAGGCCATTTTGATTGAATATTTAATTCAAAAGAACACATTTACTAAGTATTGTATTCATCTTAGTAGCTCGACATGTTCGGATATTTTTAAAGATGTCTAAGTTTGCTTTTTGTTTAATAGGACCAACAGCCTCAGGAAAAACTGGGCTTGCTTGTGAATTAGTTCAGCATTTCCCATTCGAAATAATCAGTATCGATTCCGCTATGATCTATCGAGAAATGAATATAGGAACCGCTAAACCAGACGCGAGTATACTGACTAATGCACCACATCATTTAATTGATATTATTAATCCTCCTGATGCATATTCCGTTGCGAGATGCTTGCAAGATGTTGAGAGTTTATGTGATGAAATTATAAATAGAGGAAACATACCGCTTTTAGTTGGTGGTACTATGATGTACTTTAATGCCTTGCAAAATGGTTTATCACCCTTGCCTGAGGCATCGGCGATACACCGTCAACAGATATTGGCAGATGCTAAACAATACGGCTGGCAATATGTTCATCAAATGTTAAATGAAGTTGATCCAAAAAGCGCTTCAAGGATTAACCCTAATGATACACAGCGTATTCAACGAGCTTTGGAAGTCTATCAGATAACAAATCAACCTTTATCAAGTTTGCTTTGCCAAAATCACTCTCATATTAATATGCAATTTGTTAATATAACCTTGATTCCAAGTGAGCGCTCGTGGTTGCACGCAAGGATTAATGAGCGTTTTAAATTGATGTTGGATGAGGGATTAATAGCTGAGGTTGAGAATTTAGTTCGCAAATGGTCGTTGTTTCCTGAATCACCATCTATGAGATGTGTTGGTTACCGACAGGTTTTCTCATATTTACGTGGAGAAATTGAGTATACTTCTATGATCGATCAAGGTTGCGCCGCAACAAGACAGTTAGCAAAAAGACAGTTGACTTGGCTTCGAAAATGGCCAAACGTTCATGAGTTTTTTGCTGATGGACCAAGTAATTTACCTAAAATCATGGAGTTAATTGGAAAAATATTGGATAATTCCGAAGATGTTTGATAGAACCGCTAATTTTTGATGAGGGACTTACATGTCTAAGAAAATTAATAAAAAAGCTAAATTGCATAAAGAATATATGATAAAAAAATCAGACTTACCTTTAAGTTGCCCAACAGATAAAATGGAATTATGGAATGCCCATCCTAAGGTCTACTTACCTATAGAAAAAACTGGAGTCGAGGTTTGTCCTTATTGTTCCACTCGTTTTGTTTTGCAAGATGACTAAGGATTCAATTAACTCAATTTGCATTGTACGATTATCAGCCTTGGGTGATGTTTTAATGCTAGTACCCTTGATTAGGACGTTGCAAAAACATCTTCCTAAAGCGAAGCTCACTTGGGTTATCTCCAAACCAGCTTATGATTTAGTAGCAAGTATAGATAATGTTGAGTTTATCGTTATAGATAAACCAAATAACCTTTGTGATTACTGGCAATTTAGGCGGCAAATGGCAGGTCGTCATTTTGATGTATTGCTTGCTGTTCAATCTAGTTTTCGAGCTAATCTATTATACGCTTTTATTAAAGCTAAAAGAAAAATTGGTTATGATAAGCTGCGAGCTAAAGATTGTCATAAATGGTTTATCAATGAAAAGATTTCTACTGGGAAAGATCATACCCTAGATGGTTTCTTACGTTTTGCGAAAGCGCTTGGTATTGATGAGATGGAAATTAGCTGGGATTTGCAATTAAGTGAAACAGACTATCATTTTGCTGTGGAAAACCTCCCTAAAACTCCATCAGGCCCATTGTTGTTAGTTAATCCAGCTGCAAGTAAACCTGAGAGAAGTTGGACGGTCGATGGTTATGTGGAGATTATTAGCTATGCCCAGAAAAAATTTAATGCGGAGGTTGTTTTAATTGGTGGACCAAATAAACATGACCGTGAATTAGGTGATGCTATCTCAAAAAGAGTTACAGTTAAAAATTTAATTGGTAGAACAAGACTTACAGAGCTTTTAGCTGTAATCAGCTTAGGTGATTTATTGATATGCCCTGATACAGGGCCATCTCATATGGCTGCGGCAGTTGATACTAAAGTAATAGCGTTGCATGCAGTAACCAGTGCGAATGTATCCGGTCCATATACTTTTAGACATTTAAGCGTTGACAGGTATGATGAGGCGGTTTCAGTGATATTAAATACTACTTTGCAAAAGAATGATTGGGGCACGCATGCCCATGGGCCGGAGACTATGCAATTAATAAAGCCTCCGATGGTGATTGAAAAGCTAAATATAGCTCTTAGTTAGTCGCTTTCTAGGTGCTATCAGGTAGCTCTATGTTACCTGGTATTTCAACGTTAGGTTTATTTGTACTTAACAGCTGCATAAGCATCACTGATTGAGTAAGCAACATTCTTTCTTGTACTTGACGATTTAGATAGAGCTGGTATGAAATTTCAGATAACAAGATTGCCATTTCTTTTTGAATTGTCGCAGGTGATGATGTGTTAATTTTATCGGCCCACTGTTCATTGCTTTGCGAAGAAGGGTTATATTGACGCCAGGTAGCCATTTTAAATTCGTTTAAAGCTTGGCTTGTTGATGAAGAATCACTGCTACTCCCACTTCCTGATTCTTGAGGAAGTCTTTTTGCTAAAATTGAATATAAGTTTGCGATAGCAACAGAAGATTTAGCGGCATAGACTCTTAAACTTAACAAATATGAAGCAAGACCTACTTTAGCATTCATTGTGTTTGTAGGTTGACTGCTTGGATCTGCTGGGTATGCCAAAGAGAATAGGGTGCCGTAATTGCTAGAATTCATGGTTGGTAATGGCATTACTTCTTCAGTTACATAACGAATAAATTGTTGGGCTAATTGTTGTTGGTTTGCGCCAGGTAGGCCGGTCGTGCCTGATCCTTCTCCTTCTTTGGGTTCTGCAAAGGCAAGGGGAGCGATTAGGTTGTTAGCACTTAATTGACTGGCAAACTTTGAGTTGTTTTTATATGAGAAGTAGCTAGTTTCACCGGGTAGATAACCGTCTTCATTGCTTATATCTAGTAGAACACTCGTCATTACCTTATCAGAAGATAGGCAGTCAGAAGAGGTGTTGCCATCGGAGTCTAGAGGGCATGAGCTCCAATCAGGTGTGCCAATTAGATTTAGTATGGACTGAGATACTGGGTCACCTTGATATGTTTGTTGATCTAGGATTGATGATACCGATACCCCTCCAGAATCTGCAGTTGCATAGCTTTCAAAAAGAAGGTTGGCTTGACTGTTAAAACTTTCATATGCAGTACCAGATGCGAATTCTTTATAAGCAACATTTATTGGAATGGCTTGAAAAAATGAGTTTAAAATTTGTTGACCAGTTGAAATAACGCTTAAAGTATAATCAAGCATTGCTTCAACAGGAGTTGCCTCATTTTCTAAGTCGTAACCTAAATATGTTCCTAGATTTTTTAGATATTTCGAAGTTGAGCCGTCGTCTGGAGTTTCTCCGTATGGGTTTGGAGTAATGTCATCAGCAAATGCTGATAAACTCATAGTTACTAGCAGTATTAATCCATTTTTGCGTAGATTAATCATTCTTCCCCCTCAATTGCGCGCTCAATGAGTTTAAGTCTTGATTCAGAAAAAGCACGAGACAGTAATCGCAACCTCTCAAATACGATGTTTCTTTTAAGAAAAAAACCGGCCGGGTCATCGGTTGACAGGGTCGTTTCTTCCGCGTGTACTAATACTTTTGATGCACTACCTGGATGAGCCATATCTATAGCTTGGAGGAGTCGCAACCCTCGACCAGATTTAATATTTCCAGCTAACCTTATAAATAATTCTTCATGCCCAAGCTTATTCATATCAATTGTATCGATATTATCTAGTTGATTACCAAGCTCTGTTAGAGAAGACTCTAAATCTTTATCACCGTCAAGCGTCCAACCCTCGACACTTTCCATGAAAGCAATAACTCGATAAATCATCGGATCGGAATATTCAAACCAGTATTCTAAGGATGCCTTATGACTTAAATCCGGCATATTTTGGATCCTCATTTCAATTTACTAAATATTATAATATATTATGATAAGGAAAAGTCTACTAAATTAAGGATGAATTGTTATGGAACCAGAAACTCCCAAATCTCCATCCAGAGCTAAAGCATTATTTCAGCGGTTTTTTGATTACAAAGCTTGGTCAGACTGGGACAGATCTAGATCCATTGCCTTTTATTTTATCAATATGGTAAAGAAGATTTTTGTTCCTCAAAAAATAAATAAGGAAAATATCAAATCTTTTGCTACAGTTGTAGAAGAGATGAAGTTAACAGAAGAAGATCTGATAATAAAACAAAAAAGTCTCAAGAAACTGTGTGTGATAATGTTGGTAACATCATTTATCTTTTATGTATACTCAATGTATCAAGTATTATACGGGAGTTTTTTAGGCGTTATATTATCGGTGGTTTTGACTTTTGTTTGTTTAACATTAGCTTTTAGGTATCATTTTTGGTATTTTCAGATAAGTAATAAAAAATTAGGTTGTACTCTTAAAGAATGGTTTACGGAGAGTTTCATGAGTGGTGATCGATGAAAAAATATTGGATTTCATTCTGTATGCTATTTACGCCTTTTTTGGCATTCGCTGATACGAGCTCTATGAGCTTTACTCCTCCACCGACAGATTATTCTATGATTTTCCTAGGAAATATTTTCGGTATTGTTGACGGTGTACTGCATGGTACTGGAAGTCAAATAATGGGAAATATGTTTGGAGTATTTAATTCAGCAGTCCTTGCTCTTGGCGGGATTGTTGTCATGTATACTCTCGTAGTCGGCACGATGAATACGGCCCATGAAGGGCAAATGCTTGGTCAAAAATGGTCATCAATATGGATTCCTGTGCGGTCAACAATTGGTCTTGCTCTTCTTATTCCTAAGTCCAGTGGCTATTGCTTAATGCAAATATTCATTATGTGGGTTGTTGTGCAAGGAGTTGGTGCTGCTGATAAAATTTGGAACTCGGCCCTTGATTATCTGAATCGCGGTGGGTCTATTATGAAGGCCCAAATGAGCAATAATTCAACTACTTCGTCTAACTCAGCGATTGTAGATATTGCGACAGGTGCTGGTATGGCTTTAAGTGGCCAGGTCTGTATGTATGGTGTACAAAGAATCTTAGAGGACAGTCGAGAGAATTTATTAAAGAATGCCAAGAGTGATTCTGGTGTTTGCTCGAAGAGTGCAATTGCATCTTACTCTTCAAATGATCCAATGAAAAAGTTTTGTACGGATTCTGTGCCAGACTTTATTAGTACAGTCGATATTGTTGATGAACAATCTAAAGTTTCTACCCCATCTTGTCCTAGCGGAAATGAAATTACCCAAACAGATGCCTCATCTGATGCAATCAAAGTTCCAATGCCTAATTTTAAAGATGCACCATATTCGGATTTAAATGGGATTTGTGGCACTCTTTCTTGGGCTGATTATAGCCCTGATCTTACTCAAAGTAGTACGCTATCTTGCAGTGACGCCGATACAACCAAACAAACAAGAGCGGTTGCTTTGCAGCAAATGTTTGATGATCTAACACCCGCTGCCATGTCAATGGTAGATAACTGCCCATATTTCAAGCCTTCTACGACCGAAACAGCATACGGTTCTACGAGTAATTCTGATACAGAAGAAACATATAACGATTATGCAACTGATCAGTTTGGCGTACCTATGAAAGATACTGGAACCCCGTGTGATGGACCAAGTTCTTCTTGTACTAACTGGGGGCCAGATGATAAGTCATCTGCTCAGGCAATGCTTTTTACCGGATTTGAGATTCAAAACGCCATATCTGATTATAATGGTGTGATGCTGCCAGCACTTAATTTAACATCTGATTTGTCTGATGCTTCATCTGCTAATGATTTGCGAAACTTTATTAAGGGATCTGAAGAGGAAGGCTGGATCATGGCAGGAGCTTACTTCTTTGATTTAGCTTATTTAAATGGGAAAGTGACTAGCGGGAATAATCAAGTAGATAAAGGTTCTGGATTAGGAGATAATGCGTTTAATGTTGAGGATTTAACAAATGCAGCAAGTGCAGCAGGCTCGACATTTAATACATTTTTAAACCATGATACAAGCAACGTTACTAATCTAGCAAGGCTTATGGATGGAAACTATGATAGTTCTTTAGAAGCAATTACTCCAACGGTTAATTCGGATGCCAAGGCGGTAACTAACACCCAGTCTTCTTCTACTTTTGCTTTTATAACAAATGGTTCATTAGTTCGCCTGCCCGGTCAACCTGGACTGGATATGCCGCATTTTAAAATGAATTTTAATATGAAGCCGGGGCAAACTTTATTATCTTTTCCTAAGAAGAGTTTTGGTTGTAAAGGCTTTATGTGTATGACGAGTGGTATCGCAAGTCTTTTATATAATGATATATTTAGATTTATAATTAATATTTTCATGAGCTTTATAACCAGTACGTTTAACTTAATGTTACAGGGATTTTTGTATGTACCATTAACAGCATTAATGGTGATATTTGATAATGGGGTTCAGCTTCTAGAATCTACGATGGTGCATCCTATTATAGCGCTAGCGTACATGGGCTCAGCATTTATTAATGCATCCGTTGATATTTGGCTAAATCTTATTACTTTCACAGTTATATTCTCATTTTTGGGAGCGATAGTTCTTATTGCGGTATTTATGGTCTTGCCATTTTTGGCTTCGTGGCTTGGAGTTATGGTAAGTGTTGGTTGGATTGATGCCTACTACGTGCCATTTATTCCGTATATGATCTTTACCTTTGGTTCTATTGCATGGCTGATGGCTGTTATTGAGGCAATGGTTGCAGGACCAATTGTAGCTCTTGGTGTTACTCACCCAGAGGGGCATGATGCTTTGGGTAAGGCCGAGCAATCAATAATGATTTTAGTGAATCTGTTTCTACGACCAGCTATGATGATTATTGGTTATATAGCATCCATTTCTCTTAGTTATGTGACTATTTTTATTCTTAATAGTGGATTTGTGCATATAATGAAGTTTTTAATTCCAGATGGCGGTGCTTTTGGAGTTGGGAATTACGGAGATGAATCCGGAGGAACTAACTCAATGGGTAGTGCGTATGGTGGCACAGGTGATGGATTAAGCTCACCATATAATAACTGGTCTGCGATTTATGCATCGTTCTTTTGTCTTGTAACATATACAAGTATTTATCTGACGGTGGTACAAAAATCATTTACTTTAATTCATACTCTTCCAGATAAAGTATTACGTTGGATTGGTTCTCAAGGCGAGTCTTGGGGTCAAGATGCCCAACAGTGGACTGAGGATTCAAAAGGTAATGTGAAGGATGCTGGTGAGGCTACAGGTAAGTCAAGTATGAAAACTGGTGGAACAGTTATGGGTCAGGCAGAGTCTATCGCTATTGGTGTTAACAAGGGTACTTCTGGTGGCTCTGCTGGAGTTAGCTAGTAGTATTCTAAAGAAACGAAAACAGAACCTTATCTGCTCTTTTATACATAGGGCAGATAAGGATCTTAGGTATATTGAAATTTCTTGAGGAAGGCCGCTTAGTTTATCTATATTCTTCTTTTGTTCCGGCAATAATTAACTTATAAACTCTTTCGCTGATTATGCCTTGGTCGAGCTTATCTTTGGCATCTTTAGTCATGAGCTGTCCGCGTTGGCGAACGAGCTTTCTTGTGGTAGTTGTTACTTCATTAGGGTCGCTTTCGAGTAGAATATCTCGAGCCTCCTCATCAAATACAAGGTACTCTCTTAAAGCAACTCTTTTACCTTCAACAGTTGGGACTAGTTTTTGCCAAATACACAGGCGAATTGTCTCGAGAATATCGATTGTTCGTCCGAGTCTTTCATCCCCAGCATATGAGGTAACCAAACGGCGCATTGTTTCTGCAACACCTGACGTATGCAAGGTTGTATAAACAGGATGCCCGGTAAGAGCCGCCTCAAGAGCCGCACTAATTGTTGCTGCATCTCGACACTCCCCAACCATAATTAGCCTTGGTTTGCGTCTGAGGGCGTTACGTACGCCTTCGGCAAAAGATGGCAGATGGCGAGGTATTTCTGATTGGCTTACAATTGCTGAGCTTGTTTCAATTTCATCGAAAACAAATTCTATTGGAGCCTCATATGTTAAAACCTTCCGGTTAGAATCAGCATCTTCAATTAGATCTCTGATGAGAGAAGCAAGCAATGTCGATTTACCAGAACCTGTTGCACCGGTAATAAAAACAATTCCTTCCTGCGGTGCAATAGCTTTGAGAATATTTTCAGGCAAGTTCATTGTTTCTAGTTTAGGAGGTGTACTTGGAATGGTTCTAAGTGTAATTTGAATCGAATCATGTCCATCAACTAGACAAGCTGTTGCATTAACCCGGTAACGAAATCGCACACCACGGTTTGGACGAAATTCGTAATGAGTATCGATGTCCTTACCGGAAAGAAGTTGGGTCGTTGCGTTTGGCCCATAAATAGAGTTAATTAAGTCGCCAAGCTCAGTGTTAGAAAGAGGGCGAACCGTTATTTTATATAAGCTACCGTATACTTCAACATAAATACACGAACCAGTTTGAATTGTTATATCTGATGCGTGTAAGCGTTGGGCATGCTCTAACATCTTGTCCATGAATACTGGTGTGAACCTGGTTGGTTCATCATTCATTATATGTTCATTCATAGCAATCTACTCTAGGTCGTTGGGTCAATTACCGGTTGCCAGCTTTTATTGGTAATTTTAATTTGTGCTGATTGAATCGATTTTTCCATTACTTCAAATTGCTCAATTTTGTCTTCATCTTTTTCAAGGGCGGCTCGCCATTGATTACTATTCATATTTAATGCTGGTAGAGCTGTTATGCGTAAGACTTTATCATCTATGTGAATTTCTTTTTCATCGCCAGTTACACCAAGGTCAGTATGCGAGACATATGGAGGGCTTACCATGTTCATAGCTAGTAATTTTCGGTATAAAATCATGCCGGTGAAATCTTCTTTTATGCGAGCGATACTTTCTTCAAGAATAGTATTTGCTTGATCAATACCATTTTGCCAACCTTGGGTTACATATGCATACCATATTTCCCGTTCTTCTTTGGTATTTGGTAGTAGGCTTACGTGAGGCATTTCAGGTTTGGAGTAATCCATCCATAAATATTGACGCCATCCCGGCGGTGTTGTCACAAAATGGGCTTGTTTAGCTACTTTATAGGTACGATCTGATATGCGAATAGTTTGAGTATCCGCCATATTAAATGTTTTTCGTCCTTCTAAGAGGACAGGTGGCAAAACATTGTTTTCTAGAATTAAGGCATTAAAATCATAAATTGCATCAAGGTTTTTGGTTTGTTTAACAAGCTCATCATCTATTAACTTTGCGCGCGAAGCTAGTCCTGATTGAGCACCAACAGTCAACGCCATTTCTTTTAAAGCAGTTACACGAATTTTTCCGCTATTTTGCGGGTCACGAAGGTTAGGTTTTGTTTGGTTACCTAGCATCTGCAGACCAGCTAACGTTGCTGTATCTCCCGTGGTTTGAGGTTGGTTTTTTGTCGATGTACATGAAACAAGAAGTATCATGCCAATTATAGATGCCTTACGAATAAGTATTAACATATCTTAACTCGACAACCTTGCTTTTAGGGTAAACATGTATTGAAGCTTTATTACCGGCTTGATAATCAATATTGCGAAGAATCTCTGCAAGGCTATGATCTTTTAAATTCACACTAATTAAGATTGGTATTGTAGGTGAGTTACCAAGAAAAAGAATACGATAATGAGCAGCCTTGGCAATTTGGGCCGTCAACTCTGCTATAGGACCCGACCAGTCAACAGATGCGTGTTCTTGCAAGTTTGCAGTATTTGGGATGTTTATCACATTATCCTTTCTTGGATCCGTTAACACCTTTTCTGTCTTTGCCATTTGCATCATTGAATCACTTACAGAATTAGCTGCTTCAGCAAGCTTGATTGTTGCATCATCGCTAGGATCATTATTTGGTGGTCTTTTAAATGTTGTGCTAGCGCAACCTGAAACAATCAGGAAAGACAGGAAAAGCACGATAAGTTTATTATTCATATTTTTATTATGCTTTTGAAATTGTTAGCATTAATATAGATTGAAACAGGAGCGCCGTCGCTTGTCAAGATACTTTAATTATAATGTTTTTTTTGTATATAAAGCATAAACAACTTGTCCGGTTTTCTTTTGTTTATGTAGTTGCCAAACTGTTTCATCTAAAATTACTTCTTGCCCATATTCAATATAAACAAGGCCGTTGTCGGCTAAAAGATTTGCATTGTCAATTATAGATAAGCAGTCGTGTGGAAATGGTTCTGAAAACGGTGGGTCTAAAAATATAATATCGAATTTTTTAATTTTTTGACGTGAGCATTGTTTTAGATATGCGCAAACATCGTTATTAATTACAGTAATTTCTTTTGCTTGAAAAGATTTACAAATATTATTTAGGTTTTTATATGCAATTATATCTTGTTCTATAAAGATGACCTCTTGTGCGCCACGAGAAAAAGCCTCCAGTCCGAGAGATCCACTTCCAGCAAAGGCATCAAGGCATATCGCGCCACGAATATCATGCATTAGCCAATTAAATAATGTTTCTTTGATTCGGTTTGCTGTTGGTCTTAAATTGTTGATAAGAGGGAAAGAAATCTTCTTGCCTCGGTATCTACCACCAATAATCTGGATTGATTGTTTCAAAAGAAGGATATATTTCGTTTATAAGATGATATAATGCCACATTAGTGTTTTTTTGTATAGAATTAACTATGATAAAATGGTTGAAAAAAAATCAAAAGTCGGGTGGTAATGTTGCTGAGTTAGACAATAGTCTTTCAAAAGAAATAAGCCCTGCAAAGAAAAGTTCTGACGATTCTAAGCAAGGAGTATTTGCCAGGTTCAAGCGAGGCCTTAGTAAAACACGAGGAGAGCTTGGTGATAGCATTGCTAATTTATTATTAGGCAAGAAAGAAATCGATGCTGAATTACTGGAAGAGCTTGAAACAATTTTATTAATGGCGGATCTTGGTCTTGATACAACTAAGAATATTTTGTCTGATCTTAAAGGTGAGTTAAAGCGTAAGCAACTAGATAATAGCGAAGCTATATTTTTTCATTTAAAAAAATATTTGCAACAATTGTTATCCGCAAATGTTGAAAAGCTTGATATTGACGGCTCGGGGAAAAAACCATTTGTAATTTTAACAATTGGTGTGAATGGTGCGGGCAAGACAACAACTATTGGTAAACTTGCAAAACAGTATCAGCAGCAGGGTAAGTCTGTTATGTTAGCAGCTGGGGATACGTTTCGCGCTGCCGCCGTTGAACAGTTGCAAGTCTGGGGTGAGCGTAATAATATTCCAGTAATTGCCCAGCATACTGGTGCTGATAGTGCCTCTGTGATTTTTGATGGATTTCAAGCTGCTAAAGCTCGAGGTATCGATATCTTGATAGCAGATACTGCTGGACGACTACACACCCAAAATAATTTAATGGAAGAGTTAAAAAAAGTAAAACGGGTTCTTGAAAAAATAGACCCAACCGCTCCGCATGAAGTTATGTTGGTCCTTGACGCAAGCATAGGTCAAAATGCATTGAATCAAGCGCGCCAATTTCATAGTGCTATTGGTTTGACTGGTATAACAATTACCAAGTTAGATGGTACTGCGAAGGGTGGAATGTTATTTGCTATTGCGACAGAATTGGGGATACCATTTCGATACATAGGTATCGGTGAAGGGATTGACGATTTGCGGGCATTTGATGCCGCACAATTTGTGGATGCAATTTTTGATGATCAAATTCAATCAGGTCAGTAAAAGATATTTGGGTGGTTTTGAGGCGTTAAGTCAAGTAGATTTCTCATTGGAGAAGAATGAGATGGTTTTTCTAACCGGTCATTCTGGAGCTGGAAAAAGCACCATGCTTAATCTGCTTGCGATGTTAGATACTCCATCAGCAGGAGATATAATTGTTAATAACAGATCTCTTGCCTCTCTTAAGAGAAAAGAGGTTGCAGAATATCGCTCGAACCTTGGAATAACCTTTCAATCACCGCATTTATTAAAAGATCGGAATGTTTTTGAAAATGTCGCACTACCCCTACAAATTAAAGGTTCGCTACCCCATGTAATTAAAAAAAGAGTCCATGCTGCTCTGGATATGGTGAGTTTATTAAATAAAGAGAAAATGTTGCCACAGCACCTGTCTGGTGGTGAACAACAACGAGTTGGTATTGCTCGATCTATAGTTCATAAACCACCTTTGCTGCTTGCAGATGAGCCAACTGGCAATCTTGATTTAGGATTGGCAGCGGGCATCATCAATATTTTTTCGGAGTTAAATCAAGCCGGGGTGGCAGTTATGGTCGCGACTCATGACCTCTCCTTAATTGCAAAAACCCAGCACCGGATTGTTGTGTTGCGTGGAGGGAAAATATCATGAAAAGTTTTCACGCATGGCTAGATTTTCATAAACAAGCAGCGAAAGGTAGTGTTATTTTTCTAAAGAAAGAGCCACTGGCAACATTCATGACGATTTTTGTGATAGCGATTATATTAGTATTGTCTTCCATATTTTGGATTTTATCTGATGCGATGCAAAATATTACTGTTAACTGGCAGAGTACAAAGCAAATATCATTATATCTTGATGTTCCATCAATGGCTGTTGCTGAGTCAGATTTAATGGCAAAAGTATTATCAACTAAAGGAGTAGCTAGTGCTAGCATACATACTTCTGCTGAGGCTTTAAAAATATTACAAGCTCAGTCTGGTATGCATGATATATTGAGTTACCTACCTTCAAATCCATTGCCATCGGTTATTGACGTTATACCAGATGCTCAAATAAATACTCAGGAATCATTAGATAATTTATATCAAACTTTAAAAGAGTATCCTTCGGTTGCAGAAGCTAAACTTGATTTGGAGTGGATTAATAGTGTTTTTACTTTCTTAGGGTTTATATCAAAATTTCTACATTTATTGATGATAATTTTAGCTGTGGCGTTGGTTTTAATTATAGGTAATACCTTACGATTGATAATTAATGATAGGCAAGAAGAGATAATGGTTTTAAGGTTTATTGGCGCTTCTGACAGGTTTATTATGCGACCATATTTATATTCAGGAGTTTACTACGGAGCTTTCGCGGCAATTTTAGCCATTTTACTAGTAAATATAATCTTTATGAGTTTGCAATCGGAAATTAACAGCCTATTATATACCTACAAAATTCACTATAACTTGGATAGTTTATCCCTACTAAAAACTGGTGTTATGTTACTTACAGCTAGTATATTAGGTTGGTTTGGTGCGAGAATATCTGTTAAAAGTCATTTGATGAAAACTTTTTGAACATCAACTATGCAATTATTGTTCAAATAAATTTGAGTCATAGGGACTAAGTGTGGTAATATAACGTCGTTAGAATTATTGTGATTGAGTTGTAATGGAGTCTATCATGAATACTGAACTACAATTAGCGGTTATGAATCTACCTGTTGGTAGTATCGATTCATATATTCAGCGAGTAAATCAAATTCCTCTACTAACCCTTGAGGAAGAATATGGCTTTGCTGAAAGAGTGCAAGATAATGGCGACTTAGAGGCTGCGCGCTCATTAGTTTTGGCGCATTTACGTTATGTTGTCCGAGTTGCACGTGGTTATTTAGGTTATGGTTTGGCACTTAGTGATTTAATTCAAGAAGGTAATGTTGGATTAATGAAAGCTGTTAAGCGTTTTAATCCTAAAATAGGTGTGCGCCTAGTTTCCTTCGCAATTCATTGGATAAAATCTGAAATTCATGAGTTTGTGATTCAAAACTGGCGAATAGTTAAACTCGCAACTACGAAAGCACAAAGAAAATTATTTTTTAATCTTCGTCAAATGAAAAAACGCTTAGGCTGGTCTAGTCTTGATGAAGTTGATGCTATTGCTAAAGATCTAGGTGTTAACCGTGAAGATGTTTGGGAAATGGAGCGTCGTTTGAATGCTATGGATGAGTCATATGATTCAACCTCTGTTGGTGATGATGAGGATTCTTATAAAGCGTCCCCATCTGATTATTTACACGATCCAAACACAAACCCAGCTCATATCCATGAAAAACAAGATATGGCTGATAATCAGCATACAGAACTGCATTCAGCAATAGCTTGCTTAGACGATCGGAGTCAGGATATTCTACGGCAACGGTGGTTAAGCGAAGAAAAAGCAATAACACTACATAGTTTGGCCGATAAGTACGGTGTTTCAGCTGAGAGAATTCGTCAACTTGAAAAAAATGCTATGAATAAGATTCGCGAAGCGATGGCTGTTTAATTAGTTTTTTATAGTTAAATAATGCACCTCTATATTCCTCAGAGCAAGAGCATCAAGGTCTAAACTAATGGCTATTTGATCAATATTAAATAAAGCAGGTTGGGACTTAGACCTTCATGAGGCTGGAGCTTCAATTTGTTGGGCTAAGACCTAATGGCGCTGCCTTAAGCGGCGTCATTACCCCCTAACCCTAGATACCCTGCTTTATGCAGGGTATCTAGCGAGATTTCTTTTAAAATTCCCTAGATGGTCCGAACAAGTGGGCGGAGGTAGGGGAGTGTTGTCAGTTGGTGGTAACAATTCACTAAAATTCTTGTAGAGGATACCCCTGCCCTAATGATGCCGCTTAAGGCTGCGCCATTGGACCTTGGCCCAAAATGGTACGATACTAGAATTTCAATTTGTTAGGCCAAGACCCAACTTACAAATTTTTATGTTTAACGGTTATAGAGTCTAACTTTGATGTTCTTGCCCTGCTATATTCCCAGGGCAACCGCATCTAAATTTTGAACATTTATTTGCAATAAAACTCGTCGTTGCTTCGCTAACGCTCGCAACGACGACACTTGGATTTTATTTTAGTCATAAAATGCGGGTTGCACTGGCTATATTCCTTGCTATTATTAATTTTTGTGATATAAGCTTGATGCTCAGGTTAGCTAGAGGTATTAATCAATGTATGAAAATGAATTAACGGTTGGCTTAGTGCAAGAGTCGTGGCATGAGGATCCAAAAGATCATCAAGATTGTATTGCTGCTGGGATTAATAGTGCGGCAAAGCAAGGAGCTGAATTGGTTTGCTTGCAAGAGCTGACTTTATCACCATATTTTTGTACGAAAATGGGTGTTGACCCTACTTTATACATGGAAGATTTGCATTCAGGACCAACAGCCAAATTTATTAGTCAGTGCGCAATTGATGCAAATGTCTGTATAACATCTTCATTGTTTGAAAATGGTGGTTACAATACTGCGGTGGCTTATGATAATAGCGGTAGTTTGGTTGCGTATACTCGCAAACAGCATATTCCTAGTGGAGAGAAGTATCATGAAGATCATTACTTTAAACCAGGCGATTCAGATTATCCGGTGCATACTATTCTTTCGCATAAGTTTGGTTTGCCAACCTGCTATGATCAATGGTTTCCAGAGCTGTCACGCATCTATAGCTTAAAAGGCACAGAGGTAATAGTTTATCCAACAGCTATTGGTGCTGAACCCACAGAACCTGGATTTGATAGTCAGCCGATGTGGCAAAAGGTTATGGTAGCTCAAGGAATAATGAGTAATAACTTTATAATTGCTGTAAACCGAGTTGGCATTGAAGATGGTTTAGAGTTTTATGGTTCAAGTTTTATAAGCAACCCTATGGGAGAAATACTAGTAGAGGCACCACGAAATGAATCTGCTGTGTTAGTTGCCAAACTTGATTTTTCAAAGCGAAACCTTTGGGGGAGATTATTCCCTTTTTCACAACAACGACAACCTGATACCTATCAAGAATTAGTTCGTTGATTAACAGAGCTCTATATTTATGAATAATGACGTTTTAAATGATGAAAATTTGTATAACATAAACTCTTGGGGTGAGGGGTATTTTAATGTTAACTCCAATGGTTCAATTGAAGTTAGTAGAAGCTCTAAATCTAGGGGAGTCGAGTTAACAAAGATAATTGCTGATGCCCGTGATTCTGGGTTAGGTCTGCCACTACTTATTCGTTTTAGTGATATCCTACACGATAGAATTGATATCTTGTATCAAGCTTTCTCGGAGGCTATTGCTGATGTTGAATATACAGGATGTTATCAATTAGTTTATCCCATTAAAGTTAATCAAGAGCAATGCGTAATAAAGGGTTTATTAAGTTCACCACAACATAATATTGGTTTAGAAGCTGGAAGTAAGCCAGAATTAATGGCGGTAATTGGCTTATCAGAAGAAAAGCATTCAACTATTATCTGTAATGGCTACAAAGATAGAAATTATATCCGAGCGGCTTTAATCGCACAGATTATGGGACATAAAGTATTTTTAATAATTGAAAAGATGAGTGAGCTAGATATTATCTTGCAAGAAGCGCGTGAATTAAATGTCCGTCCTTTAATTGGCGCAAGAATTCGTCTGACAACTGTTTGTGCAGGTCAATGGGAGCACACTGGTGGCTCTAAATCAAAGTTTGGCTTAAATTCAGAGCAAGTAATAGATTTAGTTAAGAAGCTAGATGCATGGGATAGCCTTGATTGTTTGCAGTTAATGCACTGTCACCTTGGTTCACAGATTGCTAATATCTTTGATATTCGTAAATGTATGAAGGAAGTTTCTCGTTATTATGTAGAATTACGACGTCTAAATGCACCGATTAATACTATTGATGTTGGCGGTGGATTAGGAGTCGATTATGAGGGAACAGGATCAAGCACAGGGTTTTCTGTAAATTACAGTTTAACCGAATATGCTACTAATATTTTAGTTGAACTAAGAGATGCTTGTCAGGAAGCTAATTTACCACAACCTAATATTATCTCTGAATCAGGAAGAGCTTTGACTGCACACCATGCTGTCATAGTTACAAATATCACTGATATTGAGTGTATTGAGAACACATCAGTTGTTCCTGAAATCAAAGAAGATGAATCGAATGTTGTGCATGCTATTTATGATACATATCAAGGTATGAAGGATAATAGCCCAACAGAAATATACCATTATGCTGAACATGCATTAAGTGAAGCACACTCAATGTTTAAGCATGGAATAATTAGCCTTTTAGAAAAAGCTAAGGTTGAGAAGTTGTTTACTGCTATCTGTCTTGATATTAGGCATAGATTAGATGAGAATAACCTCCAAGATAGTGAGCTGCTAGATTTATTAAATAGAAAGTTAGCAGCCAAAGTATTTTGCAACCTTTCTTTCTTTCAATCTATACCTGATGCATGGGCTGTAGATCAAATTTTTCCTATTGCTCCAATTTCTCATTTATGTGAAAAACCAACCATGCATAGTGTTCTTCAAGACTTAACATGTGATTCGGATGGAGCCCTTGATAGATATGCTGGTGTTTCTGGGATTAACTCAACATTGTTGTTGCCAAAATATGATCCAAAGAATGCATTTGACATCGGTTTTTTCTTGGTGGGTGCATATCAAGAAATTTTAGGTAATTTACATAATTTATTTGGTGATACAAACTCTCTAGAAGTTACCTTAACAGATGACGGTCAGTTTATGACAAATGCTTTAGTATGTGGAGATACCATAAAAAGTGTGCTGGGGTTTGCTCATTTAAATACACAGAGTTTATTAGAATCATACTCAAATCAATTAAATAGTGCTGGCATTGATGATTTGAAAGTAGAGATGTATGTGCAAGAGTTGCATAGCATCTTCTCACAATTAACCTACTTAGATGGTAAGTAAACATATGAACCCGAAGCAAGATGGATTTTTTATGCCTGCTGAATGGCACCCGCATACTGGTTGTTGGATGGCATGGCCATGTCATATGCCAACATGGGAGGCTATTGGTCTACAAAAGGCTCGTGAGGCATATTCCCAGGTTGCTTTAGCTATTTCTAAGTTTGAGCCAGTGACAATGTTGGTAAATCCAGGTGATGTTACGTTGGCAAGAGAAATGTTGGGTCCTAATATTCGAATAGAATCTATATACCTAGATGACTCATGGACCAGGGATACGGGGCCTACTTTTTTGCTTAATACCGAAGGTGAGCTAGCTGGTGTTGATTGGCTCCATAACGCTTGGGGTGGTAATTATGAGTCTTATGAGTACGATGCTAAAATTGCCGAAGAAATCATAAAATTAAGTTCTGCAAAGCATTATAAGGCACCATTAGTTATGGAAGGTGGTTCTTTACATGTTGATGGTGAGGGTACAGTTTTAACTAGTCGTGAATGTCTACTTAATTCAAATCGAAACCCGAACTTAAGCCAGGAAGATATTGAAAGCCAATTACGTGATAATTTAAATATTGAAAAAGTTATTTGGTTGAATAAAGGTTTAGTTGGTGATGAAACTAATGGACACATTGATGAAATAGCTTGTTTTATTGGTCCAGGGAAAGTTCTTGCCTTGATAACCTCAGATACTAAAGATGATAACTACGAGATTCTCCAAGAAAATTTAGCTATTTTAAAAAGCGCGACAGATGCTCGTGGTCGAGAATTAGAGGTCTATACAATAGAGCAACCACCAGCAACTTATCTAGATAATGAGCGTTTGACACTGTCATATATTAATTTTTACATGGCCAATTTTGGATTAGTCATACCAGGGTTTGGGTATAAAGAGCATGATAAGCTTGCTTATGATTTATTTGTTAAGTTATTTCCTGGCTATGAGGTAGTTCAGTTGCCAGTTATTAATTTATTTTCTGGGGGAGGAGGTATTCATTGTATCACTCAACAACAACCTAAGAAGCTAGCTTAGCTATTATTCTTCAGATAAGGACTTTAGTATTTCTGTCCATGGAGACTTTTTTGATGGTACTGTTTTTTTTATTGCCTTTTGAGTGGAACTATCGGAATATATTTTAGGGTCAATAATTATCTTAATAGATGATATTTGATATAGTTTCGCTTCATTGCGAAGTCTGTCTCGTAATTCAGGGACAACGTAACGAAGTTGTGATGCCCATATTGCATCCGCAACAACTATTACAAGACAACCCCTGATAAAGCTTGCTGCTCGGCAATTGTGTTTTAAGTCATCAGGTAGGTAAGTTAATAATAATTTGGAGATGTCTTCTATTTTTATTGCTTGCGCGCATATGTTGGCTAATTTGTTGTTTATACATTGGGTAATATGACGCATATATATTCCTTAAATGGATTTGGAACGCAAGTTTTTTACGAGACCTGTTTAACTATTTTAAAATCCAAAGTATAGTATCTTGTTTATACATTAGCGTATATCATAGAATTAACATATAAGTAAAGGAACCATGATGGTCGAAAGAATTAAAGATGATGATATTATTTACAAAGCAAAGTTACATTGGATTCTTTTCATATGGCCAGTTTTGTTTTTTTGTGTTGCAGTATACATTGGCATGAAGTTTGAACCGCTGCAAAAAGCAAGCCTATTTTTAGGAGCTGCGGCTATATTTTGGGAGGTAGTTGTTTGGTTAACATATGAGTGCTCTTATTTAATTATTAAAAATAAGCAAGTAATTTTGTGTACAGGGATTTTTGTTCGCCAGACCCTAGATCTTTCTTTAAATAAAATAGAAAGTGTTGACATCCGTCAGTCAATTCTTGGTAGTATATTACAATATGGTTCCTTGGTAATAACTGGTACGGGTGGAACAAGGCAATACATTAATTTTTTAAATAAACCATTAACATGTCGGCGCTATATAGAGCAGGCATTGCATAATTAGACTAAGGTCATTTATGAACAAGAAAGATTATTATAGTGTTATGGGTGTGGAAAAAGGCGCATCTGAGAAAGAAATCAAGCTAGCGTATAGGCGCCTTGCTCGAAAATATCATCCAGATTTAAATAAAGAGTCATCTGCCGAAGAAAAATTTAAAGAAATCGGTGAGGCATATGAAGTATTAAAAGATCCTGAGAAAAGAAAGATGTATGACCAGTATGGTGCTGATGGCCCACCTATGCATCAACAAAGTGCTCATGCTCATCATCAGCCTCACTCCAGATCCTATTCAAACTTCGGTGGGGGATTTGAGGAAGATATATTTGAATCAATTTTTAATCGAGGTGGATTTGCTGGTAATCGCCCCAAAAATGGCAGTGATTTAAATGGTGAGATAAATGTAAGTTTAGAGGAAGCTTTTACCGGTGTTGTGAAAGAAATAAAGTTGCCAGTAGCAGGGAAATCCCCTCAAGTAATACGTTTAAAAGTTCCAAAAGGGGTTAAGTCAGGGCAAAAAATTAGGCTTGCTGGCAAGGGTGGTCCTGCATTGTCGGCTCAAGGAAAGCCTGGAGATCTATATATAACTGTCAATGTTGATAGGCATCCACTATTTGATGTTGTTGATAAAGATATTTAT
This sequence comes from Legionellaceae bacterium, assembly GCA_029213075.1. Taxonomy (GTDB): domain Bacteria; phylum Pseudomonadota; class Gammaproteobacteria; order Legionellales; family Legionellaceae; genus 2-12-FULL-35-11. Next base: position 44,324 of record JARGPO010000080.1, on the reverse strand, counting down.
GTGACAGTTCCAGTTTCCCCCTGGGAGGCTGCTCTTGGTGCAACTATTAAGGTTCCAACTTTGGGTGGAAAAGTTGATTTAAAAATACCAGCTAACTCTCAAGGTGGTCAGACATTACGTTTAAAAGGAAGAGGATTATCGGGAACTCCTGACGGGAATCAGTATATTTTATTAAAAATAGTTATCCCACACCCGACTACTGAAGAGTCGAAAGCTCTTTATGAGTCAATGGCTGAAAAAATGCCATTTAATCCTCGAGAGAAAATGGAGTAAAGGAATGACTAAGAGTACTATTACTGTGGGTGTGTTAGTTGACGAACAAAGTAGCATTTCATTTGTGGAAGTTTGTGAATACTGTGAAGTATCTGAAAAAGAGTTACTTGAAATGCTAGAGCATGGATTAATCTCCTCAATAGATATGCCAAGTGAGCAATTACAGTTTGATAGAGAGATGCTAAAGAGAATTGAGTCCGCTTATCGATTACAAGAAGATCTTGGCCTAAACGCAGCAGGAGTAGTCTTAGCCCTTGAACTAATGGATGAGTTACAAGAATTAAATCAAGAATTAGAAATTTTAAAGAGGCATTTAAACCCTAAAACCTAAGCACTCATGTGCCATCCGTCATTTCGAGAGTAGCGAGAAATCTCTTTCAAATTACTCTTGGTATTTATTTTTTCAAAGCATCAACCAACACTCTCTTGTAAATACCAGACTCTTTTGCCATCTATAGGATTCTTATCTAACCAGAGTAATACTGGAATGTCTTGAAGAGCAGGAGGATTAGCTGTTTTTAAGCCAATAGAAAAGTGCTTTTTCTTTTGAATTGGTTTAAGAATATCCCAAACATTTTTAGCGTTAACATTGTTATCAATAATTAAGATACTATCATTTCTAAATAAAACACTTGCCGATTGGGACTTTAAGCTGTGTTTCAAGGTGCGCTCTATTCCTCTCCATTTGGCATATGATGATTCAACTCTTTCAGTTTTAGAAGGATTTTGTTGAAATGCGACATGTTCATGAGGGCTTTTAGTTGCGCTAATAAAAGTATTGTCTGGTTTTTGGGTTAAGAGGAAATTACACAAACTATCTACCATATTTAAATATTTTCCTGAAACACTAGGTTTTGTGCCAGGCCTGGTATTGATATAGATTGTGAATGCAAGTGTATGGGCGTTAGAGGTATATAAATACCCGGATAAGCTTATTACCCCTGTTAATCGACCTGTTTTAGCCCTTAAAAGACCTTTTTGAGTTGGCTTTCGAAAGCGTTTGGAAAGAGTACCATCTTGGCCAGCTATTGGCAGGGCTGTAATGTATTCATATGCTAATGGAAAACGTGCATGGATATATTTTAATAGACTCATAGTTTGTTGCGGAGTTAGTAGGTCATGCAATGATAATCCAGCGCCATCAACTAAGACGGCATTTTCTAAGTTAACACCGGTTTGTTGATGAAGAAATTTTTTGATGACAGGCTCTGCTTGCTGCCAGTTTAATGGCGAGCCATTAATTTTATTTGCAGCATGTAAAAACAAACCGTCAGCATATAAATTATCAGAGAACTTTAATGTGTTGGCCATTAATTGAGTAATTGGCTTTGAGGAATGTTTGGCTAATAAAAGAGTGGGCTTTGATAGCTCTCCAAGCCTAACTTTGCCGTCTAGTTTGATATCAACTCTATCTAGTCTATGTCTAACTACTTCTTTAGCGTAGTTCATTGGGTTAGATATTGGAATTTCAAGTTGAATTGCTTGGGAGTTTTCTCGAACACATCCCCTAAGCCGAAGGTTGTTTTTTTTGGTAATCTTCGCGCTAACTCCACAGCGCCCTTTGGTTTTTGTAATAACTTTATTATCAAGAGTGAAGCTGTTATCAAGAGAGCTATATTCTATTATAGCATTCTTGCCATGACTTGATGGGTTGACCGTCACAGTTACTCGGTTTTCATCAAGCATGATTGGGGTTATTGGTGCGCCATAACTATGTGTGAAATCTTTTGGGTCGACTCCTGGGGCATGAGGTTTGATCTTACTATTATTACTGACAATTACAAAGTTACCAGTTATTTTTTTAATTCCCCATCCTGGTAATTGGGAGATTAAGTTTTTTAAGTCCTTATGATTAAAAGATGGATCTCCAGATAAAACTAAAAATATAGAGCCATTAAGAACGCCGTCTTTTAAGGATGTTGCATCAGTACTTAGACTAGTTTGAAACGTATATCCTGGGCCGAGATAAATTAGAGCAGCAGCTTCGGAAAATAGTTTCATATTGCTTGCGGGAGTGAATGTTTTATTTGCATTCCGTTTATATAGAATTTCACCGGTATTTAAATCTTCAACCATCATACCCATATTTATCTGAGGGTCGACTTTATTGATAATATTATTTATAGGTTCTTGAAGGGATCCTGCAAAAACATTTGAGCACAGAACAAGAACTACGGCCAAGATCAGTTGCGTTCTTTTCATTGTGATAAGTCCTAGAATTTATCCGGCTTATGAAAAAGTTATTATGCTGCGACTACGGGTGACAATTCATCCAATAAAGGCGGACACTCTTCAGCTTCAAAGTAGGTATACTCCCAAGCATCTTTTTGTAGCATTAGTTCTCGCAATAACTTGTTATTAAGCTCGTGACCTGATTTATAACCTTCAAAGGCACCGATTAAGCTCGATCCAAGAAGATATAAATCACCAATTGCATCTAATACTTTGTGTTTTACAAATTCATCATCAAAACGTAAACCGTCTTCATTTAGAACGCGGTAGTCATCTACGACAATCGCGTTATCTAGACTGCCTCCATTAACTAATCCTGCTGTTCTTAATTTTTCATAATCTGATAGAAATCCAAAAGTTCTTGCTCTACTTACTTGCTTTATATAAGAGGTTGCAGAAAAATCAAAACTCGCGGTTTGAGGTTTATTATTAAATACTGGATGTTCAAAGTCGATTTTGAAAGATACTTTGTATCCATCATGCGGCAGAAATTGTACGTATTTGCCACTTTCTTCCACTCTTACAGGCTTTAATATACGAATAAAGCGTTTTTTAGCGTCTTGTTCTCTTATGCCTGCTGATTGAATGAGGAATACGAATGGCGCGGCGCTGCCGTCCATAATAGGTATTTCAGGTGCGTTTACGTCTACATACGCATTATCAATGCCAAGTCCGGCAAGTGCAGAGAGTAAGTGCTCGACTGTCGCAACCTTAACATTATCTCGTTGCAATGAAGTACAAAGCATCGTGTCGCAGACGTTCTCGTAAGATGCTTTTATCTCGACTACTGGGTCAAGATCGGTTCTTCTAAATATTATACCCGTATTTGCTGGGGCAGGGCGCAAAGTGAGCAGAACTTTGTCACCTGAATGCAAGCCTACTCCCGTGGCTTGAATCAACTTATTTGGAGTTCGCTGTTTTGTCATTCAATACTCACTTTATTTTCTTTACACGGATATAAACGTTTTACGAAAGCTTATCAACAAAATCGCGATCCCGCAAATAATAATTAAAAAGGAAGCAATAAATTTTGATCTATTGCTTTTAGCTGGTCTTTGAACAAAGATTGAATTTGAGTCATTCCATCAATATCTTGGGCTTCAAATCTAGCAACTAAACAAGGTGTTGTATTAGAGGCGCGAATCAATCCCCAGCCATAAGGATATTCAACTCGTAGACCGTCAATAGAAATTAGCTTCGCATCAGGAAATGTAGCAAGCTTTGTAAATTCTTGCATAAAAGAGAATTTGTTATCTTCTATAATAGGAATTTTAATTTCAGGAGTATTAATACTATTTGGGACTAATGAAAACTGCTTGCTAACGCTCTCATGAGATAAGCTTATTAATTCTAGTAGTCGACAAGCGCTATATAATGCATCATCAAATCCATACCATCTATCTTTGAAAAAAATATGACCGCTCATCTCTCCTGCTAGAGCAGCATTCTCATCTTTCATTATTTTTTTCACTAATGAATGACCTGTTGGACTCATTTTTGCAACACCACCTGAGTTGTTAATAACTGACTCAAGATGGGAGGAGCATTTTACATCAAATACAATCGTTGCACCTGGATTATTTTTAATTATATGTGGAGCATAAAACATCATTAATCTATCTGGCCAGATTAATTCACAGTCATTAGTGATAACACCAATTCTGTCTCCATCGCCATCAAAAGCAAGACCAATATCAGCGTTTTGTTCTTGAACCACTTTTTTTAGCTCGCTTAGGTTTTTCTCGACCGTTGGGTCTGGGTGATGATTTGGGAATCGACCATCGACGTCACAAAATAGCTCAATAACCTCAGCACCTAGAAGGCGTAACACTTGTGGGACTATTACTCCAGATATACCATTTCCACAATCAACGACTACTTTTAGTTGGCGCTTAAGTTTGATATCTTGCTTTATTCTATTAGCATAGGTATCTAGAATATCATGTTGTTGATATTTACCCTCACCATGAATAGCGCTCTTCGATTCGACTAAGTCATAGATGCGAGAAATATCATTTAACGCAAGAGTTGTTCCAGCGAGAACCATTTTAAGGCCATTATATTCAGCAGGATTATGGCTACCTGTAACCATTAATCCGCTGTCTATGCCATAAACGTTGGTTGCAAAGTACATAACAGGTGTCGGCACCATTCCAAGATCAACTACATCGATACCACTATCTAGTAGGCCTTGAATTAGAGCATTAGTTAGTTTGTCACTGGTTAATCTGCCATCTCTGGCAACTAAGATACTTTTTCTTTTTAGAGCTTCTAACCGGCAACTCAAAGCTCGACCAATACTATAAAAAGAGTTCTCATCTAACTGCTCACCAATCAGCCCCCGAATATCATATGCTCTAAATACAGACTTAGTGACTTGTGATTGTTTATATGAATGCATCACTCTCTCCCAGAGCTACCAAAGCCACCATCCTTCCGGGCCGTTTCTTCAAATGAGTCAACTAGTTTGAAGTTAGCTAAAACAATTGGTAAAAATACTAGCTGAGCAATTCTGTCACCAGGATTAATTGTAAAATGGTCGCTGTTACGATTCCAGCAAGAAATTTTTAATTCTCCTTGGTAATCTGAATCAATTAAACCAACTAAATTTCCAAGAACAATACCATGTTTATGTCCTAATCCAGATCTTGGTAAGATGATGGCAGCTAAATTAGGATCTTCAATATATATTGCGAGTCCGGTCGGCAGAAGTTTTGTTTCTTGGGGAGCTATTTGCAAAGGTTCATCAATACAAACTCGCAAATCTAGTCCTGCAGATCCTTGGGTTGTATATTTAGGTAACTCTATTGATTTCCCAACTCGTGGGTCTAAAATTTTGATTTGGACTGATTGATTCATAATTTTGTATTCTAGGCTTGTCATAAAATGACATTGTGCATAATTATCGACATAAATTCAAATGATTTAAGGATAAATGAATAATCTTGGTTACATTCCATCCTTAGGTCGATGGATATCATCTTTTTCTTTATCTTGGTTTTGCTTTTGATTGGTTGGGTCTAGAGTTTTATTTATGGATTTAAATAAGGTTGAGAAGGCTTTTGAAACTTCGTTTGCAGGATTTACTGGTTTGGCTTTGGCAGCAGATGATGAAGTTTGTACTTCTTGAACTATATTGATAAGCATTTTCTTTAATGTTGCAGATATTTGCTCTTTAGATTCTGGGGTAGTTTGCTCATCATGCAGTGTTTCGCATAAAGCAGATATTTTGTAAATTTCGTCATCTAGATTGTAATCGTTTTCTACTATTTTTTGAAGAGCTCTGTCTATTAACTTATTGATTGCTAACTTATCTATTCCAGAACAGGTACGAGAAAAATCTCTTAATAACGTTAGATTATCATTAACCTTAGAAATGGTATTTATTTCACAAATTCTTGATTCAGCATTTCTTAATACGGTTTTAATTTTAGATATTAGAATTCTTTTGGTTATCATCGAATTACTTGGCATTGCTAATAATTTTTGATGTTCTGGTATGATAGCATATAAACTATCACCTTCTTTGTCCTTGGCTAATTGTGATGCTGAACTGTGTTCGAGCTGTATAATCCTGTCATTTAATGTTGTAACTACATTTGGAAATGAGTCTTTCTCATTTTTAAGGATGTATTCTACTAACATTCTTAATTGTGTTTGAGTAACAGGTATATAAGCCATATCGACTAGATCTTGGCCTATGGTTTCTTGAAGTTTTTCTACCTCTGTTTGTTTGAATTTATCAGCAACTCTGACTATTGAAGAGTCAAGAGTTTCATGGGTTTGCTTTATATAAGAAATGTCTTCAGGATTGGTGCTTAACAATGTATTTAGAGGAGTTATCTCTTTAATTTTAGTCGCTATTAACCCTCTTAGTTCTTTAATTTCTTCTCTTGTTAGTTGAAGAGACTCTAAGCCATGCGAGAGACTATTTAAATTATCAAGTGTTTCTTGGAGTGTTGCAATTAGATATATAGGGCTATCTAGATGCTGACTAAAGTTGTCTCCTTGTTTTGTTTTTTCTATATCAGAAATAGTCGCAATAATTTTAATTTGTTCTTCTTCTATTTTTTTGTGTGTAGCTTTTGCTTCTAGGATTTCAGGAGAATCATCCTCTGTATCCAACTCAAATTCTAGTGCTTTTAGAACTCTTTGATCATATCTAGATAGTTTCACTATCATTCTTTCTAGCACATATCGGGCGGTATAAGGAATTACTTGGTCTAATATTTCGGGCCTTTGTTTCGCAAACAGGCTATTGAGTTTGGCGGCTGGGTTCATGTCAAGTAATACGTATTCGTTTATCTCTTGCAATTCGTCTCGCATATTTCTTAGCTCTTTAAGAGCACTATCTATTTCTTGTGCTGTTGATTTATCAGCTAAATTTTTTCTATATTCGGATAGGATGAAAATTTCATTATCGACTAGTATTGCTTTGTCCTTGGCTTTGGAGAGCAGGTCGGTATTGGATTGAGGTTGAATTTGATGTTCAGAAAAAGTCTCTTCGGTAATTGGTAAGTATTTATATTTTTCTAATGGCAAAAGGATCTGCTCTGTAAACGTTTTTAATTTTGCGATATTTTCTTCATTTTGTTTATTATCTTTTGCTGATAAAACATGGGCATTTAGGTTGTGAATCATAGTATATAAATCAACATATTTAAGATTTGATGGAATAACACCTTCCTTAGTAAAATCAACCTTTGCAACCGTAATAGATTCTATCTCTTGCAACTCCCATTTGTTTTCAGCAGTTCGGCCATAGATATAATATTTATCTTGTCCTTTTGCAGATAGAACTTTAATAACAGATAGCTCTTCACGTAGTTTCTCTTGTATTTCAGATATGCTATTAAGCGTGAGGACACGCATATCCAAGCCTACGATAGGATATTTTATATTGCTAATATCTGTAATTTTTTCCATATAGCAGGCTCTTACAGCGATTAAAAAATCAAAGGCTAGAGTTTTTTTGGCAATAGCTATCTTTTCGCTGGCACTTAACTTGGAGTCATTTGGCGTGTATTTTTCCAGTAACTTTTCATAAGCATTTGGATCTACTTTTTGCAGGAGAATTTTCATATGCTCATTGAGCTCATTTCTCTCGGAATTTAACAAGACTTTGGCAGATTCTTTGGTAATATAATTTATTCTATTTGCCAAATTATCCTTGTCGGCTTCAGCTAGATCATATTCATTGAGTCCATCTTTTGTTAATTCTAGTATTTCAGGACTAAATTCCATTTCATCAAATATTCTACTAAACTCGACTCTCGATTCTGACTTGTTGGATGCGTTTGATGGGTTTATGCCGATTTTAAGCCATTTTTGAAAATATGTATCGCTGTTTGGATTACTTGGGTCAACTTTAGGCTGCCCATGGATATATGCTGCCGGTTCACCATTCGCGTAGGCTTCTAGTTTGCTGGCAAAAATAGCAGCAAAAAATGATGTTGTTTGTTCTGATGATGAATCCATAGCCTAAGTTATTAACAGAGTATGTTTAATAACTATAGACCATGGATATATTTGTGTCTAACTGTTCCTTGCAAGACTTACGCGAGTTTTGCTTTTAGCTTGCTACGAGTTTCCTCATCAACAAAAGCATCTTCAATGGCCATTTTGGTGATGTTTGTCATAACGTCGTCAGAATAGTTATAAGCTTCTTGAACTCTTGTATATTCTTGACCTAGAGTTGTATTAACAAAAGGAGGATCATCAGAGTTGATGCTTAATTTTAATCCTGCATCTAGGAGTTTAGGGAATGGGTGAGAGTTAAAGTCAGGAAATAATCCAAATGAAATGTTACTTGTTGGACATACTTCTAGAGCAATATTTTTATCTTTTAACATCGCAATTGTTTCAGGACAGTGAACAGCTGCAATTCCATGTCCAATACGTTTAATTGGTAGGTTTTGCATTGCTTCTTGCATCCCGCTTGCTGGAGCCCACTCACCAGCGTGAACTGTGCAAGATAATCCTCCTTCAGCCGCAATTTCAAAAGCTCTTTTAAATAATTTTGGTGGATAGTTAACTTCATCACCGCCTAACCCAAATCCTGTTACACACGGTACATTTTCTTTAATAGCGTTTTCGGCGACCTTGGTTACAGATTCTGTACCAAATTGACGAGCACCGGTTACAATTATGCGACCGACAATATCATGTTGTTTTTCTGCATCATCAACGGCTTGTTGAATTGCGTGTAAATGTTCGATTGATGGAATGCCACTCATCATTTCGGCATGATCAGGTGAATACATCAACTCTACATAAATAGCATCGTCTACAGCGCAAGATTTTAGGTATTCGAAAGTGATATCGTAGTAATCCAATGGGGCTCTGATAAAGGCAGCTACAGTGTCATAGACTGACAAAAAGTGCATAAAGTCACGGGATAAAAAACTGTGACCGTTTGGTGCTACTAAATCCTTAGGAATTGGTAGTTTATTACGTTCGGCCATTTTATACATTAGCTCAGGGGTAATCGTTCCTTCAAGGTGAGAGTGTAACTCAGCTTTTTTAATAGACATTTGTATCTCCACTACAAATAAAATGAGATAGTAACTCTAATCAAAACAAGTTAAAATTGCTATATAAATTATTAACTTTAAGGTAGATATGAATAAAAATGATATAGATAAAGCTTATATAAGCCTATATGACAAATTTTTACTAGAGTTTGACATGGAAAATCCTAAGTCAGAATCACAATTAAAAGAGATAAAAAAGCACAAACGTATAGCTGAACTTCGAGATGCGCCTTCGGAAACTGATTCAAATGTAATTTGGGAAGACTTCTAATATGACTATTTGGTTTGAGCCAATTTCTCTTGAGATGATTAATAAACGCAGTGAAAATACTCTGTCTGATCTATTAGATATTCAATTCACGGAGATTACCGATGACTCAATAACTGCAACCATGCCTGTTTCCGACAAAATAAAACAACCTGTCGGCATAGTACATGGAGGTGCGAATGTTGTTTTAGCGGAGACACTTGCAAGCACGGCGGCAAATTATGCCGTTGACCTTAAAAATTACTATTGTGTCGGTTTAGAGATAAATGCAAATCATATTCGTTCTGTAAGAGAAGGACTAATTACGGCAATCACTACACCGATTCATATCGGTAAAATGACGCACATTTGGTCTATTGAATTATTTAACCAAGAAGGGAAAAAGACCTGCATTTCTAGAATGACCGCCTGTGTCTTGCCTCGTAATAAATTATAGTTACAGTTTTTATCCTAAGAGAAGATGAAAGAACTTATAGGATATTACTGTTAATATCGAGGCTGCAGGAAGAGTTATTATCCAGGATGTAAATATATTTCTAATTACTCTCAAATTCAGTGCGCCAATACCTCTTGCAAGCCCAACTCCTAAAACTGCACCTACTAGGGTCTGAGTGGCTGATACTGGTATTCCACAACTAGTTGCAAATACAACAGTTGTTGCTGCTGCAATTGTTGCCGCAAATGCTCTACTTGGGGTAAGAGCCGTTATAGAACTACCAACTGTTTCAATTACCTTCCTACCATAAAACAAAAAGCCAGATATAACCCCAAAGCATGCGAGTAAAACTATCCACGATGGGTAATCAGTCGAGCTGAAATGCTGTGGGGCGTTTAACGCCAATGTGTAGATGATGGTTAATGGACCAACTGCCAAAGCAACATCGTTCGAGCCATGAGCAAATACCATAGCACATGCAGTCATGGCCATAAGCACGGCAAAATAGCGTTCTACTTGAAGAAAACACTCTCGACGTTTCATGGTTTTTTTTTCAGGAATACGCTTGATAATTAAAATCCCTAGTAACATGATAAGAGTACTAGTGCCTAGAAAAGCAAGGATACTTGGAATTCTAGAAAGATGAATATGAAAATGATTTAACCCTTTGAACAAAATAAAAAATGATAAAATGCAGCCAATTAAAAATAGATAGATCGGTATGTAACGTTTAGCTTTGGCAAGAGGGTTTGTTCTTGCAAAAATAGCGTGTTGAATAGTTAGAAACATTCCATAGCTTGCTACCCCAGCAATTAGAGGAGAGGTAACCCAACCAATGGCAATATGCGAGACTTGGTTCCAGTGGATAGAGTCATTTCCGAGAACAACACTACCAAAGCCAACCATAGAACCAACTAATGCATTAGTTATTGACACCGGCACACCAAGGTAGCTTGCAAGGTTCATCCAAATGGTGCAGGCAAACAATAATCCGAGCATACCCTCAATTATTATTAACGGCGAGTCCGATAGCTGACTAATGTTAATAATACCATCACGCATGGTTTCTGTTACGCCACTACCACCAATAAATGCTCCTGCAAATTCGAATATAATGGCTATCATCATAGCTTGTTTGACTGTAATAGCTTTTGAGCCCATAGTTGTGCTCATGACATTTGCAAGATCGTTTGCGCCAACGCCCCATGTCATCATAAAACAAAGAATAATAGCGGGGACTAAGAAAAGCATGTAGTGTTCCATGGATAATATTACCTGGCAATAAGAATTTGTAGACGGGCACCAACTGTTTGTGCATGATCAGCTAAGTCGCCAATCCACTGCATCAGTTTGTAGAGAAAAATGACTTCAATAGCTCCAAGTTGATCTTCTAGCTGAAAAATTCGCTGTCTAATGTTAGCTAATTTTTCGTCGCTATCGTGCTCTATTTTATCTAAAGTTACAATCATTTCGGAAACTATATTTACCTCACTGCCCCTAAAACCACTTTCTAATAATTCATCTAACTCATTTATGGCTTTACAAGCTTGTTTTGCGGCATCTAGGCAACGATTTAAAAAAGGCATTAAAGATGGAGCAAGTTCTTCTGGGATGACCATCTTGCGGCCGATAATTAGCCCGGCAATATCTTGGGCTTTATTCGCAATTTTATCTTGCACTCTTAGTAACTCGAGCAGATCAGTTCTAGATACCGGGAGAAATAAACCAGTAGGTAGATTCAGCCGAAGATCACGTTTTATAATGTCCGCTTCTTTTTCGAGGCTAACGATACTATCACGAATTTTTTCGGCAGCTGACCAATTTTGCTTTAAAACTTCTTCAAAAAAAGGTAGTAGTTGTTTTGCACACAGGTAAGTCTTATGCATGTGCTGCTCTATTGGTCTAATAGGAGATGGTCCAAACATATTGAAGATGTTACCCATATTATTGGCTACCTTGCATTTCTAATTATTGTTAATTGTATCTAATCTTTGCTGAATAATACAACATTTATATTATAAGCAAGAAATATATTTCTACTTTTGGAGTTTTTTAATGCTTGATAGTTGAACACCTCTACTGTAAAATGATCAAAAATTAATCTGAAAGCTTTATAATATGCGTTATTCATTTTGTTTGTTTATGTTATTAATATGTAGCTCATCCTCAGCTGAGGTCATTAGTAATCCTGTAATATTAGGTGATACTAAAGTTGAAATTATTAAAGAAAGAAATGGCCCAGGCAAATCATTTATTCATGTTCATCAAAATGAATCTACAGCTTTGAAAGCAGCTCAAATTGTTGTTAAACAACAAGGTGGAAGTATTATCACTCTTAAGCACAAAGGCGGGAGGAATATTAAATTTAATATTGGCTCTAAGCATTATGAGTTTGATCCTAATCGTATTTTTTCAAAGCGAGGGATTAAAAATACTCTATCAACCTATGGAGCATATAGTCTAGAGGCCCACAAATTAGTTAAAGGACTAGCTAATTCTATTACAAAGTTGATACCTAAAGGTAAGGTGATAGCTGTCCATAATAACCAGTCATATTCATTAAAAGATTACTTACCAGGCCGCTCTTTGGAAGATGATGTTGAGAGGATAAGTTACAGTCGTGAGAATTCCTATCGTAATTTCTATTTGTTAACTAATAAGTTAGATTATAAAAGGTTAACAGATATGAACTTTAACAGTGTCTTACAGTCACAAAATGCAGAAGATGATGGTTCATTATCTATTTTTCTTATAAATAGGGATTATATAAATGTCGAGGCAGGTTATGATCAACTCACTGCTCAAATTGATATGCTGAAAAAAGCATAATTGCTCAATGCTGATATGAAAAACCTCATGAATCCCCTTATTTTTTAATTTGGCTAAACAATGATCTGTTCGTTTAATTGTATGCGTTTTTGTAGGTTGGTACTTGGCCTAATGGCGCTGTCTTAAGCGGCGTGATTAGGGCAGGGTTATCCTCTAACAAGAATTTTAGTGAATTGTTACCATCAACTGAAAACACAATACCCCCTACCTCCGCCTAGATGGTCCGACTTGTTCGGACCATCTAGGGGATTTAAAAATAAATCTGGCTAGATACCCTGCATAAAGCAGGGTAAGTAGGAGTAGGGCTAATGACGACGCTTAAGACAGCGCCATTAGTCCTTGGCCCAACATGACGTCAGAATGAACTCGCTATTGGACGATGGCCCAATCTACGATTATTTTTGACCGAAATTTAAAATGAGGGGATCTCTAAGATGAAAACCCAAGAACCACAGTGGTTTAGAGACTATTTTTGGATTAATTTGCCGTTATTAGAATCACGTCATATACTTAAAGTACATTAAAAGTTAAAAGGGTATGATCGTGAATAAATTCATTTGTACTTTATTTGTAATTTTGTCTTTGGTCGTATTGAATGGTTGTGCGGGCGATACGGTACAGTTTGAGGATGCGCCTGATTATGCTGATTATAGCCCTGGATATACTGGTTATACAGTGGGGTATGATGGCTATGGTACTTATGATGATGGGTATGGACCATCATTTTGGAACCCAAGGTATTATTTCTATTCTGGGCATAATCATGGATATCAAACTGCAGGTAACCAGCATTAAAATATTTAGCTACCTGCAATAAGAACTAATTTTGTTGGTAGCTTTAGTCTTTGGCGCGAGAAACATATTCACCTTTTCTCGTGTCGACTTTAATCAATTCACCATTTTGGACGAACAAAGGTACACGAACAACAGCACCTGTTTCTAGAGTGGCAGGTTTTCCACCGCCTCCAGAAGTATCCCCTTTTAATCCAGGGTCAGTATCTGTGATTGTTAGAGTTACAAAGGTTGGTGGTGTTATAGTTATTGGTTCATTATTCCAAAGAATTACCACACAATTATCCTGTTCTTTTAACCATTTAGCTGACTCATTTACGCCTTCTTTGTCTACGGCAAATTGGTCGAAGCTTTCTGGATCCATGAAGTGCCAATGTTCTCCATCGTTGTATAAGTATTGAAGCTCCATCTCGACAACGTCCGCGGATGGGAATGTTTCATTGGCTTTATAGGTACGCTCTACAACACGACCTGTTTTTAGGTTCTTAGTTTTTAAGCGGGTAAACGCTTGCCCTTTCCCAGGTTTTACGAACTCGCAATCAACGATAGAGCATGGCGCGCCATCAACCATTATTTTAAGGCCATTTTTCAGTTCATTAGTATTGTAGTTGCTCATGGAGAACCCTCAAGGTTGCGATTTAGCCGCATTTTCGTTAAAGTCCGCATAGTTTATCAATTCTATGAAGTTAATGCGAGATTCATCTGTAAATTGGCAAAATATTTTAGCAACTGGATTCAAATCTTCAGCAGAATTACTGCATTTTCTTGATATCCCTTCAGAAACTCATATTCTTGCTTCTGAGCAAGAGTTCCCCTCAAGGATTCCTAAAAGATTCGCTAAATTAATGGAGAAAGGGAATATCAATGATCCCTTGTTGCTACAAGTCTTGGCGACGACTCAAGAGATGTTATCCGCTCCTGATTTTGTTAAAGATCCATTGCATGAAAGCAGTACAAACTTGATTCCAGGCCTTATTCATAAATATTATGGTCGGGTTTTATTAACGGTGACAGGGGTTTGTGCTATAAATTGTCGATACTGCTTTCGCCGACACTTTCCTTATCAAGATAATAATCCTGGTCGGGCTGGTTGGCAGAGAGCGCTTGATTATATTGCCAATGATACTAGTATCAACGAGGTTATTTTAAGTGGTGGTGATCCTCTACTTGCAACAGACACATTGTTATCGCATCTATTTTTGAGTCTCGAAAATATACCTCATGTCGAAACAATAAGAATTCATACTCGCCTTCCAATTGTTCTGCCAGAACGTATTAATGATAGTTTACTGGGTATTTTAAAAAACATAAGTAGCAACGTGGTTATGGTTATACATAGCAATCATCCTAACGAGTTAAACCAAGCGGTTGCTGATACTTGCTCAAAGCTAAAAGATGTTGGTTGTTACCTATTAAATCAGTCTGTTTTGTTACGTGGGGTAAATGATAATCCCCATGTTTTAGCTCGTTTGAGTAGAAGACTTTATGAGTGCGGGGTTATCCCATATTATTTGCATTTATTAGATAAGACGCAAGGAACCAAGCACTTTGAAGTGTTAATAGAAGAGGCATCACTTATTTATAAAGAGCTGCAGGCTATGTTACCTGGATATTTGGTGCCTAGACTAGCTCGTGAGGAACCTGGAGCAAAAAGTAAGACTTTGTGTGGGCACTAAGAATTATAATATTGCTGACACCCCAATTGTTACAGTATTTTGTTTTCTAAGTTCGCCATCAAGGCCTTCTAATATTTTATAGTCGCCATAGTCTTGTTCATGCTCATATTCGATAAAGGCGTTTAATCCAGGAATTATGCGGTAGTAGGGCCTAACTATATAGCGCATCTGATTTAGACCTGAACCAATAACAGCTCTCTCGACAGTTCTTGTAGCCATGAGTGTGCGAAGGGCAGTTCTTAGAAAGAGGTTGTTGGTAATTTGGGTATTGCGGGTTAGCTCAAGATCTAATTTCAAGCTGCCGCTATATACGTAGAACCTGGCATCTGCCTCAATAAAAAAGGGTGCTACGCCCTCTATTCCAAAGCTTGCTTGCCAGTATGGTCTTTCTGCCGGTCGATTCATATAATTAACCCCAGCTTTTATAGCCCAAAATTGGCTGATAAGATGCCAATACATTATGTCTATATCAGCATTTTCCACAATATGGTCACTAAGCTCGGCGTCATTAGTAAATAGTTCTAGTTTATGAAAATCAGATCCATATAAGCCTTTGTAAGTGAGACGTTGGACATTTTTAAATGGATCGGCACCAATATCTAAAAAAGAGGCTAACCAGAACCCCTCTGGATGAGGTAGAGGATTTTTTACTAGTTGTTTATCGATAGGTCTGGCTTCGTCAACTCGGATTATAGGGCGATTTTTATATTCCCCATCTTCAATAACATTTTCGGGTTTTGCTTTATCTTTTACAATTTCAAGTAATGTTGAGTATTGAAAAACCCGAGACATTCCTCCCATCATATGGTAGAGCATATGATAGTTAAACAGCCATTGTCCGCTTGCATCTGTATCCACATCAACTGTGATTGTAGCTCCAGGGGGAACATTAACGGTATGTAATAATGGGTCGTATTCGCCTTGTCCTTTACGTAAAATGAACCAATGGCCATGGATTTGCATCGGTGTATACATCATTGAAATATTGTTAAAAACCACTCGGTAACGTTTATTTGCTTTGAGAACGATTGGTTTTGAAACGTAGTCTGGGACCCCATTTATAAACCATACAAAACGCTCCATATATCCAAACAATTCCATGTGAATCACACTTTCTATTGGCTTGTTAGGATCGTTGGTTTTTACAGCGGCCTTAAGTGGTTGATACTGTGTGCCGGTTGATGTTTGTATATTAGCAGATGGTGATGGTTCTTTATCATCTGATATAGTTGGTTCAAGGGGTATGTGAAGAGAGCTATTTGTTTTAGTTAATACTCTCATAGCTCTTCTTTCTTGTTCTGCTTTTGATTTGTTTTTTCTTGCTTTCGAAGGAATTTCTGATAGAAACTTGGTCATTTGCCTGGTTTGAGGTAGTGGTTTTGGAAAAGGTTGAACAGATTTATAATCAACAGGAATTTTGGGGTTTGTTACTAGCGCACCATAAGCTGCTCCTAGTGTATCTAGTGATTCGGCATAAATTATGTATGGGGCATCTTTTTTTATTTTAACTAAAACATCATAAGTTTCGCCAGGGGCAATAGTTAATTTATCTACATTATAAGGTTCTACATTGTTGCCTTGCACCTGTACTACCTGCATATTAGTTTCAGGAATCTTCACATTGAAAATAGTACTGGCTCCAGCACATATAAATCTAAGTCTAACCACATCCCCAACTACTACTTTATCTTGCCATGCGTATTGATTAGGTAGTCCATTTAATAAAAAAGCATCATAGGCGACACTACTAAAGCTATAAAAATTTAGTCTAGTTTGTTGCATGGTTAAATAATCTTCTAAAACTAAGGAACGATCGATTTTTGATGACTTATAATATTCAGTTAGAAACTTTTTTAAGGATGGTTGCATTGGCAGTCGCGGTTGATAATACTCACCAGTTTTCTTAAGGTTTTTTAGAACTTTTTCTGGATATGTGTTGCTCCAATCAGATAATACAATAGGGAAGTCTTTGCTATATTGGTAATCTTCGTTATTTTTTGGTTCCACAATAAATGCGCCATATAGTCCTTGTTGCTCTTCTAACTCTTGGTGGGCATGATACCAATATGTTCCTGATTGCTTTAACTCAAACTTGTATTGAAATGTT
The DNA here is from genome assembly GCA_029213075.1 of Legionellaceae bacterium. Classification (GTDB taxonomy): domain Bacteria; phylum Pseudomonadota; class Gammaproteobacteria; order Legionellales; family Legionellaceae; genus 2-12-FULL-35-11. The sequence continues at coordinate 27,178 of JARGPO010000080.1, read as the reverse complement.
TTTCCTGGGTCAATTTCTTTTTGACTAACATCGTCGACGCCATCCATTTGCCAAGGTAGTAGAATTCCATGCCAGTGAATAGAAGTTCCTTTAGTTAGGTGGTTATGTACTCTGATTGTAACTATATCTCCTTCTTTAAATCTTAGTGTTGGTCCAGGTATTTGATTATTGACAGCTATGGCTTTTCTAACAACACCAGTAAACTTCATTTTTTTATAGCCAACATGTAAATCAACAACTTGCTCTTTGGCGTAAGAGATTGTTGTATGGACAATACTTATCAGTATTAAGAATATAAATTTTTTCACTTGTTTATATTTGCCTTGTTTTTCAGGTCGTTTAATTTTTTATATTTATCACGGACTCTTTTTTTTATAATGAGTCGATTTGGTAGCTTTGAGTGTAGATATATAGCCACACGTAGAATCTTTTCAAGTCTGGATGTTTGTTGTGGTGATAAGTGGAGGTCAAAAGCATCGGCTAGTTGTTTTGGCAAAGTATAAATAGAAAATATACGGACAAACTTATCAAATGGCTTGAAAATAAGTTTAACTATCCATGGTGAACTTTTTTTAAAGAAAAATTCGCTTATGGATGTTTTAAACATGGCAGATATATAATCTTTAGCTTGCTTGTCTACGTTAATATTGTTTGATAAAGAGTGATTCCAATATATATTAAAATCTTTTATAGTTTTCGGTAACGATTGTTCTTCTACCCCTGACAAAATAGCCAAAAATTTATATTCAGAGTAAGTTGCCTCATCAAAAGGGACTTTGTTAAAAAAGATCTCATTGATTTTAAGACTAGAATAGTAAATAGAGGCCCAAACCCAGAGCATTAAGTCTGGTTCTAGAGCGGTAGTTGGTTTGCCATTGAGGTTAAGCTTAATTTTATTATGACGAGCTTGTAGTTTGAGAGCATATTCAATCGCCGAATCAACATCGCCAAAAATGAAGTTAAAGGAATATTCTTTTCTTATCAAGCCATGTTGTATTAAGTCATGTGGATCTGGGAGATATTGTTTAATTGCTTTAAATATATGTGGGTTGGCATTTATAATCATTACCGCTAATGGATAGCATAATGCTCTAACTTTGAATTGATGATTATGCCATAAATGTGATTCTGGCCCAAAAAAACCATACTCTTTAGGTTTGTTATTCTTTAAAGCAATTTCGGATAATTTTTTTTGAAGGATTGATTTATCTGGCATAGTAATAAGAACATCCACTGTATTGCATAATCCATAGTAGTTTAAATACTATATTTTAATTGTTGGCTAGTCTAGGGGCTATTATTTTAATTATGACTGTTTGGGATAGGAGTGAGGTTTTGTGCCTTATGTAATTCTCTAAGAGTCATAGATCTCAAGTAATTTGTTTTGGGCAGAATAGCTACCACTGCGGATAGACTTATAAGTACCATCTTTTTTTAGTTCCCATGTATTGGTGTTGTCTTTCAAGTAATTTTTTAAAATCTCATCCTGAATTCGCTTTTGACAGTCCTTACTTAAAATTGGGAACATGATTTCTATTCGAGCGTAGATATTACGCTCCATAAGATCGGCGCTAGCACAATAATAATTCTCTTCTTCATCATGCTTGAAATAGTACACTCGGTGATGCTCTAAGAAGCGTCCAACAATAGATATTACTCTGATATTATCAGATACTCCTGGAACTTGGGGTTTTAGGCAGCAGACACCTCTGATTATTAAAGTGATATTGGTTCCTGCTTGGGATGCTTCATATAAAGCACTAATTATTTTTTGACAGCTTAATCCGTTGACTTTGATTATGATTTTGGATTCTTTTCCATCTTTAGCAGCAGCGGCACATTGAGCAATAAGATGAAGTATTCGTTTTTGAAGGGTAAATGGTGAGTGATAAATCTCTTTTAATTTCACCATTTTACCTAACCCAGTTAACTGCTGAAAAATGCTTTGTGTGTCAGCTGTTATATCTGGGTGTGCGGTTAATAAACCTATGTCTGTATATTGCTTTGTTGTTTGTTCGTGATAATTACCAGTTCCTAGATGAACATATGGTTTGAGCTTATTTAAGACTCTTCGCACGACTAAAGTCATTTTTGCATGAGTTTTAAAGCCAACTATTCCATATAAAACAAGAACACCTGCTTCATGTAGTCTAGTTGCTAGGCGTAAATTTGATTCTTCATCAAACCTAGCTCTTAATTCGATAATTGCGGTTACTTCTTTTCCAGAACGAGAGGCCTCAACAAGAGATTGAACCATAATAGAGTTAACGTGAGTTCGGTATAATGTTTGTTTGATAGCAAGAACGTGTGAGTCACTGGCCGCTTGTTTTACAAAGTCGATTACGGTGTTATAGCTTTGGTATGGGTGGTGAACTAGTATGTCTTTCTCATCTAGAACGTCAAACAAATTGTGTTGGTGTTTAATTGATATTGGAAACTCCGGAGTAAAGACCGGGTATTCTAGTTTCGGTTGTTTAATTTGTTTAATCACACTAAGAAGACGTTGTAGATTAACAGGACCATTACATAGATAGACATCATCAAAGCGTAGGTGGTATTTATGTAAAAGGAAATTGATAATAGAGTCAGGACAGTTATGATCTATTTCCAGGCGAACAACGTTCCCATAATGGCGGGAAGAGAGCTCTCTTTGAATAGCTGCAGCCAAATCGTCAGCCCCTTCATCATTTAAAAATAAGTCGCTATTTCTAGTGATCCGAAACGAATAACAACCTTTAATTTCCATGCCAGGAAAAAAATGATGGATATGGGCTTTAATAATAGAAGATAGATAGATAAAAGAAGGTCCATCTCCGCATAGTTCTGAGGGTAGCTTTATCATTCTTGGTAGTGCTCGTGGTGCATGTACTATTGCATAATTAATATTTCTATCAAATGCATCTTTGCCTTCTAGAGATACTATAAAATTTAAGCTTTTATTAAATAGTTGAGGAAAAGGATGAGCTAAGTCTAAGGCTATCGGGCTCACAATTGGCAATACTTCATTTTTAAAGTAATGGTTTACCCATAAACCAATATCATCGGTCCAGTCATTAGTATCAAAGATATAGATGTTTTCTTTGCGTAAGGCAGGTAGGAGTTTGGTATTTACAAATTTGTAGATTTTATTGATGAGCTTATGCGCTCTTTTACTTATTTGATTAAAAATATCCTCAGCATTACGGCCATCTAAATCAGTCTTTTGCGGTGCTACAGCGATTTTTTCTTTCAGACCCGAGACTCTTATTTCAAAAAACTCATCCAGATTATTACTACAAATGCATACATACCTTAGTCTTTCTAGTAATGGTGTCTTATCATCTTCGGCTAACTCTAAAACCCTCTCGTTAAATTCGAAGGCTGTAAATTCGCGGTTAAGATAGTACTCTGGACTGTCTAGAGGTTTCATATAAAACCAAATTGTTTTTATAATTATAAAATATAGAATAAATGATTTATTTTATAAGTGGAAGTAGGTCAGGGTAAGATAGTACAAATCTAGGGGCAACAAATCCCTGTTAAGCAGTCGGTAACCTTGGATTCATCATAAAAATGTTGATGATTGTGTTATTTAAGTTTTTATTGCCAATCACGAGTACATCATCCAAAAGAAATGCCATCAGCTATTTCTTGGTGGTTTTACTTTTGAAATGGTAGTAGGTATATTACCATCTCACATATGATACATGGGTGCTGAGGGTCATTCATGAGGTGGCAGATTTCCTGGTAATATAGTTTTTAAATCTTAACATTAGCAATACCTGCCACCACACATAGTCATATGTGTCCGGTCGACAGAGGATATGTCTATTTGTAAATTTTGTGGTGCCCCGATTAAAGCAATTATTTGTTCATTAGTCATGTCTTTCTCCTGTCTTGGTGGTTTTTGGATTCCACTATATTAAATATAGTATGTATTTTTATTTTTGTAAAGTATTTGCACACATGGTGTTGCTTTTTTGTTACCAATATATTAAACCAAACAAAAGGGGTTATATAACAGTGATAAACTTGACCATGCATCAATGAGATACTAGGTTTACGGAGTTAAGTTTATGACTCTATCAGCCATTTGTATTGTTTCCTTGCGATGCGCGACTATAATTTGGGTGATATGTAGAGATTTAAGGGCATTGCTGATTAGCTTTTCATTTTTGTTATCTAAATGACTAGTAGCCTCATCTAAAAACAAGATGTTTGGTTTTCTATATAAGGCCCTAGCTAGCAGCAACCTTTGTTTTTGGCCACCAGACAAAATAGATCCCATGTCCCCAATTAAGGTTTCATATCCCATTGGTAGTTGGGAAATAAAGTCATAAATTTCTGCTGTTTTTGTAACTTCAGATACTAAATCTAGATTAATTTCTTCATCAAAAAAAGTAATATTTTCGAGGATGGAACCAGATAGTAACGAGTCTTGCTGCATAACAGCGGCAATTTTGTTTCTATAATTTGTTACTCCATAGGTTTTAAGCGGAAGATTGTTAACGAGAATTTTACCCGAGTTTGGCGTTAGTATACCCATCATTATTTTCAATAGAGTTGATTTTCCACAACCAGAGCTTCCAATTATAGCCAGTTTATCACCAGGATTTACCTGCAAAGATATATTGTCCAAAATTTGCCTTTCAGATTCATTGTATTGAAATGAGATGTTTTCTAGTGAAATAGTACTTATAACATCAGAGCATATTTTTTGGTTATCGATTGTTAACTCTGGCTTTTGAAATGCTATATCACTTAATCTGTTTAATTGGATTGATAACAATTTGTAGTCAAAAATATTTTGAATAAGAGACGAAGCTTTGTGAACAAGCATTAACCTATATGCGAGAAAAGCCATGAGCATTCCAATAGAAAACTTTTTTGCTAAGACTAAATTAGCCCCGACACAAATAACAATTATGTGTTCGATGTTAAATAAAAAATGATTAGATATTTTGTAGGTGATTTGTTGCTTTGCAACTTTGATATCTGAATTTAAAGCTTCAATGTATAAGTTTCGCCATTGGTTAAAGCGCATTTTTTCTTTTAGAAATAGTTTAATTGGATTTATAGCTCTTAATGTTTCTAGAAAATTACTGGCAAGTTTTGCATGTAAATATATAGATGACGATGATTGGGTTTTGTATGAATGATATGAGGCACATCTTAAACCAATAAATACCGTTAATGTTGATAAAATTATACTAGTTAGCATGGGGCTGTAGATCATCATGACAGTTAAAGTAAGAATAAACATAACACCATCTAAAAAAGTATTAATAAAATCGTTGCTTATTTTCTCTTTAATTTGATCAATAGATTGAAATTTAGATTGAACATCTCCTTGCTGGCGGTTTGCAAAGAAATCAGTCGATAAACTTAAAAGATGCTTAAATAGATTTGATCCGAATGACTCTGAGAAATTAGTTGTTGTATAAAGAATTAAACTCTCTCTGGTATATTCAGCAATAGTGTTGATAAATATTAATATAATAAATGCAAAAGCAATAGTGTATAGGTTGCTTGTACTATTTGTTCCCAATACTTGGTCAGTTGTGTATTGCATAAATAATGGGTTAATAATAGCTAAGATCTCTATTGAGAATGATATTAGGATAAGATAACTAAATAACCGATTAATTCCTGGTATGGTTTTAATTATTTTATATAAAGTTATTTTATTTTTAGAACATACTTTTTTAAAATCAATTGATTTTTCAACTTCCAAAACAATACCGGTGAACGATTCACTAAATTTATCGATGCTGCACTTAACAATACCAATTGCTGGATCGTGGATAGTTACTTTATTTTTACCTACTTTTTTTAGCACTACGAAGTGGTTCATATTCCAGTGTAAAATGGCTGGTGTTTTGATGAACTTTAATTCGTTTAGAGGTACTTTTAAGGCCCTGGTTTTAAACTTTAGTTGACTTAATAGTTGATTAATTTGGCTCATGGTAGTGCCTTGAGCCGATGGTTTATTGATTTTACGCAGCCCGACCAAATCTAGATTGTGTCCAAAGTATTGACTAATCATAACAATACAAGCATGCCCGCATTCGGTTATTTCATCTTGTAAGACTAGAGGAAGTTTTTGTGAGCTCTTAAAACGGAGAGTGTTTATTAATCCATTCATTTCCAAATTTCACCATAGAAGTTAAATAGTGGGTCAAAAATCCATTGCCAAACTTTTTTTCTAGACCCATAAATTACAGCAGAAAATGTCATTCCTTGTTGTAGATAGCGAGAGCGACCATATAGTGAGATAGTTTGTTTATCGAGGCTCGCAATAATTTTATAATATGGACCGCTAACTTTGATTGGCTTATTATCATCTTTATCGGTCAAAATAGTTTGGCTGATACTTTGAATTTTTGCCTCGCTTATCCCAAAGCGGTGATATGGGTAGGCATCAAATTGAATGCTAACTTTGTCTCGTGAACTTATAAATCCTGACTTAGATGTAGGTACGTATAATTGGGCTATTAACCTACTATTATCAGGTAAAATATTAACTATTGGTTTGTCTGGATTAATATACTCGCCAATTTCTGACATGATATTGGTAGCTATACCATTTATAGGTGAGACAATTGTGTACTTGAGGGATTTTTTATATTTGATCATATCCATTTGAATTTGATGAAGGATACTTTCTAAATTTATAATTTCATCTTGTTTTGTTTGATAGGTTGCGGATGAAATATATTTTTGAGTTAGTAGTTTTTGTAGTTCTTTTAAATATAGTTTTTTACTTATAATCTCTTTCTTTACAATACCGGCTCTTTTTTTTAATTGTTTAAACTCATGTTGTTTTAGTTCCGTACTAATTTTCTCATAACCTGTGTTGATTGCAAATAAAACATCTCCTTTATTAACGTGTTTTCCTTCAAAGACACTAGATTTAGTAATGGTTCCATTTTTTGGAGGATAGATATGGGCAATTCCTTTGTTGGTATTTAAAAAACCTTTTACTGTATATTTTTCAGAGAAATCGGCAAATACTATGAAGATTATAATTAGCAACATAACCAAGCTTAACCATACGGCGATGGTTCTAAATGGCAAGGGGTGGTTCACGAAAACTTCCCCTTGCGGCTGGTTTTTTAAGTGATTAACGGCTTCTTGTCTGAAGAAGTTTCCTTCGCCCATTTTTCCCATCCTTGTATATCAGTGTCAGCTAGTTCTTTGCCACTAATTCTTCTTAAAATTAAATATGCAATCTTGTGATTATTTGGTTGCTTAAGTCGTAGAAGACTTAACAACGGTTTTGTACCATATTGGAGAATTTGTTTTTTGCCATTTTTATTAGAGGATATGCCATATAGAACATATAACGATTTATTACGGTCTGTTACATGAGGTGAATTTAACATTTCGATAAATGGTTTAGCATTGATGTCAGTTATTTCTGACTTGGCGATGGTTGCTCCTATAACTCGCATAATGTTATTGCGTACGTATGCGTCATTATCATTTATACTCGGCGCCAAGGTTGACAGTATTAGTTTAGGGTCACTAAAGTGGCCAATTAAAAAAGCAGCTGCTCCACGCCTAATATAGCTTGGATCGTTTTTTAAGGTATCAATTATAGTTTTTTGGTCATGAATAGCTGCGTTGTTAAACATAACTAGATGTGGTTTGAATTCGGGAAGAGAAAAATCCATGGCACAATGATATACCGGACATTCATTTTCCAGCATATTGTATTTATTTGTTATTAGAATATCTTGGTATAATTGCGAGTATTTATGCATTTTTTGTATCGCATCATTTTTTTCTGATAGGGTGTGGTTTGCTTGTTTATTAATATACTTTAACCTTTCAGGTTGAGTCTCTTGGACAATTTCAATTGTAGTATATATATCTTTGCCATCAAAATAGTTGATGGTTTGAAAGTCAACATGAGAAAATCCCCACTTCTTTTTTATATTTTCGATAAGGGCGAGTTTTTGACTTTTCAATTTATCCAACTCTTTAGAGTCAAATTGTTTGGTGCCATGTTTTACGGTAAGAAGCATTTTTTTATTTTCAATAATGCTTACATGCTTTGCATAAGATTTTTCTATTTGTGCGGCGGTCTTTTCATCCACGCCATACACATCAACAATTACTTTGCTCCATGCTGATATAGATGTAAATATTGCCAACAATAATATTAATTTTCTCATGCTTATCCCTCTTATGGTTAGATCCCTGAAACTAGGGCTTATTGTAAGTTAGTTTTTTTCTATCCTATACTTTTAGCAAGCCCTAATCTATTTGGAGCTAATTTTAGGTCGTAGCTATGCGCATTTCAGTTGTATTTAAGCAGATATGCTTGTCCATATTCTCTTTATATATTTTCTCAGCTTTAGATCTATATTGTTTTATAGTATGTCGTGAATGTTGTTTGTCCCATTCAAAATGTGGCGATTTATTTAATATGAAGTTTACAAATATATCGAGCATTTTAATTTTAGGGTTATGCTCTTCTATCCAAAAAAATTGTCCTTGTTCGTTAACCTCAAGAAATATGTATTGATCATCAGGGGTAACTATAAAATCAAAAGTTCCAAATACAATGCCTATTTGTCGCATAAAGGCTCTAATTTTAAATTCGATACTGGTTGGTAGCTTATATTCTTCTATTAACATCTTCTTTTCACGGATCGCTCGCCAGTCAATAATCCCGTCTTTATGATTTTGGGAGTTTATTTTAGCTGAGACTATATAATCTCCAAAGCATGTAACGCGGAGCTCATATTTCTTTTTAATTTCTTTTTGAAAAATCCCCGGTGTATGCTGAATGGATGCGTCGCTTGGCAAATCCTTTGGTTTTATTTGCGCGGTATAAGATATCTTGACCGCATCAGTTTCAAACCAAAAATTAGAGCATAATGGCTTGTATATTACGCCAGTATCATTGTTATTGTTAATGAAGCTCTGAATTTCATCGGGATCGTTTGAGCATAATGTGGTTGGAATAGTCATACCACATTCATTTGCTATTTTTAGTTGTAGTAATTTGAAATTTGCTCGGCGAGAAGACTCTTTGGTATTTATCCACCAAGCATTTGGTGCCATGTTGCAGGTAAATGATTCGTAAAAAAGAGAGTTTTCTCGGTTTATAAAATTGCGGTCATCGGGGTGACATATGTCGTTTGGGATGTGAGGGCGCCTAGGACGTCGCCACCATACTACTTCATAGTCATCATTTGCAATGGAATTATATTCATCAGTGCTTTGCCATTTATAAGGGGTATTATCGATAAATACGGAATTTCTTTGTCTGGTTGGTTGGTCTGCTGTAAAAATAAGCACAACTTTGTGACCTAGTCTCTCTAATGCAATCTTTACTAAAATAGCTTGAAAATCATCTGGCTCAGTTGGAATTAATATTTTCATGTTTTCTCCATATTACATGATTTGAGTCCGTTCTGAATGGAACTTATGGCTAATAAGGTAATCACAACGGACAATAGTTTGTATGTTTCTTAACTATAAGCTTCCTTTTTATTACCCAAAGCGGTTATCGCCATCACCGATGAAATCCGGGGTCATGGGGCCACCAGTTATTTTGACGGTAGGTATATTTATTTGAAACTGTTGATTACCACCAGCTACATTGTCTAATTCATCTAGTTTGATAACTGTTGCAAGTTTGTAGGCTAAAGTGCGGTCGGATCCATTTTCCATGGTTAACTCCTGTATATTACGTCTTAACATAATCAAAATCCTTTTGGTTGTTAAGATCTGGTTGGATTGCTTTTTCCTAAGCAAGGCAATCTTAAAGCTTCGTAAATAAGGATGTCAACCTAAATATTAAAGTTTTTTATAAAAATTTTAAAAGTTAGAATGTTATAAAGCTAATGGTTTTATTTTAGAGTATGATTGTATCATCTAGGATTTAATTTATTTTAAGGGAAATCATATGCCGTTAACCTTTCTTGTTCTTTATTTGGTGTTTTCTTTAATTGTTTTGTATCGCTCTATCGACTATTTAGTATGGGAAGTTACAAGTTTAATCTATTTAGTAGCGGCGACTATTATTATTGGTTTTCCACCTTTTTTAGGTCTTATTGTTTGGGTGTTGGTAGTTTCAGTCATAGCAATTAATAGGGTAGACGACGTTCGGTTAAAAATTAGTAATTATATATTTAATGAAGTGTCGAAAAATATACCCAAAATTTCTGAAACAGAACAAACAGCATTAGATGTTGGAGACACTTGGTTTGAGCAAGATATTTTTCGTGGTGAGCCTAATTGGGATAAGCTTGCGGCAATAGATCCAAAATTGTCTAAAGATGAGCAGAGTTTTCTAGATGTTGAAACTAACGAATTATGTGGAATGCTTGATGAGTGGTCTATTTCACAAGCTCAAGATCTGCCTGAAGATGCGTGGTCTTATATTAAGAAGAAAGGTTTTTTAGGTCTTGTAATACCTAAGGAATATGGTGGGAGAGGATTTAGTGCGCGGGCACACTCTGATATTGTCATGAAAATAGCTAGTCGCTCAGGTGTTGCGGCCGTCACCGTTATGGTGCCAAACTCTCTTGGGCCTGGAGAGCTTATTTTGCATTACGGGACTAATGCACAAAAAAAATATTATCTTCCAAAGCTTGCTAGTGGAGAAGAGGTTCCATGTTTTGCTTTGACTGAGCCAGAGGCCGGAAGTGATGCCACCTCGATTAAATCGGATGCTTTAGTAGTCGAAAAAACAATTGAATCTAAAAAAGTTCTTGGTTTGGAAATAAGCTTAAATAAAAGATGGATTACCCTTGCACCTATTGCAACCATACTAGGTCTTGCTGTTAATTTACAGGATCCAAATGGCTTATTAAAAGGGGTTGGTCGTGAAGGTATAACTTGTATACTTCTTCCTCGAGATACCAAAAATCTTGAAATAGGGAATCGTCATCTGCCAGCTCATTTGCCACTTATGAATGGAACAATTCGTGGTGAAAATATTTTTGTACCAATTACAAGTATTATTGGTGGTCAAGAAATGGCTGGGCATGGCTGGAAAATGTTAGTGGAGTGCTTGTCTATTGGACGCTCAATTTCCCTGCCAGCATTAAGTGCGGCATCTTCAGGAGTAGCCTATTTAACAACCGGTGCTTTTTCGAGGATTAGGCAACAATTTAATGTGGAAATTGGTCAGTTTGAAGGGGTTAAAGAAAAGCTAGCTGAGATTGCTGGTTTAAATTATATAGTGAACGCAACTAGAATGTTAACTCTGGCGGCGGTAGATGATGGTAAAAAACCTTCTGTTGCATCAGGGATAACTAAATATTTTAATACCGAGCTTGCACGAATTACCTTAAATCATGCGATGGATGTTCATGGTGGTCGCGCTGTAGTTTTAGGTCCAAGAAATTACTTATCAAACTACTATAGCAGTATGCCAGTATACATTACGGTTGAAGGTGCCAATATTATGACGAGGAGCCTGCTGATTTTTAGTCAAGGATCTATGGCGGCTCATCCTTATATTCGAGATGAACTTGCAGCTGTTAGAGAAGATGATAAGAGCGGATTTAATAAGTTGATTTGGCAACATATACATTATTTTAGCCGAAATTTTGCTAAAACAATTTGTACTGCATTTACTGGAGGAATGTTTATTAATGTTCCAGATGGTAAGTTAAATGGCGAGTATAAAAAATTGACAAGGTTGAGTTATGCATATTCATGGTTGGCTGATTTGTCATTAATGTATTTGGGTGGTTCGTTAAAAAGAAAAGAGCGCTTATCATCTAGGCTTGCAGATGGTATGTCGTACTTATATATGGCATCAGCATCACTTCATTATGCAAAAGACATTGATAAAAGCTCTGACAGTGAAATGCATGCTAGGTGGGCGGCTAATTACTGTTTTTATCATGCCCAAAAATCTATGCTTGAGTTTTGTAATAACTTTCCATCCCGAATATTTGGTAAAATAATTGGTTTTATAGCTTATCCATTTGGACAAAGTATGCGACTCCCAGATGATAAGCTTGATAATAAAATTGCCGATTTGATGATGAGTAATAACACTTATAGGCAAGATATAATTAAAAGTTTATTCTTGTCGGAGGATATAAATCAACCTATTGAGAGAATGGAACATGCATTTCAACTACTGATTGAACATGGTGATTTGTATAAAAAATCTGGTAAACTAAGTAGGTTGAAATTAAATGATTTAGAAGATTTTTTGCAAGAAAAAGTAGCAAATGGAGAATTGAGTAAAGAAGAGTTAAAGACTATAATTACTTTAGAAAAAGCAAGATGGGACGCTATTTTGGTCGATGAATTTTCACCTGAAACAATTAAAAATAAGAAATTTGCAGCTTTTAAGCATGCTGATTCTTCTGTCGGGAGTAAATAACAATGGTTGGAGCTAAATCTAAATCCAAAACTCATAGGTCTACGAAAAATAAGCTTGGTTCTAAAAGTAAAATAGCTCATGGTTCTATAAGACCAGAAAATAAAGCCGTCTCCAAATGTATCGAGCTTGCCCAAGGAAATCTTACTGTACTTTTGCATATTCAAAAAGAGCATGACGCAATAGTCGGGCACTTCAAATGCGCAGATGAATCTGAGGTAGCAACGTCCGCGATAAAAGATACTATTTCTATGGCTGAATATGTTCACAATGAAAGACGAGGCTTGGAAGAGAAAATCAGAAATGGCACTATAACTGAATCAGAACTTGAAATGTTGAAGAGTGATTACTTTAACTTTCAAGATCTTCTTACTCAGCAAAAACTTAAAGATATTGATAAGAGTGATCTGGCAGAGACATTTAAAGACGTTGTTATGGTTTATGATATTAATGATCAGTCTGAATTTGTCCGCGGCTATGTAAGTAATGGTAAGCAGCTAAACCCTGCTGTTGAAAAAGATGGCAAAGTAATCGACTTGCTTGATGGAGCTTTTCATTCATGGTTAGTTGGAAATGGCTTGAGTAGTGATGCTGGCGTTATTTACAATAAAGATAAAATAGATAATGACGGACATTTCACAGAAAGAGCAAATCCTGAAAAGGTTATTGAATGTCTAAACAACCCTCAAAAAGGTTTGGACGCAACCATTAAAAAACAAAGTCCAGATTTATCTTTAAGAGCGCAACGAAATCAACAAAGCGAGCCGCAGCAAGCTCCTTCGGCTGATAACAGATAAAAGTAATCATTATTGGCGGAGGTTGATTTGTATAGTGTTGGTTTAATGAGCGGCACATCAATGGATGGTATCGATGCCGCACTACTTTACACTGATGGTGAAGAGTCTATTCAGGAAATTGATAATCTAAAGTCTGTATACAATAAAGATACTCAGTGTTTGTTGAAGGCGGCAGAAAGGGCTATTTGTAAATCTCATGGAGATTTATCTCTTGCCAGGTCAGATTTCTTAAGGGAGTTACATTTATACTTGCAATTAGAGCAAAAGATAGAACCATCGTTAATAAGTAAGAAAATAGACTCATTGACTACTTATATAGAGGAACAAACAAACTCAAATGAATCTCTTTCTTTAGATAGTGTTATTCAGCATTCCACATTATTACATGTGAAAATAATTGATAGTCTTTTAATTAAATGCAAAAAATCTCCTTCTGAAATTGATGTTATTGGGTATCATGGTCAAACAATGTACCATAATGCCAAGGCAAGAATCTCTTTGCAAATAGGTGATGGACGACTACTTGCTAAGAAAACCGGCATTAGAGTTGTGAACGATTTTAGGTCTCGAGATCTTGAGTTTGGGGGGCAAGGAGCACCATTTGCACCCATTTATCATCAGGCATTGGCTCGTCGAGATAAGAAAATACCACTGGTAGTCGTTAATTGTGGTGGGATTTCCAATTTATCTATTATTAGTAATACTAACATTGAAAGCTTAATTGGTTTTGATGCTGGGCCAGGTAATGGTCTGGTTGATGCTTTTGTTAGACAAAGAACTAATGGCTCTAAAACCATGGATTTTAATGGCAAATATGGGCTTAATGGTCAAGTCGATCAACTTGTTCTAGAAAAGTTATTTACAAGTAGTATTGTAATTGCTGGTGTAAATTATTTTCTGCAAGATATACCAAAATCATTGGATATTCGAGATATGCAGCTTATTGCCGAATTAGATAATTTATCAATTGAAGATGGATGCAGAACTTTAGAAGTCTTTACTGCTGATATGATAGTAAAAAGCTTAGATTTGGTCACACAAAATCATCAAGGCATTTTTAGAAATTGGGTCCTTGCTGGGGGTGGATTTCATAACCCTGTTATAAAAGACAGGTTAATATCGAGGCTTAGACAAAAATATGGAGAGGATGTATCTGTTGTCAGTGCTGATGAAGCGGCATGGAATAATGACGCAATGGAGGCACAAATATTTGCATATCTAGCTGTTAGAAGCTTAAAGGGAATGCCATTGAGCGTACCTGGTACGACCAATGTCTCAAAAGCGGTGTCTGGTGGTGTGGTTTATAATCCTTAAAGGTATTATTATATGTCACAGTTTAAACTCTCAGTAGTTGTTGCCGGAGAGGGAGTTTGTGTGTTGGAAGAAAGACTAAAGAAACGATGGTGGTGTGTTCGTAATTCTTGGTGTAACAACTCTCTTTTTTCAAAAAAGTTTTTATATTTTATAGTTGCAGCAAAGGCTTTCTCAACGGCCCTTTCATTATTTGTATAAAATAAACTTTCAATATCAAGGTCTGCAAATCCGTGGAGGTATTTAAAAGTATCTTTTGTTTCATCCAAGGATAAGACGGTTGAGTATTCATACAAAGAATGACCGCCACTACAGAATAAAAGGGCACAAGACATTATTTGTATATATTGAGAAAAGGTTTCGAATGATTTGGTGTAAGCCGTTTCATTATCACTATCATGTAATTTAGCTAGCACACATAATTGCACCAACATAACGCCAGATATGCCAGTTACATATGGGTGTACTAATTGGACAAAGCAATCCATTACTGACTCTGATTTAGGATCAGGCTTGCAGTATTCTGGTGATCGACGATAAAACGATGGTTTTTCAGAATAAGCTAGATCATCCGGTCCTAGAACCGGCATATAACTTTTTAAAATTCCATAATTTGAACTGCGAGTTGAGCTTTGAGATTTATCATATTTCAGTCGCCCTCTATCTGTATAATTTTTATGGCTGTAATATATGCCATCTAATGGCATATCAGTTCTTGCCCAGCCATTTAACATACAACAATATACAGCTCTAATTAGCCAGATGATTTTTACTCTTTCCTCTTCGGTAAAGTCTGAGCTACGGAAAATAGAGCCGTTCTTAATATCTGCAATATAATTACTAAACTCAAGACTGTGCAACGGATGGAAACTTGGTATTGTACATTCTCCATCTAGAACTTCAGCTATGGTTTTATAATATTGTTCTGGTTTGCTTTTTTTTAAAAGAGAGAAACTTGCTTCGATAAACTGTTTCAAATCATCTATATTTATTTTATTAATATTCTCCTTTACGGTCCAATATGCAAGAGCTGATTCAAAATAACGACGATTTTTGTCGTTAGAAATACTATGATCATCAATTTGAAAATCTGTATCTTTGAATAAAGGTTCTGAAAGTAAGATATCACATATTGCTACAGAGTTCAGAGGGTTGTTACCACCGGTTAAATACAGTCTTTTTAAGTGTTCAAACTTTGATGAAAGCTTATTTAGTATGGTATTGAATCTAGTAATGGATATTGTCTCTGATTCGAGACTATTTAATATCTCCTTCTTTAACATTGAAATATGAGAAATATCTTTTTTGGTTTTATCAATTAAAGATAATAGGGCAGACCCTGGAGTCATAAGATTAGGCATTTATGCAAACAATATAGTTTGATTGACCGATATTATAACACAGGTGTTCTTTAAATAGAAAACTATTTATTTCAACCTTGCGGGCGCGGGTTTGCTTGTATAGAATATTTGCAAACAGACAGCAAAGAAAATTGAAGGTGATTTATGCACGTCCACATCTTGGGATTAAGTGGTACTTTTATGAGTGCTATAGCTATTTTAGCCAAAAAAATAGGATTTAAAGTAACTGGTAGTGATCAAAATTGTTATCCACCTATTAGTAACTTGCTTGAAGAAAATGATATTGCGTGGACAGAAGGTTATGAAGATAATACTGACGCCCTGACTTCTGACTGCGTGATTGTTGGTAATGCTATAAAAAGAGGTATGCCGGTTATGGAGGATATTCTCGATGCAGGTAAGAGATATATTTCAGGGCCACAGTGGCTTGCTGAAAATATACTACCTCGTTATAAAGTCATGGCAATTGCAGGTACGCATGGTAAAACGACTACCACCTCGATGCTCAGTTTTATATTAGACAAAGCTAATTTAGATCCTGGTTTTTTGATTGGCGGGGTGGCGAGCAACTTTAACGCAAGCTCGCGCTTAGGAAGTGGTGATTGGTTTGTTATTGAGGCAGATGAATATGACACTGCTTTTTTTGATAAAAGGCCAAAATTCATGCACTATCGGCCACAAGTTGCTGTTTTAAATAATCTAGAGTTTGATCATGCTGATATTTATCCTGATCTAGAAAGCATAAAACTGCAGTTTTCTTATTTACTAAGAACAGTTCCTCGTTCAGGACTTGTGATACATCCTAACGATGATGATAACTTGAGTCAGGTTTTACAAAGAGGCGTTTATAGCCAATCTGAGCACATTAGTCTTAGTAGCAACGCGAGCTGGAGAGCGGAGTTGCAAGATGACTGCGGGTCATCTTTTTACGTTTTTCACCAAGATAGTTTGGTCGCAAAAGTTAATTGGTCATTATTAGGTGATTTTAATGTACAAAATGCAATGGCCGCTATTGCTGCAAGCTTTTATGCTGGAGTTAAACCAGAGATAGCAGCTGCAGCCTTAGAGGAGTTTGTTCCGGTAAAAAGGCGCTTAGAGGTGCGTTCTGATTATAATGATATAACAGTTTATGATGATTTTGCTCATCATCCAACGGCTATTTCTAAAACAGTTCGGGCCCTTAAACAAAGTGGGCGACATGAGAGAATAATTGCTGTTATGGAATTTGCATCATATACCATGAGTCAAGGAGTTCATACTCGAGAAATGAGTAATGCATTAGATGGAGTTGATGCAGCGTATATTTTAAAACCGTCAGAGTTTTCTGATATATCTTTTACGGATAGCTGGACCTTTCCTTTTAAATTTTTAGAAAGTACTAATGATATAGTTGAGAATGTTATGAGTGGCGTTAAGCCAAAAGATGCTGTTTTAGTTATGAGCAATCGAGGGTTTGATAACATTCATCAAAAACTAGCAGATAAAATCAAACAGAAGTTTATCTACTAACATAGTTTAGCTTGAGAGCAAGATGAAAGAAGAACTTGAATATAAGTAAGTTCTAAGGTATGATTCTTTCTTTGTCCAATATGTGTTATTAAAATGCCAATTAAGATTAAAAAGTCATATTTTTCACAGAGCAATGGTAGTGATAGTGAGAATAATACCTTTATTGATAAAATTACTCGAAACTCCCTACTGCTTGGAAAGGCTCTTTTTGTCTTAATTTTAGCCCCCTCAGTTGTTGTTGCTAGTTTCTTTTCTCAGGGAGCATTTTTAATCCTAGCAAATATTCTTCTAGCTTCATGCGTTGTTGTAGGATTTGGTAACCGCCTCTTTAAAAAAGAAGCTGATTTTAATGAGCTTCTTATTTCAGTTGCTCTTATTGGTTTGTTATTTTTATTAGCTTTTTATTTCCTACCTTCAATTCCTGCATGGGGTGTTATCGGGGCACTGTGTGTTGTGAACCTTATCGCAACTAGTATTAATGTGTTTTCTGTGCTTAGAGAGGTCTTGGTACCGCCTTTTAAGTTACTTATACATCACGTTTGCAAACTTTTTGGTGTTGAGGTGCGGTTAGGGCTTTTTCATAAAAAACATCTAGATATAGAAAATAGTTCTTATGATAAACAAGCAATTATGTTTTTAAAGCAAAATAAATTTAAAAAAGAAGGGACTGGACTTGATGAAATAGTCACGTGTGTAAATAAAGCATCAGATCTACACTGTTGGTACGTTAATAAGTATGAAGGCTCTTTATTTGGGTCTATTAACAACTATGACTCGATTAATACAGTAAAAAGTGCTCGTGCTAGTTTAGCTAATGGTAGTCATGATGCTAGTTATAATAAATTTCTTCAGAAAAAATATAATAGGAAACAAACCAAGCTAAATATGTTGACACATGCAAGAGGTATATTATTTGATAATAAAGACTCTAGTGAGGTTACACCTGAAGTAGAAAGCGTTCTTAATAAATGCTTTGAGAGAGATAATTATTGGTTATTTAAATTTTGCATCTCATCTAAAGTTGTTCCAACATCAACAGCGATAAAGGAAGGGATTAAAGCCCTTGATATTGAGATAGTGAGACAAAAAGACAAGATAGATGGGTGCGACTCAAGGGTGGGTCTTAATGAGTGTATGCCTGAAGGCTATTCATTTGAAGAGCCACCAGCGTTAGTGATGGCTTTCTAGTTGATGTATTTGACTCTTTAACTTTTCTTGCTAATCAAAATCTTTCTAAAATATAGTAAGAAAGCTGGGATTAGCAAGAGCACTATTCCTAAGCTAAATATAAATCGGAAGTGATTCTCACCACCAATTTCAATTGCCTCTTCCGGTGGAAAAAAGCCAACTATCAACGTTACAATACATCCAAAAAGTCCAAGACCGCAGGTAAAATAATAGCCTAGTTTGCCACCAGGTACGGCAAAAGGACGTGTGCGGTTTGCATGTTTGCTTTTAAGACGAATGGCGGCGATAAACATCATCACATACATTAAAATATATAATTCTGTACTTAGATCAGTAAATAGCCAATAAAATGCATTAACAGAAGGAAGTAGTAGAAATCCACCACACAGGACTGTTACTAAAACAGCTTGCAAGATTAAAATTCGTGTGGCTACTCCGTGTTTATTTAGTTTATATAACCATCCAGGCAAGAACCCATTATCAGCAGCTAATAATAGTCCTTTGGCTGGTGAAATAATCCAATTTATCATGCTGCCAACACTGCCTAGTAATAGCATAATGACTAAAACTGGCATCATTGCTGATAAATGATAGGCCGCTAGAAAGTTTGTAAAAGCTTGCATTACACCTTGAACTAAGCTTATTTCTGAGCGAGGCAAAACTATAGCTATTGCAAGCGAGCCTAGAATCATTGTAATTAAAATTAAAATAGTTGAAAAAAACATTGCCCGAGGGAAGTTCTTTTGAGGTTTTTTGACATTACGCACATGAACAGCGGCAAGCTCCATACCTAAAAACGACGTCATTATAGCGGTAAGAGATACCCAAGACTGGCTTTCATGCCAGTTAGGGAGAAGATCGTTAAAATGAATGTGTATTGCGCTAGGGTTACCCTTTAAAACCCAAACTAAAGATAAAACAATGATAAGGGCAATTGGAATAAGCATGCCTACAATCGCACAAAAACTTGCAAATTTAGCAGATGCTTTGAGTCCGGAGAGGCCAAGCAGAGTTAACGACCAAAAGACGATGAGAATAACAGAAATCAGGTATAATTTATTCTGTGCTAATTCAGGGTTTATTAGGTAGGCAAGGGTTCCGGCTATAAATGATAAAATAGTTGGGTACCAAGCCATGGTATTTATCCATTGTAGCCAGATAGTAAAAAAAGCCATGTTGGCTCCATAAGCATTTTTTACCCAGCTATATATACCCCCTTCTTCCTTTGACCAAGTTGAAGACAATTCTGCTGATACTAGTGCGACAGGAATTAAAAAAATAATCGCTGAGAATACGAAAAAGAAGATTAAAGACGAACCAAACAACGCGGTTGCTGGGAGATTGCGGACACTATCTATTGCTCCCGTAATTAATAATACTAGAGCAGTTACTGAGATCTTTTCTAAAGATAGAGCCTTCATTCGTTATTTATCAGCCGTTATTCAAATAAGATATTATAGATGATGGAAGGTGCTTAAGGAAGAGTAAATACGATCTAATTTTGATTAACAACACAGCCTTAACTGGCTCTAGGTGAAATTAGTGCTCGAAATGGACACACCAACTCCAGTTGTGGCAAATATATAGTATATTTATTTTTCTCTGCTTTTAGCACAGTTAGGTGAAGATAGAGGAGGATTGGTTTTATTCTCCCATTCTATTGGCGTATATAAAGATAAAGTTAAAGCATGGATATTTTTAAATTCCGTTTTTAAAAGAGAAAAAACCAACCGGTGTCTTGCTATTTTACTTAGGTCATTAAATTTAGTTGAGACAATAATTATTTTAAAATGGGACTCAGATCCATCTGGTACACTATGCATATACGATTCATTTATAATTTGTAATATCTCTGGTGTTAATGATTTAGACAGAACATCATTTATTATTTCTGATTTATTCATAATTCATTTGGCTGATGGTATTTTGTATCGTATTATACATGAAAAGTTTTTTTTCCCTAATTGATGGAGAGTTTTATGAATAAAAGGTTTGGTTTTACGTTAATAGAGTTGATGGTTACAATCGCAATTATTGGTGTTTTAGTATCAATTGCAATACCGGCTTTTCAAAACTATGTTGTAAGAGCGCGCGTTACAGAGGGTCTACAGCTTGCACAAGTAGCTAAAACATCTGTTAGCGAGGCAATTGCTGCTAATAATGGTCGAATAGAGGGAGAGCTAGCAACAGATTACAAAAGCCCTTCACCTACAGAAAATGTAAGTTCTATTAAAGTTAATCATCTTTCAGGTGATGTGGAAATAGTCTTTACAGAAAAAGCTGGCGGAGGAACGATGATTCTTCACCCAGAAGTTAAGGCGACTGGTGAGATTTCTTGGAATTGCAATGAAGGTAGTCTAGATTTAAAATATCGCCCATCTAATTGTCGTTAAAGATAATTACCTCTACCTCTAGATACCCTGCTTTATGCAGGGTATCTAGCCAGATTTATTTTGAAATTCACTAGATAGTCCGAACAAGTCGGACTAAGTCGGCGGAGGTAGGGGAGTATTGTATTTTCAGTTGGTGGTAATAATTCACTAAATTTCTTGTTAGAGGATCCCTCTGCCTTAAGTGTCGCCATTACCTCCTATCCCTACTTACCCTGCTTTATGCAGGGTATCTAGCCAGATTAATTTTGAAATTCTCTAGATAGTCCGAACAAGTCGGACTAAGTAGGCGTAGGTAGGGGAGTATTGTGTTTTCAGTTGGTGGTAATAATTCACTAAAATTCTTGTTAGAGGATCCCTCTGCCTTAAGCGTCGCCATTACCTCCTATCCCTACTTACCCTGCTTTATGCAGGGTATCTAGCCAGGTATATTTTGAAATTCTCTAGATAGTCCGAATAAGTCGGACTAAGTAGGCTGAGGTAGGGGAGTATTGTGTTTTCAGTTGGTGGTAACAATTCACTAAAATTCTTGTTAGAGGATCCCCCTGCCTTAAGCGTCGCCATTGCTACCTCCTCTCCCTACTTACCCTGCTTTATGCAGGGTATCTAGCCAGATTTATTTTGAAATTCTCTAGATAGTCCGAACAAGTCGGACTAAGTAGGCGTAGGTAGGGGGGTAAATGGGACTTTATAGAGTGCTATTTAATTAGGAAATTTTCTTTTCTACTAATATGTTTTTAAGCTTAACATAGTCAGGCAACCCATCAATATATGGGGGGTAGGCTTCACCTTGGATGAGGGGTAGAAGATAATCCCTGCATTCATTTGTTATACCCATTCCATCTTCTCGAATAAAAGATTCTGGCATCTTTTTCTCGATATTCGCTACTTTTTCTAAAGGCACATTATCTATTTCCCACAAGTATGGAGAGTCTTGCTCTCTTCTAATAATGGGCATAATGGCATTATGATTTAAAATGGCTAATTCCACTGCCGCTTTTCCAAGCGCGTAGGCTTGCTCAACATCAACTGCAGATGCAATATGCCTTGCAGAGCGTTGGAGGTAGTCCGCAACAGCCCAGTGATATTTAAGATTTAGCTCTTTTTTAATAAGAGCGGCAATAACCGGAGCCACGCCACCTAGTTGAGCATGGCCAAAAGCATCTTTTAGTCCGGCATCACTTAGGAACTTACCATCGTGGTTACGAAGACCTTCTGAGACAACAATAACGCAATATCCATATTTCTTTTCGCACATTGATACTCTGGCTAAAAAAGCTTTTTCATCAAATGGTACTTCAGGAAATAAAATAATGTGAGGTGGTTCGCCTTCAGAATTCGCAGCCAATCCGCCGGCAGCTGCAATCCAGCCCGCGTGCCTTCCCATTACTTCTAAGATAAATACTTTAGTTGATGACTCTGACATTGAGGCGACATCAAAACCTGCTTCACGAGTTGAAATTGCAACATATTTAGCAACAGACCCAAAGCCTGGGCAAGTGTCTGTGTAAGGTAAATCATTATCAACTGTTTTAGGAATGCCAATGCATGTGATTGGGTAGCCAAGCTCTTGCCCCATTTTGGCGACTTTATTGGCTGTATCTTGAGAGTCTCCGCCACCATTATAAAAAAAGTAACCAATATTATGTGCTTGGAAGACTTTTAATAGTTGTTTAAACTCATCGCCATTATCTTTTAACTTGTACCGGCACGAACCAAATGCACCTGCTGGCGTATGGAGAAGCTTTGCAATATCTTCATCACTTTCTTGGTAGGTATCGATTAGTTCTTCATTTAAGGCACCGATAATACCGTTTTTTGCAGCAAGTACTGTACCTATTTTTTCCGGGTATTTTTTAGCCGTTTGGATGACTCCACAAGCAGAGGCATTTATTACTGCTGTCACTCCCCCTGATTGCGCATAAATTGCATTTTTCATTACTTCTCCTTAAAGTACCGATGTTTTATAAGATGCTTCGTATTCAGCTAATACGGCATCTAACTCTTCCATTAGTTTTCGGAAGTCATTTTCTAATTCATTAATAGTTATGACCTTTGTTGCTTGATTTTCTAGTTTTGCGACCAACACTTGCAACTTTGGTACTCCGCAAAAACAACAAGCACCATGTAATTTATGAGCCAATCGATTTAGGCTCTCTAAATCTTTGTCTTTATAAAGCTTTATAAACTCTCTGCGATTAAGCTGTAATTCTTGCACGAAATCCGCAAGAAATTCAACAGCGAGATTATGATTTCCGGATGCCTTTTTAACACAACTGGCCCAGTTAATGGCTGTGTATGGAGTTTTCGCTATGAGTTTTAAAATATGATGAAGTAAATAGTTTTCATCGATTGGTTTTTGCAGGCATAAGTTTATTCCAGACTCATCTAACGAAACTTGTTCAATATCGTTGCCATTAGCACTAATTAGGATTATCGGTGTATTTTTATTTAATATTGATTTTTGACGAATTATATATGCAGCTTCAAGTCCGTTTAACCTTGGCATTTGTAAGTCTAGAAGAATTGCTGAGTATTCAACCTTATCGCAGGCAAGCACACACTCTTCACCATCATCAACAGTTTCAACTTGGGTGCTTTCACTCAAGAGTGATTTGAGGAGCATTTGACTTAATAGGTTATCTTCAGCAATTAGTAATTTCGCATTTTTCTGCTTTAACTGTGAGCGTAAATTATATAATTCTGGGTTGTGATGAGGAGCTTTATTAGTATGTACAAGTGAGCTAAGTAATTGATGAAGCTTTTTCAAGTTAGCAGGCTTTAGTAGCATTCCACTAGCTCCTAGCTCTTCATAATTATTAATAAAAAGGTTAGATACTAATACGCAGGGGATATTTTGAGCTTTAATTAATTGTGATATCTCTTGTTCGGAGTCAGAAGTTACTCCTACAAAAGCGAGTTTGCAGTCGGTGTTAGTTGTAAATTCTTTTTTTAGTTCACTAATACTTCGCACCGACTTATGCGCAACGTCTAAATATTCTAGGCTGCTACATAATGATTGTAGTTGTAGGTCATTGTCATCAAAGCACAGAACTTTGGTTTTAGGTAGATTCAGATTTTGATGTTTTTCGTGCTCAAAATTAGCAAGTTTCTCTAGTTTAATTTGTACGTTAAATGTTGTTCCTTGGTTTATATCGCTATTAATAGAGATACTACCATCCATTTTCTCAACCAAGCGCTTACATATCATTAACCCAAGTCCTGATCCACCAAACCGGCGTGTGGTACTGGTGTCTGCTTGTGTAAATGCAGTAAATAGTGTGGTTTGTGTTTCCTTTGACATCCCAATGCCAGTATCAATTACCATTATTTCGACAGTATAGTGACTGCTCGTTTCGTTGAGCAGATTTGTTTTAATTAGAACATGCCCAACATCCGTGAATTTTATTGCATTGCTGATTAGGTTTGTGATGATTTGTTTTATTCGCCAAGGGTCACCTAGCATAGTCTTAGGTACGTTTTTTGCGCTAATTGGGATTATTTCTACGCCCTTTTGTGAGGCGTCGCGTGAGGTCAAAGCAAGTACATCATCAACACAAGAGCGAATATTAGTTGGAACCTTGTCTAATTGTAGTTTACCTGCATCTATTTTTGAGTAATCCAAAATGTCATTTATAATCACTAGTAGGTCTTGGGCTGATGACTTAATAGTTTTAACATAATCTAATTGGAGAGAGTCTAAGTTTGTTTCTAATAAAACATTAGTAAATCCGATTACACCACTCATCGGGGTACGTATTTCATGGCTCATATTCGCAATGAATTCCGATTTTTGTTGATTTTCTTCCTCTATTTTCTTCTTCTCTAATGACATGGCAATATTTTGCTCTTCTAGAATCTCCAAATTATCTAGAAGGTCTCTCGTTGCGATTTCAATTTGATTGTTAAGCTCTTTTGTTGCTTCCAAATATGATTTTTGCAGGTGTATGCAACCTTGCTCAATAACACCTATCTCGCTTTTACCGGAGGTAGCAATTTGGGTTTCAAATTCATTGTTGAGTATTTGCTTCATACTCCTTCTCAATCTTGCAATGGGGTGATAGAGATTTTTTGAAATCATATAATAGATACAAAACGCAACTATTAAACAACAGCCTGAGATAAGAATTGTAACAATAAACATGTAATATTTATGAAGTAAGATAAACTTGTTGTCTAACTCAAGTGACATCCATCCTAATGAGTCAGTTATAGACTCAATTTTAATTTGATTAAACATTTCATATAGCTTTAGTCCATTGCGATATTCGTAGTTATATAATAATGCGCAAAAGATGGTCGCTAATAACACAGGAATAATAGCAATTATTAGTAGTTGGTGTTTTATGCCAAGTTGTTTCATATAATAATTTGCTCTTAGAAAAAAGTGATATATCATATCACATTAGATTTATGTATGTTGGAGTTTTCATGCAAGTTAGAACACGTTTTGCCCCAAGCCCTACCGGATATTTACATGTTGGAAGCGTTAGAACCGCTCTTTTTTCTTGGCTTTATGCGAAAAGACATAATGGTAAGTTCATTTTACGAATAGAAGATACCGATAGAGAGCGTTCGACCGATGAATCAGTGCAAGCTATTTTAGATGGCATGCAGTGGTTGTCTATGGATTATGATGAAGGTCCTTTTTATCAAACCCACAGGTATCCACGTTACCTGCAAGCAATTCAAGAGCTACTCGATGCAGGCAAAGCTTATCGTTGTAATTGCTCTCGAGAGCGAATAGAGGAATTACGTAACGCGCAAATTTTAGCGAAAGAAAAACCACGCTATGATGGTCATTGCCGAGATTTAAATATTGATGCAGATGAATCAGGTTTCGTTGTGAGATTTAAAAACCCATCTACAGGTGTTGTTACGTTTGATGATGAGGTATATGGAAAAATAAGTGTTGATAATCAAGAGCTTGATGATTTAATCATACTAAGATCAGATGGAAATCCAACTTATAATTTTGTGGTTGTGATGGATGATTTAGATATGCAAATTACTCATGTTATTCGGGGTGATGATCATATAAACAATACCCCTCGTCAAATTAATTTGTTTGAAGCGTTAGGTGCGAAAGTACCAGTGTTTGCGCATCTGCCAATGATTTTAGGAGATGATGGTAAGCGCTTATCTAAAAGACATGGCGCAATCAGTGTTTTACAATTTAAAGAAACAGGGTTCTTGCCACATGCGTTGCTGAATTATTTAGTAAGGTTAGGTTGGGCTCATGGCGATCAAGAGATTTTTAGTTTAGATGAAATGATAGCTAATTTTGATTTACAAAATATAAGTCGCGGGGCATCTGCTTTTGATCATGATAAATTAAGCTGGTTAAACCAACATTATCAAAAAAGTGATGATCCAAGTGTCGTTGCAAAAGCCCTCGAGTGGCATTTTAGTAACCGTGGTATCGACACAAAAAACGGGCCACCTTTATCTGAACTTGTAACCGCTCAAGCAGAGAAATGTAAAAATTTAGTAGATATGTGTGAGATAAGTCTTTATTTTTATCAAGATGAAATAGAATATAACGAAAAAATGGTTAAAAAGCACTTAACAGCTGATGGCTTAAGACTTCTTAGCGTTTTACAAAAGAAGTTAGAGTCTGTTGATAGCTGGCAAAAAGATGTTTTGCAAGCATGCATTAATGAAGTTGTTGCTTCAGAAGATGTCGGCTATGGTAAATTAGCACAGCCTCTAAGAGTTGCTATAACTGGTAGTAGCTCATCGCCATCAATAGATTTAACCTTAACTCTACTAGGCAAGCAGAAAGTGTTGGATAGGCTTAGTAAAATTAATTCAATAGTCTAGGAGAAGATTATGTTAGTTACATTTTATTGTAATGCATATGAAAATATTACTATGTTTGGTGATGTAGCAAAAAAGATACTAAACTTTATGCAGCATAGTGGGGAAGTTCCAGGAGCTATTGTTGCAAAAGAGGTGCCTAACGCATTAGAGTCATTAAAAACTGCGATTGATAAGCATAAATCAATCCAGTCTCATCTTCCAAATTTTACTCAGGAAGATGAGGAGCCAGATATAGGAATTGAAAAGCGTGCAGTACCAATAATAGCTCTTTTAGAAGCTGCAGTTAAAGCAAAATGCGATGTTTTATGGAGAGTTGGCTAGGGTCTGTTGACAATCAATGGCATTCGGTTAAGTGACTAATGATGGTATGATATGCGTATTTTAATAATTAGACATCGATATTTTCTAAAGGATTGGATGATTTATGCAAGAGTTATGGACTCCCTACTTATCAGTTAT
>JARGPO010000079.1 GCA_029213075.1 Legionellaceae bacterium | reverse complement strand
TTTCAAGGAATTAGTGTATTACTCATTGATAAAACAACAGAAGTGGTTACAAATATTATTGATAGGCATAAAATTATACTTAACTGTTTGGGTAAACCATACTGGGAATTTTATTCATGAGTTTGCTGCGGAATATGGGATTAAATATTAATGAGTATTTCGTAATGTCTGGTGCTCATTTTCCTTTTGGTTTTATATTGGAGCAATGTTATGATGATATTAATAAAAATAAGATTAAGGGTCTCCAAACATGCATACAACAACTCACGCCCACAAACATGACAATCAAACTTTGCTTGCCCATGTTGCTTTTGATGAAAGTAAAAAAGGCACGCGACCTGGTGTATTAGTATTTCATGATTGGAGCGGCCGAAACGAGTTTGCCTGCAAACAGGCTGAATCTCTAGCAGCAAAAGGATATGTTGGTTTTGCAGCCGATCTATATGGTGATGCAAAGATAGGAAAAACTACAGAAGAAAAAATATCCTTAATGACCCCTCTATCTGAAAACCGCCCGTATTTATTAGAGCGAATTACCCTTGCATACCAAGAGCTTTGCGCCCTACCGCAAGTTGATGAAACAAAAACTGCTGCTATTGGTTTTTGCTTTGGGGGAATATGTGTGCTTGATTTGGCCCGTTCAGGAGAAAAACTGTCTGGTGTTGCAAGTTTTCATGGCCTACTTAATCCACCAACATCAAATACCACCCCATCTACTATCACGTCAAAAGTCCTTGTTTTACACGGATATGAGGATCCTATGGTAAAACCAGACATTGTTATAGATTTCTGCGATGAAATGACGAAAGCAAAAGCCGATTGGCAAGTGCAAATGTATGGTCATACTAAGCATGCCTTTACCAACCCAGAGGCAAACGACCCGGAAATGGGAACAATATACAATGATGTCGCAAGTAAAAGAGCATTCGCGGCAATGGATTATTTTCTTAAAGAAGTTTTTATTTAGAAAATAAAATTCCACATACCTTTTTACGCTGTTATTTGAATATATTTGAAGCCATCCTTTCCTTTTTCACGTGAAGGGATGAGGCTGCTTTTATTTGCTGAAGTATAATGTAACCACGTTAATCCAGATCGTAAATATCCTTTTATCAAAGCCTGCATGCTCATATGCTATACTTGCTGTATGTAATGTTGGCATTGGTGATGAAATGGATTTTCAAATACACAAAACTGGTAATGGCAAGTCTAGGCTAACTGTAAATTTATTAACACATCTTCAAGCGTATCATTACGGTGATAATGAAGACTTGGATTTGTCTCATCAACTTCTTAAAGATGAAACAAATGAGAGCCATCTTAAGTTTGATGAGTTAACAAAAGAAGCTGTAAGAGACTTTAATAATGCGGATATTAATACTATAAAAGAATCCCCTGCTTATTACTTTATAAAGAAGGAATTTGCTGAAATCTTAAAAAATGCAATTGATGGTAAACTAAAACCACATGAACAAGAGATTGTTAACATTGATACAAAATTAGAGATGGATCTTGAAATTTACGATAATGATGATGGTACCATTTCAATTAAAATAACTGACAATGGCAGTGGATTTCCACCAGATAAACTAAATCAAATTAAAGACAAAGAAAGTCGTGAAAACTATGATTGTTATCATGCAGTTGGTAGTGAAAAAAAATCGCAAAACGGAAGAAAACTTCTAATAGGTGGTGCCGGCAGAGGATTACGTGAACTCATGGGTCTTGCTGACGTTGGTGATGCGAATTACGGCCAAGGAGGTAAGTTTCGTTCATTTGATGCCGATGATGATATAACAGATGATAAAGTAGAATCTTTAACATTCACTCCTCCTGATATATCTGAATTATTGTTCGACAATAAAAAAGGAGGAAATGAAACCGGCGCTATAATTGAAGTTACAACCTCGCAAGCTCCTCTAGTATTTAATCCGATTGCACAAACAACTTCAATTGCTTTTGCCCTTCCCTCAAAAATTGCAAAACAGCAGTCTAAATATAAATCTCGTGAATCATCACCATCAAATATTAGCGATTCAACAGAGGATAGCAGCAATGATAAAACAGACAGTGAAATAGACACTGAAGATGACTACAGTCCTCGCAGTCCATAATATATCAGGTCTCACAAGGTCGAAATAATTCAATTAACCACAAGTAGACAAAGAGCTGATGCATTAATATTTTATAAAAATTTGAGGTTTGAAGACAGCCACATTGATATGAAGAGTATCTTATACGAATCACTAAGCAGAGCATAAAAGATTTATATATTTTCTTACCCTGCTTAGAAAATCAAAATTAATGTGATAATTCAAACTGCAACGTACTGATATTTATACGATTTGCTGTATAGAAACCTTCTTTCTTTGTATGCTTCTCAAAAACATCAATTGAATTTAACATTTCAGCAATAATACTCATGTGCTTATGGTTTTTTTTATGATATTGACCAAGTTTCAAAGTGAACTTTTTATAATCACCACACTCATAGTTTAAAACAGCCTCAGATGTGTTTCCTCTAAATTTAAAGTTATATCTCTCACCTGTTGCAGCTAGAATACTTGGAAAATCACTTTCAATTAACGATCCATTCATAATCATTTTTTTAACCAATATACATTGCTCAGAACCAAAGTTTCTAATTTGAACATCTAGATCATGAACATCACTATAAGGACTCGCATGTACAAATAAACTTAACAAGGTAAACATAGATACAAAAAGAAATTTTTTCATCCTAACTCCCGGTTTATAATAATTTACTATCAAATACCTCAGAGATCCCCTCATTTTTAATTAAAACTCATTAATTAGTTGAAAATTCAAATAAAAGGATCAAAATACCTTTTTTTTTATTGGAAAAAGATATGTTTGGTTCAGACCTAAAGTTAAATTTTGAAAATGTACAATCTTTTGTTAACTCAGTATTTAAAGAAGATATGCATGCTAAGAGGCGCCTATCTTTATCGAATGCTGTTTTTGGTGTAATAAAAAGTAATTCTAATTTTTTGCATATGATTGGTAGAGGTCTAGCTACAGCAAAAGGTTTAGTAAAAAAGCATGCAACTAAACAAATTGATAGGCTACTAAGTAATGAAAAGCTAGATGTATGGGTATTATCATCTAATTGGGTTCCTTATGTAATTGGAGCTCGTAAAGAAATATATGTTGCCTTGGATTGGACAGTTTTTTATGGTGATAAGCATCATTGTATTTGCTTAAATTTGCTTACAAAACATGGTCGTTCAACACCTCTTATTTGGCAAACTGTAGAGAAAGAAAAGTTAAAAAATAATACTGCAAGATATGAAGATCAACTTCTATCAAGGTTTAAAGAGGTATTACCTAATGATGTTAAAGTTACTTTGGTTGCGGACAGAGGTTTTGCCTCTTCAAAGTTTTTAGAGTTTTTGGAAAAAACATTAAAATTTGATTACCTAATAAGGATAAAGGCAAGCACTTTAATTACAACAAACAAGGGAACAACTAAAAAGGCAAAAGAGTGGATAAAGGAAGATGGGCGAGCTATGAGCATCAAAGGAGCCTTGATTACAAAAGATCTACATGAAATTGGCAGATTCATTTCTGTCCAAGATAAAGATATGAAGGCTCCATGGTTATTAATTACAAACAAATCAGATTTAGCTTGTAGACAAGCAGTAAAATTATATGCAAAAAGATGGAATATCGAACCTTATTTTAGGGATATCAAAGATTCAAGATTCGGCTTGGGAATGGGAAAGACGCATATAAACAACCCTTCGAGAAGAGATAGATTAATATTGATCAATGCTATCGCTTATATTTTAAATACCATTTTAGGTGCTGCAGGTGAAGCAACTGGGTTCGATAAATATATTAAAGTTAACACTGCAAAACATAGAACTCACTCATTGGTGAATCAGGGGCAATATTACTATGAATACTTCCCTAATTTTAGTGATAAAGAAAAAGAAATTTTATTGAAAAAATTTAATCAATTGCTAGAAGAGCAACAGCTTTGGGAAGATATTTTATGTGTAGCTTAAAATGAGGGGATTCTTGAGATCAAATACAGAAAACATATTCATAAAAAAGAAAAGATTATACATTGAGATCAGATGAGGATCAATAAATCAACATTAAAAACAAGAAGCATTTTCTGGATCACTTTGAGTGATTTTTATTGGCATACAAGCGAATATAAAATTCAATATGACTGGATAACCCGCATAAAGCGGGTTAAGTAGTGATTTGGGGGCTTCTAAATAACACAGGTTAAGTAGAAACAAGGGTATCCTCTAAGGAGACTTTTCGGGGAATTACCAATACATCTACTCCACCAACTACTTGGTCCGACTTGTTCGGACCATCTAGTGAGTTTAAAAATTCACGAAATCATCTTATATAAAGCTCTAACTAAATAAAAAATCAGCACCAATAATCCAAAAAGCTACAAATCCAATAATAGCATGCGAGATGGTCACACCAATTAGAGTATGTTGCCGTGCGTATAGAGCTCCCCAAAACATACCGACAAAAACCATTGATAAAGCAATGCGTATTCCAAGGTGTAAATGTGTAACTCCAAAGATAAGGTTAGAAACTATAACGGCAAGTAACACGCGATGCTTTCCTATTAGAAACTTCTCTAAGCAACCCTGCGTCGCTCCCCTAATCGCAAGCTCTTGCATTGGTACCATTAGCATATATACAATTATGCCAATTACCATATATAAGTATTCAGTTGATTTAGTTGTAATTAATAAACCATCTAAAAATACACTTGTAGAACTGATATAGCTAACATAGAGCCACTTGATAACTAGCATAAATAAAACAAATGGAATCGTCCATAAAATACTCTCGACAACCACAAACCGCAAGTTCTGAGCATTAATACCAAAAAAACTTAAAGGATAATCACTTTTTTTTATTAAATATATAACAGGAGAAATCAATAGCAACATCATAGGAAATCCAACCATAGTTTGGCTATAAATTTGATGGACAAACGTGTTAATAAGAGAGAAGCAATAGGAATATATAGAAACAATAGTCACTATCAAAATTAAAAATCTTCCTGTTTCAACTCTCATGTTCAAAAGATTTATTTTTTGCCTAAGTGCTTTAGCTGATATTGAATTGGTGTCTGAGAGACGTTGACTTAATCCATTTGCTAAGTTAATTTTAATTTTTGTATATTTAGAAGCCATTGCTAACGGAATAACTAACATTTTTGTTTCTGTTAAAGAAATAGCTGATGCTGTTCGCTTTTTTGTCTCTAAAAGAGCGCTTTCGCCAAGAGTATCACCTGTAGATACCTCTTTAATAACCTGTGATTCGGTATTTGTATCATCAGTGTTTTTAGATATCTGTACTTGTCCAGAAACAATAATATAAAACTCGTTTGCTCGATTATCTTCCTCACTAATAATACATTCTCTTTCTTTGAATACCTTTGTCGTAATTGAAGATGCTATATCAGAAAGCTCTTGATCTGATAGACCGACAAATAAAAAACTATTCTTTAATAACTGAATGGTGTTTGTAGGCATATCCATATTTTCTTTATCCTAAAATATTCTTCTACTCTCATAATTGGTAGAGTAGAAGTTAATCCTAAACTTAGGCTATATAAATATTAATTCTTTATACCTATATCAGCCAATCCCAACTACTTTAATGACGGAGTATTTTCGTGTGATACTATATTATCAATTCCTGATACATTCTCTCGCTCAGATACCTGCATTTTAAATTCTTGAATACGTGTATTAATACTTTTTCTAAAAATGGTTGAAAAGGATCTTGCATAAAAGTCTGATAGAGATCCTTTAACCTTTTCATGTGGCTTATTGATAGCAGAACATTGATACAAATTTTTGAATATTTGTATTTTATAATCATTGCTTGTTTCATTACTCTGAAGAGCAACTAATAAGATATTTACAGATATAAGCTTTTCCCTGGCCTCATTTAAGACAGGATTTTCTAACTTGTTATTTATATTGCCAAACCTAAAAAAAGAATACTCTAAATTATGAACAATGGCTTTTAAGTCAGACTGATAGTGCTTGCAAAATGTAGTTAGTTGATCCACTTGTCCTTCGGGATATTCTCGCCAGCGACGTAGTGCAACTATAGCGTTAGGGCTATCATTCTCTCCAAGAGTATATGTAACCAATGTTTGTTGTATAGCAGCAAATTTGCTTTTATATCTTGCAAAGTCTTCTATCTCTTGATCGCTCGCATCGTCGAGTAGTTCTGGCCTGAAAAGTGTTCTTTCTAGATAGTAGGCGTAATGATACATTACCCTATTGGTCTCTTCTTCAAAATCATCTATAGATAATTCTTCAGCCAATAATATTTTTAATTCAGCGTCAATATCTTCAGCACCTATTATCGGTTTACTTCCCTTTTTAATCTTAGCTAACGAATTCTCTCTCGCATTTTGTGCTGCTTTTTCATACAGATCAAGGAAGTACTGATCCCTATCCATAGACACTTCACCTAAAAGATTGTCATTTAATCTGCCCAAAATAAAGTCTCGTGTTTAATTAAGTATCAATATAGGTATAGATGTATTTTAATCAATTTTCCAGATTTTTTTTGCACTACATGGTTTGTTTAAATCAATAGTCACCTAGATCTTCCTCGATATAAACCATAATTAGATGATACCTTGAAAAGACTATTATGTTACAATCGCGCTATAAATAACGCACAAATCAAATGGATGTATTATATAATATGTTAGTTGAAACTTTTTTAGAACACCCTTTATTATCTAAACTTTATGATATAGATAATCAAATAATAAACATTCTCAATATTGATAAACTTAAAAATAATGGGGACTTCTACAAAATTGGAGTTCGAGAACTTCGAGCAATATTTAATGAGCTATGTGAAAATAACGATGAATCTTATCATGTTTTTTTATCCTTTGATTATCACGAACTAAGCCAATTAGAAGATACAAATCCATTTTACCTTGAAACAAGCGATGTTATTGGCCAAGAACAACTAATAAAGCAACTACTTAAAGCTAATAAGACACAATGTGAATCATTGGCATTTGCTATGTTAGATAAACTTCAAGATTGGGTTGATACTAATACCAATAATTCTAAAGATCTTTTTGACGATGAAACAATAAAAACTTTAAAAGCAATTTCAGTTTATATGCCAGATAGAGTACATGCACTGTTGAGTGAGGTTTTAACTAGTGATTTCGCCCTAACCTTCCCTATTTTTGAAAACATAAATTACAACGCTGTCTTAAAGTTATTAACTAAATTAGCGCTAAGTAATAAATACTTTGAATTCTCCGTTAACACATTTCTTTTGTTAGCAGTCAAAGAAGGGAAAATGGGAGTGTATCATCGTGCATATAAAGCACCAGGGTACCTTAGTAATTTATTGGTATTACCAACCAGTCAATTGAATGTTTCCTTCCAAGAGCGTTGCGACATTTTAGATCAAAAAATTAGAGATGCAGATGCACCTAGGTCTTATTATAAGCTTCATACATTGATGCTTGCTCTAGGACACATCGCTACAAATCTTGTAGATATTGATGATTATACATTTGAAAAAGAAGCTTATGTCAGATTTGCCGTACATAAACTCCTGCATTATACAGGTAGAGATGATGATGATGGTTTATGTATTACAGCAGAAGAGCAAATTCATATTATTTTAGAGCAATACTCAGATAGCTTTATGACTGATATTGCTTTTATAATTCTTAGATATCAACATGAGAATAAACGTGAATGGAACCAATCAATTACTAGTGATCTAGAG
This sequence comes from Legionellaceae bacterium, assembly GCA_029213075.1. Classification (GTDB taxonomy): domain Bacteria; phylum Pseudomonadota; class Gammaproteobacteria; order Legionellales; family Legionellaceae; genus 2-12-FULL-35-11. The sequence goes on along the minus strand of JARGPO010000079.1, from coordinate 23,136 downwards.
AGAATATATTTATCTATAAAAGATACTAAAGATGACGGTCGTGAAAAAGCATCTCGTATCATATCCCAACGATTAGAGCAATTAGAAAGTATTGACGGAGAACGTGAATTTTTTGCCGAAGACTTTACACTTTATTTTGGAGCTAAAAAAACTGAAAAGCGTTGTATTGTAAACGTTTCAAAAGAGGATGAAGAAGGACTTTCCTTACATGAAAGACAATCTTTAGCGGAAAGATTAATTTACTCACAAACAACTAATATCCATAAAATTGATAGGTCTTGGCCAAAAACAACATATATTATTGCAAATTTTGGAATTGTCATTAGTGATAGACCCCAAATAAAAGGTGGTGAACAAAAACGTGTTTTTATTTCAGTGCCGATTAGTATCGATTATTTAACAATTACTGGTCGAGATAGTTTTGAAGACGGACATGCAGAAGAAGCTCTGTATAGTTTTTTATTAAACTTCTCAAATGTAACTATGTTGCTAGAACAAATTCGCCTTAAATTAATGCTACCAACCCTTGCCGAACATAAAGTATATGCATTTATATTAGATTTACATGGTACTTATGACATGTGTCAATCTTGCTCAGTTAAGGGACTGGAATTTCAAAATGCTTTTCGAACACAAATTTCAAATCAATTTCCTTCTATGAATATTAAATTACCTCTTAAATTTAAAAGTCAATTACCTGTCGTTATCAGATATAGCTCGGATATAAAATATCATTATAACAACTCCACTGTTCTCAAGAAAATCGGATTGAGAACCTTGCTCCAAGATAAATCATCTAAAGAAATAGAGACTACTGAAGTAGATGAAGATATTGAGCGTAGCGCTCGTGATATTCGTCATTTTAGTAAAAATATGCTTGTGCATGGAAAATCAAATTGGCATTCATTTTGGGATAAAAAGCGAGTCGAGACAAAAACAACAAACGCTCCTATTAAGTTGGAGTCATGGACTGCCTTCACAACAGACAAATCCATGAGATTTATGTCCTCACAACAACAAAGAGCTCCATATACAACGGATGGTGAAGTAGATATTAATCAACCTAAGGTTAGGTAAGCCAGAGATCAATGGCGATACCTTAAGCGGCGTCATTACCCCTCTACTTACCCTGCTTTATGAAGGTTATCTAGCCAGATTTATTTTTCAAGTCCCTAAAATTCTTGTTAGAAGATACCCCATGCCCTAATGACGCAGATTAAGGAAGCGCCATTAAGGCAGAGATTCAGCGGAGTATTTAAGTGCTATCTTTCTATCACAAAAAAATCAGTGTAATTGTCGAGTTTCTTTCAATGTGTTAAAACCAAGAACAAAAGAATCTTGAGAAATTTTTGTATGATAACGTACACCTTGTTGTTAAAACCCCAGAGAATATATTTTTTATGCTACACTTTGAGTGGTTTCCTGTTTTATTGATAAGCAGTACTGCAATTAAAAAGGTCAAATAATGAATTACTCTAATCCAGACTATAATCGACATGTGATCGAGCTGTTTGAAGAAAAAGTTTTGCAGTATCCAATGGTTATAGCATTACAAGATCAACATATCACTTATACATATACCGCATTAAACGAGCGAGTAAATCAATTTGCATGGTGTTTACAAAAGAAAGGAGTCAAGACCTGTGATTTTATAGCAGTTTTTTTAGAGCCAGGCACAGATTTTATTTTATCTATTCTTGCTATTTTAAAAGTAGGAGCGGCATATATTCCATTAGACACTTTGGCACCAGAAACCAGGTTAAAAGAAATACTCAATGATGCCGAACCAAAATTAGTTATAGCACACGATGAAAGTATCTTTCAACTCAAAAAAATAACTCATGAAATTTGTACTATCAAACAACTGCATTTAGAATCGACTAGCCATTCTATAGATAACATAAATGTTACCATTCTACCTGCATCTCCCATTTATATGATGTATACCTCTGGGTCAACAGGCAACCCTAAAGGGGTTGTTATACCACACCGAGCCGTAGTAAATATGTCCATTGATAATCCAATGAATATTTGTCCGCAATTTAAAATGGCTCAATTTAGCAATCTTACCTTCGATGGTAGTACTTCTGATATATGGTTTACATTACTAAATGCCGGAACTTTAGTTGTCATAACCCAAGATGCGAGAAACAATCATTGTAAACTCCAAAAAGCTTTAGAACAAGATAAAGTACAAGCCATGTTTTTACCGACTGGATATTTTCATCAACTAGCTAGTACACACCCAGAAACCCTTGATACAATTAGCAAAATTATTTTTGGTGGCGAGCAGGTAAACCAACAAATAATTAAATCATTCATTGAATACCGTAAAAAGAATAACTCACCTATTTTATTGATAAATGGCTATGGGCCAACAGAAGCAACCGCATACATTTGCCGTCAAGTAATCGATGAAAACTCTATATTATGCGATGAAAAGTTATCGAGTATAGGTAAACCAATACAAAATACTGAGCTGTATGTTCTAGATGAGAATTTAAAACCAATTATCGAAGGAGAGCTCTACATCAGCGGTGCAAACTTATGTCTAGGTTATCACAACTCTCAACCACAACATGCTGAAAAATTCCTAGAAAATCCTTTTCGTAATGATGCGCCATACACCAAACTCTATCGAACAGGGGATAAAGTGCGCCGCCTACCCACGGGCGAGTTTCTTTACCTAGGGAGATTAGACGATCAAGTTAAAATTGGTGGATTTCGTATACATTTAAGTGAAATAGAACAACATTTAATGCAACATGAAGAGATTAGCCTTGCAGCTGTTAATGTGGAATTAGGTGGTGGTATGCATAAGATGCTAACGGCTTATATAGTATTTTCGTCATCAAAAACCATCATACCTGCAGAAGAAATCCGTGAATTCTTAGCGCAGTTTATACCCCCATATATGTTGCCAGCAAAATATGTGATGGTAGATGAACTTCCCCTAACCGCCGTTGGTAAAGTTGATAAAAATAATTTGAGTGAAATACCAAGCACAGATTTATATTTTCATATAGATACCTCATCAAAAAGTGACATTGAGGAAAATATTAAAAAGATATGGAGGCACTTATTAAACCGTAAAAGCATTGATGCGCATAAAAATTTATTTGAACTTGGCGCAAATTCAATACTAATGACAGCAGCTTGCGCAAAAATAAATAAAGACTTAAATGCCGATGTATTAATATCTGATATGCTAGCTCATCCAACTATTCACAAATTAAGTCGTTTTATTGAAGGTGATGTAGATAAGCCTGTTATTCGAGAAAGAAATAAAGTAGATACATCTGAGATTGCCATTGTTGGTATGTCATGTCGCTTGCCTAAAGCTAATACCATAGATGAGTTTTGGGATGTTTTATGCCAAGGAGTAGATTGCTTAACACGCTTTGATACTAATGATGATTCGGTCCCTGTGCGTGGTATCCTAGATAACGTTGAAAATTTTGACGCCTCTTTTTTTGGATTTAGTCCTGTTGATGCAAGTATCACAGACCCTGCTCAACGAGTGTTTTTAGAGTGCGCATGGGAAGCACTAGAAAATGCTGGGGTTGCGCCTAGTAAAATACCCAAAAAAATAATCAGTGTTTTTGCTGGTATGACTGATAGTACTTATCTACATGAAAACCTCCTAAAAAACTCTTGGTTTCATCAAGAACAAGATGCCTTTCAACAGCGTATCGCAACTAGTACTAGCATGTTAAGCACCCAAACTTCATATCGTTTAAATTTAACCGGTAAAAGTATAAATGTAAATACAGCTTGTTCAACCGGATTAATGGTGGTTGAGCAAGCATGCCAAGATTTATTGCTTGGCTTAAGTGACGTTGCACTAGCAGGTGCAAGCTCTATTGTACTACCCCAAGAGCGTGGTTATCGCTACCAAAATGGAAGTATTGTCTCACCAGATGGTTATTGCCGACCTTTTGCAAAAGACGCTAATGGTACTGTGTTTTCTAATGGCGTAGGTGTGGTTGTATTAAAACGTCTAGAAGATGCAATCAAAGATAATGATACCATCTATTCTGTGATTAAAGGCTCAAGTGTCAATAACGATGGCGCCGATAAACTAAGTTTCACAGCCCCTAGTATTCATGGACAAATGACTTGTATTCGTGATGCACTAAATTCTGCCAAACTAAGCCCTGAAGATATCTCATACCTTGAAGCACATGGTACAGCAACTGCTTTAGGCGATGTAATGGAAATCAATGCATTATCTTCTGTATATCGTGAACAAACCGATAAAACCAACTATTGTGCACTTGGCTCAGTCAAAGCTAATATTGGCCATACTGATGCCGCGGCTGGAATTATAGGTTTGATTAAAACTTCTTTGTGCTTATACCATAAACAAATTCCACCCCTTTTGCATTTCAAAGCTCCTAATCCCGATTTGGCTTTAGAAAAAAGCCCTTTTTATGTGAATACATCTATACAAGATTGGCAATGTGATGGCGCACGTTTTGCAGGAGTTAGTTCTTTTGGCGTTGGAGGGACTAATGTTCACATGATTTTAGGTGAGCATAACCCGAATAAACCAGCTAAAGATAAAAGCTCCCATGAACAGTTGCTATTACTATCTGCTAAATCTGAATCTGCCTTAATTGAACGTCAGCAGCAATTAAATGACGTATTGCCTAACAAAAATCTCTCCAATGTTGCATATACCCTACAAACTGGTCGAGAGGATTTCCCCTGGCGCTCCTATGCTGTTTGTAGTAGCGATGATTTTAGCAAACAAAATCCATTTTTTGTCTGCAATGACATACACCACAGTATCGTTTTTTTATTCAGTGGCCAAGGAACTCAATACCCAGGCATGGCTTTAGACTTAATTGATAAAGTCCCTCTCTTTAAAAAATATGTGAAAAAAGGCGTAGACATTGCCAAACCTTATTTAAATGTTGATTTGCTTGCCTTGCTTCGTAACAACGACCGCGAACAATGGATGCGAACTGAGTATACGCAACCCATGCTATTTATTATTGAATATGCATTAGCCAAACTTCTTATGGATTGTGGGATAAAACCTGATGCATTAATGGGACACAGTCTCGGTGAGTATGTCGCCGCATGTGTGGCTGGTGTCTTCTCATTTGAAGATGGCCTAGCAATTGTGTGTGAACGTGGACTCTTAATGGCCAACACTGAACCTGGCGCCATGCTGGCAATAGACTGCCCTATCGATACCTGTTTGGATTATCAAAAAAAATTCAACCTTGAACTGGCTCTACATAACGCAAGCTCACAGTGGGTCTTGGCAGGTCTTCTGAAAGACATATCTAAATTAGCTAAACATCTTGAAGAAACAAAACAACCTTTTAAAAATCTGAAAGTATCCTACGCCTTTCACTCGCGCTTGATGGAACCACTAGAAAATGCTTTTAAAAATATGTTTTCTAATATTAAATTATCATCTCCAAATATCCCTATAGTTTCAAATGTAACCGGTAGTTGGCTTGCTGAAACTGATGCTACTTGTCCAAATTATTGGTATAAGCACTTACGTAATACTGTACGATTTAGCGAAGGAATTGAATGTCTATTGCATGATAAACACCCGCTTTTTGTAGAAATAGGGCCTGGACAAGGATTAACTGGGTTTGTGAAGTCCAATGCTCAAAAAACAGTCCCTGTCACATATACCCTACCCAATCATCACCAAAGTACCTCTGATTTAACACAGTTCTTAACAGCTTGTGGCGAACTATGGCGTAGGGGTATATCTATTAATTTAGAACCTCTGCGTACAAAACAATCTAAACAACATATCCCACTACCAAATTACCCATTTCAACGACAACGTTATTGGCTTAAGGCCGATTTGGGGGCAGTTGTACAAAATAATAAGCCGCTGTTGTATAAACAGACCTGGTCGCGAAAACCAACCTATCTGAAACCTTCTACTCTTTCAAAAGACTTACTTAGTCAATACACATGGATAGTATTTGAAGACCAACTTTCTCTAGCTGGCGAATTAATTACTTTACTAGAAAAAAATCATACATCACCTATTGTGGTTAAATATGATGTTGAATACAAGCAAGAAAAAAATAATTATTTCAAAATCAACCCTGCTGAAAAAAAACATTATTATTTATTCATGGAATCAATCAAAGACAAAATCAAAAATCCCATCCTATTGCACTTAGCATCTTATGAAACATCACCTGAAGTATTACCATCTGACAAAGAAATAGAGGTAAAATTGGATAAGGGCTTTTATAGCCTTTTATACTTATCACAAGCTTATATAAACGTAATAAGCGACCAAAACCCATTAAAAGTTGCCGTCATAACCACTGGAACACAAGCACCATTAGGCTCAGAAACAATAAGTCCTCTAAATGCTACTTTAATTGGTCCTTGTCTTATTACTACGCAAGAACACTCAGCTATGCGATTTCGCTTAATTGACTTGAATAACTCTGAAGAACCACAAGCTAATGTAAATTTATTACAGCACATCTTGCATAATTGTGTTAATAAGCCATGGCAAGAAAGAAATAATCATTTTTCCTATAGGAATGGCTATCAATGGTCATTATCTTACACACCGATGTATGCTGATCATAACAACAAAAACCATCTCAAAAATAATGGAGTATACATGCTGACAGGAGGATTAGGTGGAATTGCCCTAACTTCTGCCGAAGCTATTGCACGCACAATTTCAAAACCTATATTTATTTTATTGTCACGCAGTATAGTTCCTGCAGAGCCTGAGTGGGATATTATTCTCAAAAACAAAACCAACCCTTTTTATGACAAACTTAAAAAAATACAACTATTACAATCAATTGGAGCAACTTGCGTATTTTTTCAGGTGGATATTACTAAGTATAATGCTCTAGAGAAAGCAATTAAGCAGTGCATCAAGCGTTTCGGTGAAATCAATGGCTTAATTCATACTGCAGGTATATCACAACCCGAACTAGTACAGTCAAAATCCAAAGAAAGTGCGCAGCTTACATTGGCTCCTAAGGTTCATGGGACTTATAATTTATCAAAGGCATTCCAGAATCATCCTCTAGACTTTGTTGTGCTAACATCTTCATTAGCCGTCTTGCTTGGTGGATTACGTCAAGTTGATTACTGCGCAGCCAATGCGTGTTTGGATGCCTTTGCCGATGGAGAACTCTTTACCTCTGCAGACAATACCATTAGTATAAATTGGAATACTTGGCGCGATGTTGGTATCGCAGCCATGGCAGAAAAAAAAGGCGAGGCCCATTTTTTAGGACAAGACAATGACATTTCCCCTAAAGAAGGACAAGAGTTGTTCCTTAAAGTCCTACAAAGTAATGAGTCGCGTGTGGCGATTTCAAAACACGACCCTCAAAAGAAAGTATCATTAAAAGCACCATCATCACCAGCCATCAAAACTTCACGTCAACAAATTAATGTAAAAACTATCTACGCAAAACCTATGACTACAGTTGAATCGAAACTTGCAGAATTATGGCAAGATAATCTAGGTATCGACCAAGTTGGTGTCGATGATGATTTTTTTGCGCTAGGTGGTCACTCATTAAAAGCACTAAGTATGATTGAAAAAATAAACGAAACCTTTAATTGCCGGCTATCAGTAACCCACCTTTATCGAACACCAACCATAAAATCGTTAAGTAAAACTATAATCCATGGCGCTAGGACAAAAGAAGTCGATATCCTTGTGCAATTAAAACAAATTAAAAACGAACCACCATATCTATTTATTTGTCACCCCATTAGTGGATTAGTATATTGTTTTAATATGTTAGTTTCACTCAGTGAATTACCATTATCTATATATGGATTGCAAGATCCTAGTATTGAGATGAATAAAATGGCTTTCAATAGTCTACCAGAAATGGCAATGAAATATTTATCTGTAATCCAAACCATTCAACCAACAGGACCTTATTTTTTAATGGGATATTCGTTTGGTGGAAATATCATGCATGAAGTAGCTCATATGCTTAGTCAACAGGGACAATCGATTAGACTGTTAGCTATGATAGACAGCTGGGCCATTCCTATTAAACATTCATATGAAGATCGTTTTAAACAACAGTTTCTTAATTTAGATAAGGTATTGTCTCAGTCAATGGTTGAATTGGCTTGGAAAAGAGAACAACTTTTACTTAAACACCAACCAACCGCAATAAAACAAGAAATGATACTATTTAAGGCAACTGAATTACTCGATGATTATAAAGATATAGAGCATCCAACCAATGGCTGGTCCAATTTCAATGAAGCTAATATCATTTGTCACCCAATTAATGGCGATCATAACTCAATCTTAAATGAGAAAAACAGCAAAAATATACTATACTTCATTAATAAAATGATTTTTTGATTCATGAGATGAAAATAAAAATTAATGATCTATTATGGCAATACTCTGATGAGTTTATGATTATACTCGACCATTCTGGACTTTTACTTGAAATGAATCCTGTTGCTGAGACTGTGTGTGAAAAATCAAAGACACAAATAGCTGATCAGAATTTTTTTATGATATGCGAACAACTAGGACTAACTCTTTCTTTTAACTTAAATGACGTAGAGAAAAATGCACGACAAGAAACAAAGTTTGAAATACATATAACCTCGACTAAAAATCATAAGTATTTTTTTGATGCAAAATTCATTAAGTTTTTAAATCAGAAAAAACAAGTAAATTATCTTATTATTGGGAAGAATGTAACCGATAATTTTAAAAATGAAAAATTAATTTCAACCCAAAAAATGTATCTGCAGAATATTATAGAAAGTCTTCCGCAGTATGTTTATTGGAAAGATCAGGATTTAATATACAGAGGTTGTAATTCTTTAGTTGCATCATCTTTAAATTTAAAATCTCCAAATGATATTATCGGAAAAACTGATAGTGATTTTGGTTGGTCAGAAGATAGAATTATGATTTTACACAATATAGATCAAGAAATTCTTGAAAAGGGATTAAGCCATACTGTCGAAGAACAAATTCCACTTCATGGTACAATTAAAACCATGTTGAGTAGTAAAGTCGCGTTACATAACATAACAGGTGAAATCAATGGCGTACTGGGTATTTCTATTGATATTACAGATAGAAAACGATTAGAAGAAGAGCTACGTCTAGCAAAAGAAGCAGCCGAAGCAGCAGTTAATGCCAAAACCGAATTCATAGCTAACATGAGTCATGACATACGTACGCCTCTTACTGGTGTAATTGGCATGTCTGAAATATTACGTGATGAAGTAGAAAATCCTGAGCACAAGCAGGATGCTACTCTACTGGCTGAGAGTGGTCAACAGTTGTTGATAATGCTTAATGAGATTTTAGAGGATGTTCGAGCTGACAACCTAACAGAAACAGATCTACAAGAAGAAAGCTTTGATTTATACCAATGTATTGAAAACCTAATTAAGCTCGAATCTCCAACTACAGCATCTAAACACTTGGGGTTAGAATACATTATTGAGCCTGATGTGCCCCAATTTATTATCAGTGATCGCAAAAAAATTCATCATACCTTATTGAACTTACTTGGTAATGCAATCAAATTTACGAAAAAAGGACTTGTTACTATTCATGTCAAGTGCTTAGATAGAACAGCAAAAGATACGCATCTTGAATTCAGTGTTGCCGATACCGGGATTGGGATTCCTAAGTCCTTACAAAAAAAGGTATTTGACCGTTTCTTTAGAATTGATCCATCTTACAAAGGTCACTATAGAGGTTATGGTCTTGGGTTGCATATTGTACAAACTTATGTCTATTTATTAGGAGGACATGTTACCCTAACCAGTAATGAAAATAACGGTGCAACCTTTCACTTTGATCTACGCTGCCAAATTTCCAAAGATAAAAGCATAAAATACAATCAGATAGATACCCCTTTAACCAATCCATCTAACGATGCTATGCCATCAGAAATTCCTTCCTCGCCAACCACAAATGAAAGTACACCTCTGCTTTTACTAATTGAAGACAATGAACTAGCGCTAAAAGTTCTTGAAATTGTGGTAACAAAGGCCGATTTGCGATTTCTATCTGCAACTAATGGTGAAGATGCCTTACAACTTGTACAAAACAATACTTTCGATTTAATTATCACCGATATTGGTTTGCCGGGTATTTCAGGAAATGAGTTTACCAAACAATTACGTCTTTTCGAAAAAGACCACGGTAACATACCTATACCAGTCATTGGATTAACTGGACATGCATACGATGGCGCAAAGCGAGAATCGATGGATTCTGGGATGAATGACATATTTAGTAAACCGATTAACAGCGAAATTTTAAATAAAATAACCAAGCAATTTATAAATCAAGAACCACAGAAATTCATTACACCATTAGGACCAGATTTACCAAATACCATGGAGGAGTTATTTTTATTAGGAGATTTTCCACTATTTGATCCTAAAGACGCCATTAAATATACCGGAAATTTACCATTCTTAGTGGAAGTATTAAACGATTACCTTTCAGAAAAAATGCAACAAGATATCATTAATATGGAAAAAGCATATCTAATAAAAAACTGGTCTGAAATAGAGAGGTTAGCACATAAAATAAAAAGTGGTGCAATGACTATTGGGATTGTTCGTATGCGTTATGCTTGCCAATACCTAGAGAGATACCACAAAACAGGTCATCATGAGTTTTTAGATAAATTATACCATCAACTTTTGACTGTCAATCAAGAAACAATCAGCACCCTACGTGCATGGCTATTACAATTCTCTCAAAAAAACTCTGATTGACCTCGTTTTATAACCTATTTTAACTTGAGCAAGAACTATTACTCGAGTGCTGACTAATATCTAACGAGCTATCAGATTCATCTTTTTCATTTGTTCTAGCAAGTGAAAAAATACCAAGTCTGCTAGGTAATTGCGAAGCATCTGCTTGCATTCTATTTGCAAGTGCCAGATTTGCCAATCCACTTGCAATCAGATTGGCTCCTATTTCTAAACCTCTATACGCTCTTTCTTCGGATTCAGTTAAGATAGTTTCTGGATGCTCCAAAAACCCTAATGTTTCATCAAGGGATTTAATTACTTCTTCTAAATAGATAAGTTGAGAAGTTACCGACGAATAAAGTTCTCTTATATTATTTAATATCGCCTTAGTTGGGACGTCAGAAAATATTGTACTAGCACGTATACTGAAGAAATAGGGTAGTCTTAACTCGATAAACTTAGCTACTACCGGATTAAAATCAAACACATAAAATCCATCATATTGTTCACCATATTTTCTAACTATATCTTCATATTTTTTATTCTTAACTTCCGAAAGATCACCTAATGCTCTATAAATTTCCAATGTATCTACATTTTTTAAGTTATCTGTACATCTTTCAATTGTTGTCTTGATATCGTCTAAAATAGTCTGTAAAGGATTAAGTCTACTTAATTTTAACAGTTTTAAATAACGTATTGATCCTTCTACATCGGATTTTTCAGCTCTTAACAAAATCTTTAAAGCATGAGTGTGTCCATGTAATATTGCTGCTCCAATCGCTCTGTTATGCATTAAATTGTGCCCAATAGGATCTCTAGATTTATTCGGTATGGTCAGACCCAATGGGACTACTGCTTTTGTTGGGTCTGCTCCTAATCGAATTAGGGAGTTGATAACGATAAGATCCAATTCTTTCTCTTCAAAAACCCAAACTAAAGCCTCATTAGCCATATCAACAGGGTCAACACCTAAAGTTATTAATAAATCAATTTTTTCTCTGCGCTCTTTAATATCAGAAAAATCTAAGATTATTTCTCCAAGTTCCGATTTTAAAATTTCAGAATCAGCAAATTGAATTTTATATTTCTTAATTAGATTTAATAAATATTTATCGGCGATAGAAGCTTCTTCACGGCGCGTAAAATTTGTATTTTCTATTTGCTGATCATTTAAATTAGAAAGTATATGTAAAATAGCTGGAAAATTACGTAACTGAACTACATATAACAGTGGTGTGAAAAAACTAGAAACAAAAGGTGTGCTATAATCTCCACCTTCATGCACCTCAATTAAAGCAGAGAAGTTATGAGAATTAAACTTTCCCTTACTTTGATCAAGAGCATCATTTATTGCTCTATATTTTTGGTGTATTTCATATAAATCTGTTGCTAAGTCTGCTCTTGGTAATACTATTTCTATTTCAAAATTTTGAATCTGCTCAATTTCTGTTATCAATTTTTGAATAAAGCTTGCATCCCAAGCTTCTAGAAATAAAGAATCTGTAAGCATAGATTGGATAGCTTCTTTAAAAAAACTAAGCTTCGACAGTGATCGAAGCATACCTGCTTGCATATCTTCAACATATTTATCCTTACCTGAAAAAAGATACAGATCTGTATATGTACAAAACCTAAAACTACTTAAAAGTAGTTCTTTTATATCTGGTTGCTTAACATCTATCTCTAGACCATTGGGGAAGTCTCTGGCAATTGCTATACCTATCGCCTTAATTGAGCTATATTTTATGCCAAGATCATACATATGCTTATAAATTGCATAAGTAAACTTATACATTTCATAGTCTCCTAGCATAGATTCATTGGCATAATGCCTATCATTTTCACCGATAGCGACTTTTTGAGCAAGAATGGTGTATCTCTTTAATGCCTCTAGTTTAATATTTGACTCAACTTTTATATCTTGCTCTTCAAGCATAAGTTTTATTCTCTTACAAAAAACAAATATTGTCTTATTTTCTCACATTAAAATCAATACCATTGCATGAGTAAATTTAATGAGCTGATTTGTAAGGGCTTTGAATTATTAAAAAATGAGTATAACACAGACATTTTTCTTAGTTTTAGACCTGGGATTATTCCACACTCAACGAAAAATGGTTGGAATTTTTACTTATGCAAACCAGTCACATATTAATGAATCTAAATGCACAAAGAACAACAAACGAACATTGATTTTCCACATATCATTGTTTTTTCACATATTATAGTGTAGCATCAAAACCCTTTTTGCAATCACATTGTTTCAATAACAGCCTTTCATGGGGTGAGTAAATGACTATAAGATCTTTATCAGAACATATTTATACTAAACTAAACAATAGTCAACCTAGTAGTGATTTTGAAGCTAGAAGAATTCAAAAATCAATTTTAGTTATGCTAGATAAACTTTTTACTATATATCCTATATATTGGCAAGCTTTAACATTAGGTGGTTACGAAAGTACAACTGCTAGAAATATTATTAATTTTTGTAGCTCTGAACTAAATAAACTGGAGAAAACTTTAGGAGAGTTAGAGCTAGAGCTAGAAGATATTTCATCTATTATCAACCTCTTCATATTTTCGCAAAATTGTCATCTATCAAGTGCGATGAAATATTCTGCAGATAATGACTATGATATTCATGAATTAGACACAACTAATTTTACCTTTGAAGAACATAAAAAATTGCTTTCAAAATTAAATGCAACTTCGGGGTTATCTGTTTCTCTAATAATGCCTGATAATTTATCTGATGAATTGTTGGATCTTTACTGCAAAACACTTTCTCGTTTTCATGGGGTTGTAGAACTAAAATTAATTAATTTCTCATGTAATATCAAAAATGCAGCTTTAATAGAAAGTCTATTAGAACATACTCCTTTTATGATCCAACTACCCGACTGGGATACAGCAAATGATTGCGCTGAAAAATTAGAATATTATAAACTTCAAAATAAGACCCAAAACAAAAAAAACACATATAAAGCACGCGATGAGCAGTTAACTTATGATAATTATCCATTATTACCTTTATCCCAAACACAAACATCAAAAAGAGATTGTATTAACATTTCTGAAGCTAAGGTTTCGCAAGATAGAAAAGTTTATCAATTTTCCAAAAATATAAGTATTCAACAAGAACATCAAGTCCAAATCCAACATCAACATTCTCATCAAATTCAAAATCAAAGACAACAAGAGCAACAGCTTGAATTTCAGCTAGATGATTTGCAGGATTTATATTCCGAAGATGAATCTCTTTTAATTACTCGTGAAAACATTGAATCTCGATTTAGACCTTACTGGGATTATTTGTGTAGGCGTAACGCGGCTTTGCCAGGCTGGCAGTCGATTGATCCACAACAGGATTTAGGTAAAATATTATCAAAATTTCTGGGTGGTCTTGATGGTGCAAAATATGTTGCCTCAGCCATTCAACCAGCAGCATTACGCTATATTATGCAGCGTGCTCCGCAATTTTTAAATGCGTTTGTTTACGACATTCCTCCGGCAGGCATTACTTTTAAGCGGAGTAAATCTAATGGAACGCTGATAGTTTGTTTTGATAAAGATTTAGAAAAACTAAATCCACAAAATGCCATAAACCCAGCACGGCTTCCTAAACAATTTGTTGGAAACTATCTACAGTTTAGTGCTTTTACATCAGATATAAACGAACAGATTATATTGGATCGTCATTTAGCAAGAAGAGATGACAATATTGCCGTTATAGATTCAATAGTTGATGTTAACTGTCGCGCTATATTACAAAAATGGGCAATTGCTAATGGTATGGGAGCAGATTGTGCTAAAGCTTTATTTGAGACCTTTACCGAGTCTAATGCTCAATCTTTAGGACAATTATTTAACAGTCTTGATTTTAAAGACTATAAAGGATGGAACAATAAATCTGGTACAAAACGATGGATAAACATAGTTAATCTTATCTGGAATGAGTATGGAGCAGATTATTTTAATATCTGGAAGGAATCTGTTCTAGATAAGTCGATGAACTGGGCCGAGTGTATTGAGGCTGGTGAAGACATTGCCATTCAATCAAGTATCAATATTTTAAAAAACGCACCTAATTTTCAAGAATTATGGTGGCAAGTTATACAGGCGCATAGTAACACCTGTGGTTATACATCATATGCACGCGTATGGGACTCTTATTACCGTTGGATGGTATGTATTCAAGAAAATCAGTTGGAAAGATATGTAGATATAGAATTGTTTACAACTTATATGCAAGAAAATTCGCCTTTTGATGCCAAAGCATTTCTAGATAGAATGATTTGGGTTTTACAACGACCTAAATTAAAATTAGTTTCTGCAACAGAGAATAGCGCATCTTCTGAAGAAGAGACAGTCTCACCTGTAGAAATTCAAGCACATATCTTAATGAATATTGATCAGATAGATTGGGGACATGACGGGTTTTATTACGCAAGTCGTTACGACGGCTATATAGAATGGCGGAAAAATTTACTGTTTTCAGAGTTTGAGCATGCTTCTCCTATAAATAAAAGAAACCAATTTGTAACTTATAAATCAACAGAAGAAGATTTTACCACCATAAAAACATTCGCCAGACGCTTTGCGAGTTTATATCTTAATTTAACGCCCCTAGAATGGCAGAGATTTGAACAGGGGTTAAATAATCTTGCACCAGATGAATTATTTAAACCACAAAACTGTGAGCTAATCATTACTGATAAAGAGCCTGATGATAATGAAGTTCGTACGAAGTCTCAGATTATTGTTTCCCCAACAAATGTATATTTTTACAGTCATATAGAAAAAGCTCTTTTGACCATTCAGCTTTATCAAGGGCAATTAGAGGAACTACGTAGCCAATATACTGCGCCAACGACTGAACTATCTGCAGAAGAATGTAAGTCTATCCTAAACTATGCCCCGCTAGAAGAGCACATTAGATTATCTGTTAGTTTATGGATTAGATGCTTGGCTTGTGGGATTGACAGAGACAATTTAAGCGATAACAGTAAGCCATTGCCGAATAGATTAGAGATGACTAGTAATTCTCGGGACGCACTTACCTTTATTGCAAGTATTCTTCCACTTCAGGAATCAAGAAGTGAAGGTGATTTTCTATGGGCTTACGATAAAATTAATAGTTTATCTAAAGTAATATCAAATATGGCTCCAGAAGATTTGCGTGGTATGAATGGTTTAAACCACCCTCGTCTCTGGGTTAACTCATTAATTCGTGTAATTGATTCATCAACAAACGCACAAAATATACAGGACCTAGATCACCCAGACTTTTTGATGGGGATGTATTATGATTTTCAAAAGCCGTACCTTGATATATATCCTTGGTTATATAATGACCTGGCAGCACACGTTCGCCCTTGCTTCCATGAAACCTGGGTTCGAGAGAATAGAATTGAACTTCATGAATTAGAGTCATATAAACATCCTTGTTATATTCTCCTAAAGAACCCCAATGAGGAAGTTCAAACCTGCCATTATTATTACTATGACCCAGACGCAAACCCAAAAAATCTTATTGAGAAAGAAATAAAGCTAACAACTCTTAAATCACAAATGAACAGTTGGTGGTATGAACTTCTCTCTGCACAAAGAGAATATGGTCGAATTGATTACAATAATAGCCTTATACATAAGATATCGTATACAACACGCTTGCCTTCTCACTCAACACTTAAAGCAAACAAAACTTACTCACCACAAGTAAGACAGTTTCTAAGTGAACCAAGGGAAGCACTTGCGGACTATCATACTCATAAGTTCAGCATTGATAGATTTGAGCAACAACTAAAAAGTATTTCTTGCCGAAACTCATTGTTTTTCCCTTCAGCAGAGAAAATAATTGCAGCTTATACAGACATAAGTAAAAATGGTGAGTTAGCTAGAAAAGCAATCATTGCCGAATGGGTACAAGCTGGATATGATATTAGAGAACAGTTTGCATCATCTTATCTTTTAGAAAAGAACCAGCAGCTTAAAAATTCTGCTATAGAAAATCTTATTAAGAGATTAAATCCTCTGTTTCTTGATGTAAACCGACAGCTTTTCTTAAAACTATTACCTTACCTAGCTTATGATAATGAAGGCTCCATTGAAGCCAATCAGGAAGTTCTTGATTTTATTAATGCAATTCAAGCTTTAGATCGCAACGATAGTTATAATGAACTAGGTCATCTTTTACGTATGCTTGTTAGAGTAGCAGCCAAAAAAGATGCACATCATTATTATGCTGTTGAAAATTTAACTAAGTGGATAAATGAGTTAACAGATGAGTCAAAACCTTTGTTTCCCTTGAATTTAATGGAAACAGTTTTAAGTGAAGAGATTGAAGATTGTCGTTCTATTTTGATAAACAAAGATTTAGCACACCTGCATTCCAAGCAAAGAACCAATCTAGAGCACATAGCTGAACTTGCGCGTATTCCAAATCTCCCAAGTCAGGTTAAAATAAATCTAGCAAAAATTGCTTATAAAAATGCTGACGATTTGCAAAATATACTCAGAAAATGGTCGTCAAAATCTCGTGAGATAGTATCACATCAATATTTAATAGATGTCAGTAATATTGTTTTACAAAAGCAGGATATATCGGATGATATAGTAGAGCAGCTAACCCATAGCATTAGCGATAACACACCTAAATATTTGATAGATAGTCAAGAAACTCTTGCTTCTCTATTGAGTTATTCAGAATTAAGTCTACTACAATTTAATGAATATTTTAGAGTGGAGAAGCCTTTTACAGAAATAGATAGAACTAAGCAAGCTATTTTATTACAAGCGATGCAACAAAATAGCACTTGGGAATTATTTATTGATAATGTTAATCAAAAATTACGAAATTGGAATTTGAGTGAGTTAAAAAAACTTGCCATATATTGTAATAAAAAACCAAAACCTAGTATGGCTGATTTAAATGATTTAGTTGCCAACTTTAAAAACGATACTACTAGCCTAATTCATCATTATGAAACGCAAGTTCAAACAAGAGATAAAAAAACTAACGAATCAAAGCGGGATTTAAGCTTAACTCCTGAAAATGCGAGTGATATTACGCGAATTATTAGTGGCATTAAGCGTAAAGATTCTACAGAAATAACTATTGAAGAAAAACAACGATTATTACGTCTATTTTTTTACACTAATGCGTACTCACTAACAATCCAAGATTTAGACGAATCTGCTTTAATATCTCAACTTCATAAAGAAGCGGCCCTATCTCGTACATGTATTGCATCAGGTTATGAGGTAACCCCAGAAGCACAAGCTCGTATTCTTGCTTGTCAAAGAGAGATTTTAGTTCGTAAGTCAGGTAAGTGGTGTAACCGGATGCAAATGATCGATCTATTATATTCAGCAATTCATAATGAAGATGGGCTATTACATCAAATTCGTACTGGCGGTGGTAAGTCATTAATTGCCCTAATGAGGATGTCATATCGTGCTCTAATGGGGGAAGTTGTTGATTTTTATAGTGCTAAAACAGGATTAGCATATCGTGATTATAGCGCATATAACCATGTGTTAGATGTTATGTCTATCGATAATAGTTATGTCTATCCCAAAATGGATATTGGAGATATGCATTATCAACCAACTAGAAATGGTATTGGGGCGATTAATTTTGGGACTGGCAGTACATTTATTCTGGCTGAAAATAAATGGAAACAAGCGGGGATACTTCCGGAAGGATATGAATCAAAACAACGTGGCGCTTATGTAGATGAATTTCATAATGTCTGTAAAGACACTACGCAGTGTAACTCTCCAGATGATATAAACGTTACTACTAATGCATTTAATCCAGATGTATGGATATATGAAGTAGCTTATGAATATTTTATTGATAACATAGCTCGGTTTGAACATAACAATTGGACATTTGATAATATAGATGACTTACCCGGCCTTGATAAAGTATTACGGCAACGTGAAGTTGAATTATTTTCAAAGAGATCTAGTCGGCTTGAAAACTATGTTGCTCGTGAGGATGGTGATAAAGATATTCAAAGACGAGATAGAGCATTAACTAAACTACTTCGCGCAGCCTATACAGCACATTTTTTAGAGCAAGATGTTAAGTCTGGATTTTCAATTTGGGAAAATGTGGAAAAGCGCATTGGTGGAATTGATGGTGAAACTTTATTAGTAAACCAAGCCAAGGTTTTAATTGATAATCAGGTATCTGAAGACTCTACTTTTAGAGATTTGGTTCATCAACTATTAGATGTACGTAAAAATAAAGAAGCCTTAGCCGAAGGCAAAGATCCATTATTTTTAGTAGATCCAGTGCAAACTGTTGCTCTTTCTCAAAATATGCTGGATAGGTTACGCCAATATCATCAACGTGGCGCCAAAATAGAAGGTTGTACTGCAACTAGTGGGCGAAAATTTTTAGATTTACGTTTTTATGAAGATAATTTTGGTATTAATCACGTACCAAAACTGCCAAATGACAAGCCATTAAGAACAACAATTCATGCGCCTTTTTTTTGTCGCGGTGAAAATGAGATGGCAGATGCTCTTTCAGAAATTACTAAAAATCACCATGCTCAACCCATTTTAGCTTTATGCCCAGATGATTCTTCAGTTAAATTTTTTACTAAACAATTAAGATCAAATAGTAGAGTCATATCGGATACCAATGATATAAAACTTTCTGAAAATGAGGTCATTAGGAGCAAAGCTATCGCCGACCCTGGTGTTATTACCCTCAGTTCAAGAATGGGACAAGGCACTGATATTGAAATGTCAGATACGTTATATGACAAAGGTTTAGTAGTCGTTACTATTGGAACTCGAGAAAGACTAGCTCGTAAACAAGCTAGAGGCCGTCAAGGACGTATGGGTTTTGCAGGTGACATTCAAGATATTTATGATATGAATGCCATTGATTCAGAATGGGATGTCTATTTTCAATCTCATCCAGATTTATTAGATAAAATATATCAATGGGAGAATCGGCATTTACATGAAAAAATGGCCAAACATCAAACTCGTATTGAAGAGAGCAAAACAACTGATGATGAGATTCAAAATGATAAATGGGAATGGGCTACTAATTTAGAGCACGCTGAATATTATCTTAAAGACCGAGCCATTGCACTGTTAATTGAACATATAGAAAAACAAGAAAAGACTCATACTATAGCAAAAGATCGTTTTTTAAACGAGCTATCACAGTATGTAGGCATGATAATTAATGATACTAGAAGTGAAGATCGTCGTAAAAATTTAAAACAGATATGGTTACAATGCCGGGAAAAAATTGAAGCACTCTGGTCTGATCATCAAACTGGATTTGCAAGCTACCTAATCGAGGCAGAGAAAGAACTTAAAACAATTGAAACTCATTTTCCTAATATTTTTAGGTGTTATTCAACAAATCCATCTTTAGATATTTTAGCTGATTTTGAGCAGGCACTAGATATCGAACTAGCATTACCTGAAAAGCGTTACTCAGTAGAAGAACGTATTGCAGATCCTGCCCTACCTGCAATTCAAGGATGGCTAAAAGCCGTCCAACAGACACTTGCTCCTGAAGCAAGAGCCACAATGTTTGGCGAAAATGATGAGGATATTAATAAGTTCTTTATACAACTTTCTGAATCGCCAGGTAATTGGTTGGCCTATTTTGAAGACTTAGAACCGGTGGCAGGAATGGTTCCCTGTGCTCTTTGGACTGAGATTATTAGAGATACTAATAATTTTGGGAAATATATAGAGATACTTAAACACTTTTTTGATTTATTTAAGAATATCAAAGATTTTGATATTTTTGCTGCCGGGGTGAGATTAATGATAAATCATGTTGGTTTAAATTCAAGCTCGAAACATATTAAATATCAATTAGAAATTTTATCTGGAGTAGCAAGATCTCTTGAACGTGATCCTCGAATAAAGCGAAATCTTTTAATGATGTCGTTAATAAATATTATTGAAAAATTACCCGTCTTATCTGAGCAAAAAGAATATGTTCATACGGAATTTTTTAATAATTTAGCATTCATTTTACAACAACCGCCCTTTTGGGACATAGATTGTACAAAACTATATTCGCGATTAACAGATGTTATTACAACAAACTCTGAAGTTTTAGAATTATTTAATAATGCTATTTGTAGAGAGAGCCAGCTAGCTCCTATCTTGATGGAAGTTTATAATTATCTGGATTCTGCTTCTGATGCGAGAATACACTCTTTAAAAGAATACTTAAGCGAAAATGTTGTACAGTTAAAAGAATATCCCGAAGTATTAGTGCATGTATTTTCAATTATTCTTTCTGGTAATAAAAATGTGTTACCACCTAAAATTCAATGTTTACCTCTAAATCTTCCAAAAGATGCGATAATTACTTTTTGGGAGTATTTATCTAAGCAAAATTCTAGCAGTTCAGCTAGCTTAAATAATGTCTTGAGTTGGTTAAATGAAGGCTGTACATTTGCTAATATCCAAGCATTACATAATCTTCCCAGATCTATATCATTTGATTACTTAGCATCACAGCTAAATTTTAGCGAAGAAAATAAAGATGGTTTTATTAGCCTAATTAATGACACTGGGATTGCCTACGAATTATTTTTAGATAAAGTAGATAATATAGAACATTGGAATAATCTATTTCTTGCTAAGAATGTATGCTTTAATCACTTCTATTTCAATCTTCTATCTGATTATAATTATGATAATGTTCATTTGATAATATTAGAATACACTCACGGTTCAAATTTGCACGAAGATGAAGTTAAATGGATTTTAGATACAGGCGCTATAATTTCACGATCAGAAAAAGCTCCTGATGAGGAATTTATCCGCCTAATGATTGCAGTTTTAACACAAGAAGAGAATAGAAATAAAGAGTTTATAAAAGGTTTATTCTCTGATGATCGTGCAATTGGCTTTAAATTAGCTAATGATTCTATTAATAGACTATGGAATATCTGGTACAGAGAAGAATCTATGACTATTGATCGTTTACAATGGTATGCGAATATTGAAATAAAAATTTCAGGCCTAGATGAAGATATTAAATATTACATCAATAGTATTATTGATTACCGAGAAGATCCTAATTTAAGAGAAACATTTCTAAATGAGTTGCTTGGTTTGGATGATGGTAATTCAATTAATACTGATAAACTAAAAAACCTTTCATTAAGTTCTCTTCATGCTCTATGGAATAACTTCCAAGATGGAACTATACAAACAAGCGCCGAATTAAGACAGTATATAGATTTAAATATCTTAGGTTTTCAAGAGTTTAAAGATTATATGTTAAATGCAAAATCTCGCTTTAATATTACAAAAGCACTTAGAGAAGGCTCGACCCTCTTTTCTGATGAGAAACGCCTTCAGTATTATAACTATTATCACCAATGCTTTAGAGAAATAACAAATTGGATTAATTGGGCTATGCAAAGTATTGGATTGCGAGCAGAGAGCTATAAGTTGGCTTATCAGCAATTAAAACACCTTTCTGATGAGATCCAATATATTAAATCACCATCTAGTGATTTGTTGGTCGTAGACCCCAAAAGTATTCTGGATTTAAAAAATTATCATAAAAATCTGTTTAATCAGCATAAGGATATATACAGTGGTTTCTTTTGGTCATGTAACAGAACTAGAATTAATCAAGCAAAATCATTATTTAGTGCATTAGATAAAATTGAAGCACAAGATAAAGTAGAATATTATACGAAAGTGCTAAAAACTATCACTAATATGCAAAATACGATTTTTGCAGGGGATAAGTCTTATTGTTTTTATGCATCTAATAAAAAGGGTTATAGTCGACTACATCATATTTGCACCGAATTATTTTTGAGTGTCGCAAGAGATTGTCTCTGTGATGCTCAGATGAGTGCAGATGAAAAGCTATTAATACAAGATGAACATAAAAAACAAGTTAAAGAACATGTCATACTTTTATCTCAGCAAATTAAAGGCTCTTTATCTAATAGTTTAAAAGGATGGATTCAAGATGATAGTGATTTAAATTCGTTATCTACAATTCTTTGTCAATCGTCAAAAAATGAGATACCTAATACAATACACTATTTATATGATAGCCTTAAAACTATGGCTGATCTTGAAACCAATCAGGATAGTAGAACGGTCTTGGCACGATAATGATATAATCTTACGCCAACAGTTGCCTTTTCTACTCATTGAATCTATTAACTTATTAATAATAGAATGGTAATGACTTAGATTAAATTATTTGAAGAATAATAGGGTCTGTTGACAATCAATGGCATTCGGTTAAGTGACTAATGATGGTATGATATGCGTATTTTAATAATTAGACATCGATATTTTCTAAAGGATTGGATGATTTATGCAAGAGTTATGGACTCCCTACTTATCAGTTAT
>JARGPO010000064.1 GCA_029213075.1 Legionellaceae bacterium | reverse complement strand
ATGCGACATCTCGTATTGAATTTAATAAAAAAAGAAGAGACTTCGAAGTTTTCTGTGCCACGGAAAAGAAGAAAAGCCGCCCTATATGATAAATATAGAGAAAAAGTGTTGGGAATTTAAACTTTGATGCTCCTGCCCTGTCTCTTTGTGCTTTGATAGCTAAATATAATGGCCGAAGCTCATAACTTTTAACTTCATTGAGCTCCTCCTCTAACAACTTACTACTATCTTCAAATAACAGCTCAAGAGTAGTTTTTATTTTTGCCAATTCAACATCTGGATCTGAGCATAGTTTTTGTAACTCAGAACCATGATTCAAGACAGTTACCTTTGGTTTAGATTCGCTATTCTGAGGTGATTGATTACGACCAAATGTCAATGTCGAATCAGTTATGGCTTGTCTTTTCTCGAGTAGGGATGCAAATACCCGGCTCCTCTCAGTCAATAATTCTTGGTAACCAGGTTTGTCTAAATCAGATAAGGTATCCATAGATCGACGAACAGCTCTAAACCCATTATCAACAAGGTTTTGCTGTACGTCTATTATCCTTCTAATTTCTGTCATATTTACAGACTTCGCAAATACTCTAGGCTTTGGGTTAACTGTTAACTCATGATAAATAACGCCGAGTCTTTCACTCTGCTGTTTTAGATAATACTCAACGGGATCAAAAGTTTTGTCTGACAATGTGATGTTTAGTGCTTTCGACTGATTACTGAAAGATAGAAATTTCTTCAAGTCATACTGAGATAGGTGTACAAATGGCCAAAATAGATCGAGTCGATAGTTATCCAAGTCATACTTATCTTGCCGGTCAGTCACAAATCGCGCCTCTCTCGTAAAAGCTTCATACTCCTCTTGCTTATCATCAAGAACGGGTAATGTAGTAACTATTTTCGTATCATTGTGAAAATAATACAAATTAGCATTCTCATCAGCTAACTTTATAAAACACCCCTCTACACCAAACTCTAATTCAATAGTACTAGGATCAGCTGGAAACTCATGCAAAAGCTTAAAGACATATTTACTGCGTTGCGCGGCAATATTTTTTTCAGACTCTTGTAGTCTATTCCTAAAGTCTCTTAAATCTGTTAAAAATGTCGTATGCATTGGCAATGCTTTTGTGTAACGCCGCCCCTCCTTTAAATCATCTTCTAATGACTTTAGTAGTTCTTCTTGACTATACTTATCAAAAGGAAACTCAGGAATACTCTGACAAAAAGCCGCATGCACATCACTGATTAAACATGATTGGTACCATTTTGTTGAAGCAACCCTTAATGCATTAAGCCATACTGGTAGTTTGTTTTTAAGGTCATCATACTTTTGTTGAACTGCATGTCGCCGTAGTTCATTATATTTATTAATTGACTTATGAACGGCGTCTCCTGAATGTTTAGGTAGACCTTTCCAATCCCACAAGTGGCCATTATTATTGAAATTAGTGTAAAAGTCGGTTAAATCATATTTTGCACCATCCCAAAAATCAATATATACTGCCGGGCAGTTATCAAAAGGCTTGCCATTAGTTTTGTGTCTTGGAACTATATAGTTCGAAAAGGTAAACGTTGCTAAACCTAAGTAAACTAAGCCATAAAACTCATGATTATGGACACAACTATTTCTAACTCTCTCTAAATTGTTATTATTGCGCCTTCCAATACCATCCAGAACTATGTTTTTTGACGGAAAGTCAGATACACTAAATTCTGCATTCCCAGGTCGTGCGGATAGACCGGCAAAATTACTTACAATATCATGTGTTTGTTTGCTGTAATCATACATCGTCTGCATCTCTTCTAGCACAGAATACATCTCTAAAAAGTATTTACTCTGCAAGCGTGGTATATGCAGGCGCAAGATTTTGGTAAGCGCCATAAACTCTTGGTATTTGTTTATTATATTTTTAACTTCTTTCGGAAGAATTGGACCAAGAGCCATGTATTTTTCCACAGCCGCATGAGTTAGTAGGGGATTAAAAAAAGACCTTTTTTCTTGAGTAAAACCCAAATCATTTAACTGCGATAAAAAATAACCATATACTTTGCCGGTACTAAATAAGTTTCTTATATCTTTAAGTGCATGCGCAGCACCAGATTCTCGCTCTAAATCTGATATTGTCTGCCCATTTAAATAACTTGCACGTGCCTCTTCCGTTAAAAGGTACAACTCTGTCATCAACCTATCAAAATCATCTTCTTTTATGTCCGCTATAGCCATAGAGTCACCATAACGAGCTGCTTCTAACAAAGTATCTTGTTGTTTGCTATCGATCATAAAATCAATGCCGGCACGTAATTGACCAAAATTATATTGCTGCTGATGGGTTATATATCTTTGGCTTTTATGCAAAGCTATTAACCCATTAAAAACGTTTAGGAAGTTTTCACTGTTACGTTTATCCATTTCCTGCATAAACTCATACATTTCAAGACCAAGCTTTAAAATCATATTCATTTTGCTATCAAGGGCTTGGAATCCTGCACTAATTCCATTATCACCCTTAGATCTTTTCGAAAAAACTGACACTAAAATATTAGCCCCAGCAACAAAAGCACCTACCCCCGCAAATGACATACCTAGGCTATATGCCAATGCCATAGAACTAATTCCAGAAGCTAGGTTTAAACCCTTACTTAATGCATCGTTATGAATATGATTCTCGGCGAATTGAGCCATATTACTAAAAGCTTGCGCCGCATCCTGAGCTTTGCGTGCAAATTCCATTCGCTCTTGTGCTGTATTTAACTTTTGAATTTCAAGCGCACTATATTTTTGATACTCACCAATCGTTCGAACTTCGCTTAATAATGCCTCAGATAAATCAGATTTTTCTTGTTCAAGCCTTGCTTGAGATTTATCATCAAAACGCTCTAGAAAAGGATCAACATCATTCACATCTGTAAACAAATTTGTTACATACTCTGGAACTTCGTCTAACACGACCTTCTTTAAACTTGGCTTCTCACCAGTTCTAGTAAATTCCGTTTGTGGTGCCTTGGATTCTGAATTCGTAGACTGATATTGATCTACTCTAAATCCACTCTCAACGATATCGTGAAAATCGATACCTTGATCATTACTAAAAAAACTATGCGGCTGTGTTTGTGCGGTCCATGCAGAAGTATGTCTATTAAAATCATCAAGTAAAGAGTCAAAATCTGTATAACTATCACCCATAATTTCTTGACTTGCCACAAAAGGCTTAAAAGTAAATTGTTCACTACTTAAATCAAAAGATTGCATCCCCGGGCCATTAGCTTTTTTATTCATTACATTTAGAATTGAGACTGGTTGAAGAGCTAGGGTTTCCTGTGGGGCAAAAAGAGTGAAGGTTGGTTGAGTAACTTTATTGGTAGCCGCGGATTTTGTGCTTATATCGGTAAGATCTTGATATGTATTTAATGATTTAAAACTATTTTTATAAAATACATGCTCCAAAATGGACCCTAAACCTTCTAAATCAGGGGTGTAATGCCCGGTCTTTGGTAATACCTTAGTTAATACATTATCTTTAAACGTGGCTTCACCGCCTCCTATAACCTTACGGCCCTGACTATTAAATTTGTTTAAATCTGGATGCTTAACGCGGATTGTAATTGGCTTGCCAGCTTTATCAAATAAGCTTGTCGGAATTTCTAATGGTGCAAAAATAAGCTTGCCATTATCAAGAGCAATAAAGGAATAGGTTGTTTCTCCAGGAGTACTACGAATAGCATCTATAGTTACTTCACGCAGGCCTCGAGGTGGTGGGGAAGGAGGAAAATTTGATTTATAAGTTGCAGGTCTAGTAAATTGGCCAAATTTATCTACATTGTAGACAACTCTGGCTGCATTTTTCATGATAACCCCTGGCCCTAGAAGATTAACAACACCATGCGCTAACATTTCTGTACGAGTTTCAGGATCTCCTTCACTAAATTTATCATAGATTGATGTTATTGATTCTTTTCTACCTTCCATTCGGTTTAGTGATTCAGAAAACAAATCCTCTGCTGACTTCTCGCAAATATCATCTGGAAGAAATGAATATTGATGTGGTGAAAATCCATACTCACTTTGACTTTGTGCAACATATCCAAAAGCAAGGGAGTCATAAGTTAATTCTAAAACCGGAACAACTAAATTATCAATTGGATGTGAGACCATTTCATATAAATCTCCCAAACCAGCACTAACTCCTCGCAATGTAGCCTTTGTATATTTCTCAGCGCTCGCAGCTAAATTATCAGATGTATGAGAAGATTGCTCAGCAAAACTAATTTCGATATCTTGTTCAGAATTCACTTATATACCCTACAAAAATTTATGTGCGAAAATTCTATATAGTGGCATTATATAAATCAATAAGGTAAATTTACCCTATTGCTTAATCTGATGGGAGTAATAGAGGAGTAATTCTTTACTTGTTCGACAACCCAATTCTTTACGTAATATTTCTATATAATGTTCAACTGTTCTTGGCGATAATTGCATCTCCTTTGCAATAGATTTAATAGTTTTTCCTGATAAATAATGCAATAAACATAGACTTCTTTGCAGGGGGAGATGAATAGGCAAACCTGTTATTTTGTGTATTAAACACAGCTTATTATCAATAGTCGCAGCCGAGCGGCTTGAATCATTAACAGCAAAATAATCTTTAGAATTAGGCAATGTAACTATATTCTCAGTTGAAGTCGCCTCAATAATAATATCATTAGACAAGAAATTGTAATCATCAATTAAATCCTGAATAAGTGCACCATTATTAATAACAAAATGTAAAAAATCATCCTGACTCATATCAAAAAACATAGAATATAAGTGCTGGCAATTTTGCTCTTTTTTTAAATAGTGCAATGAACGATTACCATAATTTAACTTTTCTCTTAACGCCATTTTTCGCAAAGATTGCATTAAAACGCCACTCTCAGAATACTTGGTTTCTAAAACAGCATCAATGTAAATGCCGTTTTCTAGATATCTCCCAGAATAGTCCGTACAAGCAACTGGTATTTGATTATTTACAAAGTAATTATAGATCTCAGGATCAGTCATTAACATAGATATTTGATTCTGCCCAAAAGTAATATCATGATGAAATTTAACAAGACCTATATTGCGCATAGAAGAACTATACTCACGAATATAATCACCGATATTTGAAGAAAATTTTATGCTCATGGGAGAGATTATATCATGAAACTTAAGATTTGTTCTATTTATACCCGAGATGGAGGTATACTATCATCATGCTTGTACTTACCACATACATCCATTATAAGTAAAAAATACTAATCCGAAAACTGATAAAATGATTCGCCTTTTTTTATCATCCCAAGCTCATATCTGGCTTGCTCTTCTAAAGACTGGTCACCTGATTTCAACTCGGACACATCTGCGGCAACTATTTTATTGCGGGCACTAAGTTTTATGTTTTCTCTCTCTTGAATCTTGAGTTTTTGCTCTAATTTAGCCCATTGCGGAAGACTGCCGTCACCAAGCCACAGTTTATACTGCAAACCAACTAACGCTATAATTAAGAGCACCATAATTGCCCGCATCTCAAACCCTTAATAAGTATGTAGCAATTTTCCTAAGTGAAAATAGCCTTACCTGCATATGGTAATGAATATAATTCATGAATACGCAGTAATTGATTATACTTTGCTATTCTGTCAGTTCGACATAATGAGCCTGTTTTAATTTGCCCACACCCGGTTGCAACGGCCAGATCTGCAATAAACGAATCTTCTGTTTCACCAGACCTATGAGACATCACACACCGGTAATTATTATCAGAAGCAAGATCCATTGCTTCTCTTGTTTCGGTTAATGTACCAATTTGGTTTAATTTTATCAAGATAGCATTTGCTGTTTGCTCAGATATCCCTTTTTGCAAGATTTCTTTATTCGTAACAAATAAGTCATCACCAACTAATTGAACCTTATTACCAATAAGAGACGTCATCTTGTGCCATCCTTGCCAATCTTTTTCATCTAACCCATCTTCTATACTAACTATAGGATAATTATTAACTAACTGAGCATAATATTCTATCATTTCATCAGATGACCAAACTCTGCCTTCTGAACTAAGATGATAGGATCCATCACGATAAATCTCTGATGCAGCTACATCTAGTGAAAACACTATATCATCACCTAATTTCAACCCAACTTGCTCAGAGGCTTCAGCTAATAAATCTAAGGCTTGCTTATTAGATTTTAAATCAGGCGCAAACCCTCCTTCATCACCAACAGCTGTGTTAAATCCATGCTTTTTAAGATTAGACTTTAAGGCAAAAAATACTTCTGCCCCCATCTGCAGAGCGGTTGGAAAATCAGGGGCGCCAACAGGCATAACCATAAACTCTTGAATATCGACATTATTATCAGCATGCACGCCGCCGTTTAAGATATTCATCATCGGCACTGGCATAACCATTGTTTCATGACGATTTAAAGAAAGGAATAAAGGCATTTCCATCGCATTAGCATGAGCTCGCGCAAAAGCTAATGAAACAGCTAAAATTGCATTAGAACCTAATTTAGATTTGTTTTTAGATCCATCCAACTCACATAAAATTGCGTCCAATTCCATTTGATCAGCAATAGGCTTATTTCGCAAAGCAAGATCAATAGTTTCGTTAACGTTTGCAACTGCCTTTAAAACTCCTCGGCCTAAATATCTTGTAGAATCACAATCTCTAAGCTCAGCTGCTTCCAAACTACCTGTAGAAGCTCCAGAGGGAACGCTTGCGCGACCAACTGTGCCGTCTTCTAATAAGACATCTGCCTCAACAGTTGGGTTTCCACGAGAGTCTAATATCTCCCGACCTTTAACACTTACTACTCGCATAATTATTCCTTAGCAATTCAAGCTGACCATTAAAAATCAACTAATCTTATAATATTGCCTGTATTATTTGTCATATGGATAATATGTCAAGAGTAAATTTTATAATCCACCGATTGATTCACACTGCAATTAAACAATTATTCTTGTGATGAATCATTATGTTGCATACCATATTTACTAATAAGCTCATCAATTGAAAGAGCTTTATCAAAATAATATCCTTGAATAACATCACAGTCATTATCTATTAAAAACATCATTTCCGGCTCTTCCTCTACTCCTTCAGCCACAACTTTCATATTTAAAGTTTTAGAAAATTGAATTGTAAACTTAATAATATTAATACTTTTCTCATCATGTTTTTCAATACTATCAATAATTGATTTATCAATTTTTAACACCGAGAAAGGAATGTCTCTGATGTATTTTAGTGAAGCATAACCTGTTCCAAAATCATCTAAGGCTAAACCTATACCGCTATCTCTAATTCGATGCAGAGTTTCTTGCTCGTGTCTGAAGTTCGTCAATAGTTTTTGTTCGGTTATTTCTAGAGTTAGATATTCTCTTGGAAAATTAGTTTTGACAATAATAGATTGCAGCCTAGCTAGGAAGTCTCTTTCTCTTAATTGTATAGAGCATAAATTAACAGATAAATTAATCATATCACCGCCAATTTTATCAACAAGTTGCATATGATCAATCATAGCCCTCTCTAAAATCTGATATCCGAGGGGAATTATCAAAGAAGACTGTTCTGCAACTGCAACACACTCTTCTGGGGATACGGGATATAGTATGTTGTCTTTGGGCCACCTAATCAGAGCCTCAACTCCATACATCTCCTTACTTTTTGTAAAAAATTGTGGCTGATAATATATATCTATGGAATTAGAGTTAATTATATCTTGCAACTCAACTTCAATCTTATTCTTTCGTATAAACTGTTGTTTTAAATCATCAGAAAAAATCATATAACTATTTTTTCCCTTAGATTTAACCTGATACATACTATAATCAGCATATTTTAATAACTCTGAAGGACTTTTAGTATTTTCAGGATAAATAGCAATACCAATACTAAGATAAACTTTAATAACCCCATTTTTAAATGATAGAGTTTCACTTAAAGCATACTGATATTTTTCTGCCTGAAGATTAATATCATCTATAGTTTGCAAGTCTGTGTGAACTACTACAAACTCATCACCACCTAACCTCCCAATAAACCCAAATTGAGACGTAACTTTAGATAGCCTCTTATAAACCTCACGTAGTACAGCATCTCCCGTCTGATGGCCCCACATATCGTTAATATGCTTAAAATCATCAATATCTATAAAAAAGACTGTTATCCACTCATTAATTACACTTGAGTTTTTTATCGCTAAATATAGTTTATGAATAAACTGGTGGCGATTTAGTGCCCCTGTTAAATTATCATAAGTAGAAATCTCTAATAATTTTTTTTCTTTATCCAAAATAGCTTGTTTTAAGATATTAATTTCATAAGGTGCTTTATATCTAAACTTTAGTGGGTGGTTGCTAGCCGTTGACTCACTTACCGCTGCAGCTAATTCATAGAGAGGCTTAAAAATCCTATTTATAAGTAAGATAATAATAAAAAAAGAGGATATAAAAACAATTGAGCTTAAAAGAAGAACTCTCTGTGTCGAGCTGCTACTTAAATCAAAAAATGGCATTACTTTGTTTTCGTTGATTAAATAAATGTATCTATTTTTAACACTCTTATCAAAATATAACTTATAAAAATATACGGTTTTATCTGCATAAAAAATAAATCCTGAGTCTTTTTTAGATTGTTTAATTTCTTTGAAATAACTATCAAACCTATCCGTGGTCTTGTTATTTATACCATCAAAAGAAGACACAAATTTTTTATCATGATATGAGAAATAATCTCCAGTATCATTTAGAAGGCTAATACTATCTTGAGATTTGAGAACCCCTCCTTTATATAAACTTTTTAAAATTTCTTTTATAAATGCCACATAATCCAAGTTAATAACTAAAACACCAAAAGGGTCACCATACGCACTAACCTTTTGCATAACTCTAATCGTTAAATAAAGAGGATACTCTATTACTCCATTTTCTTTATTTGGTGTGACTTTTGAAATATACAAACTTGGAAAGTTGAGTTTTTTCCACATTACAAAATATGGCTCTTTAGACTTATTTTGTAATTTTTTTTCACCAACAATTATTGTCTTATTATTCTTTTGATCTACGCGTACTATTTCATCACCATCAGCGCGGATATATCTTATTTGAGTAATAGTATTATTAGTCTCAATAAATGCTGCAAAAATAACCTGCAGACGATCCTTCCAAAACTGTAAAGTGGAATTATCACTTGGGTCAACCCCTAAGTTTCTGCTACTCCTAATTATTCCTTTAATCGGAGGTGTAGCACTTATCACCGTCAAATCTCTTGTAATTGCATTTAACTCATTAATGAAGTTTAAACCGAGCAATTCAGTTTTCTGCTCTAAGCTTTTTTGAGTACTAGCTAAGAATTTTTCTTTATATACATAATGCCCATAAAAACCTATCAATAATGACAAAAATATAGAAATAAAAAGTGATAAAATAATTAACTTGTTTTTCAAGGTTATATTTCCATTTTATTATTTCATTAAAATAAAACATCTCTCGGCGGCATGAGATAAATTCATGCACGATGGATATTTTAAGTATAGTTTATTTTGTGGGTTTTAAAAATTTATAGGAAATATGTTTTTTCTTACTCTACGCAAAAAATCCATCGTAATAGATTGATTACGATGGATTTAGTCATATCAATCAAAGAGCTATGCCATCCTTAACTCTTTGCCCATAGTCTGGATCAGCTTTAATAAAGTGTTCTATTTGCCGCATCTTAATATAGTTAGGTACACCTTCCATCGCAGCAATTATATTATCGGTGAGTAAGCTCTTTTGTTCCTCACTCATTAATCTATACAAATCGCCAGCTTGCTGATAATTGTCATTATTTTGATTATGATCATATCTATCTGCCGCGCCAGAAATAGCCAGTGGCGGTTCTTTAAATTGCATATCATCGGTTGGACCATCAAAACTATTTGGTTGATAGTTGACGTTATCACCGTAATTACCATCAAAGCGAGTCTGACCGTCTCTATTATAGGTATGCACTGGGCATTTTGGCTTGTTTACTGGTAATTGATTATAATTAATACCTATCCGGTAACGGTGGGCATCTGGGTAAGATAATAGGCGCGCTTGCAAAACTTTATCTGGTGACACACCCATACCAATTGGTGTATTAGCTGGCTCAAAAGCTGCTTGCTCAATTTCAGCAAAATAATTTTCAGGATTACGATTTAGCTCGATCTCTCCAACAGCAATTACAGGATAATCTTTATGTGGCCAGACCTTAGTTAAATCAAATGGATCAAGATGATAATTAACTGCGTCGGCTTCTGGCATAATTTGAATTTGCACATCCCATTTAGGAAACCTTTTCTCCTCAATCGCAAGCCACAAGTCTCGACGATGATAGTCTAAATCTGTTGCAGATATTTCACCTGCTTCCTGATTAGTTAAACACTTGATACCTTGCTTTGTTTTAAAGTGCCATTTAACCCAAAACCTCTCACCGTTATTATTCCATAAACTAAACGTGTGTGATGAAAAACCATGCATATGCCTATATGTTGCCGGAATACCCCTATCAGAAAACAAAATTGTCACTTGATGTAACGACTCAGGGGATAAACTCCAAAAGTCCCACTGCATCGTGTTGTCTCTTAATCCTGTTTGCGGACTGCGCTTTTGAGAGTGAATAAAATCTTGAAACTTAAGTGGATCGCGGATAAAAAATACGGGAGTATTATTCCCAACTAAATCCCAATTTCCTCCCTCAGTATAAAATTTACAAGCAAAACCACGTGGATCGCGAGCAGTATCAGATGATCCTTGCTCGCCAGCAACAGTTGAAAACCTAATTAACATGTCACAGCTATTACCTACTTTGGAGAATAAACTCGCGCAAGTATATTTGGAAATATCATTTGTTATGGTAAAAGTACCAAATGCGCCAGCTCCCTTCGCATGCACAACCCTCTCCGGGACACGCTCACGATTAAAATGTGCCATACGCTCGATTAATTGATAATCAGCCATCAATACCGGACCATGCTCTCCAGCAGTTAAGCTATTTTGATTATCAGCAATTGGAATACCTGACTCTGTTGTCATATATGGACATTTACCCACAAGCGCCTCCTTTCATGGCTATTGAATTAAATTTAGGAACTCCATTCTTGAACTTTGATTCTCTCGCATTTCTCCAAGCATAACTGAGGTTGTCATAGCCGAACTTTGTTTTTCTACCCCTCGCATCATCATACAAAGGTGCTGCGCTTCAATAACAACAGCCACACCTCTGGCTCCAGTTATCTCACTAATGCAATTAGCTATTTCTGAGGTTAAACGTTCTTGAATTTGTAGTCTTCTCGCATAATAATCAACAATTCTCGCAATTTTAGACAAACCAAGAACTTTGCCTTGCGGTAAATATCCAACATGACACTTTCCTAAAAAAGGCAATAAATGATGCTCACACATTGAATAAATCTCAGTGTTCTTCACGAGAACCATTTCATTCATATCTGATTCAAAAAGGGCGCCGTTTATAATGTCATCAAGACTTTCAGTATAACCTTTTGTTAAATAACGCATTGCATTGGCCGCTCTCTCAGGAGTATCAACTAAACCCTCGCGCTCAACGTCTTCTCCAATATCACTTAATATTTGCTTATATAAATCTTTCATTTAATCTTTCCTAATACTAGCCTGGGGGCCAGCTCAATTGCCTACCACCCAATAAGTGCAAGTGGATATGATATACCTCTTGTCCACCTCCTGAATTTACATTAAAAACCAACCGATATCCTGACTCACTTAAACCATGCTCTTTTGCAAGAATTTTAGCCGTTTTCACTAATTTACCTAACAATAGAGTATGCTCATCACTAGCGTCATTAATAGTAGCTATGTGTGTTTTAGGAATAATTAAGAGGTGTATTGGGGCCTGTGGTGCAATATCGCTAAAAGCCATAATTTCATCATCATTATATACAATTTTCGCCGGTATTTCACCATCAACAATTTTACAAAACAAACAAGTCATAATAATCCTTTAAAAAATAAAAATCACACAATAATCGGTGGTGTATCAAGCGATGGACAGCGATACTCAGCAACCACCTCATCATTAGAACCAATCACTTTCAGCACAACTGGATACTGCCACAATGCATATACATGTTTTAAAACTTCTTCCGTGGTTTTTCCCAAAGGAACACGATTTCTTTGAGTATAATGCAGAGTTAAAGTTCTATCACCTTTTAAATCAACAGAATAAACTTGAATATCTGGCTCAAGATTGCCTAAATTATACTGAGCAGACAAAGCCTCCCGAACCTTTGAATAACCATCTTCATCATGAATAGCGGCGATTGAATAATCAGCATACCTATCATCATCAACTATTTGAAACAACTTTAAATCGCGCATGATTTTAGGCGATAAATACTGAGAAATAAAGCTCTCATCTTTATAATAACGCATT
Source organism: Legionellaceae bacterium (assembly GCA_029213075.1). Classification (GTDB taxonomy): domain Bacteria; phylum Pseudomonadota; class Gammaproteobacteria; order Legionellales; family Legionellaceae; genus 2-12-FULL-35-11. The sequence goes on along the minus strand of JARGPO010000064.1, from coordinate 16,051 downwards.
GCTTGGTCCATGCTTTCAATCCAATCCGTATTAACTAAATCTGGAAACCACTGCCTATCTTCATCTGTTGGATTCTCACAGATGCGTCGGACATCTTGCATCATATGATACCCTAAAGTATAAGGGTTAATGCTATTATAATACGGGCTATTATACGGAGGCTGCATTATAACATTCGTATGTGTTTGAAGAATTTCAAGCATAAACGCATCTGTCACTAAGTTTTCTTCATACAAAGAATGCAGCAAGGTATAATGCCAAAAACAAGCCCATCCCTCATTCATAACTTTAGTTTGTTGTTGAGGATAAAAATATTGAGCTATCTTTCGAATGATTCTAACTATTTCTCGTTGCCAAGGCTCTAATTGTGGAGCATTTTTTTCCATGAAATATAAAATATTTTCCTGTGGCTCTGAGGGAAATACTTTTTTCTTTTTTAACACTTCAGAATCTTTACCCTTAGGAATTGTCCGCCATAACTCATTAACTTCTGATTGCAAATATACTTCTCGATTCAACTGGCGAATTTTTTCTTCTTGAATTGATAAAGCCGCTGGATGCTTATAACGGTCCACGCCATAATTCATTAAGGCATGACAAGCATCAAGAGTATGCTCTACCTCTGTAGCTCCATAACGCTCCTCACATTCACTTATATAATTTTTAGCAAAAACCAAATAATCGATAATGGCATCTGCCGATGTCCACATTTTAAATAAGTAATTATTTTTAAAAAAAGAATTATGCCCGTAGCAAGCATGAGCAATTACCAATGCCTGCATTGGCATAGTATTTTCTTCCATAAGATATGAAATACATGGATTAGAATTAATTACCAATTCATAAGCAAGGCCCATTGCACCACGCTGATAATTTCTTTCATACGAAACGAAATGCTTTCCAAAAGACCAATGGCCATAATTTATTGGCATGCCTGAGGAAGCATAAGCATCAATCATTTGCTCTGCAGAAATCATTTCAATTTGATTAGGATAGGTATCTAATTGATATTTTTTAGCAGTTCGAGCAATTTCCTTGTCATAGGCTTCTAACAATTCAATTGTCCATTCTGAATCAGTCGATAATGGTTTTTTTTTCATACCGTTTTCCTCTTAAATAACTCTCGAAAAACAGGGTAAATATTACTGATGTCATCAATATTTTCCATTGAAAAATTGGGATGTTCTTCACGCACTTTTTCATAAACTTCCCACAAGCTTTGATGGTGACGCGGCATAATTTCAATATATGAAAAATATTGTACCAAGGGCATAATCTTATTGTGTAATAAATCCAGACAATACGGGGAGTCTGCATTCCAGTTATCCCCATCTGATGCTTGGGCAACATAAATATTCCACATCGCTGGATTGTATCTTTTCTCAATAATAGAGTGTAATAATTCCAATGAGCTAGAAACAACTGTACCCCCTGTTTCCCGAGAATAGAAAAAATCATTTTCATCTACTTCTTTAGCAGAAGTATGATGTCTTATAAAGACTAAATCTATCGCGGTATAATTCCTTTTTAAAAATAAATACAATAAAATAAAAAATCTTTTTGCTATTTCTTTTTTTGGTTCATCCATAGAACCAGACACATCCATTATGCAAAACATCACAGCCCTGGTGGTTGGCGCAGGAACTCGCACTCGATTATTATATCGCAAATCAAATGAATCAATAAAAGGCACGGCACCAATTTTCTTTTTAAGAACCTCCATCTCACTTTCAAGTTTTTCAATATCTTTTTTGCTAGGTTTAGCTTTTTTTTCTAAAAGCTCGAGCTCTTTTTCTGCTGCGCGCAAGCGCTTTTTATATTTTGATGACAAAGCCATGCGCCTGCCTGTAGCCTGACGCATGGAACGCAGTATATTTATATTAGTTGGAACTCCAGTAGTACTAACTCCGGCTCTAACATTTTGAAAGGTTTGAATACTAGCCAACTCTTTTTTAACAAGGTCAGGTAGCTCTAAATCTTCAAAATACATTTCCAAAAATTCTTCTCTTGAAAGTTGGAAAACAAAATCGTCTTCTCCCTCCCCTTCATTACTAGCTTGTGAATCACCCGATCCCTTCTCACTCTGACTAGGTTTTTTTACTTTATCTCCAGTCACGAATTGATCATTACCAGGCAAAACACGTTCTACCTGCCCTCCCTCTCCATGCTGAAATCTAGGCTCAGAGATATCTCGAGATGGAATAGTAATTTGCTCGCCATGATCTATCTCAGTAATACTACGCTTGCCTATGGCATCAAAAACGGCGCTTTTAATTTGCTTTTTGTATCTCTGCAAAAAACGACGCCTATTGACCGTGCTTTTAGAACCAGACTTTCGTCTATCTATTACTTGAGTCATATAGTCACCAATTATTGTGATTTACGTACCCGGAGATACCACTCGCAAAGCAATCTAACTTGTTTACGGGTGTACCCTTTATCAACCATTCTCGCTATAAACTCCTCATGTTTTTTCTTATCATCTTCTGATGATTTAGCATTAAATGAGATAACTGGTAGTAGATCTTCCGTATTTGAAAACATTTTCTTTTCAATTACTGAGCGCAATTTCTCATAGCTATTCCATTTTGGATTATTACCATGGTTATTGGCCCGTGCCCTTAAAACAAAATTAACCACCTCATTACGAAAATCTTTTGGATTAGAAATACCCGCTGGCTTTTCTATTTTCTCTAAATCGGTATTAAGAGCTTCTCTATCAAAAATTTCACCAGTATCTGGGTCACGATAATCTTGATCTTGAATCCAAAAATCCGCGTAAGTTATATATCTATCAAAGATATTTTGCCCATACTCAGAATATGACTCCAAATATGCGGTTTGAATTTCTTTACCAATAAATTCAACATATTTAGGAGATAAAAACTCTTTTATAAAAGATAAGTATTTTTCTTGAGTTTCTTGTGAAAATTGTTCTTGTTCAATTTGTCTTTCTAAAATATATAACAAATGCACAGGATTAGCCGCAACCTCTGTATTATCAAAATTAAAAACTTTAGATAAAATTTTGAAAGCAAACCTGGTCGAAATACCACTCATGCCCTCATCAACCCCAGCAAAGTCACGATACTCCTGATAAGATTTGGCTTTTGGATCGGTATCTTTAATGCTCTCACCATTATAAACACGTAATTTGGAGTAAATACTTGAGTTTTGTGGCTCTTTTAACCTGGTTAACACTGAAAACTGCGCTAACATATTGATGGTTCCCGGAGCGCATGGTGCATCAACAAGCGAGCTTGAATCAATTAATTTTTGATAAATTTTCAACTCTTCTGAGACTCGCAGGCAATATGGAACTTTCACGATGTTTATTCTATCAATAAAAGCTTCGTTATTTTTATTATTCCGAAATGTTTGCCATTCAGATTCATTTGAATGAGCAAGAATAACACCTTCAAACGGAATAGAAGAAAGACCTTCAGTCGGGTTATAATTGCCTTCTTGAGTAGCAGTTAGTAGTGGATGTAATACTTTGATTGGCGCCTTAAACATCTCAACAAATTCAAGTAAGCCACGATTCGCTCGACAAAGGCCACCAGAATAACTATATGCATCTGGATCATCTTGTGAATAATCTTCAAGCTTACGAATATCTACTTTACCAACTAGTGATGAAATATCTTGATTATTTTCATCTCCTGGCTCAGTTTTCGCAATTGCTATTTGTTTGGCGCGTGATGGTTTAACTTTAATTACTCGAAACTTACTAATATCGCCATTAAATTCTTTTAAACGTTTAATACACCATGGCGACATTACGTAGCGTAAATGACGCTTAGGAATACCATATTTTTCAAAGAGAATCTCCGCATCTTCCTCAGGATTAAACAAACAAAGAGGCGACTCATATACTGGCGAGCCTTTAATTGCATAGATTGGAATATGCTCGATTAAATCTTTTAATTTTTCAGCTAGTGATGATTTACCACCCCCAACAGGACCTAGTAAATATAATACTTGTTTAGTCTCTTCCAAACCCTGAGCCGCGTGTTTTAAAAAACCTACTATTTGTTCGATTGGCTCTTCCATACCAAAAAAATCATCAAAAACTCGATAATGCTGAATAACTTTATTAGAAAAAATTCTAGATAAAATGGGATCATGACGAGTATCAATATCTTCTGGCTCACCAATTGCTTTAAGAAGCCTCTCAGCAGGATTAGCATAAGCCATCGGATCTTTAGCACACAGATCTAGATACTCATCTAAACCCATCTCTTCTTCTTTGTTAGTTTCATAGCGCTTTGTATATTCATCGAGAAATTTGTGAGTAGTCATAGGAGCTCCAAACATAATAAAAAAAAACGATATAATTGTCAGTATAGGATGAAATTATCTATACTGCACTTTAACAATCAGCATACCAGATTTTAGGAATGAATATGACAAATACAACAACTTACCTAAGTGATTATAAAAAGGCCTGTTTTGATATCTCAGAGGTCTATTTAGATTTTGATTTATATGATGATTATGTAGTAGTAAAAAATACCATGCAGCTAGAGAGAACATCAAAAGGAGAGCTTTCTCTCGCCGGTGATAGCCTCGAGCTAACTGGGATCCAAATAAATGATAAGCCATTGGATTCTTCTGAATATACATTAACGGAAGATAATTTAATTATAAAAAATTGTCCGGATGAATTTAAGTTAACAATAACAACTCGCATCTACCCACAAAATAACACCCAACTTTCAGGACTATTTCGCACAAATAATTTATTTTGCACGCAATGTGAGGCAGAAGGATTTCGTAGAATAACTTATTTTTATGATAGACCGGATGTAATGTCTAAATATCACACTAAGATTTCAGCTGATAAAGATTCTAACCCTGTTTTATTATCAAACGGTAATTTAATTGAGTCTGGCGAAAATCCTGACGGTCGACATTGGGTTATTTGGCAAGACCCTTTTAAAAAGCCATCCTACCTATTCGCCTTAGTTGCAGGCAAGCTTTCGCATATCGAAGATAAATTTATAACCAAATCACAAAAAAGCATTGATTTACGAATTTATGTTGAGCCAAAAGATATAGACAAATGCCAGCACGCCATGACCTCTCTAAAAAAGGCTATGCGTTGGGATGAAGAAGAGTATGGCCGTGAGTATGATTTAGCAACATTTATGATTGTGGCTGTTTCTGATTTCAACATGGGCGCAATGGAAAATAAAGGCTTAAATATTTTCAACTCAAAATTTATTTTAGCAAGTGAAACAAGTGCTACAGATGCCGACTATGCCGGAATAGAAGGTGTTGTCGCTCACGAATATTTTCATAATTGGACTGGTAACAGAATAACTTGCCGCGACTGGTTTCAACTAAGTCTAAAAGAAGGTTTAACTGTTTTTAGAGATCAAGAATTTTCTCGTGATATGAACTCCAGAGACGTATGCCGCATTCAAGATGTTAAAATATTACGTCAGGCTCAATTTCCTGAAGATGCAAGTCCAATGGCCCATCCTGTTCGCCCAACCTCATATGAAGAAATAAGCAACTTTTATACCGCGACTATTTACAATAAAGGTGCGGAGGTAATTAGGATGCAGCATACTTTGCTTGGCAAAGACGGATTTAGGAAAGGCATGGACCTATATTTCAAACGCCATGATGGCAATGCTGTTACCATTAATGATTTTGTAGCCGCAATGGAAGATGCTAATAATGCTGATTTAAGCCAATTTAAAAACTGGTATGATCAAGCAAGAACACCAATTGTAACAGTTAAATCATCTTTTAAAGATAATCGCCTCACTCTAAAACTAAGTCAGTCATGCCAGCCATCGCCAGAATGTCAGAATAAAAAACCATTTCATATTCCAATTAAAGTTGCCTTATTTGATGACAAAGGGCAACAATTACAAATTGAGAATGAAATAATTGAATTAAAAGAGCAAACCCAAAGTTTTCATTTTGATGGCTTAACTGCAAAGCCTACAGCCTCTTTGCTACGGGATTTTTCCGCGCCAGTTACATTACATACTGAAGATGACGAACAAAGCTTGTTAACCATATTACAATATGAAACCGATGGCTTTGCCAAGTGGAATGCAGCTCATAACTTAGCAATGACAAGTCTACTAAGTTGTTATGCCAAAGACCAAGAATCCTGGAGCATTGCCAGTGGCCTAATTAGTGCATATAAAAATGTTCTAACAGATGAGCAACTCGATTTGGCTTTGATTGCTGAAATATTAACTGTGCCTGGGTTTGAAGATATGGCTAATGAGATATCTTTGCTTGATGTTAGTAGGGCTGAAGATGTGCGCTCCTTTTTCAAAAAAGAGCTTGGGGCACAACTCTACCCAGAATTAAAAGCAACATATGAAAGATTATGGCAACAAGAAAAGCATAGTATGGATAACAAGGACTATGGGCCTCGTAAACTTCGTAATACATGTCTACAACTAATGATGTGTGCTTCTGAAGAAGAGACTCTCATATATTGCCAAAAGCAATTTCTAGCTGCAAAAACAATGAGTGACCAACTAGCAAGCTTAACTTTATTAGTTAACTGTTCGAAAACTGAAATAAGAGAGCAAGCGCTCGCAGACTTTTATGGAAAGTGGCAGCACGATGAGCTTGTAATAGACAAGTGGTTTAGCGTGCAAGCCGCGGCCAACGTAGATAATGTCCTAACACATGTAGAAGAACTACAAAATCACAAAGATTATAATATTAAAAATCCAAACCGTCTGCGTTCGTTAATTATGGCTTTTGTCCAAGCTAACCCAAAATATTTTCATGCTATTGATGGCAGCGGTTATAGATTTCTAACTAAAGTTATAATTGAAATTGATAAAATAAATCCTCAACTTAGCAGTAGAATCACAACACCATATACACGCTGGCAGAGACTAGATATACAAAGACAAGAACTAATAAAAACTGAACTTAAGTTACTGGATAAAATGGATTTATCAAAGGATTTAACTGAAATAGTTTCTAAAAGTTTGAGTAATTAAAGAGTATGTCCAGATTACAATTTGCGGTGATGGGAGATCCTATCAAACATAGCCTATCACCAGAAATTCACAAGCTTTTTGCCGAACAAGTAGGGATTGATATAAGCTATGAAAAGCTGCTTGTCGGCAAAGATTTTTTTAATGAAGAAGTTCATAATTTTTTTAACAAAGGAGGGTGTGGACTTAATATAACTCTTCCTCATAAACAAGCCGCATATGCTCTTAGCGATATAAGAACAAATCGCTGTATAGCGGCAAAATCAGCCAATACACTATGGCATAAAGATGAAAAAATATTTGCAGATAATACAGACGGTTTAGGTTTAATTGCCGACTTAAAAAACTATATCAATTTAACTAATAAAAAAGTTTTACTGTTGGGGGCTGGAGGTGCGGCTCGAGGGGTGATTGGCCCTTTGTTAGGTATTGGGGTTAAGAATCTAACAATATTTAACCGAACTCATCAAAAAGCCGTACATCTTCAACAAGACTTTATGAATAAATTATTAATTTGCGATGAAAGCAGTATAAAAGCCGAATATGATGTAATCATCAATGCAACTTCAGCGAGTCTTGAGAAAGAAGCAGGTTTAAATATTCCAGATAAAGTCATAGCAAAGGCTCTCTTTTGCTATGACTTAGCTTATGACTTAAATAAACCAACAAGTTTTGTTGAGCGTGCTTGCCAACTAGGAACAAAGGCCCAAGATGGCATTGGTATGTTAATTGAGCAAGCAGCCTTATCATTTCAAATCTGGCATAAAATAATGCCTAAAACAAGGCCGATATAATTCATAGCTCTAGATGTAATTACCAAGACAAGTGCCAATAATAGTAAGATCAACAGGTGAGGCTAACACAGTTTCATCATCATCTTCTTTCTTATTATCCCAAGTTAATCAAAATTAAAACGGTTAATGCGTTATATTATCATGTGAGTAATTCATTAACAATTAACCCGTGAGAGTATTTAATCACAATCATTATAATTAATATGCTGATGTTTACGAGAAAGAACAATTGGTGTATCATTGGTCTCCCAGGTCTTTAAAAGATCAACAAAACATGGCGGAGACAAAATGTATAGTAACGTACTAAGAAGACTACCAAGAAACATTGCATCTTCAGCAGCTGTGTCCTTTATATTTACCGTCATTGATTCATATAGATTTGACTATTCTGTCAAGCAAAGAACAATCAAAAAGGACACAAGACTTGACCAAAACATACAAGGCATTCTCAATGAGCTAAAAGTAGAGAAAAAACCGCGTATAACAATTCCAGATGATTCTGAAGGAATTCTGGCTGTAAGCATAGCAATACCTCTTGCTAATAAAGATAAAATAGCTATATCAGTTAATGAAGTTGCCAGTCTATATGAAAAGTCGGATAAAAAGACCTCAAAAAGAGATCTCGCAAAAGGTATTTTAGCACATGAAAACGTTCACAACCGTGAGTACCACAGTTTTTTTACACGTTTTGGATCATCCCTTACCTCTATGACGAGCCTTGATTTAGCGAAGGCAATCCCAATAAGATTCTTACAGAATCCAATAGCATCCATAGCAATCTTTGTATCAACCTATATATTACTACACCGATATTGCGAATATCGAGCTGATAAAATTGCGGCACAAAACTCCCCGTTAATACGAGAGTCTCTAATCACAAGTTTTGATATAGTAGAAAGAGAGTATGAAAATCAAAGAAGTTTTTTCTCTTTTCACCCAAAAACTTCATCACGGATCGAACGCCTGAAAAAACTACGTGAAGAAGACAATGATAACAATAGTGCAAATAGTCCGTAAATGAAACAGTGAAGAATACCACTCCACCTGCTAAATGGATAATAAACGCTCTATATGCTAATATATAAATCATAGCGTCCGTTATTTTTAGGTGATTTATGAGGTTAGCAAGGGAACCAGCGAGATTCATACAAGAAACGGCTAGAATAGCTAGCAAACACCCAACGTTTAATAAGATCATAAAAGGATTAGATAAGCTTTTAGGTGGTTCAATTATATACTCACATAGAACATTAGATAAACCTCAGGTTCCAATGATAAAACTCACCCAAACTTCAGAAAAATTAAGTGACCATGAATGGGCTCTTGAGCCAGAATCAAAAATAGTTGTTGCCAATCTTTTAAAAAAAATGAGGTATACTCCGGCAAAATTTGGAGTGCGTAAAAGAACAAACAGTGCTTATCCCATCAATGAAACAAACGATACATATATGATAAGGGAGAAAGCTCAATCTCGAGGGATTTTAGACATAGTTATTGAAAGACAAGATGATGTATATATTATTGCAACCCAAGAGGCCCCTATTAATATTGAAGGAGAAGAGTTTCAGGCTTTTGACTATTTTGAAAGTTTAATGAAAGAGGAATTACCTGAAGGCTGGGTATACTTCAATTCAGAACATGGTGTGCTTACTTTTATAAATACCGCCAAACTCAATTGTGAAGTAGTTGAGCTTTCAGGAGTCTCTAATGCCATTAGTCCTCCTCGATTTAAAACCTTCAAATTAACGGAGCCAGATGGTAATACCTGGTATTTTACAAACCTACATGCACCTCATGATAATCAAGGAGAGGTATTAACAGACATGCTACATCAAGTAATGGAATATCATATAATGCAACCTGGCGAAACATCTACCGAGCACTTCCTAGCAGGAGACTTTAACTCAAGTCGTCAAAAAGTAGCTAGTCATTATGACGACGCAGCTTTTCTTATTGAATCAAATGAAGATAAATATCCCTCCGAGTCGAGTTGCCAAATAGATGCCAAGGCATCATTTAATGAAGGTGGACATCAAAAAGCCACAGATTTTTGGCACACAAAGCCAAAGCGTGTAACAGTAGATGCGGTAATTAGTCTCAAAATGACTCCTCTTGCCCCTAACAGTGGTTTTAGATTCAATTATGAAAGAGTAAATTGGAAACAGGATCCAAGAGTACATGTTGGTCAGGCGGTTTTAAGTCTTAGTATTATGGGAGTGATTTTTAACAAGATTAAAGAAGAGACAGAAAAAGATAAAGAGCGGAATTTGCAGACTCAAGAGTCTAGTAGAGTCGAAGAGTTAGACTATGAAAGTGAAGAACCGTTTAAGGGCGCAGAAGACTTAGATAATGGACGTGGTCCACCAACAAATACCGGACCCAAATAACCACCTTCAAATGCTCTGTACAACTAAATATGGCCTTTAATACCTAAATATGGTAGAATATAAGCTGGTACAAAATATGGGGGCGACCTGGCTTCGACGTGGGTTGCGAAACCTGAGGTGCATGCCGAGATTGAGAACTCTCGTAAATCAGACTCAAATTAAACTAAATGCAAATGATGAAAACTTTGCTGATGACGCTATTGCTGCTTAAGTAACAATAGTTTAATCACACCGTGCGCTGCCTTAAACCAGCGCCCCATTGACCGAGCTCGCTTATTGGTATCGAATCAATGGTCATAGAAGATAAGCTAGTGAATAGATCTTTCCTGGGTCAATTCGCGAAACCAAAGGAATCGCTGCAAATCATCCTGCCGATCGGAGGGTTTGTTGTTAAACTTAATAGATTAGGCTAAGCATGTAGATCTAATGGCAGAGGATTTGCGGACGCGGGTTCGATTCCCGCCGCCTCCACCAATATTTAAGACAATTAAAGACCATTAAAGAACACTAAAACCCATTGATAATCATTAGGTTGAAATCCATGAAAGGTTGTTTTTCATGGCCTTTCATGGTCCTTAGAATTCCCCAAAAAAGCCCCATAATTTTAAAATAATGCCCCAGTGGCGCCCCAAATTATAATTCTAAATTTATACGGAATGGATTTAATTTAACATTTAAACCTCTTTATCTTATTTGTTCATTTGAATGAGATTAATTGGAGCACATTGACTGTTTAGAGCTTAACAAAAAAATCATTTTTTGGAATGAAATTTAAAGATGTGTTTGCTATTGAAAACGTTTTTACTGATGACTTGAGAAAAAACGCATTAACAAATAATCTAACTCCTATACCTGAAATAGATCTGGTGTATATACTGTCTGCAAGAAGTATTAAACAGTGAGCCGATTCCTTATTATCCTGCCAAATTATTTACCATTTCACCGATATATAATCCCAAAAAAAATACAGTAGGCCAAGCCCAATCATTTCGCAATTACCTTGAGTATCACGAACATGAGCATATTGCGATTGTTTCCAGTGATTTTCATTTGCCACGTGTAGCAAGAACATTAGGTCTAGACTCACCGCAAATGGATGAAGCCAATCTGGATAATATATTGGGCAAAACACCAAAATCACTTAGCAACCTCAAATTATATTTATATGGTGTGCATAAAAATGAAGCTCGTAACGGTATAAAAATGGACTTGATAGGGGAGCAAGATGCCATGCAGCAATATTCTTCTGGCGATAGACCTTCAATATCAAGATATCTTAGTAAGAATATATTTTTTACAAATCAAGAAAACATACGAATTGATTTTATATATAGAGGCGTACGATGCCGTGAAACTTTAAAAGTCGAGCCAACCAAAGCAAACCTCAAATATGCTGAGCGGTTAAGGGGAGAAATCTTAAATGCAATTAGTCTTGGTACGTTTAATTATCCAGATTACTTTCCTGATTCTAAAAGAGCGAAACTGTTTGGTTATTCAGTAGTTAAGGCGACAGTTGGTGAATTGCTAAAAGAATATATGGCACTCGCTGAAAAAACGCTTGAACCAAGCACCTATAACGGTTATAGAAAAGCGTGTGAAGCTCATTTATATAAAGCGTTTGGCAATATACCCGTGAGAGACTTCTCATCCATAACCATACGTAATTATGTAACGAAGCTTGAGGTAACGCTTAAAACGGTACGAAATATTTTAACGCCATTAAGAAATATGTTAGATCTGGCTTTAAATGATGGATTGATTACATCAAACCCGTTAGACAAGTTGGTTTTATCTAAGCTAGTCGATAAAAAAACGCGCACTAGTGATTGGCAGGTTGACCCATTTGATCTAGAAGAAATAAAAGCCATACTTTCAGAAGCAAAAGATCAGGCTAGAAACTTATTCCAATTTGCTTTTTATACCGGCTTGCGTACTTCTGAGCTTATTGCTTTGGAATGGGGTGATATTGATTGGTTAAAAGGAATGGTAAGAGTATCCAGAGCAGTGGTTCTTAAAAAAGAAAAGGGTACCAAAACAAAATCAGGACAAAGAGATGTGCTTATACTTCCTCCAGCATTAGAAGCGCTGCAAAATCGAAAAGCGTATACCTTTGTAGAAGGGCAACGAATTTTCTTTAACCCCCGTACAAATACACCATGGGAGACAGATGGTCAAATCCGAAAGACTTGCTGGGCCCATATTTTGAAAAAAGCTGGTGTGCGCTATCGCAACCCATATCAGACACGTCATACTTATGCATCAATGATGCTTTCTGCTGGTGAAAACGCTTTATGGGTAGCCAAGCAAATGGGGCATCGCGATACCGAGATGATTATTAAAAATTATGGTCGGTGGATTCCTGATAAATCTACTGTAGCAGGGTATACAACTGTGAATGAATGGGTTTCTCCACTGATCGGTGTGGTATGTAAGTAGCTGTATTATGAGAGGATCAAATTTGTCACAAGGCTTGTGACGAATCTAACGTAACGGAATGTTACCCAAAATATCAGCTGGTCTTATTTGCTCATCGATTTCCAGTTTCCAAATTGGAAATCGGAAATCATATAAGCTATAATCTAAAAAAATAGATTGGGGTATCCGATGCTCAAGGGGCAAGACATAGCTATATTGATCAAGCTACTACTGAAACAGAAAGCTAAGGAAAAAATTGAATTTAAAAACATCGCGTATGAACTTTATATTAGCCAATCTGAAGTGACTAAGAGCATTAAAAGACTCGAAAAATCAAAGCTGTTATCACGTTACTCAGATGATAGTGTTGAATTACATAAGCATGAGATGATGGAGTTGTTCCTCTATGGTGTGAAGTATCTTTTTCCAGCAGAAGTTAATATAGCGACTCGCGGTATGGCCACGGCACATAGCTCTCCCTTTCTAAAAAAAATAATATTGAGCGAAGAGATCTATGTTTGGCCGTACATTAATGGCAATATCAAGGGACTAGCATTAACCCCCATATACAGAACTTTAGCAAACGCTTTGGGTAGAACTCCTGATGAAAAATTTTATGCAATCATTAGTGCGCTGGATCTGATCCGATTGGGGGGAAAGCGTGAAAATAAAATTGCAAAAGAAATATTGGAAAATTATATATGGAATCAGTAATAATCAAGCAAAATAATGAAGCACTCTATCATGCAGCAAGCCTGTTAAAAGATTTAAATGAACAAGTTGTTTATGTTGGTGGGCGAATCGTCGGACTATTAGTCACTGATATAGTCGAGGATGACGTACGTCCAACCTTCGACATTGATGTCGCGTTTGATTTAGACACCACCGACATCGTTGCGCATTATTCATTGCAAAAGAAATTGGAAAACTTAGGTTTTAAACCAGAAGGAAACATCAATTGCAGGTATGTTTTAGATGATTTCATAATTGATGTCATGTATACCGATGGCACCTTACAAGGAATCAATTCCAATTGGTATCAGGCAGGCTTTGACAATGCCATTGAGATACAAATTAAAGACAAGAAAATTAAAATACTCAATGCCGTCTATTTCATAGCCACAAAGCTTGAGGCATTCACTGATAGAGCATACAACAAAAATGATTATTGGGATTGTAAGGATTTGGAAGATATTATTAATGTTATCAATGGCAGGCCTGAACTATTGGCTGAATTAATCGATTCCCCAAAAAATGTCATACAATTTATTTCAAGCTATGTTAAAAAGTTGATTGAAGATCCCAAATGGTTGGATGCGATAAAAGCTATCGCCAGGCATGAACGAGCGAGAAATATTGTTTTAAGTGCCATCGAAAAAATCATTGCTCTTGAATATTGAAAAATTTGCGGGGGACCATTAAATGCCCCACTGATGCCCCAAAATTATGCGACCTTACATTTAAAAGAGATAAATCAGTATGTTACAAAAAAATGACGCGGGTTCGATTCCCGCCGCCTCCACCATAATCAATTGATTTAACTAAATATTTTTTAGTATGTTTTTCAATAGGTACCACTACGGTACCATAACCTCCTCTTTAATATCTCACCTTACGCACCCGCCATTGCAGTCTATTGAAAATAGCTTAAAATCCACTCCTTAAATTTTAGGGAGACTCAAAGCAGGGATATGCTAGATATTTACACTGACTACCTTATTTGTCAGAACAAATATGCTAATGCAACTGATTTAGCTGATATGTTAGAATGAGGTTAACTGTTGGCACTACTCTCATGCTAAAGGTGATGTTGTAAAAGGGATTAACATCCTGTCCTGCATGGTTCGTTATGGAGATTTCAGCTTACCAATAGGGCATGAAGTCATCAAAAAAGACATTAGATATTGTGATGTGAAAACTAAAAAAGAACGTAGAAAATCTTCTGTATCCAAGAACGAATTATTTAGAGACATCATTGTGCAAGCGGTAAAAAACAATGTGGCATTTTCTCACGTACTAGCTGACAACCGGTATGGCTCAACAGGCGTCCTCTATCTTATTTCTAACGACATACAAAGTAACGCCGAACGTCTTTATGAAGTTTACCAGAAACGGTGGCGGATTGAAGAGTTTCATAAGTCAGTTAAACAAAATGCAAGCTTAGCAAAGTCTCCAACCAAAATTGTGAAGACACAATGTAACCATATTTTTTCTTCTATGATTGCCTACTGCAAACTAGAAATGCTTAAAATTTACAGCAACAATTGGACTTGACCCAGTACGGTCAAGTCCAAAAAGTACTGTAAATTTCATAGATTCGTCACGTTTATGATCTCAATGCTATTAAATTAGATCAACCTATTCCTGATGATTTTTTGATACTGGCAAAAGACATTTTTCTAACCGATCATTTAACTACGATGCTTACGCTCTAAATTGAGGCTAGCTGTTTTTATTGGAAAAGACTCTATACTATATTTTACAGGTATCGATATTCAAAAGGATGATTTTTAGTGAATAAGTCTCATTTAAATAAATCTATTTTAAATAAGAGGATAATTTTGGTTTCAATAATAATCTCCATTTGGTTTGTAAGCCAGGGTGCTATTTCTAAATTTAAAACTGAGCTTATAACTGATACTGGAATTGCTGACCAAGTATTTATAATTACGCAAAGTATTAATCAATATTTAAATATATCACCAAAGATATCTGGTCTATTATTAATATTAACTTCTTTGGAGGTTGATATTCTAGTTATTTTTCTTATTCTTTCAGCGTTTTTAACACACACATCTCGCCCTTTTATTGCTTTAGTGATCGCGATGTTTTTAAGGCAGTTTTGTCAATTAATGACATTATTACCAATTCCAGAAGGAATGATTTGGTTTGATCCTGGTTTCCCTACCTTATTTGTAACTTATGGCGTAACAAATGACTTCTTTTTCTCCGGACATACAACCTTAACCATAATTGGAGCCTGCTCCCTTGCAAAAATATATAATTATAAACTTATGCATTTATTTAAGTGGATGTTAATCATATTTCAAATTACTGTGATTTTGTGTATTAGAGCCCACTACTTTATGGATATATATGCAGCGATAGTGACGGCTTTATTAATAAATTGTTATATTTGGAAAATAAAACTTCCTACTTGGTTAGAGTCACCATTGCAAAAAGATGTGGTTATTTCTTGAAATTTTGGCGGTTATATCTAATGATTCATCCTTGACTGATATAAAAGAAAAGTACAATGTGAGAGTCATAGCAACCGTATTAAAACGAGAATTATAAAACCTAAATGTCGTGTTAAGCGCTTTATGTCTCAGGGCAAGAGCATCAAAGTCTAAATTCATGTCCATTTGATCAATATTAAATAAAGTGGATTGGATAGTAGGGGTATCCTCTAACAAGAATTTTAGTGAATTGTTACCACCAGCTGAAAACACAATATTCCCCTACCTCC
>JARGPO010000048.1 GCA_029213075.1 Legionellaceae bacterium | reverse complement strand
ACTGGCTCAACCGGAGCTCAAGGAACTACCGGAATTACAGGTTCAACTGGCTCAACCGGAGCTCAAGGAACTACCGGAATTACAGGTTCAACTGGTTCAACCGGAGCTCAGGGAACAACTGGAATCACAGGTGCAACTGGCTCAACCGGATCTCAAGGAACTACCGGAGTCACAGGTGCAACTGGCTCAACCGGATCTAAAGGCACAACTGGAATCACAGGTGCTACTGGCGCGACCGGCTTAGGTACACAAGGAAATACAGGACCAACAGGACTAGGAACAACAGGCGCAACTGGAACAACAGGCGCAACTGGAACAACAGGCGCAACAGGCGCAACTGGAACAACAGGCGCAACTGGCGCAACTGGTGGAACTGGCATGACCGGAGCAACTGGCATGACCGGAAAAACTGGCATGACCGGAGCAACCGGTATGACCGGAGCAACTGGTGCAACTGGTGGAAAAAAAGGAAAAAAAGATAAAAAAATATTCCCTGATGAAGATGACTCGTTTGAAGTAAATAATATTAACGATACAAATTCTCCTACAAATATCCGTGATGATTCATCTGAAAAAGATGTATCTAACTCTTCTGAAAATAAAGTTGAAGGTAATTCTTCGTTTCTTGATATTTGGCAAAAAGCTTGTGTACTTGGCGAACATGCCACAGATGCAACTGGATGCTTAGTGGATACCGGTTCTCCAGAGTTTACTAAACTTGATATAGCGCTTGATGGTGCTTCAAACCATCTCAATGTTATTCGAGGTGTATCTCATGGTGGTTTCATCAAAATTTTTGGTCCTGAAGCTAATCCAGTTGGTTCAAATAATCACATTAGTGTAACAACTACAAATAATGCTCGATGCGTTATTTATAAGCTATCCAGTAAATACTCTCAAAAATCTTTAGACCTAAACAAAAACTACTACCAACCTATGATAACATTACCTTCCTACATATCGGCCGGGGTAATATCAACTATGACGCCATCTGAAGAAAATAATTCTATGTTAACCTATGCACAAAATGATGGGATTGCATTATTGTGCCTTGGCATTATCTCTAAAGATAAATCGGATGGGTCAGCTCTTGATGGAACAGATGCACACTGGGGTTAATAACAAAATTTGAGAAATATATGAAAGATTTAAACGATCCACTTTTAGTTGTCACCATTATGATAAAAGATGAGGCCTCATCCATTACAGAGACCCTTAGCTCTTTTTTATCTAAAACAGTAAATTATTTCTTTGTGCTAGATACAGGATCAACAGATGATTCAATCCAAATAGTCAAACAGTTCTTCGAAGAAAAAAATGTAATCGGCTATATTCAGCAAGAAAGTTTTATAGATTTTTCAACTTCAAGAAATAGAACGTTAGAGCTCGCAACCCAACAGTTTCCAACAGCTAAGTTTTTTATAATGCCAGATGCTGAATGGAATTTACATAACCCTGAAAAATTACTAGAATTTTGTGAATCAGAAAAAGATAGTAGCACCCCGCTATATTTAATAAATACTCAAATGAATTCAATGGAATATACTACAGCTAGATTATTTAGATCCTCAAGTAAAGTAAAATTTAAAGGCGTAGTACATGAGTCACCAGAAATTACAACATCTATAAAGTGCCCTGAACCAATCTATTTTGAAGTAAAATCAACACATCACGGAAAGGAAAAGAGCAAGCGACGCTGGCAACAAGATTTATTGCTATTAGCAGATGCCCATAATCAGAATAAAGAAGATCCACGAACAGCTTTTTATTTTGCCCAAACCTACGAGTGCCTTGGACTTCTTGAAAGCGCCTATAAAACATACAAGCACAGATCCAAATTAAATGGCTGGGATGAAGAAAATTTCATTACACACTTTAGGCTAGGAACAACAGCTGAACAACTGATGAATAATCATGAAAATATTAGCTGGGAAGATGCTATGAGACATTATCTAGATGCCTTTTCACTTCGACCACATAGAATAGAACCACTAGTTAAAATTGCTGATCATTATTGGCCTGACAATATTCCTACCTGCCACCTATTTATAAAATATGCATACGACATCCCCTACCCGAAAGACGATATTTTATTTATAGAAACAACAATGTACAATTATGACCGGTATGAAATAATGAGTAGAAGTGCATGGTATGCAAAAGAATACGAACTAGGATATCAAGCCACCAAGATGGCACTAAAAATCCACCCGGAAATGGAACACTTACACAATAATTTAGAACTATATAAGAGTAAAACAAATAGAAAGTTTGAAAACTATGCGGAAAATGAATTATAAATCATTCTTATTGGGATGCGCTTGTTTTACCATACAGCTAATGTTCATATTATTAGTTTCAGAAGAGAACTCATACACACAAGCATGGATAAATCTAGCCTCTCACTGGGACTCAGAGTGGTATGAAGCTATTGCAAAGTATGGTTATATTAATATTGATGGTCCAGCAACTACCGGACTTACAAATGCCAACGTTGTATTTTTCCCAGGATACCCATATCTAGCGAGAGTCTTTATAACTTTATTTAACTTATCTCCTAAAGTTTCTCTGCTACTAGTATCTCAAACTTTTGCTTTATTTTTCTGGATTTTATTCTTCCATATAACCAGAAACAACAAATTGATAGTTCAAATTTACGCGGCTGGTCTAATAATGTTATTCCCTACAAGCTGGTTTCTCTTTACGGGATATGCTGAGTCGATGTTTTTATTTGCTACTTGCCTAATGCTCAATTTTTCAATAGAAAAAAAATGGCTGTTAGCTACAATTAGTGCATATTTAATGACGGCAACAAGGATAATCGGAATACCAGTATTAATAGTACCATTCATTGCCACAATAATATTTAACTATGCAGAAATAAGGCAACACCTTCGGGATAATAGAATTGTCTCTATATTAAAAAATATTTACAAGCCATGTGTACTAGGTATTATCGGCTGCCTTGGCTGTCTTAGCTTTTTTATTTACTGTCAGATAAACTTTGACTCATGGCACCTATATTTTGATATGGAAAAAATTGGTTGGAAAGGTGAAGCAGATCCTTTTTTTATATTTAAACTACCAACGTGGATGCCACCGCCTATAGGTTTTAATGTCGACTATGCACCACCCCTACCGGTTTCATACGTAAAGATATTTGTTTTTGACTTTTTTAGGCTAGCAGCATATACATTCTCAGAGACTCTAGTGCCTATCTTTTTATGGATATGCATTTTGTTTTCATTCTTTATATTCAAAAAAAAACAAGAGCTTGAAAAATACAGTTTTAGCTTTTATCTTGCGGCAATACTAATTTTTGTTTTTAATTGCTTATCTTTATATACAAGACATTATGAATCAATGAGCAGATGCTTGTACCCTGTATGGGTATTGCTCATAATTAGTGATGTTACTCACCCATCTAAAGTTTTACTATTTAAACTAGGAAAAAGAAAGCTAGCTATCACAGTTGGATTAATTATGCTTATATCAGGAGGATTTTGGTTGCAGCTACTGAATAGATTTTTACTGAGTTGGTGGGTTGCTTAAACTCAAGGCAGATAGATTATAGATATAAAATATCTGCCCAAGAGATTGTCGATAGCTAAGACTAACGACTAACCACGAGTACCAATAAACTCATCGTCAAAATAACGCTTAAGTTTAGTACGTAATGTTCCACGACTAACGCCCAATACACGAGCAGCTTTAGATTGGTTATAACGAGTCATTTCCATTACTGTGCGAAATAAAGGTGCTTCTATTTCTTCAATAATCAATTCATACAAATTCAAATTTGCATTTTTATTATGAGCCAATCCCAAATATGCTTTAACAGATGCAATTACTTGCCCCGATAGTGCTTCGCTTGTATGTTGTACAGCTTCTGTAGATAGAGTCATTCTCGTATTCTCCAATTTATTTTAAGTTAAAATATATCAATTTTTTGTAGTAGGCAAAACACCATGGGTAACATGGTATCAAATATCTCAAAGTATGTAAACATTGATCTAATGATATTCATTAAAAAATTGAAAAAAGCTTAAAAATCAACCGTGAAACTCTCTCCACAGCCACATTGACCCGTCTGATTTGGGTTTTTAAATATAAACTTATAATGTACACCCTGCTTTACATAGTCAAGGGTTACTCCTCGTATGTACGGATAGCTCTTCTTATCAACACTAATAAAATAGTTATTCTCAAGATTTAAGATAATATCTTCATCAGGTGGTTCTGCAACATAATCCATCACATACGAAAGCCCAGAGCATCCTGTTTTTTTAACAGACAATCTCAAACCTCTTTGATTTTGTTCACCCAGATAAGATATAACCCTCTTAAGTGCCGCCGCGGTTAATTCGATAGCTGGCACCTCACTTGTAGCATGCTTTTTAACTATACTCATAGTTATTCCTTACTTAATTATATAATTATTTGTGGATCTTGGTTTATATTTTAAATACCCTAATTAAAGATTATACAAAAAAATAACTCTTGTGGCCACTAGGTAGCATCAGTATAATCTTCAAAAAGTATTTTTCATCTAATTAATAATCTAAAAGGGAGCTAAATGACTACTAAACCCTATATTCTAATTTTGTACTATTCAAAAACCGGGTCCGTATCTCGTCTTGCTCAACATATTGCAAGAGGAGTCGAACATATTAACGGAATTGAGGCTCGTTTGCGTACAGTTCCACCTGTATCAACAACCTGTGAATCAGTTGCTAATACAATTCCAGATTCTGGGGCACCCTTTGCAACAATAGATGATCTAGAAAACTGTGCAGGCCTTGCAATGGGTAGTCCAACACGATTTGGGAATATGGCCGCACCTATGAAATACTTTCTTGATGGAACAACTTCTCTTTGGTTATCTGGAAAATTAACAGGAAAACCAGCTTGTGTATTTACATCCTCATCAAGCATGCATGGAGGACAAGAAACAACCTTACAAAGCATGATGCTACCGCTATTTCATCACGGTATGATCCTACTGGGACTTCCATATACAGAGCCGACTTTAAGCTCGACAAAAACTGGTGGAACTCCGTATGGTGTAACTCATTTTTCAGGAGTTGATAACAATACTAAACTTAGTGAGGATGAGCTTATTCTAGCGAAACATCTCGGTGAAAGAATTGCAAAGACAGCCCTTAAACTGATTTAGGACTTAACAAAATATTATGAAAATCATATCTTTCAATGCTAATGGCATTCGTTCTGCTGCTAAAAAAGGATTCTACTCATGGCTTACCAAGCAAGATGCTGACTTTGTATGTATACAAGAAACCAAAGCCCAAACACATCAACTAATAGATAACGAGCTTTTTTTTCCAGAGCAATTTTTTTGCGACTATTATGACGCCGAGAAAAAAGGCTATAGCGGTGTCGCAATTTATGCCAAAAAAAAACCTAGTCATATTATTAAGGGTTTAGGATTTGATAACTGTGATACAGAGGGTAGATACATTCAATTTGACTATCCAACTTTTAGCGTGGTTTCTTTATACCTACCTTCTGGAACTAGCGGCGACATACGCCAAGAAATTAAAATAGATTTTTTAGATAAGTTTGCTACACACCTAACGGAATTACGTCAGTCTGGTAGAGAGATTATAGTTTGTGGTGATTACAATATTGCACACAAACAAATTGATATAAAAAATTGGCGAAACAATCAAAAAAACTCAGGATTCCTACCTGAAGAAAGATCTTGGCTAGACAATCTTTTTGGACCAATGGGATATACAGATGCTTTTCGAGTAGTTAACCAAGAAGAAAATCAATATACTTGGTGGTCTAATCGTGCGAATGCCTGGGCAAATAATGTTGGTTGGCGTATTGATTATCAGGTTATTACACCTGCGTTTATAAACAAAGTACAATCAAGTGAAATATACCGAGACACCAAATTCTCAGACCATGCACCACTTATTATTACGTATAAAGATTAAAATTCTATAATCCATTAAAACTTATATAGGAAAATAAATGAAACTTGCAAGTTGGAATGTAAATTCTCTTAAAGTACGACTAGAACAGGTATTGTCTCTATTAGAAGATTCAAACCTTGATGTACTAGCACTCCAAGAAACAAAAACTATTGACGATAACTTCCCAATTGAATCATTCACAGAACTTGGATATAACGTAAACTTTGCCGGACAAAAAACTTACAATGGTGTAGCTATTATAAGTAAAGAGCCACAGCATGATGTTATAACAGACTTAACTACATTTTCAGATCCGCAACGAAGAATTCTTGCGGTTACAATTGGTGATACTAGGGTTATCAATTTATACGTACCAAATGGTAGTTCACTAGAGTCAGATAAGTTTGTATACAAACTTAATTGGCTTGAAAAAGTTAGTCAATTCATTAAACAACAATTAGCACAATATCCTAATCTTGCAGTAGTTGGTGACTTCAATATTGCTCCTGAAGACATTGATGTTCATGACATTAATGACTGGACTGGAGATGTATTAGTTAGTGAACCAGAAAGAACTGCTCTTAAAGAAATAATGTCTTATGGTTTGCATGATAGCTATAGGAAGTTTACAAGAGAAGAAAATGAGTTTAGTTGGTGGGATTATCGAGCAGCTAACTTTCGTCGTAATAGAGGGTTAAGAATAGATTTAATCCTACTTAGCGACTCTCTTCTGGCAAAGTGCACTGAAAGTATAATTATAAAAGACTGTCGAAAACATGAACGGCCATCCGATCACGCGCCTGTGGTCGTGTCTATTTAAACAGATATGGGCAAAAAACATTGTTTTAGAAAAGAATCTTGATGTCAGGAGATCAATAGTCCAATGATCCCCTGATTATCGACGAATATAGCAACTTTGAATATTCATCAAAGAGCCTAAAATGCTAGGCTACAAAGTTGATTCTAGTACCAACTACTATAACTATAACTCGCATCATACCCACAAGTATTACAAGTACTACAGGTATTACATGCGTTGCATGCATTATTTCTAGTACAGGTATTAGCAGAGGTAAATGTTGAACCAACATTACATAAGTCATCTGTACAACAACCCGTCATCATAACAAATGGTATTAAAAATACCAAAGATAATATTATGCGCTTCATATTCACTTCCTTGTTTTAGCAATATGTAAATAAAGTATACACCAGCATTCCAGTATTTTCAAAATGCGAGCCAAAATAGAAGATAAAAGATGCCGTGTATAAATTACTATATTATCGATTAGAACGATTGTTAATTGCTTTGATTTATGTATAATAAATCTTGAGATTGCGCCGATTTGAGAATCAGCTTGCGGGCGCGAATAAAGACCACTAGTCTTTATTAAAATTCGGCTAAAGCGGGTTGGTAACCCCTCCTTCTTCTAGCAGTATTTCAAATAAAGACGCATTTGAGTTCAGTACTATGATAGAGCTATCAGGATTATACAAATCATACGCTTCACATGTAGCAATTAATAATGTTAACTTATTTATTCAAGAAGGAGAGATATTTGGCATAATAGGCCGAAGTGGAGCGGGAAAGTCTACCCTATTACGCTGTATCAACCTTTTAGAAAGACCAGATAAAGGTCAAGTGATTATTGACCAAGAAAATATAACTAAATTATCAGACAAGGATCTACGAGTTGTTCGTCATAAAATGTCGATGATATTTCAACAGTTTAATTTGTTGGACTCTAAAACGGTATATGACAATATTGCACTACCAATGCGAATCCAAGGGATTGATGAAAGAACTATTGAAAGTAAAATAAACGAACTACTAACGCTTGTTGAGCTTGATGATAAAAAGTTAGCATACCCATCAAAACTTAGTGGTGGTCAAAAACAACGTGTTGCCATTGCACGTGCCTTAAGTTGCTCACCTAAGATTTTACTATGCGATGAAGCTACTTCAGCATTAGATCCAGAAACAACAGACGCAATACTTGCCCTTTTAAAAAAAATAAATCAAATTTTCGGGATTACAATTGTCCTTATAACACATGAAATGGATGCAATAAAAAGAATTTGTCATCGCTTGTGTCTAATGGATAAGGGAGAGGTTGTGGAAACCACATCTCTGAATGAAGTGTTCGCAAATAAAGACAGTACCGCAAGAAAAATGCTTTATGCGCAACTTAGTCCAAAAATACCCCACTCAATTACCGAAAAACTAACTCAAACTGAAAGTCTAAAACCACTATTACGAGTATTTTTTGAAGGTGAGAAATCTAGTACTCCATTTATTAGTCAGGTTAGTAGAGATTTAAATTTGGATATTAATATTTTATTGGCAAACGTCGATAGCTTTGACGATGTAACTTGTGGTGTTTTGATTATTGAAATTACTGCTAATAAAAACCTATTACAACAATTCACAGCTAAATGTGAGCAAGCAAATTTAACTTGGGAGGTCATAGGCTATGTCACCGACAATGATTTATGATATAGGAGTGGCAACCACTCAAACCTTATATATGGTCTGTCTTAGTACTCTATTAGCTGCTCTTCTTGGATTACCACTAGGTACTTTATTGTTTACTTCTCGTGAAGTAAAACCAAATATTACTCTAAATAGAATTCTAGCAAGCTTTATTAATTTATCGCGTTCAATCCCATTTATTATTTTATTGGTGGCGCTTATTCCCTTTACAAGATTAATTATTGGTACATCTATTGGTATTAATGCAGCAATAGTTCCACTTACTCTTGGCGCGGCACCTTTTTTTGCAAGGCTTGTGGATAATGTCTATCAGGGTCTTCCTTCCGGATTAATTGAGGCCGGGCATTCTATGGGAGCAAGTACTAGACAAATGATCCTCCATATACTTTTGCCCGAGGCACGTCCGGCAATAATCAATGCTGTAACTGTCACTGCCATAACTTTAGTCAACTATTCTGCAATGGCTGGAACAGTTGGTGGCGGTGGGCTCGGAGATTTAGCTATTAGATATGGATATCAACGATTTAATGTTATGATAATGCTGATTACGGTAGCCATTCTGATTGTTATAGTACAAGGACTGCAAATGGCTGGTGATAAATTATCAAAAAAATATTCTAGGGTATAAGGAGATTACGGTAGTGAGAGATTTCAATATGAAAAGATTAACAAAAATAATTATCGCTTGCTCCTTGATATTACTGATTTATGGTTGCAGTAGCAAACAAGCACCTAATACTCTGGTAGTTGGAACTATTTCTGGTCCAGAAACAGATCTAGTCGATGTCGCACAAAAAGTAGCAAAAAAACGCTACGGTTTAAATATAAAAATCGTTGAATTTAGCGACTACAATTTACCAAATGAAGCACTTCAAGATGGTACGTTAGATGCAAATGTCTACCAACATAAACCATATCTTGACTCTTCTATGAAAGCACACGGTTATAAACTAAAAGCTATAGGCAAAACATTTTTATATCCTGCTGGCATCTATTCAAAAAAACATAAGTCTCTAAGAGATATACCCAAAAATTCCTTAATCGCAATTCCAAATGATCCAAGCAATGAATCGCGAGCGTTATTACTTCTTGAAAAAGCATCTCTAGTTAATTTCAAGAAAAATAGTGAACGTAGTATACAAACTATTACTAGTAATCCCAAAAAAATACGCTTCAGGGAACTTGATGCTGCGCAATTAACTAGAGTTCTACCCGATGTAGATGCTGCCGTAATTAACACAAACTATGCAATTCCAGCTGGGCTAAACCCTGAAAATGACGCCATATTCTTAGAAAATAAGAACTCACCCTATGCCAACGTAATTGCAGTTAAATTAGGAAACAAAAAGTCTAAAAATCTAGCTCTTCTTGTTGAATCATTAAATTCCCCAGAAGTAAAAGCAAAAGCTAAGGAACTTTTTGGTGATTCAGCTATACCAGCATGGTAGATTTTGTTTTAATTTTGAGCTATAATACTCTTATTAAATCATATATTAGAGTGACCAATTATGGGTAAAAATAAATTCGGTAATAAAAGAAGCATTGATGGTTGGGGATCTATTGCTAGAGGCGGAACTGACTTCATGAGAAACATGGTCGGCTCCGGACTTAAATCTCTGGATGGCTCAATCTCTGGTAGACTCGCGAAAGTTATCGAAACTAACCTAGATATAGAATCTTACAATCCTGACCATGTGGATGATAAACTAACAAAATATGAGAAGAGCTACGATCTAGAGAAATATCAAAAATATGCTCTTAGTGCTTCAAAACAAATGGAAAAAGCAACGCAGCATATTGCAAGAACTGGCGAGGCAGGACAACCAACAGCTGTTGATTTATCAAAATTTGGTGATCTTGGTAAGGGTATATCGGAATCTTTAGAAAACACCCCAGAAATGAAAGATGATGTAGAAGCGGTACAAGGATATATTGGAAGTGTTGTAATTCCTCCAAGTACACTAAGCGGTAAAGATGGGGTGCAAGGTAAGCTAATTGCCTTGTCTGATGAAATAAAAAGTAACAGCGATAAATTTCATAGGCCTCAACAAATAATTAATGCATTTAAGCAACTTAGGGATGAATCTAAAACTGCTCTCCAAGCTGAGAGAAAGGATGCCGAAGCCAATATAAGAGAACATTTTATACCTAAAAAAGAAGATGTAATCCTTACAGAACAACAAGAATTATTCGCCAAAATATGTGGTATAGATACAAATAAATACGGAGACAACAAAGCAAAAATCGACAAACAAATAACTACCAAAGCAGAGCAAATGATAAAGCACGTTGATAGCTCATACGCCAAAGCAGAAGCAGATTTAGATAAATACTTCAAAGGAACTCCAGCATCTAAAAAAGACGACAAAGAGATCCCAGCAGTTATAGGTATGAATGATAAATTAGAACGAGAAAAAGAGAGGGTGGAAGCGGACCTGCTCTTAAAAATAAATTACCTAGAGCGACTTGAAAACAGGGGTTATGATATAGGCACAGGACCACAAGTATCTGCAACTGTAGGCGGTACTCCTGTTGATGACAAGGAAGATCGAGCCGCATTTTTAAAAGGTAAAAAATTACAGGATCTACAAAATGTAGAAGTATCCGGAATGCTTTTTGGAACTAAAAAATTAAATCATCAAAAAACTGAGTATGGTACGGTTATAAATCTACAAGAGACTAACGGTGAAGTCACTGGAGCCGGCTTTGATATACCAGCGCAAATGTTTCAAAGTGATGAAGATTGGGAGAAAGCCCAGGAACTAAACTGGGAAGCCTTAGTTGATAATTTTAAGGCTCTGGACCGCGACACATCTTCTATTACACTCACAATTGATCATAAAATTGAAAGCAACCGCAATATGTCAATTTCTGCTGCATACAAAGCAGCTCGCCTAAAGGGATATAGCCCTGATCAGATTAAGTTTTCTGTAAGCGGGAGTGATGACGAGAAGAAAAATTTTGATAAAAAACCTGCATCTGATGTATTAAAAGCTGTTGGTCTTGGTGGGATAGAGCAAGAAGTAGCAGCTAAAATAGCAACTCATAACCAATCTCGTGAAAAAATATCAGAAAAGCATAAAGGCGAAGATAATGTCAAAGATAGACTAGCAAACTTAAAAATGGATGAGAATAAGAGTGTTGATGATGATGAGTACAAAGTTAATGATGACTCTACACAGAGAAACTCAATGTAATCTATATTAGTATCATGGTTTATGTATTCACAGGGGTAATCCCATGATGCATGGGTTGTGAAACTATATAATACAATCAAACGTCCAACATTCTGGTGCCGTGCAAGAAGAACGGCACGTAGACAAGACCAGTAAATTTAGGGTTCAAAAACCAGCAGATTAAAACATTCTATTAAAATGTTGAGCCAATCCCTAACGGCGCTGCCTTAAGCGGCGTCACTACCCACTCCCCCTACTTACCCTGCTTTATGCAGGATATCAGCCAGATTTATTTTAAAATTATATAGATGGTCAGAACAAGTCGGAGCAAGTAGGCGGAGGTAGGGAAGAAGTGTTGTGTTTTCATTTGGTGGTACAAATTCACTAAAACTCTTGTTAGAGGATACCACTGCACTAATGAGACGCCATACCCCTACTTACCTTGCTTTATGCAGGGTATCTAGCCAGATTTATTTTAAAATTCCCTAAATGGTCCGAACAAGTCGGACCAAGTAGGCGGAGGTAGGGGAATATTGTGTTTTCAGCTGATGGTAACAATTCACTAAAACTATTGTTAGAGGATACCCCTTATCCAATCCACTTTGTTTAATATTGATCAAATGGCCATGAATTTAGACTTTGATGCTCTTGCCCTGGCTCTTCTTCATGTTCTCTAACAATATCATTTGGGATGATTGTAATTTTATTGTCTACATGAAGAAGAGTCTATATTGTTAACTTATATTATCAATCTACTAGAAATAAAGGTAAATTTAAAAAAGGATCTTGGTAAAATAACCTATAGAACTTTCCGTGCCATTGGTTTAGCATTTTATGATTGAAATCTTCAAATGCTTTATTTTGCAGATCTTCTTGATGTTTAAATTTTTTATAAAGTTCGTCAGCCACTTCTTTCGAAACGGGCTTACCATTTTTATAAGCAATAATATTAACCTGTGGCTTATTGTCTGCATTTACTGATTTAGAAATAAAAATAGTTTGAATATCCGGCTTGTTAAATTCAGACATAGCTTTTTGATATTGCTTATGATTAATCCAGCCAACATTTCCATTTTCTGGATTACCAACTTTAATCCAGTCTCCTTTTTGGTAAATTTTTATGAAAGGCGTCGTGGCCTTTGCATTCTCAATAACTTTATTTCCATCTTCTGATTCATATATTTGAATAGTTGAAACTCCTGTGTTTTCCTTAACAGGTGCTTCATTTGCAAAACTAACATTTGTTATAGCAATCATAAAAAATAAAAAAACTCCCTTAAAGAAATAGCTTTTCACCGTCATGACTTTTTCTCCATAATAATTTTATATCTAAATTAGAATCTAAGATGTGCATAGTCTTAAATAATATTGAAAATTAAAAGCAATTTAACTTTTACTTACTTTAAAACGATGCACATCATTAGACATTACTCTTTAATATTAATTTTCACTACAGAAGCTTCCTCATGTTTCTTAGGAAGCTCAATTTTAATAATTCCTGACTCAAAAGAAGCAGTTAGTTTATCTTTGTCAACATTCGCTGGTAACTCCCAAGAACGTTGAAATGATTGAGATGAGAATTCTCTTAAATGATAGTTTTTATCATCTTGCTTATTTTCATCTAAATGCTCACCCTTAATTGTCAAAATATTATCATGCAATGATAGGTCAACCTCTTTGGCGGATAAGCCTGGAAGTCTTACATCGATATTATATGATTCTTGAGTTTCAAATATATTGCATTTTGGCAAAGAAGAATGATTTTTTGATAACCTGTCTCTTCTAAAAAAGTCATCAAAAAGATGCTCTAAATCGTTCCGGAATGTTAATATAGGAAAATGAAGATCATCTTGGTTATAAGTTAAATTACTTCTTTTAGTCATAATTATCTCCTATTCTTAATTAAAAAACTTCTCATATCAGGGCAACCTCATCTGAGTTTTTAACACCCTTTCAGTAAAAGATTTGTCATTGCGAGCATCGCGAAGCAACCTAGATCTATACCTTATTAAAACACCGATCTGGTTTGCTTCGCGATGCTCGCAATGACGATATTTGAGTTTAATTTGCAACATAAGATGCGTTTGCCCTGCTTCTCATATTTTTTATATTGGTTTTAAATATAAGAATTCAAGTGGTGAATATAAAATTTTCATCTAAATAAAAAGCTAAAAATATACGGCAACGATCTAGACTCCTGAGACAACGCAGAAACAACTTATATCTACCGGTTAAGAATTCCTTCGCTACCATCGTCGTTTTTGAAAACTTTTTTATTAGTTGCACAGGAAAGTGGTTACCTTTTAGAAATGAAACACCGTCTGTTAGTTCTAATTCTTTAAAAATCAACTTCAAGTCTGGCGTGTGTGTTGAGTTAATAATCGTTACTTTAGGTATAAAGCGCGACAGATGCCATTAATAGAAATCCGATAATAACAAAACTAAAATATTTTAAGTTGCAGCATCTTTGCACCATCACACATCTCTCCAAGCCATGTAAGGTTCCTAGATATAGAAATGTTCCTGCTGATACGGAAACTAAAATAGGATCAACCATGGAGTTGGTTGTAAATTCATGTTCAAGATACCAACCTAGGTATACACCAACGGGAGTCATTAGTGAAAATACTGTAAAAAGAATAACATTTATTTTATTAGGAAGTGAGCTTTTATTTAGCTGTACAGATATTGCAAAACTCTCTGCCCATTTATGAGTTATAATTGCTAAATAGAGCATAATAGCTATGGAGTAATTATCGCTAAACCCTAACGCTGTAGCCAAGACTAATGAATGAATTGATAGCATGATCCAAGCAAGAAGTGCGAAGGAGGGGTGTTGGCTATTTTTATGCTGGTATAGTTCCTTGCCCAAATGCTCAAACCATAAAAAAATTAAGAAGGTTAGCCCACACAATAAATAGGCAAAAGGGTATTTGTACCCCATTTTATTAAGCATAGAATCTGCTTCAGGTAGCAGATGAAGTAATGCTGCACCTAAAAAAACACCTGTTGCTAGTGTTTCTCCTATTGGGAAATCAGCATGGTCGTTTTTAAGGCGCTTTTTGAACGGGTACCATCCAGCAATTATTATGACAATAAAAATACTAAGTGAAAAAAATAACTTTAAATCTCCGCCTACCATGTTGTTCCTCAGTGCTGTAATTTAGCCATAGTTATTAAGATTTTAACTGTCTTTTTGTGCAGACAACTTTTCTTGGTTTGTTAAGAAATTAATTATACTAATATTTGGCTCTACAAGCATGTCATTTTTTATCTGATCTGATAAATTTTTCCATTGTTCAAAGTTTTTATCAATTACTAAGTCGATAGATATTTTCCCATCTAAATAGTGAATGGTCCAATACTTGATTGCTGGGAAGTTAGTTTGCCACTTATTTATCATTAACTCTTCAAGTGTATGGCGACTAGGCAGCATCAGGGATGGTGAGCAGACTTCATCGTCTTCAGGGTCAACATGGATTGTAACATCTTTGATTTGTTTTATGCCGTTCATCAATTTATGATGAACGGCTTGAGCTATGTGATGTCCTTCAGATACTGATATGTATGGAGATACTAAAATATGCACATCCAAGAATATATCTTTGCCCATCATTCTACTTCGAAGTTGATGGATACGCTGAACACCATTGACACTTTTGCTAATATTTTCAATTTCTAGAGTTTTTTCTTTACCTATGCCCGTATCTACTAATTCTTTAACACTATTCCATCCGTAGGATATACCCATTTTTATTATCATTGCCCCAATAATAATAGCGGCAATTGGATCTAATAGTTTGAATCCAAATAAGGCCCCTGTAAGCCCTAGTAAAACAACACCAGAAGATGCAGCATCTGAACGGTGGTGCCATGCATTAGCTATTAGAAGAGGGGAGTTTATTTCTCTACCAACTTTATTTGTTGCGTGAAATAATAATTCATTAGCAATAATTGAAATCAGAGCAATTGGCAAAGAATAAAAACTTGGTGCGCTTTCTCGATGTTCTAGAATTACATCGATAGAGTCCCAAGCTATACCAAAACCTGCTAAAACTAGTAACATAGCTAGTAGTAATGTTGCCGCTGTTTCAATTTTTTGATGCCCATAAGGATGATTGTCGTCAGCTTCTTGGCTGCCATATTTTGAGGCAAGTAGAACCATCCCGTCAGTGAATAGGTCTGAAAAAGAGTGAACTCCATCAGCTACTAGAGCATGTGAATGAAAAGCTATTCCACCTATAACTTTTGCCAATCCTAACAATATATTAATTAACCCGCCAATTAGGGTTATTTGTTTAGCCTTCTTATATCTAAGATTATTCTGCATAGGGACGTTTAATATCCAGTGTTTGGTTCAATTATATTGAAAAATTACCCTAATATGGTAGGATATTGTGTCGTACATTACTAGGATTTAATTAGTGAAAGCCAAAACTCGCCGTTCAGGAATATATTTATTACCCAATTTGTTTACAACGGGTAGTCTGTTTGCAGCCTTTTATTCAATTGTTGCCTCCATGCAGGCTCATTATGAGACCGCTGTTATTGCTATTTTTATTGGCATGGTGGCAGATGGATTGGATGGTAGAGTTGCCAGGATGACTAATACCCAAACATCATTTGGGGCTGAATACGATAGCCTATCTGATATGGTGACTTTTGGGGTTGCACCTGCATTATTGTTTTATAGTTGGACCTTACACACGCTTGGAAAAGTAGGGTGGTTGGTAGCTTTTATTTACACAGCGGCGGTTGCTTTGCGACTGGCAAGATTCAATACGCAGATTGAAACGGCTGATAAGCGTTATTTTCAAGGGTTAAGCTGTACACTTGCAGGTGCATTGATGGCATCATTTGCATGGCTTTGTACGCACAATGGCTGGGTTTTGCAGCCTCTTATTTCTATACTTGCCGCAATTGTCGCTTTAGCGTGTGCAATTTTAATGGTGAGCAATATTCGTTATAACAGCTTTAAAGAGTTAGACGCAAAGGGTAAAATTCCTTTTATGTATGTTTTGGTCATAGTTTTGCTTTTTGTAGCAATTGCGGCTAATCCATCACTAGTCTTGTTCCTTGCATCTCTTGCTTATGCATCTTCAGGACCAGTCAAAACATTGATTGCGCTGCAGCGTGTTAGAAAAAGGCGCCAAGCTATTCGGCGCGCCAGGAAGAAAAAGTAACGTCTAGCCGAGCAGAAACATTTGTTGTTATATTGAAATTGTTTTGAAGTCCATTGGACGATATGTTCTCAAATGTGGAGTGTCGGTAATTTATCTGGTAGTTTTTCTTGATAATGACATTTCCGCATATACTCTAGTTATGGTTTTGGAGGGCATAACCCAAAATGTTCCCTGCTACATCTACCACACTTAGGTGGTTTTAATTTTTCATCTTCTCTTACTTTTTCTTCTTCTGCTTGCTTTTTTCCATTCTTTGGGGTGCTGGTTGCAATTTAAAAGGACTATTTTGTTCGTCTCTTGTTTGAACTGATGGAGTCTGATGTCTTAGTTTTTTACTTACATCATGGTACAGACTCTTAACTTGTGAAGCAAAATCATCATATCAGGGCAATCGCATCTAAATTTTGAACATTTATTTGCAATAAAATTCGTCGTTGCGAGAGTTAGCGAAGCAATCCAGATCGTTCTTCATAAAAACATCGATCTGGATTGCTTTAGTGCCGCGCACTTCGCAACGACGTCTTTAAAAAAATTCTAAAAGAGTGGAAGCTAGGCTACTCGCCTTCACCGAATTTATTATTGATAAGATTAACAATCGCGTTCATCATGTCATCCTCATCTGGACCATCAACCGCCAGCAGAAGTTCACTACCTTTACTAGCTGCAAGCATCATAACCCCCATTATGCTCTTACCATTGATAGTTTTGGCCTCTTTAGTCACATCTAGTTTACTTTGAAATCGTCCCGCTGTAGATACGAATTTGGCAGATGCGCGTGCGTGCAAACCTAACTTATTGATAATAGTTACTTTTAATTCTTTCATAGTTAAGTGACCGTTTCCTTGGTTAGTAGATTATACAAATCCGTAGTAGTATCCGCACTACGACATTTTGTAACAAATTCTGGATCTTTAAAAATGGTTACTATTCTTGATAATAGTTGCAAGTGCTTATCAGGGTCAACTATTGATGATGCTAGGCCAAAAACCAGATCAATAGGTTGCTTGTCATCTGCATCAAAGTTAACCGGGTTATCTAGCTTTACAAAACAAGCGTAAGTTGAATTAATCGATGGAAGACATATGTGAGGAATAAGAATCCCGTGACCAATAGTTGTGCTACCTAAGTTTTCTCGTTCCCAGTATGCTTGGAATAACTCTTGATGGTTTAATTCAGGGAAGCAGCAATTTAGAAGTTTACTAATACCAAGTAATACTGCAGATTTACTCGTTGAAGTTGAGTCAATGCATATATTATTCGTATTTAGGATATCATGAAATGTCATAATTAAAGCCGTAATAGAATATAATTGTAATGTTAAGTTGGACTTATTTGACCACTGTAAATTAACAATAACTTTAGCTAAACTATACATTTATTAAAAATTATTGCTGTATCACAGTGGTGCTATAGAGATGAATTAACTACAGCTTACTCTATAGAAAAAAATATTCTCAGCACTTTTTATTCGCGGTGATCACTCATTTTTTCTTTATACTTAATAAGCTGCTTATCTAATTTATCTACTAATAAATCAATAGCTGTGTACATTATATCAGATTCAGAACTAGCATGTAACTCATTTTTGAGCACAAGGATAGTTGCTTCAGCAATTTGTCTGTGTTTTTGGACGCTGAAAGTAACGTGAATTGCTGTAATTCGGCTGAAATGTTTTTCTAGTTTATGAAACTTTTCCTCTGCAAATGATTGTAGCGCCGGCGTGACATCTACACCGTGACCTGTGAAATTAATTTTCATAATGCTCTCCATTTCTTATTTAAGTCAGTTTATATATGGAATAAACAAAACACCAGTTACAATAGTTGACTAGTTCTGAACTAGTATAGTTTGACTATTGTAACCAGTATAGATTTTATATGTATATATAACACAGTTTAGACTAGCTATTTGCATTAGTTAGTTAAATATCCAAATAAATTTTGATTATTTAACTTTCTTTTCTCTGAAAAGAACATGTTTACGAACCACAGGATCATACATCATAAGCTCCATTTTTTCAGGATGGTTACGAGGATTCTTGGTTGTTGTTTTATAGTACCCAGTTCCAGCACTGGACTCCATTTTTACTTTAACGGTGACGGCGGCCACAATAGTTCCCCTTTAATTAAATTTTTTCGCCATTAGCGCGTAATTTTTTTAATACAGCTTCAATTCCTAGCTTATCAATAATTCGCATTCCTTTAGTACTTAAACGAAGGGATACAAATCTATTTTCAGCTTCAACCCAATAACGATGTTTTTGGATGTTAGGAAGAAAACGTCTTTTAGTACGGTTATTAGCGTGTGATACGTTATTACCAGTAATAGGCCTTTTTCCAGTAACCTGGCATACTCGTGACATAATGTCGCTCCAAAGTGTCAAACATAATAGGTTGCATTTTATATCAAATAATCGTCTCTGTTGCAAGATATAAATGCTATTTATGTCGTAATGGAATCATGTGGGCAACAATAAAAGTCCAAGACAAAAACCGATTGAAATAATAGCCGGCTTTTTGTTGTTTTTTGTATCACTGATTGTTTTACCTCATTTTAAAAAAGTTAGTGGTAAGCTATTTCTGCCATTTGGGCAATTTTCTCCGCAACAGCCATAAATCCAGCTTTAAAAACTCCAGTTGCTATTAATTCGACTATTTCATCACGGTCCGCATTTACTACGTCAAAATCTGCCCACCACTCACAAATTGTTTGTTTATTGGTTGAACTTGGTGTTAGCTTTACACAAGCGGTATAGTTTTCAATAGGCAAACTGCTTTCGAGTATGGAATATGCAAAAGTATATTTTTTATCTTCAAACATTAGCAACTCTTCTCGGACAAAACCTGAGTCAGCTAGTGTAAGGTGACGAATACTACCGATTTTTTCTGATTGGTCAGCTCCCTCAATGATGCTATTTTTAATAGCCGGATGGTATGTTGCTAACCCATTGAAGTCACGCATTATTTTCCATACTTTCTCAACAGGAGCGCTAATAATTTCAGTAGTGTGTACAGTGTGGGACATCATAAATCTCCTTTTATAAATGTAGGTTTTTAAACGCCTTTGTTTGCGTTGATATAGCTTGTTCTGTAGGAAGTCTTTCCATTGAACTTGCTCCAAAAAAACCGTGACAGTTTTTGCATGACTGCAATATATACATAACATCTTCTGGTCTAGCAATTGGTCCACCATGACACAGAATAATTATATTGTCACGGATATTCATTGCTGCATCGGCTATGCTATTGATGCGATTAGAGCAATCTTCCAAACTTAGCGCTGTATTTGCACCGATTGTTCCGCCAGTTGTAAGACCCATGTGAATCACAATTATATCTGCGCCAGCATTTGTCATCGCAATTGCTTGTGACTCATCGAAAACATAAGGAGTTGTGAGTAGTCCTTTATTATGAGCCATATTAATCATGTCTACTTCAAGTTGATATCCCATCCCAGTTTCTTCAAGATTAGCTCTAAATGTGCCATCAATTAAGCCAACAGTCGGAAAATTTTGTACGCCTGTAAAACCAACCTCTTGTAGCTTATCGAGAAAGTTATCAAATAGGCAGAAGGGGTCTGTACCATTTACTCCTGCAAGAACAGGAGTGCTTTTAACTACAGGTAAAACTTCATTTGCCATATCAAGGACAATCTCATTAGCATTTCCATAAGCAAGTAAACCAGCAAGTGATCCGCGACCAGCCATTCTATATCGCCCCGAATTGTATATAATTATAAGATCAATATCGCCTTCTTCTTCGCATTTAGCAGATAAACCAGTACCGGCTCCTCCGCCGATGATAGGGCGCTTTTCTTGAATCATTTTGTGAAATTTATTTAAGAGTTCTATTCGGTTAAATTTAGGCATTCTAATTCCTTTTGATTGGCTTTTTCATTAATCATTATTTCTGCAAACTGTTTAAGAGCAACATCTACAAATTCTTGAGAGTTTATGTGGGATGGTGTGCGAATTATTTTGCGGTTATTTGTTTGAATTAGATTTTTTTCTAGTGATGAGAATAGCGCTTCATTGGCTTTTGGGTTCCAAAAAGGCATATTTATGTCATCTAATGCAGATAATCCTGCTTCAGGTATTATCAAGCGGATTGGCCCTTGACACTGATTAAGTTTATTTGCGATAAATTCGCCGATTTGATGATTTTCCTCTGGGTTTGTACGCATTAATGTAACATCAGAGTTATGCTTGTATAATAGTCTTTTTTTGTACTTATCAGGAATAGATGAGATCGCCCCAAAATTCACCATATCAAGTGCGCCGCAGGAAATTACAGCTGGCTTTTTAGTTCTAGCTATTGCACCAAATCGATCTTCACTACAAGCTAGAACGCCACCAAACATGTAGTCACAAACCTCAGTTGTCGTTATATCGAGGATACCTTTGAAAAAACCATTATCTAATAATTTTTCCATTGATTGTCCGCCAGTACCTGTAGCGTGAAAGACGATACAATCATAATGCTTATCCAAACGTTCTTTTATTTGTTGGACACAAGCTGTTGTGACCCCAAACATGGTAATGCCAATTGCTTCTCTATCATTTGTGATGATGTTTTTTTTGCTTGACTGGATGAATGCTCCAGAAATTGCCCCTGCAGCATTGGCAAGAATTTTTCTTGAAATACTGTTTAAACCGACAAAGTCAGTTACAGAATACATCATAGATATGTCACTAGCGCCGATATAGTTGCTTACATCTCCTGAAGCCATAGTTGACAACATTATTTTTGGTAGTCCAATTGGCAGGGCCTGCATGGCTGGAGTTATTATTGATGTTCCTCCTGAGCCACCAATACCAATTATTGCTCCAATATCATTTCTAGATAATACAAATTTTGTGAAAGCAGATTCCATGGCGCTAACAGATTTTCCCCTATCACCACAAAATACTTTTTCAATGCTTTCTTCATGAAAACTCGCGATAGTCTTAGCGCTGATATCTGTTGAAAAATTATGGTTTGTTGATGTTGAAATGTCTGCGGTCATTACTGGTAGGTTTAATTCTAAGAGTAAATCCTTTAAGTAATTAGCTTCTATGAATTTAGTATCAAAGGTTGCTGCTATCCATATTTTCTTCATAGTCCCTCTTCCTGTGTGATTATTTTATCCAGTAAAATTTATTTAAATTGAAATGCTCAATTGTATTTCGTATATTAACTAAAGTACAACTAATTTAATACAGAGATTTTTACTAAAAACTTGCAGGCAAGGAGCTTGGTTATGCTGACTTTTTTAAATAAACATGGATTTCAGCAAGGTGATATTGATAGTGATAATGCGGAACTAATTAAAGACTCTATTTGGGTCGATATGGTTTCTCCATCTGCACAGGAATATACAGCTATTGAGGAATATTTAGGTTTTAAAATTCCCTCTCGAGCCGAAATGGTCGAGATTGAGTTATCCAGTCGATTGTATGTTGAAAATGATACTTTATTCATGACGGCGGCTATGATTTCAGATTCAGATTCTCCTAACCCAACACTTGATCC
The DNA here is from genome assembly GCA_029213075.1 of Legionellaceae bacterium. Classification (GTDB taxonomy): domain Bacteria; phylum Pseudomonadota; class Gammaproteobacteria; order Legionellales; family Legionellaceae; genus 2-12-FULL-35-11. Next base: position 75,012 of record JARGPO010000048.1, on the reverse strand, counting down.
AGTTACGTTTATTCTAACTGCAAATCATTTAATTACTATCCGTTATATTGAACCACGTTCCTTTGTTTTATTTAAGTCTCGAGTTAAGAAAATGGGACATACCTATGATGATGCTCTTGGTTTATTAATCGAGGTACTTGAGGTAACTGTTGATAGGCTAGCTGATATTTTGGAGTACATTGGCCATGGGGTAGATGAGTTCTCAAAGAAAATTTTTCATGCCCGTGATACAGAGGGTAGTCGAGATTATCGGAAGTTATTGCAAGAAATAGCTGCTAGTAGTGATTTAAATACTAAAACTCAGGAGAGTTTAGTTACCTTTAACCGCCTTGTTGCATATTTAACGCAAGTGGCGGGGGGCAGGGTAGATAAAGATAACAAGGCTAAACTTGCAACTCTACGTAAAGATATTCTTTCTCTAAGTCATCATACTCACTTTCTGTCTACCAAAGTAAGCTTTTTGTTAGATGCAACTTTGGGGTTGGTTAGTATTGAACAAAATAATATTATTAAAATATTTTCGGTGGCGGCGGTTATTTTTCTTCCCCCAACTTTGATAGCAAGTATTTATGGTATGAACTTTAAGTTTATTCCAGAGCTTTCTTGGCGATACGGGTATGCGGTTGCAATTGGACTAATGTTCTTTGCGGCTTGGGCGCCTTTTAAGTATTTCAAGCATAAGAAGTGGTTATAGGTTATAAAAAAACCTTTTACTAATATTGTAAAAGTGCTGCTTCCCTGCAGCGGTGCAAATCCTTTGCCTTGCGTCCTGCAAAATAATTCGTTTCAGTAGGCCTGCAATATCCAGCGTATCTACAGACCTACTTATCATAGTGACATCCTGTCAGATAATCCTTATCATCCCTTACACTAAATCTTCCTGTGACATCTTGTCAGATAATCCTTATCATCCTTGTAATAAATCCCTCTATGACATCCTTGTCAGATAATCCCTATCATCCCTTACAATAAATCCTTCTGTGACATCCTGTCCGATAATCCTTATCGTCTTCCCGTACAAAAAAACATCTCTTATGACATCCTGTCAGATAATCCCTATCATTCTGTACTAGGAGAAGTTTACCTTTTTGACACACTGTAGGATAGATACAAAGGATTATTAACGTGTAAGATATCTCTTGAAATGATGTAAGAATAATCTTGGGGTGGTTGTTTTTAGAGGAATAACTGTGCTTTTGGAGTTGGTGATTCTGCGAGCTTAGACTAGGGTCTGTTGACTCGCACCCCAATCGTCAACAGACCCTAGTATATTTTAGTTTTAGCGTCGCAAAATCAATTTATGTAAACTATAGAGATGGTGAAAATCGTATAGGAGTTTATAGCTCCATTTCTGAGTAACGACCTTTAAAGTCCCTTAAACCTTTGCCTTCAGTAAAGTATAAAACTCGATTAGCTATCTTTTGGGTAAAGTAGCGATTATGACTTACAAATATAATCGTACCAGTAAATTTAGCTAAAGCTTTTGCTAATACTTCTATTGTTTCTATATCCATGTGATTGGTTGGCTCATCTAAGATTAAGACGTTCGGTGCATCGAGCATGACCTTTGCAAGTAGCAGCCGTGCTGATTCCCCACCACTTAAGGATAAAACATTTTTATGAACTTCGTCCTTTGTAAATAGCATTTGACCAAGCATTTTTCGTACTTGCTGATCATTTGTGCCTGATACATTATCATGTAACCAATCTAGAGCACTTTGAGATTGGTTTAATAGTTCATGATGGTCTTGAGAGAAATAGCTTATTTTTACTTCATTACCCCAAGTAAAGTCTCCTTCATCAGCGCTAACTATCCCCATTAAAATTTTAATTAAGGTTGACTTACCGCGGCCATTAACACCGAGTATTGCAATTTTATCTTGTCGGTGAATTTCATAGTTGAAATTTTTAAATAGCTGTTTGCCTTTAAATGACTTAGTGATTGATTGTAATTTGCAAACAGATTTTGCGGATGGTCTTTTTGGTGTAAAAGTAAAAGTTGGCGAAACTCTTGAAGAATTCACTATATCAGGTATTTCAATCCTATCAATCATTTTTTGTCTTGATCTGGCAAGAGAAGCTTTTGATGCTTTAGCACCAAATCTGTCAACAAACTTTTGAAGATGCGCAACTTTTTCTTCAGCACTTTTTTTCTCAATGCTTTTTTGCTCTTGAATTAATGCTTTTTCAGCTAAAAACTTATCGTATTGGCCTGGGTACTTTCTTATTTCACCGTAATCTATATCTAGGATTGAAGTTGCAACGTTATTTATGAACTCCACATCATGAGATATAAATATGAGTAATCCTTTAAAAGTAGATTTTAGGTAATCCTCAAGCCATTTGATGGATACAATATCCAAATGGTTTGTTGGCTCATCTAAGAGAAGAATTGATGGAGATTGAAAGAGTGTTTTTCCGAGTAAAACTCTCAGCTTATATCCACCAGAGAGCTCTTTTAATGGTTTTGTGTGATACTCGGGAGCAACACCTAGTCCAGTTAGAATGCGTGCTACTTCAGTTGTGGCGTTATAGCCATCATAATGGAAAATTGTTTCCTCAAGCTCACCAAACCTTAATCCTTTAGCATCATCCCAGTCTTCTGATGAAAGAATTTCTTCTTTTTCTTGAAGAGCTTCCCAAAGCCCCATTTTGCCTTGTAAGACTATATCTTGAATAGGGGTGTCTTCATATTTGAACTGATCTTGTTTGAGCCAGCCAATAGTTGCATCTTTGGGGATTACAATATCACCGGAACTTAGTTCTTCTTCACCGGTAACAAGTTTAAAAAAAGTTGACTTTCCACAACCATTTGCTCCAACTAGGGCATATGAGTTACCGCTGTTAAGGTTTAAGTTAACATCAAAAAATAGCAATTTAAGACCAAAGGTCATTCCTACGGAGTTTAATGCGATCACTGTTTTAAAATCTCTTGTAAAAATATAAAACAGATTATAACATGGAAAGCTCTTCCAAAATAGCATCATCAACTAAATTAGGCATTGTGACAGATAATTTGGGTTCATTTAACATGGCTCTTTTGATTGCTTCCATTGCACCAGTATTTCTAGCCCAGCTTCTTCTGGCAATGCCATTGTTAACATCCCAAAACAACATGGATTCTATGTTGTGGTCAGCATCACTAGAACCATCGATAACCATCCCAAAGCCGCCATTGACAACTTCACCAAAACCTACACCACCGCCATTATGAATAGAGACCCAGCTTGCTCCTCGACAAGCATCACCGATGACATTTTGTATTGACATATCTGCTGTAAATTGTGAGCCATCATAGATATTTGATGTTTCTCGATATGGAGAGTCCGTACCTGATACGTCGTGATGATCTCTTCCTAAAATAATAGGCCCAGATATTTTACCTTCTCTAATTGCTTTATTAAATGCTTTGGCTATTTTTATTCTACCTTGTGCATCAGCGTATAAAATTCTAGCTTTTGAGCCAACGACCATATTATTTTCTTTTGCAGATTTTATCCAATGAATATTGTCACTTAGTTGCTTAGATATATCTTTAGGTGCATTTAAGGCAAGATCTTCGAGAACCGATGCTGCAAGATTGTCAGTCGTGTCTAAATCTTTATCTAGCCCAGATGAACAAACCCAGCGAAATGGTCCAAAGCCATAGTCAAAACACATAGGGCCCATGATATCTTGTACATAAGATTGGTATTTAAAATCATCACTATCTTTCATAATATCTGCACCTGCGCGGCTTGACTCGAGCAAAAAGGCATTACCATAATCAAAGAAGTACATACCATTTTCAGATAGTTGGTTAATTGCCGCAACTTGTCTAATTAAACTTTTTTGAACGTATTTTTTAAAGAGATCTGGATCACTTGCGATAAGAGATTTAGCATCTTCAAATCGCAGGTCTGCTGGGTAGTATCCGCCTGACCATGGATTATGTAGTGATGTTTGATCTGAGCCTAGCTCAACTTTTATTTTGTTTTTTGCTAGGTACTCCCATAGGTCAACAATATTTCCAAGATATGCAATGGATACTGCTTCTTTATTAAGACGAGCTTTCTCGATGCGTTTATTTAAAAGATCTAAATCACTGAAAACCTCATCAACCCAACCTTGCGAATGACGTTTATGTATGACTTCAGGATTTATTTCAGCAATAACTCCTATTGCTCCAGCAATTACAGAAGCTTTAGCTTGGGCACCAGACATGCCCCCAAGACCAGAAGATACAAATATTTTTCCAGCTAAACTCTCATTATTAATAGCAATTTTTCGACCAGCATTTAGAAGGGTGATGGTTGTACCATGTACAATCCCTTGAGGTCCAATATACATAAATGAGCCAGCTGTCATTTGTCCATATTGAGTTACTCCAAGAGCGTTAAAGCGCTCTAGATCATCGGCTTTAGAGTAATTAGGAATCATCATACCATTGGTTAATATAAGATTAGGTGCATTTTTACTAGATGGAAATAGCCCTAATGGATGCCCCGAATTTAATACTAGTGTTTGATCATCAGTCATGATAGCCAAATATCTCATACACAAAAGATATTGGGCCCAGTTTTGAAACGAAGCCCCATTTCCGCCATACGTAATTAGTTCATGTGGATGCTGGGCAACGGCGGGATCTAAGTTATTTTGAATCATAACCATAATCGCCGCGGATTTTTCAGATTTATATGGGTATTCATGGATAGGTCGAGCATGCATGGCATATGTTGGGCGAAACCTATGCATGTAAATACGCCCGTATATTTTTAATTCCTCGGCAAACTCTTTGGCTAGAACAGGATGCATACTAGCATCAAAATATCGCAGGGCATTTTGGATGGCCAATTTTTTATCTGGATCACTTAAGCAGTCCTTGCGTTTAGGAGCATGGCTTGCAGTTTGATCGTATGGTTTTGTTGGAGGTAGTGTATCAGGAATCCCAGCAAGTATTTGTTCTTTAAAATCAGTCATTATTTATCCCTAGATATTAATTTTTAAATTTATAAGTCACCGTAAACTGCTTGAAGAATACTTATTGCAGTAATCGCAGCCGTTTCTGTACGCAAAACTCTTGGCCCCAAGCTTAATGGTTGAAAGTTATGCTTTTCGGCCTGAGTTATTTCTTCTTCATCAAGACCACCCTCTGGGCCAATTAGCAATGCTATGTTTTTATTTATACCTTTGTATTCTCGCCATGTTTTACAAGCTTTAGGGTATAGAACAAACTTATTTTCTGCCTGACAGATGGTTAAATATTCAGAGAGTAGAAGGGGTTTTTCTATAATAGGTACTTGGTTTCTACCGGATTGTTCACAGGCTGCAATTGCTATTGATTGCCACTGGTGTTGTTTTTTACTAATTCTTTTTTCATCAAGATTAATGCCGCAACGTTTGGTTATAAGAGGGTTGATAGTTGTAACCCCAAGTTCAACAGCTTTTTGGACAACCAACTCCATTTTGTCTCCTTTGGATATTGCCTGAGCCAAGTTAACTTGTATATTTGATTCGCGACTAACAAAGTTTTTTTGATTAATTTCAACCATAACTTCACGCTTGTTTATAGCTGATATTGTCGATGGGTATTCATGGTTAGTTCCATCAAATAAATTAAGACTGTCGCCAGGTCTCATGCGTAATACTCGCCCAACATGTTGACTTGCTGACTCAGATAAGGAGATAATCTGCCCCGGTAAATGATTTCCACTTTGGTAAATACGAATTAAGCGCATAGATATATGTCAATATTAAAGATTTTTCTATCATACAGTATTGCTTAAGCCTATGTTAATATAGATCTTTAAAATTTTCATGGAATAAATTGAATGACTAAAATTAGAGTAGAAACTGACAGTATGGGCAGTATAGAAGTTCCGGCTGATAAATATTGGGGTGCACAAACAGAGCGCTCACTTCACCATTTTAATATTGGCCAGGATCTTATACCAATAGAGGTAATTCACTCGCTTGGAATATTAAAAAAAGCGGCGGCAATAACCAATTGTAACTTAGGCAAGCTTGATAAAGCCAAGATGGAGTTAATTGTTAAGGCTGCTGATGAAGTTAGTACCGGAATGCTAGATGAGCATTTCCCATTGCATGTTTGGCAGACTGGGAGTGGTACTCAATCTAATATGAATGTTAATGAAGTAATATCTAATCGGGCTATTGAAATGTCTGGTGGTGAAATGGGAAGTAAAACTCCTGTTCATCCTAATGATGATGTTAATAAATCACAGTCATCTAATGATACATTTCCAACAGCCATGCATATTGCTGTTGCTGTGGCTATAAAAAACAAACTTATTCCTTGTGTGCGCATACTACGAGATGGTCTAGCTGCTAAAATGCAAGAATTTGACAAGATTGTTAAAATTGGACGTACTCACTTGCAAGATGCGGTGCCGATTACTTTAGGACAAGAGTTTTCTGGTTATGTGGCGCAACTGGATGCTTGTATGGTTCGTATAGAACAAGTTCTACCTGAGCTGTACGAGCTTGCACTAGGAGGCACAGCAGTAGGAACTGGCCTAAATACTCATCCTGAATTTGCCAAGAAATCAGCCGCGGAAATAGCAAAGCTCACAGGCCTGCCTTTTGTATCTGCTAAAAATAAATTCATGGAGCTTGCATCCCATGAAGGATTAGTAATTACCCATGGTGCACTTAAAACGCTTGCTTGCGCTTTAATGAAGATTGCAAACGATTTAAGATGGTTAGGATCTGGACCTAGATGTGGTATTGGTGAGCTTTCTTTACCTGAAAATGAGCCCGGCTCATCAATTATGCCAGGAAAAGTGAATCCTACACAGGCTGAAGCAATGACTATGGTTGCGACGCAAGTTATAGGAAATGATACAACAGTTGGAGTAGCTGGAAGTCAGGGTAATTTCGAGTTAAATGTATATAAGCCAGTCATGGTTTTTAATGTTTTACATTCTCTAAATTTATTATCGGATACTTGTGTGTCTTTTCAAGAGTTTTGTGTTGAGGGTCTAGTTGCCAATAAAAAAGTTATTGATGATTACTTACATAATTCATTAATGTTAGTTACCGCTTTAAATCCACACATCGGTTATGACAAAGCTGCAAGCATCGCGAAAAAAGCTCATCATGATGGTTCATCTCTTAAAGACGCAGCTATTGAACTTGGACTCTTAACTGCTGAGCAATTCGACGAATTTGTTAATCCTGAAGCTATGACTAAGCCACAGGACTAACTAATGCGACGAACAATTAAAAGCTTTGTATTACGAGCGGGGAGAATGAGTCCCCGCCAGCAACGTGGATTTGATGAATTTCTTACTAAATATTCTTTGCCACTAGAGGATGAACCTTGGGATTTAGAAGCCGAGTTCTCTAGAAAAGCAGACATTGTAGTTGAAATAGGTTTTGGTATGGGGGCCTCTTTGCTGCAAATGGCTATAGAGAACCCTGATACTAATTTTATCGGGATAGAAGTTCATGTGGCTGGAGTTGGTCGTTTGGCGGCTGATGTTCATGATAGTAATATAGATAACATACGTATTGTTAATTTTGATGCTGTGCAGGTTTTAAATAAATATATTCCGGATAACTCTTTGTCTGGTGTGCAAATTTTCTTCCCTGATCCATGGCATAAAAAGAAACATAATAAACGTAGATTAATTCAGCCAGAGTTTATCAAGTTGTTGGTAATGAAGTTAAAACCGAATGGATTTATTCATTGCGCGACTGACTGGGAGGATTATGCAATGCATATGCATAGTGTTTTGTCATCTGAACCATTGCTTAAGAATCTTGCTCCTAATCAGGAGTTCATTTCACGTCCAAACACTAGGCCGGTCACAAAGTTTGAGCAAAGAGGTGAGAAATTAGGGCATGGAGTCTGGGACTTAAAATATTTAAAGTTATAATCATTATCTTTTTAAGTTTAATTTCGCAATGTATCTGATTGAAAAATAAAGCAATTTATCTTTGTTTTGCATTAAATGAACATTTATGAAGTTTTGATAACTTGCTTATATCAATGAGACCTCATAAAATTCTATGTTTCTTGGATAAGGTTGGAGTATACATGGGTTGGAATGAGCCGGGTAAAGATAAAGACCCTTGGGGTGGTAAAAATCAACCACCAGACTTAGATGAAGCGTTAAAAAAGTTTCAGACCATGCTACGGAAGAAGTTTATTAATATTCCTAGCGGAAAATCTAAAGGTCCAGGTGATGGTGATTCTGGGGGTGGATTTTTAATTGGACTTGTTTTAATAGTAGCGGTAATACTTTGGGCTTTGTCAGGCATATTTATTATTGATCCTGCAGAAGAGGCGGTTGTTCTAAGGTTTGGTAAATACGTTAAGACTGTTGGTCCTGGACCACATTGGATTCCACGTTTTATTTCATCAAAATCAGCATATAACGTTTCTCGAGTTGCAGATTACTCATACTCTGGGCAAATGCTCACAAGAGATGAAAACCTAGTTTCCGTGTCTGTTGCTGTTCAGTATCGAATAGGCGACTTAAGAGAGTATTTGTTTAATGTTGCTGATCCGGAAGAAAGTCTTCGTCAGGCAACCTCTAGTGCTCTTCGACAAGTGGTTGGAACCACAACTCTTGATCAATTAATAACTGAAGGTCGTGATGCTTGGGGTAACAGCATGCAAGACTCGTTAGTGAAAATACTTGATTCCTACAAGGTTGGTATCATAATAGTAAACGTATCTCCGCAGCCAGCAAGAGCGCCTGAAAACGTTCAAGACGCATTTGATGATGCGATTAAAGCTCAAGAAGATGAAAAGCGCTTTAAAGAGCAAGCAAGAGCTTATGCTGCACGCGTTGTGCCAATTGCTGAAGGTAATGCAAAAAGAATTTATGAAGAAGCAAAAGCTTATTCATCGCAAGTTATCTTGCGCGCAAAAGGAGAAACAGCGGAATTCTTGGCTTTATTACCAGAATATAATAAGGCTCCGTACGTTATGCAACAGAGGATGTATTTGGATACTATGCAGACAGTTTTGAGTAGCTCTACTAAAGTTGTGGTTGATGGTAAGTCGGGGAATATGCTGTATTTACCTCTGGATAAGATAATTGGCGGTCAACAACAAGCTAATAGCACTAGCACTTCATTTGAAAGTGGTCTTAAACCAGAAAATTATAAAAGTAGTAGTAATAGCCAAGGTAGTGGCATGTTACTTGATGGTAGATCTACAACCAGAACTTCGGAACGTGAAGGGAGGGTTTCGTAATGAATTTAACTAAACTAATATTTGCATCAGTTGGCTTTTTCCTTCTATTGTTTTTCACGGCTTGTACTTTCACAATCAATCAAGGTCAGCATGCAATACTTTTACGCTTAGGTAAAATAGTTCATGCATCATCAGAACCAGATGATGTTTTAGTTTTATCGCCAGGTTTTCATTTGAAAATGCCATTTATTGAAAGTGTTAGAATCTTTGATACTAGGATTCAAACTCTTGACATTAAGTCATCTAGAATTGTAACCAAAGAGAAAAAAGACGTAATGGTTGACTACTATGTTAAATGGAGAATCAATAACATAGCTGGTTACTTTAAAGCGACGAGTGGTAATGAGTTTAAAGCTGAAACTCTTCTTGAGCAGCAGTTAAATACATTATTGCGAGCTCAGTTTGGTAAAAGAACGATCTCAGATGTTGTAACTGGTGGTCGAGATGATGTCATGGATGTGTTACGCGATAAAGCTGAAGAGCAGGCTTCAAAACTAGGAATGCATGTAGTTGATGTTCGTATTAAAGGTATTGAACTACCGGCGAATACTAGTAATGCTATTTATCAGCGTATGCGTGCGGACATGCAAAAAATTGCCAATCGACATCGCGCTGATGGGCATGCAAATGCGGAGGCAATTCAGGCTGAAGCTGATGCTCAAGTAGTTGTTGTACTTGCCACAGCTAAAAGTGAAGGTGAAATAACTAAGGCTAAGAGCCAAGCAAAAGCTGCTGAAATATATGCAGATGCTTTTAGTCAAAATAAAGAGTTCTTTTCATTTTACCGAAGCTTAAGGGCATATACCAATAGCTTTAATAGTAAAAATGATATGCTAGTTCTAGATCAAAATAGTGCCTTTTTCAACTATTTTAATCATGGGGTAGTAAAAGGTGGTAAATCTTAATTTATTTTCTCTTCCAGAGTGTCGCTGATGCTCTGGGAGATATCCAGAACTCTTGTATCGGAGATTTATAAGTCTGCGCATGCTATGGTGTATTAACTAGGCTTATAGTTTATACATTATATTTTAGATTATGAAGATGAGTAAAATCCGTAGTTGTTGGATTGGAATGGTATCTTGAGTCGTAGACTTAGTGCTTTACTCGCTAGGATATGGAATTTCAAGAGATAAACTAGTATAATGACGTTTTACGAGTGAATTATGGCTAAAAATATAGTAGTAGTTGGCACCCAGTGGGGTGATGAAGGTAAAGGTAAAATAGTTGATTTATTAACTAAAGATGCAAAATTAGTTGTTCGTTATCAGGGCGGGCATAACGCTGGACATACCCTTAAAATAAATGGTGAAAAAACCATTTTACGTCTTATTCCATCAGGTGTACTTCATGAGCATGTAATTTGCCATATTGGTAACGGTGTAGTTGTATCTCCAGAGGCATTATTATCTGAAATCAAAGAGCTAGAAAGTAGAAATATAGACGTTCGATCGAGACTTAAAATAAGCCGTGCTTGTCCGTTAATTCTACCTTGCCATATTGCTTTAGATAAAGCCCGTGAAATGCGCAAAAAAGGCACGGCAATTGGTACGACTGGTCGAGGAATTGGTCCAGCTTATGAAGATAAAATTGCTCGTCGCGCATTAAAAGTTAGTGATTTATTGCACCCCGAAAGATTTTCAGCCAAATTGTCAGAACTTATGGAATATCATAACTTTGTATTGACTAACTACTATAATCAAGAAGCAGTTGATGAGAAGTTGATACTTGAGCAATCTTTGATATGGGCTAAAGAGCTAGCTCCAATGATAGAAGACACTACTTCCTTGTTACATGAGCACCGCCTTCGTGGCGATGCTATCTTATTTGAAGGAGCACAGGGTGTTTATTTAGATATTGATCATGGAACATACCCGTATGTTACATCCTCTAACACGTGTGTAGGTAGTGTTACTAATGGCAGCGGATTTGGGCCAAGATACATTGACTATGTATTAGGAATTACTAAAGCTTACACAACAAGAGTTGGTGGCGGACCATTTCCTACTGAATTGCATGATGAAGTTGGTCAGCATTTGGGAGAGAAGGGTAATGAGTTTGGTGCAGTAACTGGTAGATCTCGTCGTTGTGGTTGGTTTGACGCTGTTTTGTTAAAGCGTTCAATAGAGCTTAATAGTTTAACAGGTCTATGTTTAACAAAACTTGATGTTTTAGATGGTCTAGAAACAATTAAAATAGCCGTGGCTTACAAAGATAAAAATGGTAATGCCTTAACTAGTCCACCACAGGATGCTGAGGATTATGAAGGCATTGAAATTGTTTATGAAGAAATGCCTGGTTGGTCTGAATGTACAGCTGATGTTACTGCAATGGCAGATCTACCAAAAAATGCAATAGCATATATACAAAAAATAGAATCATTACTTGGAATCCAAGTTTCTATGTTATCTACTGGCCCTGAGAGAAATTCAACAATTATTATTCAGGATCCTTTTTTATAGTGAGCTTCTTACCTAGAACTCTCGTTGTTTAATTAGAGTGGAGGGTTTTATGAACAGAATTATTAAAGGTAGTCTACGAAGATCTAGAGTCGGGTTATGCGTAGTCATTGGTCTTTTACCAATGGCTTCGCATGCCAACATAAACCAAAACTTAGCCACAGAAATACTTGTCTATATTAATCAATATAGAGTTCAACACAAATTACCAAAATTAGTTATGAATGAACGTTTGATAGCAGAGGCCAGACAACATAGTCTAGATATGGCAAAGCACGTCGTTCCATTTGGTCATGATGGTTTTGCAGATAGAATGTCTGTTTTGCATAAAGAAATCCCTAACTCTATGGCAGGTGCTGAAAATGTTGCATATAATTACAAAACAGCAGAAGTTGTTGCCAACGGTTGGATTAAAAGTTCTGGGCATAGAAGAAATATTGTCGGTAACTATAATCTAACTGGTATTGGCATTGCACAAGATAGTCAAGGCAAGCTATATTATACGCAAATGTTTTTAAAATCAGATGATGATTCTATCCAGAAAAAGAGTGTTAAAATTAAACGTTCTCATAGTTTCTTATCTTTTGGCTAGGTAACTCATTTAAATATATTTGGTATTGCAATAACTATATTCATGAAACTAGTAGTTTAACTTTGTGAGGTCAATCGAATGGAACTCGTAGTTGACAATACACCTTTCCCAGAGCTTTTTCAGCCACTAGACTTAGGTTTTACTAGAATAAAAAACCGTCTAGTTATGGGGGCTATGCATACAGGATTAGAAGACGATAAAAATGATTTAAATCGCCTTGCTAATTTTTATAAAGAGCGTGCTCAGGCAGATGTTGGTTTAATTGTAACAGGAGGATTTTCTCCTGATAGAGCTGGTCTTTTAAAGCCATCTTCTGCGAAATTATCCCTTGAAAGCGAGCGGAAATCGCATGAGGTTGTAACTAAAACCGTGCATGAGTCTGGTGGTAAAATAGTACTGCAAATCTTACATGCCGGCCGGTATGGCACTCATCCGTTTATTCTTGCTCCAAGCAGAATAAAGTCACCGATAAGTTATTTTACCCCTTGGAAAATGACTAAGCGTCGAATTTTGAAGACTATTGAACACTTTGCAAGGTGCGCAAAATTAGCCAAAGATGCGGGCTATGATGGTATAGAAGTAATGGGAAGTGAAGGTTATCTCATTAATCAATTTCTGGTTTTGCACACAAATAAAAGAACAGATGAGTGGGGTGGTAGTTTTCAAAATAGGATGCGGTTCCCTATAGAGATTATAAAAAGAATTCGCGAGCTAGTTGGTGATGATTTTGTGGTTATTTATAGACTATCAATGCTTGATTTAATTAAGAACGGAAGCAGTTGGGATGAAGTAGTTGAGCTTGGATTGGCGGTTGAAAAAGCTGGTGCTAATATTATAAATACAGGAATTGGTTGGCATGAATCAAAAGTACCAACTATTGCATCTATGGTACCAAATGGCGCTTATACAGATGTTAGTAAAAGCCTAAAAGCAGAGATTAAAATCCCCATTATAACCAGTAACAGAATTAATACACCCGAGCTTGCCAATTCATTAATTAAAGATGGTGTTGCAGATATGGTATCAATGGCTAGACCGTATCTTTCTGACCCACTTTTTGCTCAAAAGGCAAAACTTGGCGAGTCACAGGCAATTAATACTTGTATTGCTTGCAATCAAGCATGTCTTGACCATGTGATTATGAATAAAATCGCAACATGCATGGTTAATCCTCGAGCTTGTCATGAAACAGAACTCGTATACCAGCTAACAACCAAGTCCAAATGGATTGCAGTTGTTGGGGCAGGTGTGGCTGGACTTGCATTTGCAACAATAGCGGCAGAACGAGGTCATAGGGTAACTTTGTTTGAAAAGGAAAAAGAAATTGGTGGTCAATTTAATCTTGCCAAAAATATTCCTGGAAAAGAGGAGTATCAAAAGACTATTGACTATTACAAATATCAGTTACATAAATTTGAAGTTGAGGTATTGCTACAGACTACCCCCACTATTTTGCAACTAAAAGAATTTGATGATGTTGTATTTGCCACAGGTGTTAAGCCATTCGTTCCTGATATTCCTGGTATTAAACATAAAAATGTAATGACTTATCAGGAAGCTCTTGAAGGTAAAAAGATACCAGGTCAAAAAGTAGCAGTTATTGGTGCGGGTGGAATTGGTTTTGATGTTGCAGAGTGGTTATTACATGGTGGTGAACAGACAGAAGATGATTTTTACGATAAATGGGGTGTTGATATACTTGTGGCCCAGAAAGGGGGGGTTAAACCAATTTTAATTTCTCCATCTATACGTGAGGTCTATTTATTGCAGCGCAAGAGAGAGCACCTTGGAATAAGACTTGGTAAAACCACAGGTTGGATTCGTCGAGCAAGTTTGAAAAACCAACGAGTTAAAATGATGCATGGTGTAAAGTATAATCGCATCGATGATGATGGATTGCACCTCATTGTTGATGGAGATAAAAAAGTATTGGCTGTTGATAGTATAATTATTTGTGCAGGACAAGTTGAGAGCCGAGCATATTTTGACGCACTAAAAGCGGACGGTGTTCATGTTCATTTAGTCGGGGGAGCATATAAGGCACTTGAGTTGGATGCAAAGCATGCCATTAATCAGGCATCTCTTTTAGCTACGATAATTTAATGCTAATCCAAGTGGTTTTGATTTTGCATCGCGTACTTAGACTATTGCTTGGAAGTTTGTCGAGGAATTATATTTTGAGTCAATGGTGTTCTAATGATATCAATTAAGGGAGTTTATTTTTTAATGATATATAACCCCCTTAATTTGAAGTTTAAGAAATTGTACATCCTTTGTTACTTTCTTCTTCTTTTTGTTGGTCTTCTTCGTTACGAACAACCATTTGCCAGTTTCTAGGATTTCTAGGGGTTGCATTTGCCATTTGCCCATTCATAAAACTTAGTGTAATTAAGCTAGAGGCTGGAGGATGAGCCGCATAATATTCTTCGTCGCTATCAATATTAACTATAGGTGTTACTCTAATATCTGTTCGGTCTTCTGTTGTAGGTACTGCATCTCCAGGTGTGACTCTAATCCCAGTTTCTTCTTCTATTGTTGATACTTTATTGCCAGTATTCTTCATAATTTTATACCTCAAAATATTTGCAAAAAGAAGCCCAAAATAAGGGCGCCATGACGCAATATTGTATCATGCAAGTACTGTACAGTACAGTAAAGTAAAGTAAATGCAAGGCCGTATAAAGGACAGAAACAGGCTGGGTGCTGCTTTGGATGGATTTTTGTCGACCATTTGACTCAGGACTGGTGTTTGGATCTTAAAAATCGACATAAATTATTCAAAAATAAATTTGGTGTACTAATACTCAACAAGACTTATATAAACCAAAGCAACCATATTTTGTCAATATAGGTTGAGTTACAATCTTTAGAAGCGCTCGTTTTATACATACAGATCTTGTAAGCTCATTTTTTGTGATATGGAGAAGAAGCTTGTAGGTCAGTCAGAAGTTGGCTTATATGGTTTTTTGTAGTGGTTTGTAATGATTTGATGCTAAGATTTGCAAATAATTTAAAAATAAAGCGTGCAATGGCAGCGTAATCCTGATATTATACTGACCAGTTTTTTCATTGATTTATCAGGAATAATATGTCAAGCGACCAAATAACTTTCGATAGCCTTAATTTAGCAGATAATATATTAAAATCAATAGCAGATCTAGGTTTTACCAACCCATCTCCTATTCAAGAGCAAACAATTCCTTGGATGTTACAAAATAGAGATATGATTGCGTTGGCACAAACCGGCACAGGTAAAACTGCGGCTTTTGGTATTCCTATTTTACAAAACCTAAATCCAAACATTCAGTCGCCACAAGCGCTAATTTTAGCTCCAACTAGGGAGCTGGCCATTCAGGTTGGCGAGCATATTGAAAAGCTTGGATCATATTTTAAGAGTAAATCACTTGTTACTGTGTTATGTGGTGGTCAAGATTATCGTCCTCAGTTAAAAAAATTACGTGAAGGTTCGCAAATTGTTGTCGGAACTCCAGGCAGAATTTTAGATCATATTGAGCGCGGAACATTAAAATTAAGTAACCTTAGCACTTTTGTTTTGGATGAAGCAGATGAAATGTTACGAATGGGTTTCATTGAAGATGTCGAAACTGTCTTGGCCAAACTTCCTGAAAAGAGACAAATAGCTTTATTTTCTGCAACCATGCCTTCTAGAATTCGGCAAATTGCTACTAAATACTTAAATGATCCTGTATCTGTAGAAATTAAAATGGCAACGGCAACTGTGCAAGCTGTTGAGCAGCGGTTTATTTTTGCTTCTCAGGCACAAAAGTCAGATGCATTACTTCGTACCTTGGCAGTTGAAGACTATCAAGGCGTTATCGTTTTTGTTAGAACGAAAAGTAGCACGGAGCAAGTTGCTGATACATTAATATCTCAAGGGCATCGTGCCATGGCGATTCATGGTGACATAACTCAGTCATTGCGTGAAAAAATTATTTCCCAGTTCAAGCAAGGGGTAATTGATGTGTTGGTAGCAACAGATGTTGCTGCACGTGGCTTGGACGTTGAAAGAGTAACTCATGTGATAAACTATGATATGGCGCATGACTGTGAAACTTATGTTCATAGAATTGGTCGTACTGGTAGAGCTGGAAGAAGTGGGGTAACAATTTTATTTGTGACGCCAAGAGAATCAAGAATGCTGTCAATTATTGAGCGTCATACTAGGCAAAAAATTATTAAAACAGCTATTCCAAATAATTTTATGATTCAACAAGCTCGAGAAGCTCGATTTATGAAAAAAATAAATGAGCGAATGGAGCATGCTCAATTGCCGTCTTATAAAAATATTATTGAGACATATTTGAAAGAAAATGAAGGCGCATCACCTGTTGATGTTGCAGCTGTATTAGCATTAATGCTAAACCAAGATAAACCTTGGCAGGTAACATTGCCTCCTGTTAAGGAAGAGCGAAGAGAGCCTCGTCATAAGATTGAAGGTTCTTTTTCGAAAAAGTCTAAAATGAATACTCGTTTTGACAAGCCAAGAGGTCCACGTCAGAATGAGAGAAGTGATTTTGATGACTCTACACAAGAAATGTATCGTCTAGACGTTGGACGTGTGCATGGGGTTAAGCCTGGTAATATTGTTGGTGCGATTGCCAATGAATCAGGGTTACAAAGCAAGCATATAACAGGGTTGAAAATACACGATGATCATTCAACAGTTAGGTTGCCAAAGAATATTGGTAAAGATAAGATGCATGCTTTAAATAAAGCTTGGGTTTGTGGTCGCCAATTGAATTTAACTTCAGTTAGTGCATAGGAGTTTTTAGATGTTTAAAAAGTTTTTGATAGTTATTATTGGTGGGCTGTTATTTTCAACAGCCGCATTTTCAGCGCCATTAAACAAAATAGTAGTTTTTGGTGATAGCTTGTCAGATAACGGTAACTTGTATGAGTATTTTAAACATCAACTACCTCCATCACCTCCTTATTATAAAGGAAGATTTAGTAATGGCCCGGTTTGGGTTGAAATTTTAGCAAAATCTTTATATCCAAAAAACTGGAATAATCACTTGCTCGACTATGCGTTTGGTGGGGCAGGTGTTTCTTATGAAGGGATTGCTATTACTACTAGAGCTCCGGATGAAGATGGGATTTTATTCTCATTGAGTAGAGAAATTGATAGTTATCTTCTTTCTCATCATGACAAAGCTGATGATAAAAGTTTGTTTGCTGTCTGGATGGGTTCTAATAACTATATTGCAGCAACTTATGAGACTCCAAAAGAAACGGTTATAGAGGTAAATGCAGGAATTAGACGAAGCTTAGAATATTTGGTTGAGAAAGGTGCAAAACATGTTTTGGTCATTAATATTCCAGACATGGGTAAATCACCAGCTGCTAGATTATTTCACGCTGATAAAGAGTTAACCCTTTCATCAAAGTTACATAATGAATCTTTGATGAAAAATGTAGATGAATTAAAAGTGAAATATCCAAATGTTCAGTGGATTTTATTTGACGCTGACAAGGCATTTTCTGATGCAATGGAAAACCCAGGTAAATATGGCTTCACTAATATTACAGATACTTGTTACGAGTCAGAGCCAGCAGCACCATTATCAACTAATTTAATGTTAAATTTAGCATCATCAATAGTTGATGAAAATAAACCTAAAGATAGTTGTGAAGGGTTCTTTTTCTTTGATCCAATTCACCCCTCAACTATGACTCATAAAGTTATGGCGGGGAAAATAGCCGAGCTACTCAAAAAAGAAGGCGTGAAATTCGATTAGGGTATACTAGTTTAGTATCTCCGTCATACGTCACATCCCCCGTCATCACGTCATTTCGAGCAAAGCGAGAAATCTCCGGTACTTACTTCCAGCCGCGTGATTTACAAATTTCTTCATAGGCTTTACGAATACGCTGGGTTTTTTCGTTGGCAATTTTTATTTCTTTTTCAGAGCCTCCCTTGGCAATTAACTTATCAGGGTGGTTAAGACTTATTTGGCGCCTATAGGCTTTTTTAACTTCTTGATGGTTAGCAGTTGTTTCTAATCCTAGAGCTGTATAATAATCATCGATGTTAAAAGATTGACCATACCATGGTTTGTAATTTTGCTGAGATGATGACGATTGCTGTTGTTCACGGTAATTAGAATACTGCTGACCTCTATAAGCTCTTTGTCTTGTTTCATACCACTGAAACTCATCTGTAAAGTGGCTTTGTTGTTGAAGTGGTGCCATTCTTAGACTAGCTAGTATATTGTTTAAAACTTCAAGCTTGTTTAAGGATACTCCTGTTTCACGAATGTAATTATAGATGGTTTCAACAAATAATCTGATTAATGTTGGTTTTTTACCGATAGCTTTTTGTAGGCTGTCTAAAGTTTTATACAAATTAAAATCTTTTTTCTTGCCATTATTAAAATGATCTTTTGCCTCTTCTTTTTGATTTTTCTTCAAATTCATTTTGCTCATTATATCGCTAGCGCACTCTATGTCTGGTTTTGACACGCGACCATTGGTTTTAGCGATATGCCCAAGAATTAAAAACATAGATTCAAAAAACACAGCCTGGGTATCTTGATCCTTCTCATTATAGAAATGCCAAAAAGGTTTTGAGAAATGTTCAACTAACCCACGGTCAAAAAAATTACCGATCATTATTCCAAATAATGCACCGATTGGTCCTCCCATTAGGAAGCCAAAAAATGCACCAATCATTTTTCCCCACCAAATTTTTTTAGTGAAGTGTGGATGTATTTCCATCAGAGCTCTTTATGATTTATATAAATTAAAGGCTTATTATAATTCAAGTTAGGTGTATAATCCTAGGAAAATTAAGGTATTGAGATTTACAAGCTAATATTATTATCTGGAGTTTTTGCTTATGCGTCGTGTTTACACTTTTTTTATGTATGTTTTTGTCCCTTTAATTGTTCTTAGGTTATTCATTAGAAGTAAAACAAATCCTGCTTATCGTGAGAGGATTTCTGAGCGATTTGAACTTGCAAGTCGTGCTAGAATATCTGTAGATGTCTGGGTTCACGCCGTCTCTCTAGGAGAGGTAGTTGCTGCAACGCCATTAATTGAAGAACTATTAAAAGATAACAAAAAAGTTCTAGTAACAACTATGACCCCATCTGGTTCTAAACAAGTTATTGCTAAGTTTAAGGATAAAGTCTCTCATCAATATGTTCCGTATGATCTACCATGGTGTTTGAAGAGATTTTTTAAAAAAATTGATACTCCGGTCGGCATTATTATGGAAACCGAAATTTGGCCTAACCTTATACATTTTGCCAAGTTGTCAGGAGTTAAATTAGGTTTGGTTAATGCACGAATATCTGACAAGGCTTTTATCCAATATTTAAAAACCAAGAAATTCTTTAAACCTATTTTAAATAATTTCACTTTTATTGGTGCTCAAAGTGAGATTGACTCTGAAAGATATATGGAACTAGGCGCCAGACCTGAAATAGTCAGCGTAGTTGGTAATATTAAGTTTGATCTACCTCATCCTGGAGATAATTTAAAAGATTTCAGTGAGTTACAAAATGCTTGGGGACGTAATCGTCCTATTTTAATCGCAGCCAGTACTCATGATGATGAAGAGCAGCAATTGCTAGAGCGGCTTAAAAAGCTACAAGAAGCTATCCCAGATATTATTTTACTAATAGCTCCAAGACATGTAGAAAGGTTTAAAGCTGTATATGAGTTATCTAAAAAACTAGGTTTTAAAACAGGCTTGCGCAGTCAGCATGAGAAAATCACTCAAGAAGAAGATGTGATTGTTCTTGATTGCATTGGTGAGTTGTTAGGGTTTTTTAAATTAAGTGATTATGCTTTTGTTGGAGGTAGTCTTGTGCCAATTGGCGGCCATAATGTGCTTGAACCAATTGTTATGGGCGTGCCGGTTTTTTGTGGGCCATATATGCACAATTCAAAATCCATTTGTCAGGAATTAAAATCTCAAAATGCAATTGAATGGAGAGGTGACGCAGATGATTTGGTTGAGAGTATAATTGCGATGTTTGCGAGTCCTCAAGATCGTGATGCACAAGTTGCAAACGCTGAAAAAGTTTTAAAATCAAATAAGGGTAGTTTAGGAAAATACTTAGAGAAAATAGCTGGTATTGCTTAAGTTTTCAATTTGCTTTCTTCAAGTATTTGTTTAATTAGGTTACCATAGCTTTATTTTATATGGTTGTGTTCGAAATCTTTGTTTCGAGTGCGTAGTTTAATTCATTACATCCATGAGGGGTTGTCATGACGTTTGTTGTTACTGATAGTTGTATTAAATGCAAATATACTGATTGTGTTGAGGTTTGTCCGGTTGATTGCTTTTATGAAGGACCAAATTTTTTAGTTATTCATCCTGATGAATGTATAGATTGCGCTCTATGTGAGCCAGAGTGTCCGGTTGACGCAATTGTTTCTGAAGATGACCTTAAAGAAAATCAAACCCAATTTTTAGAGATCAATGCGGAATTAGCCGAGCAATGGCCAAATATTACTGAGAAAAAAGATGCGCCAGAAGACGCAGCTTCTTGGGATGATGTTGAAAATAAAGTTGACTACTTAGAAAGAGAGTGGAAAAAATAAGCGTTGAATTAGAAAATTTAGTAGCGCTAAGCAGGCGTTCACTCACTGATGGCGGTCGACTAAGCACCGCTATTGGTGGTTTTTTTGCCAGGAGCCAGCAAATTGAATTAGCATTAGCTATTGCTGAGGCTATTGCTAAGAAATCAATTCTTGTTGCTGAAGCCGGAACCGGCACGGGCAAAACTTATGCATATCTTACCCCTTCATTATTAAGTGGCAAAAAGACCCTGATATCAACAGCCACTAAAACTTTGCAAGATCAACTTGTCTACAAAGACCTACCATTATTAATTAAATCATTAGGCCTATCTATTCGAGTACAAAACCTTAAAGGTCGAGCTAATTATATTTGTTTATATCGCACAGATATGTATGCCAAAGAAGGTAGATTTTCAAGCCCTGAGTGTGTGAATGATATTTTGTATGTCCATGAACGAATATCTAGACTAAACGCTGGAGAACGCAGCGAACTACCAGATGTTAGTGAAGACTCCAAAGCTTGGCCATATGTTACGTCAACAAGTGATAACTGTTTAGGAAGAGAGTGTAGTGAATATCAAGATTGTTTTTTAACTAAAGCTAGAAAAAGGGCTCAAGAAGCGGATGTAGTGGTTATTAATCATCACTTGTTTTTTGCAGACTCTCGCTTGAAAAACGATGGTTTTGGTGAGCTTTTGCCAAATTTTCATACGGTTATCTTCGATGAGGCGCATAAGCTTGCTGAGATTGCTACTAATTTTCATGGTTTGCAAATTAGCACCAGACAATTGCGTGATCTTATGGATGATATTTTGCGTGAATGGCCAATCTTGGATTTGGTAAAACAACCATTAAAGCAGCAAAGTCTTGAGTTAGATAAAGCAGTTGATGCAGTGATGTTAGCGCTTGGTAATTTAAAAGACAAAGTTAATTGGCAGGTTGTTAGTAGGAAAAAAGACTTTTCTACAAACTTTGCTGCTTTAATCGATTTAATTCAGAAAATACTTGAGTGTTTTACTGACGAAATTGTTGCAGAGAACCAGGGTCTATCTAGATGCAAGCAGCGGTTAGTTAGCTTTGATAGTGGATTACAAGAGTTTATTAAAAGTGATGTTAACAATATCCGGTGGCTCGAGATATTTAAACGCTCCCTTGTTTTTCATTTAACTCCTTATGATATTGCTAAAGAATTTAAACAGTTACTTGAGTCTAATAAGAATACCTATATTTTTACTTCAGCAACGTTAACTATTTCGTCTTCTTTTGATTGTTTTATTAAGCCACTAGGTATAGATAATCCTAATCTACTAATGCTCTCGAGTCCATTTGATTTTCAAAAGCAAGCGTTATTATACTTACCAAGAGGATTACCTGATCCGAGGTCTACGAACTACTATGAAGTTCTGATATCAGCGGCATTACCAGTAATTAATGCTTGTGGAGGACGTTGTTTCTTTTTGTTTACAAGTCATCGAGCTTTGCGTTTGGTTGCGAGGGCATTGCAAAATAAAGTCTCATACCCGGTTTTGATTCAAGGTGAAGAATCCAAGCCTATTTTGCTTGAGAGATTTAGGCAAATGGGTAACGCTATCTTATTAGGTAGTTCTACTTTTTGGGAGGGGGTTGATGTTCGTGGTGAAGCGTTGTCTTGTGTTATTATTGATAAATTACCATTTGCAAGTCCTGTAGATCCAGTAATTCGTGGTAGAATGGCATATTTAGAGGCACAGGGTGTTTCAGGGTTTGATGAGTTGTCATTACCTAATGCGGTTATTGCATTGAAACAGGGGGTGGGTCGATTGATTAGAGACGTAACTGATAGCGGCGTATTAATGCTTGCTGATCCTCGGTTAACTAGTAGAAATTATGGTGAGTTAATTTTTAAAAGCTTGCCTGATATGCAAAAAACCCGTGATGAAGAAACGGTCTTAAAATTTATAAATGAACTGGCGTTAACTAATGAACCTGCTTGCAATTGATACATCTACAGAGTTAGCTAGTATAGCTATTTTGGCAAATGATACTGTATATAGTAAAGAACATAATAACATTCGCCAGCATGCACAATTTTTGTTGCCAATGTTAGATGAGCTTATGGATGAGGCAAAAATAAGTTTAAAGAATCTAGATGGGCTTGTTTTTGGTTCTGGACCCGGAAGCTTTACAGGTTTGCGAGTGGCATGTAGCGCGGTTAAAGCTTTGGCATTTGCTGCTGATATACCTGTATATCCAGTTGGTAGCTTGCAGGCGATAGCTTATGCTGCATGTGATGGGGTGATTACACCTGAAAATCCGGTTTTAGCAATTCTAGATGCGCGAATGGATGAAGTTTATTGGCAGTATTTTACGGATCATACAACGTATGATCCGAAAGTTACCCGAGCAGGTGAAATTTGTATCCCTCATGATAAACCTATAATTTTAGCCGGGGTTGGTTTGGATACGTATGCTTCTTCTTTGCCAGAGGCAGTTCAAGATATTATTAGTGTGCGTAAAGATGTTTATCCTACGGCGAAAGTCATGTTAAGATTAGCACAAAACACTAATATAAATTCGGTAAGCTTGGAGAGAGTTTTACCATTGTATGTACGTAATCAAGTAGTTAGGGGATAATGTTGGATAAAAAACTTCTCGATATTTTAGTTTGTCCATTGTGTCGCGGCAAATTAATTCTTAAAAAAAATGAGCTTATATGTCTTTTTGATAGGTTGGCTTATCCGATTCGTGATGAAATTCCAGTTATGCTTGAAAGTGAAGCGCGAATATTAACTCTTGAAGAAAAGGAATCTGTATGAGTGTAGATTTTCATGTAATCATTCCAGCCCGTCTCGACTCTAGTCGTCTACCTGGTAAATTGCTTCTAGATATTAACGGCCAAAGCGTACTAGAACGCACATATCGTCAAGCTTTGTTAGCTAATCCACAAACCGTAACTATTGCAACAGATAGTGATGAAATTGCCAAAATGGCAAGGGGTTTTGGTGCAACAGTTGTTATGACTTCTAAAGAGCATTCAACAGGCACAGATAGAATAGCTGAGGCCTGTACTAAGTTAGATTTATTGCCTGAAAATATTATTGTTAACCTGCAAGGTGATGAGCCATTTATCTCACCTGTATTAATTAAACAGGTAGCTAATAGTTTGGATTTAACAGATGTCTCAATGGCAACTTTGTGTTGGCCAATTGAAGATTTGGCTATGCTTACCAACCCAAATGTTGTTAAATTAGTTCGAGATTGCAAAAATAACGCACTATATTTTTCAAGAGCGGCAATTCCTGCAACACAAGGCGAAGAGTTTAATTATGAAAATACTTTTCGACATATTGGAATTTATGCTTATCGAGTTAAGTTTTTATTGGAAGTAGTTAAACTACCAGTGTGTAATTTGGAAAATAAAGAATCTCTAGAGCAGTTACGGGCACTATGGTATGGTTATAAAATTAAAGTCGACAAAGCTTCCGTGAGGCCACAGCAAGAGATTAATACCAAACAAGACTTAGAAGCAGCAAGATGTAAGTCTGAGGCTGTTGTTGTATAGATTTTCTTTTGGATTTCAATATATGGAGATTAGAATGAGAAAACAAATGTATTTTTTAGCATGCGCAGTGATGGTTTCTAGTATCACTAATAATAGTTTTGCAGCAGATGCAGCAGACACCTCTGCTATTGATGCTCTAAATACGAAAATTCAGGCTAAGCTAAAAGAAATGCAAGATAAGCAACAAAAACAACTTGGAGATATTAATACATCTCTACAAGGGCAAATAAAAGATTTGCAAACAACAATGGAGGCGCAAATTAGTAAAGTAAGCACGGATAATCAAGCACAAATGCAAAAAATGCAGGAAAGCTTTTCTAAGCAACTAAAGGCAGTCCAAGATAGCATTCCCAAAGGAAAGTAACCTCTTGATTTTACAAACAAAGATTTTATAAAAATTGATTTACCATAAGAATAGGCGTATAATTTAAGAACGCTAAGTTCTTTCGGGTGTCATATTGTGCGCAATAAATCTATAAGTAAGTCTGTATCTTCTCGGTTTGATGATAAAGCAACTAAAAAAGCTAATGCTGTGCTAGATGAGTTCTTTGGTGAAAAGATGCAAGAGTCTTTGTTTGATGAGTTTCAATCCTGCAAGAGTCTAGGTCGATTGACAACGGTTGATGTTTTTTCACCGACAATACTTGACGATAATTTGACTTCAGACAGATTTATGAACCATATCAACAAAAAATCGCCGTCAATTTATGAATTAAATGCTGCAGGTGAACCAAAGCTTAAATCTACTAAAAGTCCAAACAAACAAGAGAAAGAATTTTATGATATTCTACAAGGTGGGGAAAGTTATTCTCCTTTGCGTGAATTATCTGCCAGAGAGATATTTATCTATCAAATGGCCTATTCCAAATATATAAATAGTGACGAGAGAGCTCATAAGAATAGAACACAAAGTAAAGATGCTTTTGCAAAAGTGATGCAGGATAATATTTTGTATAATCGATACGCTGAGTTTGATGTGTATATAGAACGTACAATAGCAGACCCAAGTCTAGAGCCTGAATCACCACCCCCACATGACTTTGAAACCATAGCTCTTTTAAAACAATTAAAAAAGGATATTCAATCGGATCGTTCTTTAAATGTATTACAAAAACTTAGGTTGATGGAAGACTTAAAAACCTGCGCTATTGATGCTAACCTCAGTCCACAAAACTTGGATCCAAAGGATGTTAATTATCCCGTCGTATATACACAATTTCCGCAAACGGTTAATAGGTTTAAGTTTAAGATTCAAATAGAAGAAGCTAGAGAGTACTTGAAAACCAAATTTATTAGTCTAAATGACGATATAGACTTTAATATGGCTATTGAAGATAAAAAAAACTGCTTTATATATCATGAAAAAAAGCTATATCATATAAGCACAGATAAAAGACTACAAGAAATTGAAATCACTACTGAGCAAAGTAGGAAGATAGATGCTCTAGAAATAGAACAAGGTTCAGAATCAACTCAAGATCTACATCCCATTTTAGGCAAGCAATATCCTAATGATCCAAATTTAAAGCTTGCTCACGAGATAATAAATAAGGCTGCTAAAGGTACCGGCACAATCGAACTTATGCAGGCATCAATTGAGAGATGTTTTGGCCGAGCAGGTGACAGCATGGTGGCTAACTTTATAACCAAGCGCTCACAACCTAGTCAAAAAACATATGATATCAAATCTCAAGAAGCAGAGGCTTTGCAAACTCAAAGAGCTGTATATCAAGCGTGGCGTGCAGATCTTGGATCATCGGTTCGTGGTGTATCTACAGAACAGGGAATACAAGCACTAAAATTAGCAAAAGACATAGTAGATAGTGAGTTTACAACTGATGAATCGATTCAGTCTCAAAAGTGTGGATTCGTTACGCGAATTGGTGGTGTTGCCCCTAAGTCAGGTGATGAGAGCCTTAAAAGCTATCTTCCAGGGACAGATAATTTTTACTTTTATCATAATGATCAAAATAATCATAGTAAAAAACTATATTATGTACAAATAAAAGAAGGCTCGGTTATAGTTAGTCCGCCACTTGATATAATTGTTAAATACCAGAGAGCTGAGAAACAATTTTTTAGTGACCTTGATAAAACTATTGCTAATCATGGCAATGTTAGTGATATAGATGACAGGGTAGCAGAGTATATTACTCAAAATACAGGTCATGTAGGTCGTGCGTATTCAGTTCATAATGAAAAGATACAAAAATATCGTTATAATCAAAAATCGAATCGCCTTTCACACTTAATAGCTAAGAGAAAAGAAGGGGCAGAGATTTATTTTGATTTGTTAGCGCAACAGTTGGAAGGAAAAGACGGTAATTATATAAAATTAAATGATGATATTCCTCCTGATAGGATGGTCGATGGTGATATGCACTACTATCTGCATGATAACGGCACTAGAATCACAACTTATTATCTAAATCGAACTGGAGATATCGTATCAAATGATGAACCAATTCGGGATTTCTATGAGCGGCTTCATATTGATGTCTCAGTCTTTTCTGAGAAAGTTGTGGAGGTGGTTACTCTAAGTAAAGAAAAATTTAGTGAATTAACCAAATTAGTAGAGAATAAAAAGGTCGGTAAGTCAGATTTTCCGTTTGAAAGAGGAGTTCAATATAAAAGTGCAGATCCAAGTTCGAAGGTCTCAATTTGGTGCTCTGAAATAGGTGATATTATTATAGATGTTGAGATTAATAAATCTAAATATAATAATATTAAAGATCAATTAGATAAAAGTCCAAATTCATCTTTCACAAAAGAGGCGGGAAAAAGATACATTGATACGGAAACTATTCCTCCTAGAAGCATTACGTTTAATAAAGATGGAAGGCCTTTTTTTACTGGCAGCACACCATACACTCCAGCACCATTGCTATCGACTAAATTCTTGGATAAATGTCAAGAAGCTCAACAATCGTTGCAACGTATAGAAGATAGTAATCGCAGTTATTTTAATTTGCCAAGGAATATTGTACCAATAGAAACACGCACAAGAATGCTTAACATGTTAACCGAGTGTGTGGAAAATCCCGAGTCAGCGAGGTCCAAGCAGTATTTAACAGATAGCTATTCAGTTACAATTGTTAACGGTCCTATTGATGAAAGTGAAATGAAGGCTATGGGCGAAGGAACACAAAGATTCTTCTTTTATCCAGCAATTGATAATAAACATGACTATCTAAATGATAGGCCTGCAACTATTTGCTACGTTAATGCCAGGAATGAGATAGTTAGGGATGAATTCTCTGATGGAGTTAAAGGAAAACTTGTTCGTGCATATGCAAAAGAATTTGAGGATTTTGTGAGGAATAAGGGTAATAATACTTCCGGATCTAATACCTTCAAACTATCATCATCAGAGGTATATCATAAAATCTCAACTAGAGTTGCGAAGAAAAGTGATGAATTTAAAATGGGTTCTCTTTCTGAAGAAGTTGAGAAAGTTATGACTGATGAAAAACTGCAGAGTGCTTTGATGGCAGTTGCATATTTACTTGGTGGTTTAGCTTTAATCGCGGCTGGTGTATTAATGATTATGGGGGTGTTTACCATACCTGTTGGTTTAACTTCTTTATTTGGAGGATTAGGTGTTGTAATGACTATGAGTGCTGAGATTTCTTCAATAGTTTACGGGGCATTTATGGTTAAAAGTGCAATTAGTAATAACCCTGCTACTCAGCCAGAAATATATAAACTGCAAAAAACTTTATATGAGCTCCAATCACCAGAACTTAAAAATGATAGTGCTCCGGCTGATGATAAGAAAGATTATGGTTCAATCATGGGGTGTTTGGGTATGGGTAATTAAATAATTACTGTAAAACCTTATCTATTTGTAGGGATGAGTAGACGTTTATCCTTGTTCAAAGCAGTATATTTTAGTAACTTCATCACAGTTTTTATCGCTATCTTCTGTCCATTCTCCTTCTGACGAACCGTTAAACTCTCCTGTTTGACCGGTATCTGATGATGCATTAGATGTCCAGTTTGAGCAGTTAGTTGCGCTAGCAGTTCCGTCTTTTTGAGTTCCTGTAAAACCTTCTCCATCAAACCCTATGATGGGGTTAATTAAATATCCATTTAATAGAGTTGCTGCAAGAGCAATTGTTGACCTTGATACATTAAAATATATTTTATCCGCTTTATATGCTCTTGTTCCTGCGTTTTCTGTAGCAGTAGAAAGCCATGATTTCCAGGTTTTTCCAGAACCGAAACGTGCATTACCTTCTTGCTGACAAATAGAATCACCGGCATCAACTCCGGTGGTGGTAGGAGCCGTGATGCCAAACATGTTTGAATTTGCCGCAATATTCATTGCACCATCTACTTGTGTACCCGTTGTGAAAATTAAGCACGATCCCCCTGTTGTTGTACAGTTTGATGTGTACTCTGTGCCAACGTTACCACCTGATGGACTTGTAAGTGTTGTGGTCGCGCTAGTTAATGATGATATGGAAGTTCTTATCGGTGATAGTTCACTTTGTAAAAATCTATTATCAATAGGGTTGCCAGCTCCTATTGCATAAATATTACACTGAATAAAAAACATTAAAGATAACATCAAATATTGTTGCTTAGTTATGAGGTTCATTTTTTTCCTTTTAGTTCTTATTTATTAAGCATTAACAGTAAAAATCAACAAGGCGCCATTTTGGGATGGAATCGAGCTTACATATCCTGTTCCATCTGGAGCATTACCTTGTGTATGTAGTTTTATCGTGTTTGCATATATTCCCTGGTAACCTAATGAGATACTAGCTCTTTGAGAAATGGCATAGGATATCCCTACTTGAACTTCAGGGTTTATTTGATTTTTGGAACTTAGGGTACCTCGATCAAAATGCATTTGACGATATGCAATCCCTATTTTTGTATAAACAGCTGATTTAGGTATTTGTTCTATGTCTCTTGTTGCTGTTACTAAGAGATCTCCAAAAGGTTGTATGACAACTTGAACAGCGGTACCACCTAATAGTTCAGTTTGTTCGTCATTTAAATCAAGACGTGAATCAAGGCTTGTTTGTAGACCTATCTCAGCTCCAAAAATTATTTTTTTATGCTTAATAAAATCACGTGACACGGCTATACGTTGTGTTCCTGTGGTGTTATATGTTAAACCTTGGTAATTGGCATAACCTATACCTATGTTTGCATGCCAAGGAAAGGAAATAGATGATGAACTGTCTGTATTTGCCACTGACGATATATTAAACAAAACCCCGATTATTATTAATAATTTTTTCACTTACTAAACCAAATATCATGATAAACAAGGCTTATGACTATATTCTTTATATTTTTCTTAATCAAGACATTTTATATTAGCTTAATTACTAATTAAGCTCGCCAAAACAGGGCTTACTTATCTTTAAATTAGTTTTGTTTTATTTTGATTCTTTTCCTTGCTCCTATCCATGCTTCAATATGATTCTTTAATATAGATAAACTGACCATACCATTTATTTTTGATTATAAAACATAGATGTATTGTAATCTATTAATTAACCAGGGCAATGATGATATTTGAGTTGAACTTACAGCATAAGATGTGGTTGCCTTGTTGGTTTGAGAAAAAATTTGAAATAAGGTCAAAAATAAAATAGAATGCGAGAAATTTATGTTTTGAGTTTATTATGTACAGCATTGAGCATTTAATTGAAATATTATCTGAGTTTAATACATTTCTAATGATGGATAAAGCTATTGATAGACTAAGGCAAGTCGTAATAATCGAAGACATTCCAGACAATGAAGATTTACTTATTCAGTCAATTAATGAGGCACGAAAAGCTATAAATGAGTTAATGGCTTCAGAAAATGTACATGACAATTCCTCTGATGAATCCAGAATGTATACCTTTTTATACTGCGCATTAATATCTCTATCAAATCTTAAGCCTATAAACTCAGAAGATCCATATACTCTAGAAACACTATCTGAAATAGACAAAAAAGATTTAATTTATATGTCTACAGGACATGCTTTTAAATTAGATTCTATTATTCAACATTTGGCAAGATTAGATAGTAATGGAGTCCCGGTATTCCGTAAAACGCTTGCAATTAATGCGCTTACACAAGTTACTTTTACTGATAGGGACATAGATCGCTTGATACGTAGAATGAATCTAGTTTCTTATTTTGAACGTATGAAGGCTATTGGGGAACCTGTTATTGAAGCCAAAAAGTTGATATTAATGATGGTTTTAAAAGAGGTGAAAGAGATAATCCCCGTAGTAGGTAAGGATCAGTTTCTGCTTGCTTTTATAGATTTAATTGCAGATTTTGATGTGGATGTTAATGTAAAAGATAATTATGGCACAACTCCTCTAATGGTGGCTACTCTAGACAGCAACCTTGATGCAATTAAGTACTTGCTCTTTAATGGTGCTGATACGAAGTTGGTAGATAATTCTGAGTTAACCTCTTATCAACTAGCAAGTTTATATGCAGTGGAAGAGGCTATCGCAGCTATAGAAAAATTTGGAGGCGATTCAACTCTTTCACAAGCTTATGAAAAAACTAAAAATCTATTAGATTTTTTTAGTCTTGTTCGTACTGGGGATGTTAATCAAGTCCGCTCGTATTGTTATAGAAATCCAAGTCTAGATGTGACAGCCTCAGATCCAAAAGGTAATACCGCCATTTTTTCAGCTCTACAGACTGATAACCGGGACGTTTGCGACTACTTAATGGAACGTGGCTGCAAATTTTCACCTGATGAGGCTATAAGACTTTCTGCAACAGCTTGTTTCATAATGGCGTCTGAAAAAGATATATCTCATATTAGTGGAGAAATAGATTCGAATCATATGTTATACCAAGCTGCATATAAAGGTTTAAATAAAATTGTTGAAGCTTTGTTTAAAGTTGATTCTATTGACTTAGAATACAGATTTAATGGATATACCCCTGCTGCTGCAGCAACTCAACAGAACTCTTATGTATGTCTCGACTTGTTGCTAAAACATGGAGCTGACAAAAATACATTTACAGACGATGGTATTCCTCTAGCTTACAAGGCTGTAGTAAATAATAGTGTTGAGTCCTTACAAGTATTAATTGAGCACGGCGTCTGCATTAACCTAGCAACCGATGAAGGTACTCAACCAATCTATAAAGCGTCTTCATCAGGAAATTCAGTATGCTTGGCACTTCTGATAAGTGCTGGAGCAGACATAAACTCTATGTATTCAGGTTTTTATCCAGCCCATATCGCTGTAAAAATGGGAAATTTGGATTGTTTAAAAATTCTTTTGAAAGCTGGTTTTGATCATAATACTTTACTTCCTTCAAGAGAAAGTTTATTAGATATAGCTCAAGATTATGACCAAATAGATTGCATTGCTTTTCTAGAAGCATACTTTTTAATCCCAGCAGTTGGTTTTTCTGCTTTGCCAGAAATAGACTCTTTCATCCCTGAGAGGCCAGAAGGACTTGAAGAGTTAACAACTCCCACTACACAAGGACAATATATAATTTAAAGGAAGGCACTTTTTGAAAGATATTATTTGAAAGTCTGTACGTTGATATGTTGCAATTTTAGCACGATATTGTTCTGTTTAAGTTGACAAGCTTAAATTATGGAGTACAATTAGTCTATTAGATGCAAATATAACCAGGTGGTGCTGTGGTTAAATATGTGGCAGTAAAAGCAAACGCCAGAAAAATGTTTGGTATGCTGAGTTATTCTCCTGAATCAGTAAAAAAACTCTCGAGAGAAGATTACAACTCATATATGGGTAAAGACCGTGAGCGCTTCCCATATGTGGCATTTGATAGAGATGTAGAGTCTTGTAAGAGTGAAATTTATTCTGATAGAGAAAATGGCGGCTATTATCGTCAAGGAGATTTCACTGGAGATAGATTTATTGTAAATTTTAAAACAAGTCCAACTGCTATCGGTGATATAGCCATAGATGCTCAAATGAGAGGTCAAAAATTATTTGACAATACAAGCTTTGCATATATTGAAAAGGATGAGGATGGTAATGACGTTAATTGCGGATTGACCATATTTAGAATGGGATTAGATAAAACCAGTGAAGAACCAGATAACTCACAAAAATATTGCATTGCCTTAACTAGAAATAGTACAGCAGAAAATTTAGAGGATCGAGAGGTTACGCTAATATATCATCCAGAAATATTTAGCTTCGCTGGAATTAGAAGTCCTAATATACAAGCAGAACCAATTTATAGCTCAGAAGAAGAGATACCTCCTGAAGACAGTACTATAAATCTTGTACAAGAAACAGAAATAGAAGAACAATCCTTATCGTCTGTACTCAGAGAGAGCATTAAGTCGAGTCAAATTGTTGATCTTGTATCTTCTCTTTTTGTAGATGGTGCCATACTCAAAAGCAGCATTTGATAAACTTAGTTTGAGAATTAGACCAGGATTAAATATAGACGATCGTGAGTCTCGCATAGTTATTCTAGATAAATTTATGAAAATTGCGAAAATTGATGATGATATTGATATAGAAACTCAAAATGTTGATTTTTTTGAAGAAGATAACTTTAAAAACTATTTAGTAAAAATAATTAATCAGGTTGATAAAGAGGTTAAAACAAATTGTATTATCGAATATCTTGATTTTAATCAAGATAATGTTGACCTAAAAGCTAGTGAAGCTCGTGGAAGAGTAATATCAGAGTTAAGACAAAGTCCACCAGACAATATAGAAGAGTCATTAATTGAGTCTATACAGCAAGCACAAGACAACGGGCAAACTAGTGAAGTAAATTATTTATTTGTTTTATACTTACAATATTTAACAACAACGGATTTACATGACGAGCAAAGAAATACATTAAATAAAAAAATAGATATATTAAAAAACATGGATCATAATGACTCAAGTTTGTATATGGCATTAGATACTGTTGCTGCATATGATTTAAATGGTTTTAAAAGCATATTTAATCAGTTGATTGATGCTATTGAGATAGATAACCCATCAAACCCATATGGAGAGTACAAATTACAAGCACAAAGGATCATAATCCCGACTACTTCAACTCAAGAAAGTAGCGCGGAGTTTATGACGAGATTAAAAATGGCTATCAATACCTCCCTTGAGAAGAAAGATTATGATCAAGCTAAACTCAGCTATATTATATATTTAGAGCGTTTAGCATTAACTTATACTGATCCAGCACAAATTAAAATTATAAAAAAGAAAATAGAAAAGTTAAAATCGTTTGGGATTAGTCAAAAGGAGCTTCATTTATTTAACGACGTTCAGGTTGTTCTAGATAATGCTCTCAAGGAGAGTGTGGCTGAGGAAAGTCCCGTTTTCGATCCTCAAGGGAGAATACTTTTTGAAGATGAAAAAACAATTGTAAGTCTTGATATATCCCAAAACGCTAAGCTCCAAGAAAAATATAATGATGAACTAAAAAAATACCTACCAAGCGACAATTGCGAAACAATACTAGACGTCCTTAATAATTTACCCAGTAAGAAAAGTATAATTTTCTTACATCAGGAACTACATTTTCATTTATCTTTAGCATTTAGAGTATACCAAAAACTATTTCCAGAAATAGATATTAACTCTGATGATTTCCAAAGAATTCATAAAAATGTTATGCGAGAGGTTAATGTTTTAGTAATGAAAGCATTTGCTGATGCACTAACCGAAGCAGTAGATGTTGACACTAAAATAATTGATTTAGATAAATTAAATCGTATTTTAGATAACAAGAGATCTGAAATCACACCTATTGGTCATGATATTTTATTAAAACACCTTAGAGCTGAAACTAATTTAGCATTAAAAACAGATAAAAAATCTAAAGACTATAAAGAAAAAAAATCTCAAGCCAAACACTTTGCTGAAACAATAACAGCAACAGGTAAAGATATTCTGCACACAGACAATACACTTGGCTTAGCTAAGAAAATAGATGGTTCTGAAGTTACATCTCATGATCGAAGAGTAGGTAATTATTTTGCTCATAGAGGGATTACAACATACCGATTAGAGGGAGATGAAATACATTATCACCCAAAATGTTTACAAATTAGAACACCATCACTACCAGTTAAAACAGGCTTAGGAATATTCGATGAACCATATATTAAGGATGCTACGGTAAAAATATCTACATTAGTTGCAGAGCATGATATTGAAAACCCATTTACTTATAATCTATTAACAGCTATGCAAGATATATTTGATGATTTAAATCCATTTAAAAGAAACTACCAAACTCAAAGTGCTCGTCACATTATATTAGGGGCGCATGAACATAACCGTAAAATTATAGATAATGGTAGTAAATCATTATGTTTAGTTCAGGCAATATCTGTAAATGGTCATGGAAATCCTCTTGGGTATCATAGGATAGGGCCAAGCACATCAATTCAAAATGAAGCAACGTTGTTGTCAGAAATGACCTTATGCTACAACATTAGAAAAGAAGACGTGTTCATTGATAATTATAAGAGTTTTTTGCAAAGCTCCAAGCCAAAAGGAATTATAAGCAAGTTTCTAAGCTTATTTAGATCAGTTTATTTTGTAAACTCATCTGAAGGCAGGACTTTAAAAAAGAATATTCAAGGATTAAAAGAGCATTGGCAAAAACCACTTAAGAAAATAGACAAAGAAAATGTATCTGAACTTGTAAAAACTAGTTTACGAAAAGTTATGGCTTTTGATCTGCATTTTAGGCATGACTATGCCAAGCTGGTTCAAGCATTATCTTTATTTATTGAAGATGAATCATTAATGGGTTGCAAAAGTGGTAACGAGCGGACTCCTATTATTTTTGAGCGTGAAGAAATATTGGAAAATACGAGTGGTATTCCAGCAGAATTGAGAGAGGCTTTTATTTCCTTATCTAGTGCCACAAATGAAGGTGAGGCTATAAAAGCTGCGGACAATTTAAAAGCATGTATAGATAAATGTTATGATAAGGGAAATCTATATGGAGCAACTGCTGTTATTTCTCTAGTTGACCAAGGTGCTGGCCATAAAATTAATGCAAAGAAAACTCTCAAGCATTCATTGGATTCTAATTATGCTGAAGAGTCTAGCATAGATAACCTCCATCAAGAGTATGCTAAACCAATGCAATCTCATAATGATGGACTCACGAATTATATGTTTAAAGCAATGGCTAAATCACCTGCTCTTCAACAGCAACTAGAAGATTCCAGTGACCCAAGTAGTTATACAGATATTACAAAGGCAACAGAACTTGCCAGTGGTAATCCAGCAGTTAGATCTGACATAGAAGAACAATCCTCAACTGTCACAGAAAAAGGTGGTTATCAACCTGTAAAAACAACAGATTTTCATGATGCAACTATCTCTAATGATGATAGCACTGGGAACGATCATCGGGATACTAAGGGTGGACCGAGCCTGTAACGCCCCCTAATTATTGACATACCCCTATAGCACCAACGCTTTCTCTTCCACCTTGTTCTAAAAGCATATCATCTGGAAACTGGCCTTTTCTATTTATATATTTTACTTCTTCGACCATGAGACCTGCGCGTTTAACAGCTCTTTCAAGAACTTCTTTCGTCATCCAGTTAACGAATTTAGGTAGTGACTTCACTCTTCCACTACTTTCAAAGTTGGCAGGATTATTTATTTCTCCAGGCCATTCTTCTCCAGCTTGAATGCGGCTATTAAGTTCAGGTATAAATTTTTGCCAGTTTTTTAGGAAAGGAGTTTCACAAACTATATATAGTTTACCTTTTGGTGTAAGTAATTTAGTTAAAAATGCTAATGATTCATCAATTTTTTCTCCAGAAAAAAAATGTAATACCCGGCAAACTAAAATAGCGTCAAAAGATTTTTTTGGCAGGCTATGTAATTCATCTGGAAACTTGCCAGGAATAAGAACTAAATTATCATCTTTGTGAGAATTGATATCTTTGGTATTACCATTAAGTTTCATGAGTCGATTCTTAACAACGGCTAAATTTTCAGGTGCAATATCATTGCAAAATACTTTCACACCTTTCTCTATAGCTCCTAGAGTAGCAGCTCCAAAGGCAGCGCCGATCTCAAGAACACTGCCGTTATTTTTAGCAATGTGAGACGCATGCGCGATAAATTTCATAGAAACAGGATCACAAGGGCTAGTAGTAAAACCACCAAAAGGATTATGAGTCTTAGTAAACTCTCCTGTTTTCTCTTTTTCAGATGGTGCAACTATTTTTGGTATGCTTTCTGGATCAATAAATACATTGTTTGTTTGATCTATATGAAATTTTTCTTGTTTATTAATCATCCATGGTTTGTTAACTAAGTCAGGTTGTTTATTTGTAAAAATATTAAAAGTTTTTTGGGTACTTAGGATTTCTTTTTTATGTGAAAGTAAAAATTGAACTGTTGGTACGCCAAAATGATTTTTCCATAGGTTTTCTCTGGCTGATATAAGGTTTTTTTTTAAGGTATAATTATCAACAAATTTGTAGAATCCTTCAAAAAGGATATAAACTCTAGTATTTTTTATAGTGATTTCATCTTCATTCACAGAGTTGATTTTTACTATTTCCTCTAGCAAAAATTTAAGAGCTTTTTTTTCAAAATATTTAGTGGTGATGCTGTTTTTAGTGTATATACAGTTAATTTCGTTAGTAAGTGCGATTAAAATATCCATATATATTCCATTTTATAAAACTTAATCAACTGTAATTCATGAATGATATGAAGTTCAATACTTTAATTTAAAAATGTTGGTTTTATATTCAATTTCTGTCTATTTAGAGACCAAATCATAGCGTCATTTGAGATTATTGAATAATTTTGAAATACTATGTTTGTTTCAGGGTTGGAGAAATAACAGTGCTTTATTTGATAGCTCATCGGGGTGGGAGCGCGTCTTCACCAGAAAATACTTTTGCATCTATTATTGATGCAAAAGATAAAGGTGCGAAATGTGTGGAATTTGATGTAATGCTTACAGAAGATGAACAAGCCATTTTATTTCATGATGAAAGCCTTGAAAGAACTACAGATGGCACAGGCTATGTTGCTAGTTGCACTTTAGAATATATTAAAACATTGGACGCCGGTTCGTGGTTTAATCAATCATTTCAAAATACACAAGTACCTACCTTGGTTGAAGCAATTCAGTTGCTTACAAAGCTCGATTTAAATGCCAATATTGAATTAAAACCGTGTGGTGACACAGAAGTTAAGACGACAAAAATTGCATTAGAAATAGTAAAAAAATATTGGCCGCAAAATAAACCTCCGCCATTAATATCTAGTTTTAATTATAAATGTATAGAGCTAGCACAAAGAGATTACCCTGAATATCCTCGAGCTATACTACTTGATGAATGGCAAGAAGACTGTTGTGAGATTGCAAAGCGATATGGATGTGTCAGCATTAATATCGCTCATAATTATTTAACCCGAGAACGAGTAGATCAAATAAAAAACGCCGGCTTTTTGGTATATTCATATACGGTAAACAAGGCTCATATGGCGGATGATTTAAGAGAAATCGGCGTTGATGGCATATTTAGCTATTACCCACGGTTACTTGATAATATTGCTATAGATGAGACAGTGTTATCCCAAAACTTACTTAAACTTGTAAAATTAGAATTACCAACCAATGACTATACTTATAATTGGGCTAATTTTAGAAAAGTTACTTTAATTGGATTACCGGGGGTAGGGACAAGCACCGTGCTTTCTGATTGTAGTGAGATAATGCGGCAAAAGGGTTTGGAGTGTAATATTCAATCAATGGACGAGGTTATTCGCCGTATAATGTGTCGAGATGATTCTGAATCTTCTGAATATAGTTTACAGGTAGAAAAAGGTATTTCTATCTTTTTGTATGCTGAAGAATCAAGTGATAGTTGGCTCGAATTAACCAAAACTAATAGCTCAGGTCGGTCTCCAGGTTATCAAGATGTAGGGGTTATAATTATCTGCGTAGATGGTAAAACAGCAGA
This sequence comes from Legionellaceae bacterium, assembly GCA_029213075.1. GTDB lineage: Bacteria > Pseudomonadota > Gammaproteobacteria > Legionellales > Legionellaceae > 2-12-FULL-35-11. Next base: position 36,708 of record JARGPO010000048.1, on the reverse strand, counting down.
TGCAATTGCCAGGGAAATTTTTAACCAGATAGCTGAGATCAAATTCGCGTGTAGTCTTAGAAATAACAACTTTACTCAGGCAAATAGAGTTTTATTTACTCCTGAGACCCCTGAAAAAGATATAGATATTAAAGATGGTGTAGCGGCTTCTTCACTACTTTAAGCGGCGTCATTAGGGCATGGTGTATCCTATAAAAAGAATTTTAGTTAATTGTTACCACCAATTGTCAACAAACCCTAGATACCCTGCATAAAGCAGAGTAAGTAGGGGTAATGACGCAGCTTAAGGCTGTGCCATTAGGTCTTGCCCTGATGATTATTTGTTTGGGTGATGATAAAATACTCTAAGTGAGTATAGTGTGGCGTTATTGAGATTTGAATTTTTGGAAAGAGGATTTTATAAGTTATGATGACTAAAGATAATATGCATACATTGCCAGAGCTTGCATTAACCAATATAGATTACGCTTTTTTTACTAATGAAAATGGGCATAGTGATGCTGGCTGTTTAATTCATGACCAAAAAACCAGAAATGTTAATATTTTTAGTTCTGGTCAGAGAGCGGATAAAGGTTTTGATCCGGCAGATCGGGTTTTAGATAATATTCAGATGTGTATTCATGAGTTATCCATGCGTAAATTACAACCTAATTATTCGCGACCATGCTTAGCGCCGAAGGATAACAACCTGGGTAGTTACTATAAAACTTAAAAATTCAATCATTGCTCATCTTCCTAGAGAGTATTACAATGTAATACTTATTCTTTTTTTTGTTGACTATGCTAGATTTACAAGCGAGAAAAAAAACAGTTGATCCCCTAAAACGTCCTCCGCACTCGGTTGAGGCTGAACAAGCTATTATTGGCGGGCTAATGCTCGAGAATCAAGCTTGGGACAAAGTTGGGCATAAACTATGTGAAGCTGATTTTTATAGAACAGAACATAAGGTTTTATATAAGGCTATTGTTAACTTATCTAGTAAGAGCCAGCCATTCGATGTGGTTACATTACTTGATACCCTGAAGTCTAGCAATGACTTAGACGATGCGGGTGGCGAGGTTTATTTATTTGAATTAGCTAATAACACTCCAAGTGTTGCCAATGTATCTGCTTATGCTGATATTGTGCGAGAGAAATCAGTTCAAAGACAACTTATTGCTGTTGCTTCTGAAATTGCTGACTCTGCATATAATCCTGGGAATCGTGATGTAGCTGAGTTACTAGATTATGCTGAAAGCAAAGTTTTTGCAATTGCTGAACAGACCGCATCGGAAGGTGGTCCGGAAGGAATTAAATCTATTTTGGCAAAGGCGGTTTCGCGTATTGATGAGCTTTATCATTGTGGTGATGCAATTACGGGGCTTTCAACAGGACTTAAAGACTTAGATGAACTAACTTCTGGTTTGCAACCTTCAGATTTAGTTATTGTTGCCGGTCGACCTTCGATGGGTAAGACCACCTTTGCTATGAATATGGCAGAGCATGCGGCAATTCAAGGCTCAAAACCTGTTTTAGTGTTTTCTATGGAGATGCCGGCTGATTCGCTAGCTATGCGGATGATGTCATCACTTGGCAGGATAGATCAACACCGAATTAGAACGGGTAAATTATTAGATGATGACTGGCCAAGAGTTACATCTGCTGTGCATATGCTTTCTGAATCACCTTTGTATGTGGATGACAGCCCCGGATTAAGTCCAGTAGAAATGCGGGCGCGTGCGCGCCGTGTTATGAAAGAAAGAGGGCCGCTTGGATTAATTGTTGTGGATTATCTTCAACTTATGAAGGCACCAGGTTTTAAAGCAGATAATAGAACCGCAGAAATTTCAGAGATTTCCAGAAGTTTGAAGTCTTTGGCAAAAGAGCTACATGTTCCAGTTATTGCTCTATCACAGTTAAACCGCAGCTTAGAGCAGCGCCAAGATAAAAGACCTGTTATGTCTGATTTACGGGAGTCTGGAGCGATTGAGCAAGATGCGGATTTGATTTGCTTTATTTATCGAGATGAAGTCTATAATGAAGATAGCCCGGATAAAGGCTGCGCGGAGATAATAATTGCCAAGCAAAGAAATGGTCCTATAGGCAAAGTTAGAACAGCATTTTTGGGTAAATACACTAGATTTGAGGATTTATCTTTTAGCGGGTATCAAGGAGAGGATTAGTATGTCTCGACCAACCTGTTTATATGTAGATACAGATGCGTTGGTGCATAACTTCAAGCTTGTTAAAAGCAGATCTAAAAGTAGTAAGTTAATAGCTATGGTAAAAGCTAATGCTTATGGATGTGGCATTGATGTTGTGGTGCCAGCGCTTTTGCCATACGCAGATGCATTTGGAGTTGCATGCCTTGAAGAGGCAATGGCTATTCGTAAAATCAGCCCTGATTGTAAATGCGTGCTTTTTCAGGGGGTGTTTGATACCGCTGAATTAATTCTGGCCTACGAAAATGGCTTAGAAATTGTTTTACATCAGCCCAAACAATTAGAATGGCTGTTAGCCAATCCTGCTGCAGAAAAAATTAAAGTTTGGGTGAAAATTAATACTGGCATGCATCGACTCGGCTTTGCAGATGAGGATTTAACAGCGGTTGTATCTGCTCTTAACGCTTGTTCGTGGGTTGATGAAGAAATTAACATGCTTACTCATCTAGCTTGCGCAGACTATCCAAATGATGAGCGCAACAACTCCCAAATAGAAAAATTCTCTTATTTATCCGCAAGTTATGCTAGTATGCCGAAAAGCATTGCAAATTCTGCCGCGATTTTCTCGCTGCCAAAAGCACATGCTGACTACAATCGGTCGGGGATTGCGTTGTATGGAGTGTCGCCTTTTAGTGAGCAAATAGGCACAGACTTGGGGCTTAAACCTGTTATGAGCTTTGTCTCAGAAATTAGCGCTATTCATGAATACAAAGCTAATTCTGAGGTTGGATATTCAGGCACATGGCAAAGTGATAAGCCATCTGTTATTGCAGTTGTGCCGGCAGGTTATGGAGATGGTTACCCAAGATATATTAAAAAAAATACAAAAGTTTGGGTTTTGGGATATGAAGTACCAATAGTTGGTAGAGTATCAATGGATATGTTAACTATTGATATTACGAATTGTAACAATATTAAATTAGGTGACACGGTTGAGTTATGGGGTAATCATATGCCAATTGAGAAGGTTGCTCTTGCAGCCGAAACTATCGGTTATGAGTTACTTTGTCGTATATCTAATCGAGTTATTCGAAAGAATGAGGTCATGAAATGAGAGTTATTCGTGTTGGAACTTTATTTTTAGCAGTCTTATTAACGGCTTGCACGCCTATTAATAATGAAGGCATCGGAGCTTTATCCGGAGGTGTGGTTGGTGCATTATTAGGCAGTCAAGTTGGTGGTGGTGCAGGTCAAGTTGCGGCAGCTGCTGGTGGTGCTTTGATTGGCGCATATCTTGGTGGCAGAATTGGTAAATACATGGATCGCCAAGATAAGCTTGAAATGCAGCACGCTCTTGAAACTGCACCAGTTGGAAAGGCTGTTGCATGGAAAAACCCAGATAACGGCAATAAATATAGAGTACAGCCAACTAAAACTTATTATGTAAAAGGAGACCCTTGCCGAGAATATACGACTTATGCGACTATAGCTGGGAATAATGAAAAAATTTATGGTAAAGCCTGCAGGCAGGCAGATGGTTCTTGGCGTGTTGCGAATTAGTGAGAAGATATGAAAATATTAGTTGCAGTGAAGCGTGTTGTTGACCCTTATGTTAGGGTTAGAGTAAAGTCAGATGGAACTGGGGTTGAGACCCATAATACTAAAATGTCTATGAATCCATTTGATGAAATTGCCTTAGAAGAAGCGATTAGGCTTCGAGAAAAGGGTCTTGCATCAGAAGTTGTTATTGTGAGTATTTCTGATAACTCAAATCAAGAGACACTACGTCATGGTTTGGCTCTGGGAGCCGACAGAGCTATCTTGGTGCAATCTGAAAAGAGTTATTGTAGTTTGAATATTGCAAAAATATTAAAAAAAATCACAATGGATGAGGGTTTCGATCTCGTATTAATGGGAAAGCAATCAATTGACTCAGATAGCAATCAAACCCCTCAGATGTTAGCTGGAATATTAGATTGGCCACAAGCTACTTATGCCTCAAAAATTAATATTTATGAAAATGAAATTACAGTGCACCGTGAAATAGATGCTGGAGTAGAGGAGTTAACCGTCACAATCCCGGCTGTTGTAAGTGTTGATTTACGCTTAAATGAGCCTAGGTATGCAAGTCTACCAAATATTATGAAAGCTAAACAAAAGCCCCTGCAAGTTATAGAGGTTTCTCAATTAGGATTGGATTTGCAACAACACACAGAAGTGTTGCAAGTTATGAGTCCAAAAGAGCGTGCAGCAGGGATAAAAGTAGATTCAGTGGCAACACTTCTTGATAAGTTACAGCATGAGTCTAAGGTATTGTGAGAGTAGCTTGTTAAATAACAATTGCTGAATTCTTGAAAAATTTAATTTTAAACTCGAATTCTTACTCCGAATTAACTTTTTAAGGAAGATTATGAGTGTATTAGTTATTGTTGAGCATGACAATGAAGTCATGAACCCCTCAACAAATAGTATTTTAACTGCCGCATTGGAGTTAGATGAAAATCCAACACTATTAGTTGCAGGCTCAAAATGTGAATCAGTCGCAAATGAAGTTGCATGCTTGCCAGGTGTTCAGTCTGTTTGGTTGGCTGATGCCCCTTGTTACTTATCACAGCTTGCTGAGCCAATTAGCCAGTTAGTTTCAAAGATTGCCGACTCCTATACACATATAATTGTAAATTCTAGTACTTTTGGGAAAAATATTTTGCCAAGAAGTGCAGCTCAGCTTGATGTTACTCAAATTACCGATGTTACAAAAATTATAGATGAGCAAACATTTGAGCATCCTATTTATGCTGGTAATGCAATTGAGACCGTTCGAGTTTTAGATGCTAAAAAACTCTTAACTATTAGAGCTACTGCTTTTGATAAGATAAGTGGAGCGCAAGAACCATGTAATATCGAGAGGATAGAGCATGAGTTTAATCAAGATAAAACTAAATTCATAAGTCATGAAATAAATAAACTAGAGCGCCCTGACTTAAGTAATGCAGACATTATTGTCTCTGGTGGACGAGGATTACAAAGTCTTGAGAAATTTAAGTTAGCAGAAGATTTAGCTGATTGTTTAGGAGCTGCTGTTGGGGCCTCTCGAGCAGCTGTTGATGCTGGATTTGCACCAAATGATTATCAAGTAGGTCAAACCGGTAAAATTGTTGCTCCAAATTTGTATATAGCTATTGGTATTTCAGGCGCCGTTCAACATTTAGCTGGAATGAAAGATTCCAAAGTGATTGTTGCGATTAATAGTGATGAAGATGCGCCCATTTTTCAGATAGCAACTTATGGATTGGTCGGGGACCTATTTGACTTGGTTCCTGAAATTATTAATGAATTACAATCAAGAGGTATAGCGAAATGTTAGTCGGAGTGCCAAAAGAAATAAAATCCCAGGAATACAGAGTTGGCCTTGTGCCAGCAAGTGTAAAAGATATCATTGACGCTGGCGGCTCGGTCATAATTGAAAAAAATGCTGGCATGGGAATTAAGATATCTGATGAAGAATATGTAGCTGCAGGAGCGACGATAGTTGAATCTGCAGATGATGTTTTCGCTCAGGCAGATATGATTGTTAAAGTAAAAGAGCCACAGCCATCAGAATGTAAGATGCTACGAGAGGGGCAAACTTTATTTACCTATTTGCATCTTGCTCCAGATCCTCTTCAAACTAGACTTCTAAAAGAGTCAGGTGTCACAGCAATTGCTTATGAAACAGTTACACAATCACAAGGAGGTCTTCCTCTTTTAACTCCGATGTCAGAAGTTGCAGGAAGATTGTCTATTCAGGCGGGTGCTCATTGTCTTGAAGCCGCTCAAGGTGGTTGTGGTAAATTATTGGGTGGGGTTCCAGGTGTAGAGCCTGCAAAGATACTCGTAATTGGTGGTGGTGTAGTTGGTACCAATGCGGCCAGAATAGCTGTTGGAATGGGGGCTGATGTGACTTTACTTGATAAGTCATTGCCAAGATTACGAGAGTTAGACTTTATGTTTGATTCAAAAATTAGAACAGCCTACGCTACAGCTGAAACTCTTGAACATCATGTATCTATTGCTGATTTGGTTGTTGGTGCTGTACTAGTTCCTGGCGCAGCTGCTCCTAAACTCGTTACTCATAAGATGATTCAGACTATGAATAAAGGGTCGGTTATTATTGATGTTGCAATCGATCAAGGCGGATGCTTTGAGACAAGCAGAGCAACCACCCATCAAGATCCAACTTACTTAGTTGATGATGTTGTTCATTATTGCGTGGCTAATATGCCAGGTGCTGTTCCTAGCACATCGACATTTGCCCTAAATAATGCAACCTTACCGTTTATTATTAGTATCGTTAGAAATGGCGTAAAAAGAGCGTTATTATCTGATAATAACTTCTTAAATGGATTGAATGTTCATCAAGGGAAAATAACTTACGAATCAGTCGCAAGAGAGCTTGACTATGATTATGTTCCAGCATTGGATGCGTTGAATTAATATGCCAGATTTAAAAAAAATTGCAGGAGAGGCCGCTCTAGACTTTATTGAAGATAATATTGTTGTTGGAATTGGGACTGGGAGAACGGTAAATTCTTTTATAAGTGTTTTATCAGGTATTAAACATCGTATTGAAGCATGTGTTGCGAGCTCTCTTGCTAGCGAAAAATTATTAAAAGAAGCAGGTTTTCAGGTGTTAGATCTTAATCTTGTGAGTCAGTTACCAATATACATCGATGGGGCTGATGAGGTGGATCGAAATCATGCAATGATCAAGGGTGGCGGTGGGGCCTTAACGCGTGAGAAGATTATAGCATCAGCTGCTGAAAAATTTATATGTATCGTTGATGACGCAAAATTGGTGACTGATTTAGGACAATTTCCTATAGCAGTTGAAGTAATACCTCTAGCTAGAAGTTTTGTTGCAAGAGAGCTTGTAGCGCTCGGTGGTAATCCTGAGTATCGTCATGGTTTTATAACAGATAATGGTAATATAATCATAGATGTATTTGATCTTGATCTGACTAATTTAGTAGTTCTTGAGGATGCAATTAATTGTATTCCAGGAGTGGTAGAAAACGGGATATTTTCAAAAAGATTAGCTGATAGTGTTATTGTTGCATCTAATGATGGAGTTCAGGTTTTATAAGCTGGCGCCTATAATCTAGTGTCATCATGTATCTTAACTACAAGAGCACTGTCGCGGCCATTGTAGTTAAGATACATGGTTAACTAGACTTAACAAAACAAAAACTTAAAGATAATTGTTTTGCCTAACTTTTGGTGATTATTCATCACCAGTCATAGCACCACCAACGTCGCTTACAGCGCCACCAACTGCGCCACCTACGCCATCAACAGCTTCACCTGTGCCTTTCATCATTTTACCTGCCCCGTCTACGGTACCATCAACGACGCCATCTGCGGCTTCAACTGTTCCACTTACAACACCAGTAGCCTCAGCGAGGTTAAATGACTGATGTGGATGTGGATGTGGGTGTGGATGTGGATGAGCAATAGCAGTAGATGTTATTCCAAGATAAGCTGTTCCTAATAGTACTAAAGGTAATATCATTGCTTTTTTCATTATTAACTCCTTTGATTTTTAAATCTTAATTGTTTTTTTATGATTCACTTTACACTTTAATTCTAATACAAGATCAATAAATGTCAAACTTGCTCTTAATTTTATTTGTGTTGATTGTTTATAAGTGGACAAAGATCTTGTGTATAATTAAAAAAACAATAAATTTCTTTTGTTTTTCAATATGTAAGGTATAGCAGGCACTTATCCTAGTAAAAATATTATCTTGTGTGCTTACTTTAATGCTATACTCTGCACCGTTCTATATACCAATAAAATGCGCGCAACTTGCATTTTATTGCGCTAGCATATACAATTAATAAACAATATACATAATTTTTATTGAGTGAACAGATGAAAAAAACGCCATTTAGACTCACTATAAATGCATATGATACTGATTTTTCAGTTCACATAGCAGAAAACCAAGATGAATTAGATTCTTGTTTTGCATTACGGACTCGTTATTTTAAAACAGACTTATCTCCCGTAATAGATAGAGATATTTATGACGAATATTGTTGTCATTTAATAGTAACTGATTTGGCAACTAATGAGGTTGTCGGAACATATCGATTGATGAGGTATGATGTTGCTAAAAAGAATATTGGATATTATGGTGAAACAGAGTTTGATCTTACTAATATCAAAAAGCATGATTTGAAGCTGGTTGAGATAGGTAGATTATGTACTGCATCTGAGTACCGGAACAAGAACATAGTTGGCATGTTATGGAATGGTATATATGAGTACTTGGATTACTATAATCTTGAGTATTTATCTGGAAGCGTTTCAGTACCATCGGCAAATGTAGGTTTGACCTCTAAAATTTATGCTTATGCAAAATATAAAAATATGTTAGCAGATCCTGAATTTAGCGTTTTACCACTTCCTGAATGTGTTGATAAAGACTTTGATCCTGATTATATTATTGAGGATGTAGCAGCTTTAAAAAAAGAATTACCTAAGCTATTTCTTGCATACTTAGTTCTAGAAACGAAAATATGTGGCCCAAGTGGTCATGATGATGTTTTGCATTTAAATGATTTTTATATTTTAAGTTGTTTAAAAAATAGAGCTAGAAATAGAAGAATTAGTCGGTTTAAATACAAGAACCCATAATTTTAAAAGACATTGCTAATCCTTATTTAGTTTATACTTAGAACTAAGTGCATTAATCTATTAAATGATGAAAGTTGTCTTTATTTGCGTAGCGTAGAAAATGTTAAATCATATTATAGAAATCCGCAGCCGCATTATTTACGTTATAGCTTTTTTTGCCGTTTGTTTTGGCTTGTTTTTTTTTATAGCTGACGATATATTTCAGCTACTAACTAGACCTCTATCACAGGCGCTACCTAAAAATCAAAGCTTAGTTGCGACAAATATCACAACGCCACTTTTTACTCCCATAAATATTGCTGCAAATGCAGCTTTTATAATGACAGCTCCTTTTGCGATACTTCATATCTGGCGTTTTGTTTTTCCGGCTTTATATGATTGTGAGTTATATAAGTTGCGATGGGCTCTAATAAGTGGTTTTATGCTTTTTATAGCAGGCATTATTTTTTGTTATTTTCTAGTGCTGCCCTTTGTTTTTAATTTTATAGTGAAAGTAATTCCAAGCAATGTTCATTTGTTACCTGACATGGGATATACGGTTGATTTTATTACTAGAATGCTTTTGATATTTGGCTTGTGCTTTCAACTACCATTAATTGCTATAGTTTTGGTTCAATTTAAGCTGATAACAATATGTCATTTAAAGCTTTTTAGACCATATTTTGTTGTGTTGGCGTTTATTCTAGGAATGTTGCTTACACCTCCTGATGTCTTTTCACAAATTATGTTAGCACTACCTTTGGTCGCTCTCTATGAATTAAGTATATACCTGGCTAAATTGATTGGTTTGAAATTTGACAATTAGTTTATATGGTCTACATTTTACATGTGAGATAAATATTCATCCAAGATGAAGATAATTAACCAAGAGAGGCATCCATGAGTAATTCTAATAAGGCACGTAAGCCCAAACTAGATTTAATTGAGGAACATGAGTTTAATCCCTTGTTGACGTTACAACAAGACTTAAATACAACCATGACTCATTTCTATGACTTGTTTGAACCTGGACATTATAATGCTGATCATTTTGAAAACATCAAGCTTTCTCCAGCAATGGATTTGGTTGAGTGTAAACATGAGTTTAGAATAGAAGTCGAAATGCCTGGTTTAGATGAAAGCAATATTAAAGTTTCAATTGATAATAATAACTTGACGGTAATTGGTGAAAAATCATTTTCAAAAAGAGACCGTTCTAAAACTTTTATCGACAGAGAAATAAAGTATGGGCGATATGAGAGAAATATATCCTTACCACAAACTGCAGACCTTGAAAAAGTTACGGCATCATTTAATAAGGGTATGTTATGGATTACGATTCCTAAAAAAGATAATAAAAAATGTTGTAGAAGAGATGTTAAAATTCGTCGTGGTAACGAGAAATAAGCATATATATCATTACAAATGAATATCAATAATTTTACTTCCCGCAATAGCGGGAATTTTTTTGCCTATTGCAGGAGATTGTTAGCTATGCTCAGAATGACGTACTATTTTTTTATGGGAAAGCAATGAAAATCTGATGGTATCAGCAGGGAAATTTTCTTTTTTTGTGTTATCCTTAGAAGTATCTTGAAATTTTCGGGTAATTGTCAATCTATTTTGTGGCTACATAAGGCGATAAAATATTTACTTCGGGGATTTATTAATTATTTGTAGGTTGGTAAGGGTAAATTTTTTATGGATGAATCACACGTTTTTTATACCATTTTCTTGATTTTTGCTGGCGCAGCTGTTTTTTCAACATTAGTACTTTATACAAAACAATCTTTATTGGTTGCTTATATATTGTTGGGGGCTGTGTTAGGACCATGGGGACTAAAGTGGGTTTCTGATCTTGGTGCGGTATCAGCAGTTGGTGAAGTTGGGATAATTTTCTTATTATTTCTGCTGGGATTGCATCTACAACCACAAAATTTATTACACATGCTTAAAAAAGTTACTTGGATTGCTACTTTTAGCTCCTTGTTTTTTGCGGTCATTGCATTTCTTATCGGCCGTTGGTTCGGGTTAACCGTTACCGAGTCATTAGTTTTGGGCGCGGCCATGATGTTTTCTAGCACCATTATTGGCTTGAAATTACTGCCAACAACTATACTCCATCACCAGCATACTGGTGAGGTGATGATTAGCGTCTTATTGATGCAAGATTTAATTGCTATCGTAGTTTTAATCTTAATCAATGGTGGTCAAGATGGTAGTTTTAGCTGGCATGATTTATTAATGGTGTGTGTGGCACTGCCAGCATTAATGTTATTTGCATACTTATTTGAGCGCTACATTCTAGTAAAATTACTAGCTAAATTTGATAGAACCCAAGAATATGTCTTTTTACTGTCAATAGCTTGGTGTTTGAGTTTGTCAGTTTTAGCCGAAAAACTAGGGTTATCTCAAGACATCGGAGCTTTTGTAGCTGGAGTTGCTCTTGCTGCAAGCCCAATTTCATTATTTATCGCAGAGAGTCTAAAACCACTTCGCGACTTTTTTCTCGTAATGTTTTTCTTTGCAGTTGGTGCAACATTTAACTTTAGCTATTTAGCTCAAGTGGTGATTCCAGCATGTCTTTTGGCTGCACTAATTTTAATTGTTAAACCTTTGTGTTTCTACTTATTATTAAGTAAATCTGGTGAGAAAAAATCTGTTTCAAAAGAGGTTGGTATAAGGCTAGGTCAAGCCAGTGAATTCTCCTTGTTGGTTGCATCTATTGGTTTATCTACTAAAGTTATCTCTGATGTTGCTTCAAACCTAATTCAAGCAACTACGATATTAACCTTTATAGTTTCATCTTATGTTGTGGTTTTAAAATATCCAACGCCAATGTCTTTAACTGATAAAATGCGGAAAGATTAATGAAATTAACCAGATATGTTTTTTTTCGACTTAGCTTTTGCATGTTGCTGATCTGTTTGACTTCATGTAGTATATATCAACACTATGTGGATCATGAAAAGCAACAAAAAACATGTAGGTTGAAATGCGCAGAGACTCGTGATGAATGCGGTAGAACCTGCATTAATAGCTGTCGAAATTGCAAAGCATTATCTTATATTCAAGCTTCTCAAAGATTTAAAAGGTATAAAAGTCAACAAAATGTGCAAGGAGAGATAGTAAATCTTGAGTTGCAATCTTTTAAAGATCCACTACAATGCCGCAAAACAACTTGCTCTTGTCCTGATGATTATCGAGTTTGCCTGCAGTCATGCCAAGGCAAAATTCATAAGGGTCTGAGAGTAGCAGCAGCTTGCTAGGAGATAAAATATGGTAGACACAAACATAACAGATATAGATCCGATCGAAACAAAAGAATGGCTAGAATCATTGCGAGCAGTTGTTGCAAATGATGGTAATGAGCGAGCCGCCTTTTTAATTAAGTCCTTAATTGATAAAGCAAATGAAGATGGAGTTAGTTTATCTTCAACATTAAATACACCATACAGAAATACAATTAAAACGTATGAAGAAAAAACAATACCACCTTGTGAAGGTATCTCTAAAAGAATAGGTGCCCTAATTCGCTGGAATGCTGTTGCTATGGTTTTAAGAGCAGGTAAATACGCATCGGAATTAGGCGGGCATATTGCATCTTATGCATCTGCATCCACTTTGTATGAAGTTGGATTTAATCACTTCTTTAAAGGGGCAAGCTCAGGCGGGAATGGAGATTTGATATACATTCAAGGACACTCTTCTCCTGGTATTTATGCTCGAGCATTTCTTGAAGGACGTTTGTCTGAAGAACAATTAGAAAAGTTTAGGCAAGAAATTGAAGTTGATGGTTTATCATCATATCCACATCCATGGCTTATGCCAAATTTTTGGCAATTTCCTACTGTATCTATGGGGTTAGGGCCTTTGCAAGCTATTTATCAGGCTCGATTCCTTAAATACTTGGTAAACCGCGGCTTAATTGAAGATGAAAATAGAAAAGTTTGGGCTTTCCTTGGTGATGGTGAAACAGATGAAGTTGAGTCACTCGGCGCATTAACCATTGCTTCACGTGAAAAACTAGATAACCTAATCTTTGTTGTCAATTGTAATTTACAGCGTTTAGATGGTCCTGTTCGCGGGAATGGTAAAATAATTCAAGAGTTAGAAGGCCTATTTAGTGGTGCTGGCTGGAATGTCATTAAAGTTGTATGGGGATCGCGTTGGGATTCTCTTTTTGAAAGAGACAAAGATGGCCTATTGCAAAAGCGCATGGACGAGTGTGTCGATGGTGAGTATCAAGCATATAAAGCAAATGATGGTGCTTTTGTGAGAGATGAATTTTTTGGTAAATATCCTGAATTAAAAGAAATGGTAGAAAATCTTTCTGATGATGAGATTTGGCGCTTAAATAGAGGCGGCCATGATGAGCAAAAAGTTTACGCAGCCTATGCAAAAGCCGTTGAGAGCAATGGAAAACCAACGATTGTTTTAGCCAAAACAGTTAAAGGATATGGAATGGGAGCTGCCGGAGAGGGCATGAATATTACCCATCAACAAAAGAAAATGACAGCTGAACAAGTTCAGGTGTTTAGGGATCGTTTTAGTATTCCTGTTTCAGATGATAATATTGAAAAACTGCCTTTTTATAAGCCTGCTGATGACAGTCCTGAAATTCAATATCTACGCAAGCAGCGCGAGAGTTTAGGTGGTTATCTTCCTTCTAGAAACACTGAATCAGAAAAGTTAAAGATTCCTGATTTAGCTGCTTTTTCTTCAATCACTGAAAATCTTGGGGAAAGAGAAATATCAACAACTATGGCCTTTGTGAGGATTTTATCTGTTTTATTAAGAGATCCAAATATAGGCAAATTGATTGTACCTATTGTACCGGATGAGTGTCGTACTTTCGGTATGGAAGGATTATTCAGACAAATCGGTATTTACTCTCCAGTTGGTCAACTATATGAACCAGTTGATCATGAGCAAATAATGTATTATCGCGAGTCTCAAGATGGTCAGATTCTAGAAGAAGGAATAAATGAAGCCGGAGCATTTTGCTCTTGGATTGCTGCAGCTACTTCATATAGCTCGAATAAGCTAGCGATGATCCCGTTTTATATTTATTACTCTATGTTTGGTTTCCAGCGAATTGGTGATTTAGCCTGGGCGGCAGGAGATATGCAGGCGAGAGGTTTCTTATTAGGTGGTACGGCTGGTCGAACAACGCTTGCGGGTGAAGGTTTGCAACATCAGGATGGTCATAGCCATATCTTGTCTTCAACCATTCCTAACTGTGTATCATACGATCCTACATTTGCTTACGAATTAGCAGTAATAATGCAGCATGGTTTGGTTAGGATGTATGAAAATCAAGAAAATGTTTTCTACTATATAACGGTTATGAATGAAAACTATAAACATCATGATATGCCTAAAGGTGTTGAGGATGGCATTATTAAAGGGATGTATCCTCTTGAAAAGCCTAAGAAGAAGCAAAAGCTAAATGTTCAATTACTTGGGAGTGGTACTATTCTCAGAGAAGTAATGAAAGCAGCTAAACTATTAGAAGATGACTTCTCTGTTTCTGCTGATATTTGGAGTGTTACAAGCTTTAATGAGTTATGTCGTGATGGTTTATCTGTTGAGCGTTATAATCGTATGCACCCAGAGGCAAAACCAAAACAAAGTTATGTATCTCAGCAACTGTCAGGATGTAGTGGCCCTGTTATTGCTGCAACGGATTATATGCGTTTGTATGCTGAGCAAATTAGAGCATTTATAGATTGTCAGTATGTTACTTTAGGTACAGATGGTTTTGGTAGAAGTGACACAAGGGCGCAATTACGTCACTTTTTTGAAGTAGATGCCAAGTTTATTGTAGTTGCTGCACTGCATGCATTAGCAGTTGATGGTGAAATACCTAAATCGAAAGTAAGTGATGCAATTAAGCTTTATGGAATTAACCCAGATAAATTAGATCCAGTTACACATTAGGAGCTGCAGCAGTTGGTTAGACAGATTTTAACATTCATAACCAACTGCTACAGACTTAGATTTATTTTGATACATTAGTTGAGAGGAGCATATGACTGTTCTTGAAAAAATATTAGTCCCAGATATCGGCGGAGTAGCCGATGTAGATGTTATTGAGTTATTAGTCAAAGTTGGGGATCACATAGAAAAAGACACACCGCTCGTAACTTTAGAGTCAGACAAAGCAACCATGGAGATTCCATCACCTGTTGCGGGAGAGGTTTCTGCTTTGAATTTGAAACTCGGAGATAAGGTTTCTGAAGGGGACTTGATTTTAACTTATGCACCCTCTGCATCAGGTGAAAAGCCAAAAAAAGAAGCAAAAAAAGAAGATACTCCTGAGGTTTTGACTAAGAAAGAAGAAGAGACTCCTAAGGATCCACAAGAAGAGCCTGTTAAAACCGCCCAACAAGTCAAACCAGAAGTTTCTGAGTTATCACTAGATGATGATGAACCAGTTCTAGCTGGTCCTTCAGCGAGAAGACTAGCACATAAGCTAGGGGTTTCTTTATCTGATGTTCAAGGTAGTGGTCGAAAATCTCGTATTAGCAAAGAAGATATTGAAGAATTTGTTAAAGTAAGATTAAATCAGCCTGTTGCAACAGTTGGTTTGTCGCTAGCACAACCGAAGCAAATAGATTTTAGCCGGTTTGGAGAGATTGAAACAAAACCTCTAAATAAAATTAAGAAACTAACTGGTAGTAGTGTGCATTACTCGTGGAGTACTATCCCACACGTGACCCAGTTTGACACTGCTGATATTACCGATCTTGAAAATTTCAGAAAATCAGAACAGCCAAAGGCAAAAGACAAGGGCTATAAGTTAACTATTTTAGCTTTTGTTTGTAAAGTTGTTGCTAAAGCTCTAGAAGTATTCCCGCAGTTTAATAGTTCATTAAATCCAACGGCTGATTCTATTATTTATAAAAAATATTATAATCTTGGAATTGCTGTTGAAACACCAAATGGATTAGTTGTTCCGGTTGTTAACAATGTTGATAAATTGTCAGTTGGTGACGTTGCCTTAGAAATGGGGCGCTTAAGTGCTAAAGCTCGTGATAAGGGTTTAATGCCAGCAGATATGTCTGGCGGATCTTTTACTATTTCTAGTTTAGGCGGAATTGGTGGACATGCATTCACACCGATCGTAAATAGTCCTGAAGTTGCTATTCTTGGTTTATCAAAAGCATCAATACAGCCAATATATCAAAATGGCGAGTTTGTACCTCGTTTAATATTACCTATTTCGCTTTCATATGATCACAGGGTGATTGATGGTGCGGAGGCAGCACGTTTTGCTCGTTATATTTGCGAAGGACTGAGTGATTTACGGCGAATTATGTTGTAGTGCACTTTTAAATTTTAATACTGTTAAATAATATAGAGGTTTTCTCATGGTTAAAAAAATTAAAACAAACACTGTGGTGCTTGGCGCCGGACCTGGTGGATATACTGCCGCATTTAGAGCAGCAGATTTAGGTTTAGATGTGGTTTTGATAAATAAATACGATTCACTTGGTGGTGTTTGTCTAAATGTTGGTTGCATACCTTCTAAAGCTCTATTGCATATGGCCAAAGTTGCCGATGAAACTAGTGAAGTTGCTGACCATGGTATAAGTTACGGCAAGCCAACTATCGATAACAAAAAAATTGTTACGTGGAAAAACGGTATTGTTAAAAAGTTAACTGGTGGTTTGAAAATGCTAGCTAAGCGACGTAAGGTTGAAGTTATCGTTGGTGAAGCTAATTTCGCAAGTGCTAACAAAGTTGTTGTCCATGGTGGTAGCAGTGGCGATGTAGAAATAGAGTTTGAAAATGCAGTTATTGCCGTTGGTAGTGAGTCTGTTAATCTACCTTTTATTCCTGAAGATAAGCGTATATTTAGTTCAACTGGGGCTTTGGAACTTGCGGATATTAAAGGCAGCTTATTAGTTCTAGGTGGTGGAATTATAGGCCTTGAAATGGCGACAGTTTATTCAGCACTTGGTGTTGATGTAACAGTTGTAGAATTCATGGATCAATTAATTCCTGGTGCGGATGCTGACTTGGTCAATGTATTGAAAAAACGCATGACTAAAAAAGGTGTAACTTTCAAATTAAAAACTAAAGTTGTTGGCCTTGAAGCTAAGAAAGATGGTATTCATGTTGCAATGGAAGGTGAGCATGCCACAAAAACTCCTGAGTGTTACCAGCAAGTATTGGTTGCAGTCGGTAGAAAACCTAATGGCAATAAAATCTCTGCAGATTTAGCCGGAGTAAATGTTGATGAGCGTGGCTTTATTAATGTAGATAAGCAAATGCGCACAAATATTCCTAATATTTATGCGATTGGTGATGTTGTAGGTCAACCAATGTTGGCTCACAAAGCTATTCCTGAAGGAAAAGTTGCGGCAGAAGTAATCTCTGGTAAAAAACATTTCTTTGACCCTAAATGCATCCCAAGTGTTGCTTATACTGATCCTGAACTAGCCTGGACCGGTTTGACTGAAAAAGAAGCTAAAGCTGATGGTGTTGCTTATGAAAAAGCAATTTTCCCTTGGATGGCTAGTGGTCGAGCTCTTAGTATGGGTCGTGAAGAAGGTATGACTAAACTATTATTTTGTCCAACAAGCAAACGTATTTTAGGTGCAGGTATTGTTGGTATTAATGCTGGGGAATTAATAGCAGAGGCTTCACTCGCCATAGAAACATGCTGTGATGTTGAAGATATTGCATTAACTATTCACCCACATCCAACGCTATCAGAGACTGTTGGCCTGGCTTCAGAGATTTTTGAAGGCACAATAACGGATTTATAGTTGAAAAACAGATAACTAGCCCCAATATAATATCTTAAGCAACGTTTTAAGATATTAAACAGGAGACTTAAATGACTAAAAAGCAACAAACTATGGGCTTCCAAACGGAAGTTAAAAAAATGCTGAATCTTGTTGTACATTCTTTGTATAGCAATAAAGAAATCTTTTTACGTGAGTTGATATCAAATGCTTCAGATGCATTAGATAAACTTCGTTTTCTAGCTTTAACAGATGCAAGCTTGTATGAGAAAGATTCTGACCTACGTGTAACCATTGATTTTAATGAAGAATTAAAAACTTTAACTATTTCTGACAATGGTATTGGTATGACCTGGGATGAGGCTGTTGAAAATCTTGGAACTATTGCTAAATCTGGTACTGAAGAATTCTTAAGTCATTTATCAGGCGATGAGTCAAAAGATTCAAACCTAATCGGCCAGTTTGGTGTTGGTTTTTACTCAGCGTTTATTGTTGCTGATAAAGTAACATTGAAGAGTCGTAAAGCAGGAGCTCCTGCAGCTGACGGTATTGTTTGGGAGTCGGCTGGTGAAGGCGAATTTAGTATTAAATCCGCTAAAAAAGCAACTCGAGGTACTGAAATAACTCTACATATCAAATCAGATGCAGAAGAGTTCCTAAGTGATTGGCGCATTCGTAATATTGTTACAAAATATTCTGACCATATCTCTTGGCCAATAGCCATGAAAGAATTACCTAAGCCTGCTGATGAGTCAGAGGTTTCAGAGGAAGACGTTAAAGAAGAAGTTGTGGCACAAGAGCCTGAATTTGCAACAGTAAATAAAGCAACTGCTTTATGGACTATGCAAAAATCTGAAGTTAGTGATGATGAGTACAAAGCTTTATATAAGCATATATCAAGTGATTATCAAGATCCTTTAAGTTGGGTGCATAATCATGTAGAGGGTAAGCATGAGTACATAAGCTTATTATACATACCGTCGCATGCTCCATATGACTTATGGCAGCAAGAAGTAAAACATGGCCTAAAACTTTATGTTAAACGTGTTTTCATTATGGATGACGCTGCACAATTCTTACCACGCTACTTGCGATTTGTTAAAGGTATAGTTGATGCTAGTGACCTACCTTTAAATGTATCAAGAGAACTTTTACAAGATAACAAGCAAGTAGATAGCATCCGCACGGCTTGTACTAAGAGAGTTCTTGGAATGCTTGATAAAATGAGCACAAATGAGCCTGAAGAGTATAAAAAATTCTGGAAAGAGTTTGGCTTAGCTCTTAAAGAAGGACCGGTTGAAGACTTTGCTAATCGTGAAGCGATTTCTAAGCTATTACGTTTTGCTACAACTACAAGTGGTTCTGAAGAGCAGACAGTATCTTTTGATGAATATGTATCTAGAATGCAAGAAAATCAAGATAAAATCTACTTTATTACTGCATCAAGTTACAATGCGGCTAAAAATAGCCCTCATCTTGAGATTTTCAAGAAAAAAGGTATTGAAGTAATTTTGTTAAGTGATCGTATTGATGAGTGGTTGACTGGTCATTTAGCTGAGTTTGAAGGTAAAAAACTACAGTCAATTTCTAAAGGTAAAGTTAATTTAGATGATGATGAAAATGAAGTTTTAGAGCAAGAAAAATCTTTAGAGCCTATGCTTAAGCAAATTAAAGGCATCCTTGAAGATAAAGTTAAAGATGTTCATCTAACAAATAGATTAACTGATTCTCCTGCATGTGTGGTTGCGGATGAAAATGATATGGGATTAGAAATGCAAAGAATTTTGCAGTCTGCCGGCCAACAAATGCCAGAGTCTAAGCCTATTTTTGAAATTAATCCTGATCATCCTTTAATCAAGCGTCTACATAGTATTGAAGATGATGTTAAGTTTGAGAAGTTAACAGTTGTATTATTTGAGCAAGCAGTTATTGCCGAAGGAGGTCAGCTTGACAATCCAGCTGACTTTGTAAGGAAATTAAATGAACTTCTTATAGCTTAGTCTTTATTGAAGTTTTAAATATCCTCCTAATACCCCGTGAGTTATCACGGGGTATTTACATTTTAGGTGCGCTATTTATTTTTGCCGCTTATTTTTCTTCTACAAGGTCTTAGAATTAGTTATATCCTATTATCTCTTTTAATGTCCTTTCTGATTCCTTCTCAAGATAAAGGTCATTGTGATTAAGAGCAAAATCAAGGCAAGCCAGAGCACTGTGAAGAGCTAAAAATTTAGCATATTTTTTTATGTCCTCATCAATCTCTCCATAAATTGCATAAAATTCATTATGGCAAAACTTTGGAAAGATGCTGTAGAGAGACGCTAGATCAACAACCGGATGGTTTAAGCCAACATCTCCCCAATCAATTATCGAAGTAAGTTTCTTCTCTTTAAATAGTAGGTGCTTACAGTATAAATCACCATGCACTATTACTAAGTTACTTTTATCTAGAGTTATGTTCTTAGCTTCTTCTGATAGTTCAGAGACTTTGTTTACATCTAAAGAGTTATATTTTTTAAACCAAGTCTGATTGGTTCTTTGCATAATTTGATCTGATATTTTATTAGCATTAGTTCTATCAAAAACTTGTGGACTAATCCCTGCATCTAGCGCTTCAGTTAGTGGTATTCCATGTAGGGTTTTTAGAAATTTAGCGAAATCATATATATTTTGCGACCGGTTATTATCAGATAAATTAGCTTTATGCACGGCCTCACCATCTAAAAAATTATAGCCATGAAATGGGTATGGATAATTTGGGGGGCCTATAAACTTATAAGTCGGATCTGGAATTTTAAGGTTTAATTTATTTTTTAAAAAATCTAAAGCAGTATTTTCTCGTTGAATTAAAGTAGCAGCAACTTTTCGTCTTGGGCATCTAAAAATGATATTGTGCTCTTCAAGCATATAGACATCATTATCCCAACCATGATCTATTAGTTTAGGTACGTTAATAGATTTGAATACGGAACAGTTTTCAAGTAAAAATATTTTTAATTCCTCGGGCTTAATTTCAAAGTCAGGCAACCAAGGGGAGGTTTTATCATGAGCTTCTTTAATCCAAAATAATTGAGCTTGTTCAAGAGTTATTGAAAACTGAATATGATCTTTCCAAAAACCATTTATTTTAAGGTAATTCTTAGCATAACCTTCTTCAATAAACCCACATCGTTTAACTAAATTTATAGAGGAAATGTTTCCAGGCTGAATATTAGATTCAATTCTATGTAGTTGGAGATTAAAAAAAGCAAAGTTAATTATTAACGACAATGCTTCTGTCATTAATCCCTTTTTTATATATGGGGTAAAGCTATAATATCCCAAATGTGAACTTTGAAAGCAACTCCTAATAATGTTGTTTAAATTAACGACTCCTACTAGGTCATTCGTATTTTTTGTTACTACTAAAAAAGATTCCTGATTATCTTGAGAGGCTCGTTCCAAAAACAGACTAAAGTCTTCTTTATTACTTGGTGGGTTGACCCAAGGGGCAAGGTGTTTCTCGCTACGTTGAACAGCAGAAATGAATTTGGCTTCATCATCAATAGATATTCGTCGAATAGATACTTTATCACCAATAATAATCATGCTTAGTAAGCCTTCACTGTTCGCGGTTAAATTCGGATTAATTTATAGCTTTTACTTTAACGATGTCTTATTTTAAATAAATTACTGATCATATCTATTGGTCTTGCTTGTATTTCAACCTATTCACTCAAAACCTACGCCACCCAGTTTATCTGTGCACCCAATTGTCAACAGACCCTAGTACTATCCAAATAATATCTTATTTCAGTCTGTCTGTCGATAAGTCCTGTCTTCTGTTAGTTGATAATTTTAACACTTAGTCCTAATATTAACGCATTGGTTTGTTGTTTTTATTAATGGGCGGAGTATGAAGAAGTATAAACAGTCTTTTGCGGGTGATGATTCAATAGATAAAATGCATGAGATTATAGCGGATAATTCTGAACGATTAAGCTTGAGTTCACAACAAATCAAAGAAGTTCAGGAGAGAAAGTTAAAAGAAATTATAGCTTATGCTAAAGAATATTCCTCATGGTATAGAAGTAGATTATCTCATATCGACGTTGATAAGTTCACACTTGCTGATCTTGAACAAATTCCAATTATGAATAAACGTGACGTTATGGAAAATTGGGACACCATTGTTACAGATAAAAATATAAATCTTAATGATGCTGGGGAATTTTTAATGAATAAGACTAACTATGATTTATTTCATGGTTATCATCTTTTTGCATCTGGAGGTTCATCAGGAAGAAGAGGGGTGTTCATTTCCGATTCAGATGAAATTGCTGAGTCACTAGCAGGAGTTTATCAATATCAATTTCGTGATGATCCGTATTTGAAAAACTCACATGAAGAGTTACGAGTTGTATCCGTTGCATTAACAACTCCTGTGTATTTTAGCCAAACAGTTTTTGCTCTCCCACTATTACCTAATATGCAGAGCTTAGCGTTGTCTGTTTTAGAACCAATCGAATATCTGATTGAGGAGCTTAATAAATATCAACCTTGTTATGGATAAAGATTCTAGTATAAATACGGCTAAGATTGAAAAAGAGTTAATTTCTAAATTAGAAAGTGTGGGTCTTGCCTTACCAGTTGTGAATGTGAAAAAAGTACAAAAACTAGAGCGCCATGCTCAAACAGGAAAACTAAAGAGATTCAATACGTTACAAAGTCAGATAAATAAGAAGGATTTATAAAGGAGTAGTAGATTATGTACAGATGTGAGGATTTTGAAGACGTATATATTCTTGAGAAAAAAGATTTAGATGATGCATTTGATATACTAACCAATATATTTGTTGAGGATAAATACTTTCAGCGGGTGCTAGAGTATTCAGAAGATAAAAAAGCATCTTTAAAATATATTTTGAATTTCTTTTTGGAATACGCGATAGAGTTTAAAACATGTTTTGCAACCGCCGATTTGAGCGCTATTTCTATTTCTCTGCCACCTGGTCACATTAGGATTCCTTTTTTTTAAACAACTTTGTCATTTTATAAAAGGCTTTAATTTACTTGGTGGATTTAAAAGTATAAAAAAGTTAGTTAGTATGAATAAAATACAAAATATGCAGCCAAACTCAGATTTTTATTACTTTTTTATATGTGGTTGCATACCTGGTTCCAGAAATAAAAATTTAGGATTAAAAGTAATAACCCCAATTTTGAATAAATCAGATAGTACTAATAGTTCTTGTTATGCAGAATTTACTAGTAGTGCTTCTTTGAATTTTGGAGAAAAAAACGGTTTTAAGCATGTGGATACTATAGAAGTGTCAAATGACTTGAGTATTTATACGGCACTACGTTTGCCTAAATCTAATTAACCTTACGATTTTTTTTTACAATTTATTGTTATTGATCTCTTTATGTTTGAGGATATGGATAGCTCCGTCTTTTTGTTTTAATATTGATCTTTTGGTTTATTTATGTGATAATAAGCATCAATAAATTACTTTGGCATAAGCATTAATTTAAGAAGCTAAAAAAGATGATGGTGCTTTATATTCATATTTAAAGGTTTAATTAAATGCAAACTTCTAATGAGTCAACCGAAGATTATCATTATCAGCTCGAAGATATTAAACCGACTTATCAATCTGGTCATAATTGTAAAATTGTTGCTATTGCCTGCATTGATGATTATTGGAGTCGTAGACTTAAATTTCCAAAAATATATGTTCATAAGAATAAAAGAGGGGTGTATTCAAATATACCAGAGGAAAAAATTTCAATAAGACAAATTGCAAAAACACATGGTTCTATTCAAGGGGAACTATTAGAAATTGAACAGCTAAACGAGATACTTAAGGAAATTGGTTACAATAGTAAAACTGTTGATTGTGCAGGAGATATTGAGATTTTTAAGGGCACCATCAAAAAAAGTCTTGAACTTGGTCAGCCATTAATTTGTTTTTTCGCAGTTGATCGTGATACATCACAACCAACTTCAGTATATGACGATAATGAACATGCCTGTGTAGTAAGTGGTTATTTAGAAAGTGATGGAGCATCATTTACTAGAGTTATTCATTGGGGGCAAGAGTTATGGTTTCCCACTGAAGAACTATTTAATTCGGCAATGGTTCTCCCACAAACACGCTTGCCAGAGAACTATTATAGGGTTGATAATCGCGTATTAAAATATCAAAAATCACCTGATGGGTCTTTTACGTACAATTCTATACAAACATCTACACCAAAAGAATCAACAGGATTCAAGGCTAAATTAATTGTTGTGGACAGCCCTAAAATTACAAGTGAATTTAGGGGGAAACTGTTTTCACCAACACCTAATAATTTTAAAGTAAACAAGATACTTCCTCGAACGGCTACCAAAACTTTAACGGCATTAGCTTGTATGAGTATAGTTCCTCTTGTAACACTCATTATAGGTGCATGCTGCAATGTTTCTCCAGCATCTATTGGTTTATGGTTGGCTATGGGGTGTTGTAGTGCTAATCCGGCTATTATTGCTATATGTGTTGCTGCTGTTATTGTTATAGCCACTGCGGGCTTTATTGGTTATAACCTTTTCTCTAAAGAAAACTCAGACACCTATGAAGAGCCTAAGCAGCTCCAGGTATAATATATAAATTGCAGGGCAAGATCATCAAAGTTAAACTATCTAATCATAAGACTGAAAAATTTATAGGTTGGGTCTTGGCCTAATAGCGCTGCATTAAGCGACGTCATTACCCCCTCCCTTACTTACCCTGCTTTATGCAGGGTATCTAGCCAGATTTATTTTAAAATTCCCTAGATGGTCCGAACAAGTCGGACCATCTAGGCGGAGGTAGGGGAATATTGTCTTTTCAGCTGGTGGTAACAATTCACTAAAATTCTTGTTAGAGGATACCCCTACTATCCAATCCACTTTATTTAATATTGATCAAATGGCCATGAATTTAGACTTTGATGCTCTTGCCCTGATATAAATTGCTAATTGACCAAAGAGTTTATGGATAGTATCTTATACTCGGAGGTGTAAATAGATGAAAACCATGGACGATTACCAAAGCTTTTTATGTAGTGAATATCAAATACCTAATATTTCTTTGCCATATAGCACCCCTAAAGTTCCAGCAAGTGATTTAATAAATTTAAAAACTGCTGAATTTATTCATCCTGTGATTGAATCTGTTTTACAAAAAATATCATTCAAAGACACCTCGCATTATCAGTCCTACCCATTTCTAGGCGATTCTTTAGAGAGAATTTCAAATATATTAAATGTTGAGCGTTCTAAAATGACCTTCTCTGCTGGATCAGATATTATGATTTCAGTTTTGATGGAGTCGCTCGGAAAGATTACCGGACGAGTAATATTGCAAGCTCCAACTTATCCAGGATGGACAAATTATGCATCTCTAAGAAATATTGAAATCACGAGCCTTTCATTTGGGCAAACTGTTGCAGGGGGATTTTGTAGCAAAGATTTTATTACGCAAATGAAATCAGCTAAACCCTCGATGCTTGTTATTGCAAATCCACATAGCCCAACGGGATTTTTTTTCAATCAAAATGAGATGCTCGATATAGCTGCGTGTGCTAAAGAACATGGGCATCTACTTGTTATAGATGAGTGTTTTAGTAGTTTTGCACCGATATGTCACTCAAGCCTCCTTAAGTCTTTTGATAATGTTTTATATATTCGCTCCTTTTCAAAGTCACATGGGATTGCAGGGGTTCGGATTGCTTTGATGGTTGCATCTCAGCGTATTACTAACTATATAGCCAATTGGAATTTAGAGTCTACGATTTCAGGGGACGCCTTACGTATTCTAGAGCATGTTTTATTGAATGAGGATAGAATTAGCATGGCTAGGCAAGATATTGTCGATGTTCGTGAAGAGTTTATTCTCCAACTTAAGGTTTTAAAACCAAATTGGCACGCTCTTCCATCGTCTGCAAATTTTCTGGTCCTTAATCTGGGAGGTTTTGATAACCCCGCGCAAATTGTTAAATTCTTTTATGATAATGGCTATTATATTCGAGACCTCTCTAATATTCCTGGTTTTGAGAGATGTATCAGAATTACAATAGCTCATTGGGGTATAATGAAGAACGTTCTCAAGGTGATTGATGCTTTAAATAACTGATGTTTAAGGTCACTGTGTGGTTTTGTTTAACGATTTAATCCATATTTTGCCCTATGTTGGAGCAAAGAATTTTTTTTTATAAAATAAATGTAAAAATTATCCATTTAAAGTGTAGCTTATCAATTATGCTTGATGTACAATAAATCTTGCTTGCAATGTTTATATTGAGGGCAAGTGGACTTAAAGATTAATTATAGATAAGGAAATTGAAGATGGGTGTTACTAAAGTAGAAAATATGGTTGAAACTTCAACACAAGAGCAAGGTCTACAAGACTTGGTTTATGGTTTGGTCACTAGATTTTTAGCAGAGAACAAAAACAAATCTATTAACGACTTATATGATATGATTTTATCAGAAGTTGAGCCACCATTGTTACAAGCTGTTATGGAAAAACGTCGTGGTAACCAATTACAAGCAGCTAAAATGCTTGGTATTAGCCGTGGCACAATTCGCAAAAAACTTCAACGTTATTTCGGCACAAAATACTTTCGTTTAACAGACGAATAGAATTCTATTCCAATTCTTCTCAGTACAATTGTTATTTTTTGTACTTGATATCAGCCACAAAAAGTTCAGTAGAAAATCACTGTGTTTTATGTGGCTGTATTATATCTAATATTTGATAGCTAGTAAGGCTATTTACCTAAAATATCCTTGTGTGATGGGGTGAAATGTAATAATGTTAATATTCCTTTAATCATTTCAATGGCTTTTTAATGAATAAAACAATAAAAACATTAGTTCTTGGTAGCCTTTTTTGTTTATCCCTAGGAGTTTTTGCTGGCTCTTGTCCAGTTGCAAGCCCAGTATCTTCTTCAGCATTTTGCAGTTCATTCAAGGTTGCGGCACAATGCCATTGTACATCTTCAGGACTACCAAAAGGTATGTGTAATAATCAAAAACTATTATATAAGCGTATGATTGATACTTTTGGATCCTTGAAAAGAGCATGTGAATTCCAGCATGATACTTCAGTTCAAGAGTGCATAGATGATTGGAATTGCTTTCTTTCTGGTGGACTAACCTCTAATTCACAATCATGTAGTGGTAATGGAGCAGCATGCGTTTAAATTTAGAAAATGACACTTATCCAAAAGAATTATAAGGCCGTCATAAATACATGAAAAAGATCTTACTATTTGTTTTATATTTCAGTTGTAGCGTTGTTTTTGCATATGCTACAGCTGAACCAGCATCCAACTCAAAAGTTAAATCTAATCCTGAAGATATTTTCAAATACAAATGGTATGTTGGAGGTGTTGGTGGTTTAGGATATACAACCTGGGGTGGTTTGGTTCCCTCTGAAGAAAATCAAAGTAACGCCATGAGTGTTTCCACTCCCATTCAGGTCAGAGAGGGTGGTGGTGTTTGGGGGTTGGTGGCTGGATATGAGGTTACCCCATATTTTGCTATTGAAGCGAATTATATGGCATTCCCAAAGGCTGAAGTTAATTTTGATGAAGATAGCTTATTTGCCTTCGAGCAAGATGGAATAACTCAATTACGTACGAACACCCAAACTGGCTCCGTCATGGCTAAAGTAATGCTGCTAATCCCTAAAACTTCTATGCGAATATATTCAGGAGCAGGGGTTGCAAGCGTTTGGCGAGCGGATGAAGTTAATAATGCTTATCGAATATCACCAACATTTTCTTTTGGGGCTACGTTAAATATTAATGAGAGAGTGATGGCTGAATTTGGAACCAATTACACCGCTGGTTATGGTGAGTCTGAAATAAACCCAGCAAAAGATTATATTCCTTTTGTATATTCTTTCTTTGCAAAACTCGTTGTAAGATTTAATACCTTTTCATAAAATTATATTTTGTATAAGATAAGAAGGGTAAGATTTCTTATTAAGGTAACACCCAACGTTATCCAGAGCAACGTTGGGTGTTACCTTTTAAGTTCTCATATTACTGTTTTAATGAGCTCTCTCGGTAGCATAATGAGCTATTTCTATCATAGCGTCTTTATATATAGATTCAGGAAGAGTTTGCAAGGAGGCAATAGCCTTTTCAACCTCCTGGTTAGCTATTTGCTTTGTATATTCTATAGCGTTAGTTGTGGTTACTATTTTAATAATTTCTGGTAGATTTTCTGTTGATCCTGTTTTGATGCTAGTTTCAACAACCTCTTTTTGTTTGGGAGTGCCATTTTTTAATATATATATTAACGGTAGGGTGGCTTTTCCATCAGATAAGTCATCTCCTACATTTTTGCCAATGGTCTTTGCATCCGAACAATAATCTAGTGCATCATCAATTAATTGAAAAGCATTTCCAAGGTGCATGCCGAAGTTATATAAACCTTCTTCTATTTCTTTATTAGATTTTGCGATTATTGCACCAATAGAAGCAGATGCAGCAAATAGTAGAGAGGTTTTAGAGTTAATTACATCATAATACTCTTCTACAGATATTTCATAGTTATAGCGGTTAGTTAATTGTTTTATTTCACCACGAGTAATTTGATTGTTAATGCTAGTTAGTAGGCACATTATTTTCATGTCACCAACTTGGATCAGAAGATCCATGTAGAGGGTAAGTAAAAAGTCACCAACTAAAATACTGGCCTTTGATCCCCAAATATTATTTGCTGTTTCACGTCCACGACGTAGCTCTGACTCGTCTACAACATCATCATGCAGTAAGGTTGCCGTATGAAAAAATTCGATCATAGCTGCTAAAAGAATGTGATCTCTACCTTGGTAGCTGCATGCTAGACTAGATAAAATAACAATTAACGGGCGAAGTCTTTTTCCTCCACCTTGAATAATATGATTACTTAATTCATCTATTAAGCCTGATGGTGCTTTAATTTTGTCTAAAATAAGATTGTTCACCGACTCTAAGTCATCACCTACAAGTGTTTTAATACGGTGAATTGGCATAATTTTTCCTTTGAAAAGATCGCGGCAGAAATCCTAATCCTCACTCAAAATTTTGTCAAGAGTTATTGATTAGCTAAAAGAGCATTCGCAACCTTAGATTGATTTTTTTTACCGAGTATTTTGCAAATCATATCGCCTGCGGCGACTACCTTATATATATCTACACCAGTTTCTATATTTAAACCGTGCATTAGGTATAATACATCTTCTGTCGCAACATTACCACTAGCACCTCTAGCATATGGACATCCACCCAACCCAGCAACAGAGCTATCAAACCTAGTTATGCCGTACTCTAGTGCTCGATATATATTCGCAATTGCCTGACCATAAGTATCATGAAAGTGCATTGATATTTTACTCAGTGGAATAAATTCACGGAGAGTTTCTATCAAATCCGATGTTTGCTTTGGTGTGCCAACGCCAATTGTGTCTCCTAAATCCAACTCATCAACGCCAATTTCCATTAGTTTATGAGTAACATCAACAACTTGCTTTGGGGAAACTTCCCCCTCATAAGGGCAACCCAACACACAAGAAATATAAGCCCTAATTTGTATTTGGTTTTCCTTAGCAAGACTTATCACTGGTTTAAAACGAGCAATACTGTCATCAATTGAGCAGTTAATGTTTCTTTGGTTAAAGGTCTCACTTGCAGCTGTAAAAATGGCAACTTCTTTTAATCCACTAGATATAGCAAGCTCCATGCCGCGCTCATTAGGAACTAATGCTGAAAAATTTACTGATGCTGGTTTTATAATAGATTTAAATACTTCAACATTATCAGCAAGCTGGGGAATTGCCTTTGGAGATACAAAGCTAGTTGCTTCAATGAACTCTAGACCGGACTCACTTAATAAGTTAATAAACTCTATTTTTTTATCAGTATCGACAAAATTAGGTTCATTTTGCAATCCATCACGTGGACCAACTTCCATAATAGTAACTTGTGATGGCAAACTCATTCTTTCTCCATGGCAACTAGTGTTGCTCCTTCTGGTACTTGTGAACCTATATCGTAGAAAACAGAGCTTATAACCCCATCACTTGGAGCTATAATAGTGTGCTCCATTTTCATCGCTTCCATAACAATAAGAGGGTCACCAATTTTAATTGAATCCTTAGCTTTTTTTAATATGGCAACAATTGTTCCTGGCATAGGAGCTGTTAGTTGATTATCTAGGTTTGTTGGTCCATCTTTTATGGCTTGCCAATAAAATGGCTCAACTTCTACTGATCCATTATCCGTATAAAAGACAGTGTTGGTATGGTTTTTTTGAAATGAAACACTCTTTACCTCTAGACCATTGTTAAAAATTAAGGTGTTTGTAGAGTCATCAATTTGAATGGTTGCTTTAATTTGAGATAGATTATCCCCGTTAGGATCTGTTACTTCAATCTCTAGCTCATATAAACTTTTTGGAGTTATTTTCGTATTCAGTTGAATCCCATTGATTAAATAGTTTCTGTTCCAGTGGCTGTTAAGATGCATCTGAAAAGCAAACGTCTCTTGGTTGAGAGGATCTAGATTAATTTTTTTCATTATCAAATAATCTAGTGATGCCGCGTAATAAGCACCAGCATGCAAATCAGGTTTTGGGATAACAATCTGTTCTTGGTTTAGGAAGTTGGTAGTTATTTTGTTTTCTACAAAAGATTGGTTTTTAAGTACGGCTTGTAGAAATGAAACGTTATTTTTTATTCCACTTAATTTGTAATTATTAAGAGCATAACTAAGTCTACATAGTGCTTGTTCTCGTGTTTCACCCCATGCAATAATTTTCGCAAGCATCGGATCATAGTATCTGCTGACAACTGAATTTTGTGTTATTCCTGTGTCAATTCTTAAGTTCTTTTGTTTTGGTTGGTGGAGATAGGTTATTTTGCCAATGGATGGCATAAAGTTGTTGCCAGGATCTTCTGCATAGATTCTACACTCAATTGCATGGCCAAAAGATTTAATGTCTTGTTGTTTTATGCGTAGTTTTTCATTTGCCCCAATACGTAGCTGTTGTTCTACTAAATCAAGCCCTGTTATCATCTCAGTTACTGGGTGCTCAACTTGTAGCCTGGTATTCATTTCCATAAAATAGAAGTTTTTCGCACTATCAACTAAAAACTCTATGGTACCTGCGCCTCGATAATCGATAGTTTTGGCAACTTCAATTGCGGCAGCAGCAAGATTTTCTTTAAGTTTTGCATCAAGGTTGCTGGCAGGAGCCTCTTCAATTATTTTCTGATGTCGACGCTGGATTGAACAATCCCTTTCAAACAAATGTAGAGTTGTTCCAAAGTTATCAGCAAGAATTTGAACTTCAATATGTCTTGGTTCGATAATAAGTTTTTCAATTAGCATCGTATCATCAGCAAAGCTTGCCATCGCCTCGCGTCTGGCACTTGCCAACTCGTCATTAAACTTTTTAATGTTTTCAACCGCGCGCATGCCTTTACCGCCACCACCATTGGCGGCTTTTAATAACACAGGGAAACCTATTTTCTTAGCTTCTTGTAATAGTCTATCATCTGATTGGTCACCGCCGTGATAGCCAGGAGTAAGAGGAACATTAGTTTTTTCAAGCATTTGTTTTGCAAGTTGCTTGGAAGCCATTGCCTCCATTGCTAAAACAGATGGGCCAATGAAGGTTATATTATTTTGAGCGCATTTTTTGGCAAAGGCTGAGCTTTCAGATAGAAATCCATAGCCAGGATGGATTCCTTCAACATTACATTCTTTTGCAACCTTAATAATTGCGTCGATATTAAGATAGCTTTCACTAGCCTTTGGTCCGCCAACGCAAAATGCGCTATCAGCCATCGATACATGCAAGCTATTTGCATCCTCTGTAGAATAAACAGCTACAGTCTGAATGCCCATTTTTTTGGCCGTAGCAATAACGCGGCAGGCAATTTCGCCGCGATTGGCAATAAGAATTTTATGAAACATTTTTATTTTGTTCCCTTGGTTAAGAAATCTTGAAGTGCGTTTTGAGCTTCTTGAGATACTCTTTTCTTGGCAATAAGATTAGCTGTAAGCTGTTGTGAATGTTCATCTATTGGCATATCCACCACTGTTCTCACCAATTTTTTTGCATCAACAATAGCCTCAACTGGTAACTTAGTGAGTTTTTTTGCAAAATCCAATGTATATGATAGAAGGTCGTTTTCTGCAACCAAGTATTGCACCAATTGGAGGTTATGAGCACTTTTTGCGTCGAATACTTCAGCTGTCATAAATAACCGTACGGCAGCTTTTTCGCCAATTGCTTTGACTATATATGGACTGATAACTGCGGGAATTAAACCAAGGCGCACCTCGGAGAAGCAAAACTTGGCACTTTGGGTTGCAATAGCTATATCACATGCTGCAATTAGACCAAGACCTCCGCCATATGTTGCCCCTTGAATCATAGCAATAGTCGGTTTTCCTATGTTGTATAGAGTATGGATTACCTTCGCAAGAGTTAGCGCATCTTGTTGATTTTCTTCCTCACTGAAGTTAGCCATTCGTTTCATCCAAGCAAGATCAGCTCCAGCAGAAAAATTCTTACCATTACTTTTGAGAACAATTACTCGCGCATCAGGATTGTTTTGCGCATTATTAAAAGCTGATTGCAACTCATGCAGAGTAACATCATCAAAAGCATTATGCTTTTCAATTCTATTTAAAGTAATTGTTAATATATGTTCGTTTAGTTCAGTTAAAACATTACTCATTTCTACATCCTAAATACGCCAAAGTTAGTATCTTCAATAGAGGCATTTAATGCTGCTGATAAGCTAAGACCCAAAATTTTTCTAGTGTCTTTTGGGTTGATCACACCATCATCCCAAAGTCGAGCACTTGCGTAGTATGGGTTACCTTGGGTTTCGTATTGCTCTCTTAGTTTCTCTTTAAATGCCTCTTCCTCATCCTTTGGCCAGATGGTATTGTGTTTTGCATGCTTGTCTTGGTTGACTTGTGCTAATACATTAGCGGCTTGCTCGCCACCCATGACAGAGATTCTTGAGTTTGGCCAAGACCATAAAAAACGAGGAGCATAAGCTCGACCACACATGGCATAATTGCCAGCTCCGAAGCTTCCGCCGATTATAACAGTAAATTTTGGTACACGAGCATTGGCCACAGCTGTAACCATTTTAGCACCGTGCTTCGCTATTCCTCCAGCTTCATACTTGCTGCCCACCATAAATCCAGTAATGTTTTGCAAAAATATTAATGGAATTTTACGTTTTGAACATAGTTCTATGAAGTGGGTACCTTTTAATGCGCTATCACCAAACAAAATACCGTTGTTAGCAATAATTCCTACAGGATAACCATATAAGTGAGCAAATCCACAAACTAATGTTGTACCAAATAGTGCTTTAAATTCATTAAACTCAGATCCATCGACCAGTCTCGCTATTACTTCGCGGATATCAAAAGGTTTTCTTGGGTCAGATGGAATTATTCCATCGAGATCGTTTTGATCATAAATTGGTTCTTTGCTAGCAATTCTATCTAGAGAGCTTGGTTTTGTTCGGTTTAAGTTTTTTATAGACTCTCTCGCAAGATGCAGAGCATGAGCATCATTTTCAGCATAATAATCTGCAACGCCTGATTGCCGGCAGTGAATATCCGCCCCACCTAATTCTTCAGGGCTAATTACCTCACCTGTTGCGGCTTTAACAAGAGGTGGTCCGGCTAGAAAAATTGTTGCCTGATTTCGAACCATGATTGATTCATCCGCCATGGCCGGGACATATGCACCTCCAGCTGTACAAGAACCCATAACCACGGCTATTTGCGGAATGTTTTCTGCTGATAGTGTTGCTTGATTAAAAAATATTCTTCCAAAATGTTCTTTGTCTGGAAACACTTCATCTTGGAGAGGCAAAAATGCTCCTCCTGAGTCGACAATATACACGCATGGTAGTTTGTTTTCTTTTGCAATTTCTTGAGCTCTAAGATGCTTTTTAACTGTAAGGGGATAATAGCTGCCTCCTTTTACGGTCGCATCATTCATAACTATCATGCATTCTTGACCGTGAATTGTTCCGATGCCTGTAATTATTCCGGCAGCAGGAACATGATCGTTATAAACACCAAGTGCTGCAAGTTGTGATAACTCTAAAAAAGGACTACCAAGATCAAGTAAGTGTTGAAGCCTGTCTCTTGGGAGTAGTTTACCATGTTTAAGGTGGCGGCTCCGGGCTTTTTCATTACCACCTAGAGATACTTCAGCAACCGTTGCTTCAAGCTTAGTTATTAAAGAATCCATTGCTGATTTGTTATTTTTAAACTCGTCGCTATGTTGGTTTATTTTGCTGACAATTATAGACATACTCAATCTCTTAATCTTATTTTAGTAAGTTGCTAAGGACAATAATAAGCCAAGCAAGCCAAATGGCTGCTAGGAAGTAGGGCATTTTACTGCGTTTAATTGCATAATAAATTGCCGCAGGAACTCCAGTTAATACTAGTGGTGATACAACTAATGCAATAGAGCTACGACAAATATCCCCAGCCTCGGTTTTGCTGAAAAATATTTCAAGGTGGCTGTCTATTGTATTGTAAAATGCCACCATAAATGTGACAACCTCATTAATATACTTTGCAAATATAATAACCAAGACGCTTAATACTACATAAGTTATATATGGAGTATACGATTTAAACATGGCTTGTTTCCTCAACTTCAATAGCCATAGCTGTTGCTTCACCACCACCTATGCATAATGCCGCAACACCTTTTGTTTTATTTAGGCGTCTCAATGAGTGAATTAGCGTTACTAAAATTCGCGCGCCTGATGCGCCAATTGGATGACCTAGTGCGCATGCACCACCTTGGATATTTACTTTTTCGGGGTTTAACTCTAGATCAGTTATTGCCGCCATTGTAACAACTGCAAAGGCTTCATTTATTTCAAATAAGTCAACATCATCAGTATGCCAATTGGATTTTTGTAATACATTTTTGATGGCATTAACAGGGGCTGTTGTAAACCATTCTGGGTCTTGTGAAAATGTTGCGTGAGCAACAATTTTTGCGAGAGGAGTTATGCCTCTTTTTTTAGCGTTTTCAGCTGTCATGAGAAGAAGACTTGCGGCTCCATCAGAAATTGAACTACTACTTGCAGCGGTAACACTACCATTTGGATCAAATGCCGGTTTTAGTTTAGGTATTTTCCCTATTTTATTCGCATCTGGGCACTCATCCTTATCTATAGTAAAAGAGCCCTTTTTTGAGGTTATTGTGATGGGGGTAATCTCGGCGGTGAAATCGCCATTTTCTTGTGCGGTTATTGCCTTAGTCATTGAATTTATAGCAAAATCATCTTGTTGTTGTCGAGTGTAGTTGTATTTTTGGGCTGTTTGTTCAGCAAATTTTCCCATTAATGTTCCTGGAGTATAGACATCTTCTAATCCATCAAAAAACATATGATCTTTTAATTCGCCATGACCTACTCTATATCCTTGCCGGGCTTTTTTTAGTAGATAAGGAGCGTTGCTCATACTCTCCATACCACCGGCTAAAACAATCTCTGCAGATCCAACTTTTATTAAATCATGAGCAAGCATCACCGCTTTCATTCCGGAGCCACATAATTTGTTGATAGTGGTTGCTCCGGCCGAGACAGGTATGCCAGCACCAATTGCCGCTTGTCTTGCTGGGCCTTGTCCAACCCCTGCTTGTAGTACACAACCAGTAATAACTTCGTCAATATCACTTGCAGAAATATTAGCGCTTGAAATCACATCTTTATTTGTGTGCGCTGCGAGCTCAGGGGCAGATAAAGAAGATAGGCTGCCAAGTAGATTTCCTTGAGAAGTTCTTTTTGCCGCAACTATAACTATGTCATCTTGATTCATAGAGGTCCTTGATTTAGTTTATCCAAACATATTTGGACAACTATACAGTGCGTGAAGATGCAGGGCAAGATCAGCAAAAGCTTTTAAATAACACTGATTTATTCGTAACATTTTTGTCAAAATTTAAAATAATGGGATCTCTGAGCACTGCAAGGGTTGTTGCGTAACATGAGTTAATTATGAAAGGATACTATCAAATGGGTTTGTTTTAGGCAATGAGTTTTATGGGCGCTCATTAGCCAACGAAATCGATTCTAGAACAACCGCATAATTTTTTAGATGTAGCTTCAAATCTTCTTTGCTAGCAAAGTGAAGCGATCAAATGTTTGTCCTGTACAGTTCATTAAGATGATTGTGAAGATGGTTTAGCATTGATATACTCTTAAAATATCGATAATTAAAGTGAAGGAATATGCGCAGATTAGCATTGTGGGGACAACATCTTGATGAGTATCGAGACATGTTTGATTTGAAAGATGATGATTTAAATAAGCGCTTCTTAGAATATAATAGTGGTGCTAGCGCTTTTAACTTTGAATTACATAATAAGTCTCTAAATTGTGTTAGTTGTGATCCTTGGTTTAATCTTGACAAAAACTCTTTGGAAGAGAAAATAAATACTAATTTTGATGAAAGAATGAGCCAGCTTGAATCCAATTTAAATAAAATAGATGTTAGTCGGTATGGTAGTTTTGAAAAATTAATTAGTTATCGTCGTTTGGGGATGGAGTCTTTTTTAGCTGATTATGAATCAGGGTTACAAAGTAACCGTTATATGGCAATAAGTGAAGACCATTTGCCATTTTCCGACTTTTCATTTGATTTTGCTTTAGTTGCTAATAATTTCTTTGCCGATCTTGATTTTCATACGGTAGATCATCACTTGGGTCTTATTAAAGAATTAGCTAAAGTCGCAAAAGAAGTGAGAATTTTTCCTTTGGTTGATTCAAAAGGTGAGCCATCACCTCTTCTTGGACCAATTTTACTTGGGTTAAACCAAGATAACTATGGTGTAGAGGTCAGAGATGTTTCTTATCACCTTCAGCCACGTGGTAATGCTATGTTACGAATTTGGGCTCAACAGTGTGAAGTTCATAGTAGTGAAGGGACATAAATTTTATATTAACTTAGGGTCTGTTGACAATCAATGGCATTCGGTTAAGTGACTAATGATGGTATGATATGCGTATTTTAATAATTAGACATCGATATTTTCTAAAGGATTGGATGATTTATGCAAGAGTTATGGACTCCCTACTTATC
>JARGPO010000032.1 GCA_029213075.1 Legionellaceae bacterium | reverse complement strand
GATCATTCCACTGTCAATCGTTGGGTTATTCATTATTCACCTCAATTAGAAGAGGTTTTTCGTAAGCGATGTAAGCAGACGGTTGGTATTTCATGGCGCATGGATGAGACCTACATTAAGGTGAAAGGTAAATGGGTTTATTTATATCGAGCCGTTGATAAGACAGGAAAGACGGTTGATTTTATGTTGTCAGAAAAACGTGATAAACCTGCTGCTCAGGCGTTTTTTAAGAAAGCTATTGGTTCGAATGGCGTGCCCGATAAAGTAACGATAGATAAGAGTGGCGCCAATAGAGCAGGTATGAATGCTATCAATTTACAGTTGGCCTTGTTGTTTATGTTTAGTGGTGTTTTTATGCAGATAACCGTTCGTCAGATTAAATATCTCAATAATATTGTTGAGCACGACGTGTGCCATGAGCTGCTAGTAATAGCAGCGTAACTATAGAAGAGATGAGAGTAGGCCTCTCAGAATAGTCTTACAGGAGAATATTCTAAACCACCTTATGCTGCATAGGTTAAGTGCCTATGTAGTGAGCGATAAGGAAAAGGCAATAGAAAATTGTCAGGTATGAAATAGTGAGATGAACGAAGGTGAACCATCGATGAATCGTCGAAAATAATTCGATGATGTCAAAACCAAGTATTGTCTTGTAACTTGGGATAGGTATAGCGATAACCTGTTTATTGGCTATGCGGCATCCGGCGTTGAGGTGGCATGACACTATTTCAGGCTCTTTTATGGAACATGGGAACCTGTCATTCTGATGTTAAGGGAGACAGCCGAAGAGTAATGTCTGAAGGCTAAGAGTACCAATGCAGAGTACGGGTACGGAGTTGGCCGTAGTAGTGAAGAAGTCTGGTAATACAGATAGAGCAAAGGTCCAGCAACATTTAGCCAATACCAAAAGTCAACTCAGCAGAGGAGGAGCAATTGGTAAAAGCAAAACCTTTTGATATTCCAAAATTACTTGTTTGGAATGTGTTTAAAAAAGTGAAAGCAAATAAAAATTATTGCGACAGAACCGACGGACATGGTTCTTTATATATAATGATAGGTTGTTCCAGTATTTTCAGAATCTCTGAAGAACCATATATTTTTGTTTTGCCAAGTTTGTTAATTTTTGAAATAACACCTTGTAATTCAAGAGAAAGGATAGCCCGTTGCAAAGTTGATATAGGAACAGCTAGGTTTTTGGCCATTTGGCTTGCTGTTAAAAAAGGAGTGTTCAATAAATGCTGAATCACTGCTTGTTCGATTTTTAAATCAGTATTTGTAGCTAAGTAATCAGATTTATACCTATTTATAATTTTAAGGATCGACTCCATTCTGGTTATCAACTCATGAGAAATTAAAGATATAATATCAAAAAGATACACTAGCCATACAACCCAATGTCCATTGCGAGCTTTTTTAATTAGGTAGTTGCCTATTCCTGTTGAATGCATATATGCATATAGATAAAACACAATTACATTAAGCATTGATGCCGGTATTATTTTTTTTTCAACAAGCATTAACCCGAATAATATGACACCTGTCCGCCCATTCCCATCATTAAATGGATGAAGAAATTCAAATTCAGAAAAGCATATAGCGGCATGAGCTAATGGAGGTTCGTTTTGATCTAAAAAAAACATTTCCAAACGTTCCAATAGCTTTGGTAACTCTTCTGCCTTTGGTGGAAAATAATCAATTTTATTAGAAACTTCGCAGCCAATTACGACTTGACCCTTACGAATTGTACCCGGCTTAACTTTTGTATTGTTATTTCCAATTAATTTTAAATGTATCTTTTTTAATACATCGATCGACAAAGGTTTTTTCTCTAATAAAGACAAGCTATGTTCAATTGCTGTATTAAACCTAGTAATACCCTCTAAATCATTTAAATTTCCATCTAGTTCAACCATCCAGCCTGTTGTTGGTATAGACTCTTTCATAATAAGTGTATTTGAAATAAGTGTATTTAAAAGCAGATTTGGATTGGGAAATCTTGTGTTAATTTCTGATAATTTTTTTAATAAATTCTCAGATTGGGACAAAGAATTTTTTAGTTTTTTTGTTTTTTTGATACGAGGAGGGAATGCTTCGGTTATATATGTTAAAGGTTTGTTATTTCGGTTAGTTGAAGCCAAGCTGTCAGGTTGCAATTTACGATCCGCATTCATTTTTTTATCCTTTATACAAAACAATCAATCATTCCTGTCGATAAAACAGCACTGTATAATGTCTTCGGCACTTTATTTAGAAGTACTTCCTAAACTCTAAATGTCTCAAACTAGACCTTTAGGAAGTCTTCGCTTTCATATATTTGACTAAATATAGTTATTTCGAAACCTTTGTCTTTAGTTCGGCTGCGTTTTTATATAAGTTTCTTCGGTACCTAAGTACCTCGAAATTCATATGCTTAGAAGTGAACATAAGACTCGGTTTCGAAATAACTTTAATCTAGGAAGATTAATATTTGTAGGTCCTAGTATTAAGGTTGTTTTTATACTTGTTTTGTGAATCACTATCTAATAGTTCTGATGAATGGATTTTAATATTATTTGTTACTTTTTCTTGTAACAAAGCTCCTTGATCATTCTTAGTATTATCATCATTGTCAGTCAAGATCGATGATGAAAAAACTGAAATAAGCGCACCTGATGTATCCATATTAAGACTTTTAATTAATTTTTTATTCATTTTAGCTCCTTTTGTAATCTTTACGAACCAATCGTACATTATAATGTTAGTGTTAAGCCATGATTTGTCAAGTCTATTTGCCGAAAAAAATCTCATGATGTGCGTTTTTTTAAAGATCTTGTGTTTTTCAAAACTGGAAAAGATGCACGGCACTGCTAGTGGCTTATTAATGAACTCATTTGGAGTTTGGAAGGTGAATATAAATCAACAACTTAGAGGTACCAAACAAAATTTCAATAACTCAATAAACAAGAGTATTTAGTTATTATAAATAGAAAAAACATCCAAATTATACCAATTTAATAGGTCTGAAATTTATATATTGGTAATTTCAAAATCCAGTTTTTTATATTATATTATGGATGCCTGTTTTATTTGGTAATTTATGATAATTTGTTTATTTGAATTGACCTATCGACTTCGATTAGGATGAAGTGAAAAGTTTAATAAACTTCTAATTAGGTTACTTTGCTATTTGAATTTGTTCAATATATTGCTCCACATATAATAGAGCATCCTTTGGCTTTCCTTCTACACTAAAAAATGAAGCAGATGATTTACTATAATTAAAAACCCATAAAATAGAATTAGCAATTGTAATAAGTACTTTATAAAAATTACTATATTTCTCTATATATTTATTAGTAAGTGCTTCTGTAATATAACTTTGTAAAACAGCTCTAAAACTTATTATACAATTATCTGGATGTTCTTCTCTAAAAGTTATTACACCTTCTTTAACAGTAATTAGTTTATTTAATAAATTTTCAACAACTAAATATCTATTTAGATCATCAGCATTTAAATCTTTTTTGTAATTTATATTACGACGAGCAAGAAAATCATTAAGTTCTTTTTCCAAAATAGTCTGTATATTTGAAACAGTGGATGTCATCCATTTTACATCCTCTTCTTTACGAATAAACGCTTTAACTTCATTAGAGGCAATTACTTGCAATTCTCTACGCTCTTCACTTGCATTTAGTCTTTTATACAAAATATCTAATTGTTCTGCGCAATTTAATCCTTCTAATTCATCACTTCCTTCTATTAGAGAAGGATGAATAGTGGATGGTTCAAAAAAATATGGAAATAAATACTGATAATCAGCTAGAGGAAATGAAATATCTAAAACATCTAATTGCGGAAACTCAAGTTTTAAAATAGGTGGTTGAAGCTTATGATGTTTATGAACAATTGCCAACATAATTTCAGCAATAGAACCACTGCCTCGTTGCAGTGGTTGTGTATTACCAATTAACCAAATTAATTTACAAACCTTGGTATAAAATTCTTTAAGTTTTTCTGCCTGAGCCTTTTGATTTTCCTCATCAGATGATGATAAATTCATAGACCAAATATCTTCAAATAAATCCTCAATATCAGGCCAAGTATCATTTATAGGAGCTTGTCCATGAAACCAGCATTCATGATAAAATTCATGTCCTTGGCTAAAAAACACCTGGCTGGTTGTTGTTTCTTTTTTTAAATTTTCATAGGTTAAATAATAATCAAACATGACTTTAACATTACCATGCTCATCTATTATATTATTGGGGTTTCCGTGTTTATTTCTCATACGTCTAATTTCAGGTAATATAGAATATTTAAATACAGACTTTATCAAAGATGAGCCCCATGCATATCTGCCAATAATATTTGTTCGTCCTCCAATGGTTCTAATTTGTTTAAAAAGATTCTTCTTCATGTCTTCAAAAAGAGAGTTTGAAATCATTCCTACAACTTTTGCAACTCTTCTTGTGCTTGTTGAAGAAAGTGGCAACTGCTCTGTAATGTGCTCTATTTTATCAACGAAAGTTTCAGGATCTATCAGCTTCTCAACGATACTATCTGCTAACATTGCCCTTTTATTACCATACAAAACATCATTTACTGCTGTTGTTTCTATATTTGAATGTGCATAACGTCTATGATAGGCTTCATCTATCATAGACAAAGAAGATGGATCTGAATATCTAGAACAATATGGTGCCGCGGCTAAAAATTCTATTTTCACCGCGTCATAACTATCTAAAATTAATGATTTGTGGTTAGGATTTTCACGTACATAATTTTTTATAAAGATATCTACTTCTTTAAATGGTAGAAAACGTAACATGCATAATAAAGATTTTCTTCGAACATCTTTAGAGTTAATGATCTCTGTGTTATTAGAAAACTCGATAAATAAAGATCTAAAATCTGGCATTTAGATACCTCAGCTAATTGATGAGCTATTGTATCACACCATGCTTTAAAGTAAATCAATTGAGTGTGTCAATATGAGTTGATCAGAAAAGGGTAGTGATTCAAACTGGTTGTTGATGTAAGCTTAACATTTTAAAATTTTTCAAAGGAATGAAATAAGTGGCGGTGGTTTTCGTAAAATGTCCTTCATGTAAAGAAGATAATGTCATTAAATTCGGTACAAATGCAGCTGGTAAACAGCGATATAAATGTAAAAA
>JARGPO010000020.1 GCA_029213075.1 Legionellaceae bacterium | reverse complement strand
CCTGATGCTAAATTATTAGCATTCCTCGATGCTCTATAAATTATGCGGAGCAAGATGAGCCTTTCAACGCTTTGTTGTTGGGCTCTAATGCGCCAATGAGAATGGTATCTCCGCATAATATTTAACTTGGCATAATTTCTGTTATGCTGAGCTCAGCATAATAGAAAAAACTGGCTCTTTCATGGTAACGAAATTGGAGCCCGAGCTGGTGCTACTCTTTATTCTTTAATTGAAACTTGTAAAGCTCACAATGTCGATACGTTTGCGTACTTTAAGTACGTATTATCTAAAATAGTTTTTTGCAAAAATAGTGAAGATTTTGAAAAATTGCTACCATTTTATTGTCCAAAAGAATCCCTCGATTTACAACGCGCAATACCCGAATTGTTATATCCTGATACAGGGGTGGATTAATAAACGCTTACTAATTATCTTTCATCTAATCAATATCAACTATTAGTTAGAAGATCGTTTAAAGATTACACATATAAATTTATACAACAGTGCCTTATCAGTTATAACTCAATTAAATCCTAATATCAGCAAATATTATTTGCTGATATTAGGATTATATGGATGAAGTCCAACCCATGTCTTTAGAAGCTATAATTTGAGATTGTTTCATGATTTTGTGATTCTTCTACCAAATCTAGAAATTCTTCAATCGAAAGGCTATTTTGCCTATAAAGAAAGTTAGCACTTATATTTTTAACAAATATTAGTAAGGATTTTCCTAGCTTACCATTTGCCAATATTTCTTTTTCTATAGGAGTAAAAGGTGAACTCAGACATGTATTTATACGAGCATTAAATTTATTTCTGTCTTCAACATAGCCATTATCTCTAGAATATCCATTATGGTGTCTCCTAGACAAAGGAAATAAAAAATCAGCTAGGGTTGTCTGATTTGATCTAAATTCGGGAATGGCATCTATTTTTGCGCATAATTTTTCTATTGCTGATATCTTTTCATCAAGACTTTTTGCGCTTGGAAAACAGCTAAACATACCAGCCCAGTTATACTGAGAAGGAGTTGATGAGCCTATCCTATTATCCAAGTATTTACTTAATAGTTCTTTTAACGCATCTACTGTGTCTTGTTTAATTGGTTTCGGTGATTTGTATTGTGCTTTCAGCTGGTTTATCAGCTCTGGAATCGTTCTGACGTGAGTGTTAACGAGAATATCTGCCGAACCATTGTTAATAAATGTTCGTAACTCATCCGATAATGCACCATGTTGCAACGCTTTAATGTTTAAATCAGTGAAAAAGTAAGGTTTAGCTCGCAAACCTTGACTAAAACAACCTTGTTTTTTCTTTGGAAGCATATTTTCTAATACAGTTTTTAAGGGAATTATCGCATCATTAATTGAACGATAATAAAAGGCGGAAAACCATAAAACGATTGTGCTCCAAATATATAGAGTTTGAGTTTCTTGTGGCTGAGATTTTCCTGCTTTATTTAATATCGCCATTAATTGCTTATGAGCATGCTCTTTGTTCGTGTATGTTTCGAGTATATTAAGGTTTGCGTCATGAGCCTTGTATATTGCAACAAGCTTCTTACCAATATGTTTGTTATCACTAGAAAGAGAGTATGATTTTTGTAATTCTGTATATTTTTCAAGTGTGTATATATTATCACCTATGAGTTTTGGGCAAAAAGATCTATACCCAACGGCATCCTTAGCCTCTGCAGCAATAGATTCTAATGCTTTTTTTAAAGCTTCATTGCATATTCTCCTGCATTCAACGGTGTGCTTATTTACGTCAGAACTAGCATAGACGGTATGATTGTCTCGGTAAGCATCTTGAGGGATGACTGGGGTGTAACCTGAGGCGGTATGAAACAACAATTTTATTTTCCTATACGAGACAACTTCAGTTTAACATGATACAAGATGTCTTTAATAAGATCAATTGGTTGATGCCATTTATGTATAGAATATACTGGCTCATAACTTTTTCCATTACATGTCGGTATGTGAATAAATTATGCTCTTAATAATCCAAAGTGTAGTTTGTGTGCTTGTTTGGTCAAACGTTATGTGATCTGGTCTAATCTAATTGAACCGCACACATTGATAAAGGATAATAGCGTAACTTATCAAGGTGGCATATGACTACAAAACGAGTAAAGAAAAATTATACAAAAGAATTCAAAGAAGAGGCGGTTTCATTAGTATTGGATCAAGGTTATAGCGTTACCGAAGCTGCAAATTCTTTAGGTGTAACCGCCAAGGTTATTTATAATTGGAAGCAAAAAATTGAATCTCAAAAATCAGGTGAATTACTATCAGATGATGAGCGAATAGAGTTAATCAAGCTTCGTAAAGAAAATAAACGACTTCTTATGGAGCGAGAAATATTCAAAAAGGCCAGCGCCTTCTTTTCGAAAGAAATGAAGTGAAATATGATTTCATTAAAAATCAACGAGCAGCTTATCCTATTAATATTCTTTGTAAAGTCATGAATGTTAGTAGGAGTGCATACTATGCTTGGGATAGGCGGCCAGCTCAGCTAATAACAGAAACAGAATGGCAAAAGATTTTAGACATGCAAAGATTAATTAGTTCAGACTGAATAAGATATGAATATTCCTTATATTTTTATCCTGGTTTTAAAGAGTCACTGGTGCTTGGCGCCAAATTTAGCCCGATACTTTCTCTCAAAATTAGTTGAGGACCATACTGGGCTTCTAAAATATTGCAATATTCATTCATTATTTCTTTAGTATTAGGGTCATTGATTAACTCATTGGGGAGTTTTTGAATTATTGCATTTAATCGATCTTTTAGCGGTAATCTTTTTATAAACTGACACTCATACTGAAACTTATCCTGAGAAATTCTTATTTCCTCCCTACAATTAGACATCAAATTAACTATTTCTGGGTGTATAATGGCAGGAAGCCTTAAGTAAATGTCATGAAGACTGAAGGATTGGTATAGATCCATTAACCCTGGTACATAAAACATGCTATCATATGTACTTTTATCATGTATATGAATATCATTTCCGTATGAAATTCCAGTTACTGTATAAAAATACGGTAACTCTAAACCAGTACCAG
The DNA here is from genome assembly GCA_029213075.1 of Legionellaceae bacterium. Lineage (GTDB taxonomy): Bacteria > Pseudomonadota > Gammaproteobacteria > Legionellales > Legionellaceae > 2-12-FULL-35-11. The sequence continues at coordinate 1,593 of JARGPO010000020.1, read as the reverse complement.
GGGCTATAAAGTTAAGTCTATCTGTTTGAATTATAAATCGTGGCTGATGCATAGGATTTTCTTCAATAAAATCTAATTTATTACGTAGTTTGTTTATGGACTCGTTTAGTTCAGACAACGTCTTTATAAAAAGTACCCCGACTGTTTCTTCACAAGGCTTCTCACCTTGCACACAAAAATCATATTGGACAATAGCGTCAGGAAGAAGATCAAATTCAACTAATATTGATGAACGCATTTCCTCCAACTTTTCAAGAGAACCTAATATATCAGGATTATTTACATAATTAGCTATTTGTTCATATTCTAATATTGCTGAAAAATTAATATCTGATTTATTTACTATAATAGTGTGTGTATCAATATTGAATATAGGAAGATTTTCAACAGAAGTATCAATACTTCCATTACGTTTGTATATATCAAAATCAGAAAGCATTTGTTGAAACATAGCTTTAATATGAGGTAAATGGTTATCAGACCATCCATCTATTAACCTTTCTATCTGGATCTTATTTGGAAAATACTTATAAACTTCAAGGTTTTCAATAAGATCCAGATATGTTGGGAACACACTTGTTAAATCATCAATAGGAGCAATGTTTGGTTCTGCGTAATTTAGAACAAGTTGATGACATAACCAATACAGAGCTGTTGGTATAGATTTATTGGGTATAGGGTCATTTTCTAATACATGATTGAGATCAAGATCGCGAATAAAATCAGCTAGTTGCTTATCCGCTGGTAATAACAATTTTGCAAACTCATCAACTAAGGCAAGTCTTACCAACAGAAATTCCATACTCATTCCTCCATAATCTGGGGGGAATAGTTTGTTAAGAAACATAACAGATGCATTATATGATTTTTGTTCTAACCAAACCCCAAGTTCAGGATATTTTAGACCCAAGTCATATAGTCTCTTTTCTACACCATGGTTCTGAAATACTGTATTCACCACAAAAGAAGGGTTTATAACTTCATCTTTATCGTGTTCAGATGCATCTTTGGATGGGAATATTGATTCTAGATGATCCTTTGTATCACACATTTCGTGAAAAATACTTTTCGCCTGAGATATAACTGATGAACTTTTACCAATCAGTTTATCTGGATGAAAGAAAATCAATGAATACTTGAGTATCCTCTTCATCTGTTCGTGGTCTTCGATAGCAGGATCCAATGCACTAAAAAAAGACCTCAAAAATTCAGGCAGAGACGTTGTAATTTGATCTAATTTTATCCCCACAGAATATTCATTCATTAACTCTTCATACAATTTTTTTGCAATATCTCTGTCAGTATGCATGTATTCACTCCAAACAAGCCATTTGCGCCCACCAAAAACACCAATAGTTTTATTTTAGTACACAAGGGTCTTTTGATCAATTTGCAGGTTGTTGTTGGAAGTTAATTTTTAGAGTTAATTTTATATTTCCCAATTTATTTTACTAACCTTAGTTCGGAGTTTAAATTTTGCTAGGTAATCACAGTCTGTTTCTTTTCAAGTAATTTAAAAACAGATAGATTTAATGGTTCAATAGTGTAAGCAGCTAGAGCGGCCATTAAATGAGTCATCGCGTTCAAAACCGA
>JARGPO010000095.1 GCA_029213075.1 Legionellaceae bacterium | reverse complement strand
TCTACACTCTCAGGAAGTGGTTTAAATAAACAGCTTTTAAGAGTATCTATTGAGTAGCTTCTTGATTTGTTATGAGTATCTTGCTTGCCTATGTCCACATCGATATTTTTAAAATCCAGCTTGGTTTTTATCTTACTGATTCTAGATATTACTGATAATTTATTATATTTTTTAGAGTCTTTTTCTAAATTGTAACCAGCATATGCAACCAGTAGAAATCCTGTAATAATTAGTGGTACAACAATACCAATAGCTGCACCATAGGGATTTAAAGAGAGAAACAAGTTGGATAAAACAGAAATAAGAATAGGAGTGGCAATTAGAACAATACCAACGATTGCCTGAAAAGCCCGTAACAAGTGTAACTGAAATCTGTAGTTAACGTTTATTTGAGTAATAGCTTTGGAGTTATCTGCTAGAAGAGATTCTAGTAATGAACCGTAACTATTCTCATTAAGATCAAGAAGGTTTGATCTCTTATAAGTTCTTTTTTCTAGTTCTGCTACTATTTTAGATTTCTGGGTGTCTTTTCTATAAAAGATTAACGATGCTTTGAGTAACTCTAATATTTCAGTTTTTAATTCTAGTTGCAAAATACAGAGCGCTAGAACAATATATCTTAAAAGTAAATCTTCCTCTGATAGGTCGTCAAGACCGTTTGAGATAGATAGTTCTCTACAAGGATCTATTCTATTTATGTATATATTCGAGTAGATTAAAACCTCAGTTTTTAATAATTTCTCTAGAGTAGACGGCATCATATTATCCTCAATTTAAACTTAACAAGTGTTTATTATCTACCCTATACGCAATTGATGGCGATTATAACAGAACATAATCTAATGTAAAATTTCACTGTTTATGATATCAAGACTCAGCCTAGATATGCTTCTATTGCTTAGACTATTTGTAATGATAATTACTGGCAAGCACAAACAGGATTTATATACATTGCTCAAACTAAATGTTATCATTTCAGTTCGCGTTTAAAAAGAACATTAACCTTGAATAATAATATTGATATAAATCACTTAGATAAAAACTCATCAGAAGAGGCTATTGTGCTAAGTCTTACAGAAAAGCAATATTTAGCCTTAGAGAATTTCTTTAAGAGCGCTCTTCGCTCCTTCGCTAAACAAGTATTTAATGATGTTCGTGATAATCGAAAAATTCATGATATAGGACGATTGCTAGTTTTTAAAAATGTTAGTTATAAATTTGCTAACGCTTTAAAGCTTGCTGCAATGATGCCACTAACAGATATGTTGAACTATTTAAAAATGGAGCTATTTAATGATGACGAGAGCACAATATACCGTCAAAACGAGTTGTTAGTTGCACTAATGAAATCTCCATGTGCGGTATTTAGCCCTAATTTAAAAGCATCACATGATAAGTTTTTAGATAAAATAGCAATTGAACCAAGTAACGGGAGAGAATTCTTTACTGATGTAGATGAGTATTTTAATGAGCAGAGACAAGTCTTTCTGCGCTTGGAAGTTAACTTTGAGCAACCAGAGCCACAAACAAGGTGTAATCATTGTTGTATGTCATAAACCAACAACACTTACAAATTTATTGACACTGGCAGCTAAAATTGACCAGATAGGATTTCATCGGTACAATAGACGATCAGTTCTAATTAGTGAGATCGCTCAATGAAGAAGTCCGAAAAAATATCATTGGAAACAGTTCGCAAAAAATTTATATATTTATTTATTACAGATCTTGCAAGATTACCACTCGAGAGCTATCAGGAATATGCAGCACGGGAGCCAGGATTTGGGGAGTCTTTTTTATCTGCATATATTGAGGCATTTAATACAGAAAAAGATAGCCAACTTTCCCATGAACTAATTAAAAGAATAAATAGAATTTCTATGTCGCATATGGATAATTTATCCTCGGGAAGTTATCGAACTGCTCCAATACAATTTCAAATTAGTTCTGAGTGGAGAACGTCTCCAAGGAATCCGGGAAAAAAGTTAAATAGTTTAACCTATAATGTCACAAAGACAGGGTTGGAGGAGTTTATTAGTAAATGGTTCAAGTCGGAATCTAAGACAATACATCAGATATCTATTTCTGCTAAGGAAAGTGGAGTAGGGGCACGTAACTATATGATAGGAGGTTTTGCTGAGAACAGACCAAATAGTTTTGTCATCATAAGTAGTGATGGTACGAGACTATTAGCCCAAGATACATACCATCATAAAAATCACTTTCCAATAATCAAAGGTCTTCTGGAAAATGATGATTATCAATTTCAAATAAATCTAAACAGTATGTGTGAATATGCTGATATCCAAGAAAAAATACACCAAGATATGGAAGATATTATTTTAAATTATAACAAAAAAATCACCGCATCAAATACATCTGACCAAAAAATCGAAGTCATTGTAGATTGCATGCAGCGCATAGATCAGCTTCATCCTTTTCCAGATGGTAATATTAGAACATGTTATATTTTGCTTAACAAACTACTTTCTGACAACAATTTACCAATGTGTATTTTATTGAACCCTAACAGACTTGATTGCTGTGATTTAAAAGAATTAATGCGTTCCATTAAAGAGGGGCAGGATATTTATAAACAATGGCTTCGCAATACAAACCCCGAGAGGTTTGTTGTGCTACTCGATAAAAAGCTAGCCGAGAGACCATGGTTAAAATGTGAGCCAATAGATTTAAATCTTGAAACTGCCAACTCGTTTTTAGAGACTATTCTAGGAAGACATCAATATCCTTGCTCATCAGTGACATCTTCGCAGAGATTCTTTATTAGTAGTCAGGTCTTTGAGTTTTTTCTTCTGGATAGAGCTCAGCCACACCTAGACGCAATGATAGATCAAGAAAAATCAACGTCAATAAGAGACGCTATCAACCGAAGAAATTACTCTCTAGCATTGCGTCGAGCCAGTGCTTTTGGTGAGTTACAAATCATTAAAATAATACTCTCATATAAAACGAAACTGGCTATTGATGTAAATGAGCAATCAAAGAATCAATGTACGGCTTTAGATTGGCTTAATATTCTTCCTAATAGTAAGCATGTAGATCTGTGTCGAGAGTTACTTTTACAAGCTGGAGCAATGGGTAGAGATGAAATCGTTTCTGCAACACTCAGTTAATGTAACCTTTGCTATTTTCTCTGCTAAGTTAATTGAGTAGATAACAGTTGCTGATGCTTGTTTTCACCACAAAGAAAAAATATCATGTAATCCAATATAGTTAAATAGATAAGTAAGAGGCAAGCTGTAAAATGGACTTAACAAAAATAAAAGAAACTTGGAGTCATGAATTAACTACTTCAAAAATATTAATTGTAATCTCTTTGTTAATATTAAGTTATGCATATCTACCAACATTGCACTCAGATTATGTAACTCAAGATCAGTGGCGAGCTTTTAGGTACTCAGAAGAAAGTCAATCTGCATTAGAACGAGCAAAGCAGTGCGCTAAAAAAACCCCAGGACTATATCTATTAACTGGACGACCACTTGTCTGGACTACGGAGTGCTTAGAGCATGCACTTGTAGATAAGATAACAGATTTTAAATATTTGCGACCAATTGTTTTTACAATTGTAATAGCAACATGCCTCAGCATAGGTTTTGTCATATCGCAATATGTTGGTGGTCTTGTAATGGGGGTGTTCGCTGCAACAATATTTGTAATGAGTCCCGGCTACTCTTTCATGTATTTGCAAAGTATGCCGGCAGCCATGGTTTTGCTAGTTATTATTTTATCCACATTATCATTTTACTTTCTTAGAAAGTACATGTTAGATAACAGTATTAAAAATGGCTCGAAGCAGTTGTTACTAATATCCTTTAGTTTGTTTTTTACAAGCTGTTGTATCTATCCAGCTTGGGCATTTATAGTTCTGCCACTAAGTTACTTATCATTTGTTATAGATAACAAGCAAGAGTTAAGAAGCAAGTGTAAATACCTTGGTTTGATGTTGATATTTTATGTTATATCAACGGCTTTATATTATATATTTGCTAAACTATTAGCATTTGTTTTAGTAAAAATAACTGGCTACGTACCTCATCTGGATATGTATGAGTTAAATATGCAGTTAACCCCGGAAGTTATTCTGAATCGTCTGAAAGTAATAATTAGAAATGTTATTGATTTATCACCAGTTAATTTTTTGACGCCATACGCTCTATTTCCTACTACATTAGCAATTTTCTCAATAAATAATAGCTATAAAATGTGTAAAGCCTCAAAACACAGACTTTTTAAATCAATGCTATGTAGTTCAGTTATGTTTATAATAGGCTTGATAGTCTCTTTGGCATCAGTATCACCCTGGCTGTTTAGTCATATGGAAGCACTATCAGCAAGGCACCTGATCCCAATCTATCTATTATATATCGTAACTTTAATAAGTGTAGCGAAGGAGTTTTGTCAATACTACTTATTGAGTTATCCGAAAATAACTAACAGCTTAATTCTTGTCAGTTTTGTATTGCCAGTGGCAGTCATACAACATAAACTATCTTCATATGAAGTAATAGTTTCAAACGTAGAAATCACAAGTATCCGTGAGAAAATCCATACATGGATAAATACCAAAGGATATAAGAAAAGACAACCGCTACTGATAGTTCTGCCAATTGAGACTAGGCCCACTATTATAGAAAATATATATGAAGGGAGGTTCGCAAAATTTCAGCCAAACTTCGTATTAACAAGTTCACAAAATCCCGTTTCAATAATTTGGATGGTAAATGCTATATTAAGGGAGGAGAAAAATCATAGTATAGGATCAAGTGCTAAACTCATAGACTGTCAATTCAATCAGCTGTGTGTGCAAAATAATTTGAAAAAACAAAATACAATTCCATTAATGTTGACTAAAGGACAACATTTAATAAAATTACCCGTTCAACCCTATGTTATAAATCTATCGAATCTGACATCAAATCCAATAGTTCCTGAAATAGATGTAGAAACATACGGCTAGCTGAATTATTAAAGAATTAAATGATAGGTAAATACCTAAATCCCAAGTAATATGAAAATTAATTTTAAAATCTAGTGGATATTATCAAATATATGCTTGACTTTCACTGTGGTATGGAAGACAATATCCCTCTTTTTGGAGGGGTTCCCGAGCGGTCAAAGGGATCAGACTGTAAATCTGACGGCTCAGCCTTCGAAGGTTCGAATCCTTCCCCCTCCACCAATTTGTAAGCACAATCATGATGTTGCCAATGTGACAAATGATACCGCGGGTGTAGTTCAACGGTAGAACTTCAGCCTTCCAAGCTGATAGTGTGGGTTCGATTCCCATCACCCGCTCCAAGATAATAAGCTGTATTTGCTTTGAGTAGTTGAGTTTTTGGTAACGTTCTATAACTAGGTTAAGAATATATCATTGAGCAATGGAAATACTTAAAGCCCACATAGCTCAGTGGTAGAGCACTTCCTTGGTAAGGAAGAGGTCGTTGGTTCGAGTCCAGTTGTGGGCACCATATTGTACCACTATATTTTAGCTTTTAATTATGAATAAATAATGGGGAGACTTTTCGATGGGTAAGGAAAAATTTGATCGTAGTAAGCCGCATTTGAATGTGGGAACGATTGGTCACGTTGATCATGGGAAGACAACATTAACAGCAGCTATAACAACAACCATGGCAGCAAAGCATGGTGGTCTGGCAAAAAAATACGCAGAAATTGATGCTGCTCCGGAAGAGAAAGCACGCGGAATTACAATATCCACAGCTCATGTAGAATACGAGTCAGACATAAGGCATTATGCACACGTTGACTGTCCTGGTCATGCTGATTATGTTAAAAACATGATTACAGGTGCTGCACAAATGGATGGCGCAATACTAGTA
>JARGPO010000083.1 GCA_029213075.1 Legionellaceae bacterium | reverse complement strand
GCTTATCCTAACCCCGCCTACTTGCCCTGACTTGTTCAGGGCATCCAGTCAAATTGATGTTTAAACTACTGGATGGCCCGAATAAATCGGGCCACGTAGGCAGGGACATATGTTGGTTACTCTACAAAAAATATGTCCGCTGAATAATGGGTGGTGCTATAGATAGTGCGAAACTTGTCGATAAGCCTATTGCAGTGTTTAATTTAGGCGCGATTTATTTTAGATGATTCGAGAGAATTCTCTACCTTCTCTTCTGCCTCATCCCCCATATCTTGAGATCGATTATTAGCTGATGCCATTGCATTATTAACGATACGCGCGCAAGTTTCTTTTTGAGCGGTTGCTAGTTCTAGTTTTTTACTGTTAATTATTTGTAAAATAAAATCTGCAAAATTTTGTATTTCAAAGCTATATAGAGCAGCTGCTGTTGTTCCACCAGGAGATGTAACTTTATTTTTTAATACTTCTGCTGTTTTAGCTGCATCAACTTCACCGTTTGCTCGTTCTGGATTAGTATTTAATTGCTCAAGAAATAATGAAAGTCCGCCTTTGAAAGTTTTTTCGACTAAATAAATGGCCTGACTTTTTTCTAATCCTAGTTGCTGTGCTGACTCAATCATACTTGATTTTATTGTTTCAATAATACTAACGGTAATTGGGTGAACGTTCACTAAATCACTATTAAAAGATGATACTAGTTTTTGTAGTGCTTCATCTTTATTTGAATCACAAGCTTTGTATGATTTAAGTAAGCATTCTATTAATAGGAAAACATAGGCGACTCCGCTACCAGAGGTTGCCGTAACTGGATTTAATTTTCGTTCTTCATCAAGTTGAACATTACAACCTATAGCATCAATAATATCTTTAAATATTTGAGACTCTGGTGAGAAGTTTAAAGCTGGATTTGCATAAAATCCACCAGCGCCTAGTCCCTTTGCAGAGCCAGCATTCGGCATGGTTCTTACGATGTCAGCACTTTCATGACCGAGCATTTTATTCATAGTGGAGATTCTTACTCCGGCTAATACAGAAAACAACAATTTGCCTGAAAGAGAATTTGAAATATCTTTTAAAACTTCTTGCGCATGAATTGGCTTGCAAGCAAGTATTATCATTTTACCTTGTGATACTGCAAAGTTATTGTCGGAAACTACTGGTAAAGCAATATTTTTGCCCTTGAAAAGAATATTAACTTCCTTGGTGTTTGGGCTTGCCAATACTATATTTTCTGGAAGCCATTCTTTATTTAACAATCCGGTAATTATCCACTTAGCCATATTACCGGTTCCTATAATAACTATTTTATTATTCATTGCGATAGTTCCTGGAAATTGATTAGAAGAGAACATTCTCCCCTGAATTTGGAGTCGAAGTCTAGGTGTAGATCTTAACTGTAGTAGTCGTTGACTAAAAAAACTAAATGGCATATGCATGCTCCTAGTTATTATAAATATAAATAAGAACGCATTGTATCAAATAAAAAGTAGTTATGCTCTAAATGTGCTCTTGTTAACAGGGTAGATGCATCTAATTTGTCAGATGAAAACCAAACAGCCTGATTTAAGATCTTTGTGCGCGAAACAAAATTTATTTTTGTATTTTAGACTGTATGTGTGCCCTGCATAAAGCATGGCACGTCGGTGAAAGTTGGTTTATATAGTTTTAAATTGTGAATCAATTCGTTAAAGTCCAAACTATTGCAAACATAGGTAATAGCATTATCATATTGATCATGAGCCTTAGCCCCATAACAAAACTCATCTTTATATTGCATATTTATAGAGTATATTTCTTGCTCTTTTGACCAGGGGCCTGCCAAGGTTTTACTTGTTCTAGACATAACAGAATTGGGATACACACTATATATCATCTGCCATTGTTTTATCTTTTTGTTATATAGAACACTCATCTCTGTTGCTGTAAATGGTGTAATAGTTTTAGCTATGCGTAAATTGATATGCTTTTTCCAAGATGTTTTGGTTAAGGTTTCAATGTTCTTAGTAAATTTGTCTAGGTGTTCTACATGAATGCGCTGCAATATTAGCCGTTTTGAGTTGTTATCATCGATTGTACCAAACATGTATATATACGGAGGACTAACAACCGTGGCAAGGCCTGGTGCATATGTGACGCCAGTATTTAATAAATTAGTATCTACCACCCAGTTTTCAGGTTTTATAGACACAGAAGGGTTCATTTTCGTTATAAGGGTATCTATTCCTTGAAAGTTAAAAGGTGGTTTTTCTGATGGTAGCGTTTTTATGGCTCTCCAAAACACATATGCATGCTCTTTATAATAAAAACCCGCTTGTGGCCAATATTTAATGTCTTTCGCCATATCTGGAATAAAGGCCTGAGGGGTGGTTTTTTGACCGAGCCATAAATACTTAATATAAAATTGATTATCAATACACTGTGATATAGCAACACTGTTACTTATAATTGATGCTCCAATTCTAGATTTGTGTTGATTTTTAGAAATAAAAGTATCTCCAAATAGCCATAAGGTTTTTTGGTTTTCAAGCGGAACAGAATATACTGCATCACCACCCATCCATCCTGACTGATAATTGAAAGTAGGTACACATTGAGAGTTGATTTGAAGGCTCGCGAAGAGTAGTAACATCGATATGTAATATTTAATAAGAACCATTTGCTTGAAACCAACCTTTGCTATATTGAAAATTGCTATCCATACCTAAGTAGTACTAAAATACAATACATCCTTATTTATATTTTGTTTATGATACTAAACAACCATCCTCTAGCAAATAAAATTCACAGACTTTATTTGTTTGCGCTATCCAAACTTTCGTTGATTATAATATTTTGTGGTTTAGTTATTTTAGCCATATTTATGCAGATTAATATGCACGCAATAATAAGTAAATTACCCACTTTTGGTTTCATATCAGTTATAACGTTTATACTTCTATATTGCATGCTAAGCGTATTATGTTTACCTATAGTCTTTTTAGCTCTAGCTGGAGGAGCTATCTTTGGGCCAATTATAGGTGTTTTGGTTAATGTTGTTGGCGCAACTCTAGGTGCTTCTTGTGGCTTTTTTATAAGTCGATATTTCAACATAGAAAAGCTTGCAGTTATTCAGGGAAATAGGGTGCAAAAATTTCTTTCTAGAACAGAAAAAAACGGCTTTATAGCGGTCGCACTTTTAAGAATAACACCGGCGGTCCCATATAATTTAGTTAACTATGCTTTTGGTCTAAGCAAAATAAAATATAGTCATTTTGTCGTTGCAACTTGTATTTTTAGTATTCCTAACAAAGCAATTGTTACTTACTGCGGATATTACGGTAAAAAAATTCTTTTATGGGGGTGCATCGGTATTTAACTACTACTGAGCAAACTATGGAGTATCACATAGGATGTTGTCCCCAACACCATACTTAATAGCGGTTTTTTTATGTATAGATGCGCCAATATAACAAAGAGTAAGCTTATGAGCGCAGGTAGTGCAAATGGGTAACTTTTGAATGTTGCTGGATTAATTTCATATATGACTAATAACATCATTATATATGCAGTTAACTTTTTACCAACTACCTTGATCTTCTTGTTTCCAGACAACTTAGATGCAAAAACAAATGGTAGACCACGTCCTATAACTGTAGATAAAAAAATGCAAAAAACTATTGTGCCTATATATTGGTTCATTATAGCTCCTGAGATTCTTTTTCTTTGCGATTTTCCTGCAAATTAATAAAAAACATTGATAATAAAATTGAGACAACTAAATATTGATTAGGCAGAAGGATGTAGCTAATAAATGCAAGCACTATTGGTACTAACAAACTTAAGTTATCGCGACTTATTAGGTAGTAGTCAACAACTAAAATCATAAAGAAACTAGTTAACATGAAATCTAGGCCGGCAATATCTGGCATACTTGAGTATAAGAATAGACCCATAAAAGAGCCTGAAACCCAGTATATATATGGTAGTAGGGTTACATAAAAACAAAAAGAGGTGTCATTATACTTAGGGTTTTCAGGGTGAGTAACAAGTATTCCATAAGTAGGATCGACGAGTCCAAAAATAAGAAATAACTTTATATGTAATGGTTTATCTTTGAAACGGTCAATTAAACTTAAACCATAAAATACATTACGAAAAGCTATAAAGCTTATCGCAATTATTATTGCTAGCACATCTGCATGAACTTGCATCATTGATAAAGCAACAAACTGAACTGCACCTGCAAATGCAATGGTACTCATAACTGGCGCCCAAAACGCTGGAAAACCCGCTTTTAACCAAAGCATAGTAAAGACAATTCCTAGTGGAACGTATGCAAACAGGGTAGGGGTACTTAACTTTAAGGCGTGTTTAAACTCAATCTTTGTTTTCATAATATAACCTTTTTGATTATATAGTTCGCATAAATCGGGCTATTGTTACATGAATATAAATATTTGTAAAGCATAAAAATATGTTTATAAAGTGAATGGTAAAGCTTAAGTATAATCAACTTGAATTATTTCAATATTTTAGGGTTTGCTATATAGTGTAGACTATAATTTATATTATGTTGTGATACTTAAATGAGTAAAAAAAATATTATTTTTGACTTTGATGGCACAATTACTGATAGCCTAACTAAAGTATTTGAGATAATGAATTTATTAGCAAAAGATTATGGGTTTGACAAGGTCTCTATTGAAGATTTGCCAAGATTGCAACAAATGTCCGCAAAAGAAATTTTAAACCACCTTAAAGTTAAAACTTGGCAAATTCCTATTTTGATGTTTAAGGTTCGAAAAATGTTAAACTGCGAAATGCAAAATCTTAAACTTCATGCAGTCTTAGATAATGTATTCGCTATTTTACCTGATTACTATAATAGTATTGGAATTTTAAGCTCGAACTCGAAGAATAATATCCAAAGTTTTCTGTCCGGAAATAATATTAAACAATTCGATTATATTGTTACTGAAAAACTAAGGCTAAGTAAGCATCGAAAACTATCTAGACTAATTAAAAAAAATGGGTTTTTGACCGAAGATACTTGTTATATTGGTGATGAAGTGCGTGATGTGGAGGCGGCTAAAGTTGCCAAAATAACTTCTATAGCTGTTTCGTGGGGTTATAACTCAAAATCTGCATTAGAACGCTCTAAACCGGATTACCTAGCAAGTAGCACAGAAGAGTTGCAAAATATTCTGATAGATTTATCAAAGTAAACACGTAAAATATGATAGGATTTTTTTTATGGTTAGCCATTGGCTGTTAGCTCCAATCAACTCAGACCAAGTATCTGGGAGGAATTAAGTGTCAACAGCCACTAGTTAATATGTTTTATTTGGTAAAATCCAGTGGCATTTTTTTTGATATGAGTTGGGTTGCCATAATACACAGCATTAGAAACCCCAGTAGAGTTGATGTTTAACTCTCTTGTGGCATGTACAGCGCAGTTTACTCGACCATACGCATATAGTATTGCCTGTATACAAATCAGATCTTTAGCATCTAAAACGGAACTATCCTTTATGTTTGCATATAACTGCTCTGATTTACCATTTAGATGAGAGGTTGTATCCCCTGACGTAAAAATTCTGATTATTTTCGATTTCATATTGGTTGCTTTAATTTGTACTTTATTTTCTGCCATTAGATATACGGTATCAATTTGACCAGATATATCTATTTTTACATCTTCTACCGCATGTATTTTCAGATAATCCATTGATAAATCATGGGCTTCAAATACTGCATTACCAGCTAGAAGTAAGCTATTAATTGAGCTAGATTCAATTATAACTTCAATGCTGTTATCAGAGATAAGGTGTGCATTATTTTTTGGGGAAACCTGTACTATAGTGTTAATAATCGTGAATTGAATATTATGTAGAATATTATCGTCAGCATTCACAGATATTCTATTTTTTGTACCTTTTTTTAAAATTACAGTAAATGGACCTGTCACTCTCACAGTCCTGATACTTGGATATGTACGTGAAATACTTCCTCGATTGCCTGCGCCATAAATTGTATTGGCTTTTACAGTATGGAATGACGATAAGGTACTTCTATTGCCAGTAATAATATCACGGTCAATAATCCAAACTATAAAAACAACCACAAATATTCCAGCTACTAAAGCTAGTATAAAATTACGACTTATTTTCATTTCTATCCTGAGATGAAAAAGTGCTGTACTTGTAATTATGGAGCTGAATTCAAAAAAAATCCACGTGAAGACTTAAAACAAAGCAATCATTTATTTGTTTGTCATGTATTTATAAAAATTTGTTATCCACAAATACGGTGGATAAGTTTGTGGGTTTCCTGGTATAGCCCGGGAGTAAAGCTATCTTACCCCGTACTAATCGAGTAAATTAGAGGTGTAAATGTTAACTTATTAGCTTATGAACTCTCCATATCTAACTTACTCATTTCCTGGCTTAGGACTGCTATGCATAGAAGTGTCGTGTCTACTTGTCTTCTTTGGTTTTTCTTCTGATGACTCAACTAGTTCTGTTGCTCTAAAGCATGGTGCTAATGCAAAGTACGGATAAGTAAATCTATGATTTTTACTAGACATATACTTTCTAATAGAATCAGGAAGAATATAATCTCCATAAGCGAGTCTTTCTATACTTGCGTAAAGTTTTCTACCATTCTTAGGTAGAATCATTCCAAATATGGTTACTAACTCTAATAAAATAACCGCTAATGGTGCGAAGAGAATATGAAATATATCTCTTAGTATATCATTTTTTCGCCTTTCCATATGATCAGTTTTAACATGGTCTAAGTTTTTCCAGAAATGATAGAAAGTAATTAGTTTTAAAATATTAAGAGACATTTTTATAATAGCTGCCAGTGTGTGTATAAATGGCGTGACCAGAAACAAGACAAAGTGTTTTTTTCTGGTTGTTGAAATTGGCTCTAGTAAATAACGGTTGTTTGTTATTGGATCAATCACCCCACTAAAAATATCGTTGTCCTTTTCTAGATCGTCCCATGTGTTTGTTAATAGAAAGTGCTTGGTGGTTACTCCAGTTACAAGACTATATTCGGATCTACTCATAGTAAGATCTCTGCTATTTCAAATTGAGACATTATAGCACACAATGACCGCAATGTTAAATAAACACCCATATAAACAGTTAAGCATCAGTTAGAATATAGGAGACTGAAGGGTAAGTTGTTATTATTAACATTAATCTTCCATTTTATATCCATCATTGCACCACTTGGAACTACCACCGCTAAGTGATTGGATGTTAGTATATCCCATTTGTTGTAGAGATTGTGCAACTAAAGCACCACGAAAACCACCGCTACAATATACAATAATATGCTCATTTAGATTAGGGTATGCTTTTTCTATATCCCTTTCAATTATTCCACGACTTAGATGTTTTGCATTATGAATACGTCCCGTTGCTATTTCGCTTTCTTCTCTAACATCTATCAAATGAAAATCCTCATTTTTATTTATAAGTACATTTAAATCGAAAGTAGATATTTCATTAATATTATCTTTAGCCATCTCAACTAAATGAAGAAATTGTGGTGAGTGTTTTTTCATAATAATTTCCTATTAATATGCTAATTATAAATATTTAGCATAAATGACAAAAATTATATTTTCAATGTTTGATTAGTATGTAAATTGAGATTTAGTGAATTCAGGTTCATAATCGTCACTCTCGAATAAGTACTCTTTAATTGAGTCTTTATAGTTATAGAGTAAAACTAGTAGAGAGGCCGCGACCAAAATAACACCTGTTAATTCTAAGCCAGGAATAAATAAAAATAATAAACCAGTGAATGTTAAGGTCCAAAAAAGGTTATCTGTAAGGTTCGCAAATAATTCTTTTTTAACTTCATTGGTTGGAAATATACCATTATCGTCGTATTCTGACAGCTGAGCTGTTAGATTTTCAAATGTTCTACTAGCTTCATCTTGCCTCATTTGTTTTCTGGATATCAGCCAATTTAGTATGCACTCTGGAATATGTGCTGTATTTTTTGGATCTAATTTTTCTAGTCGCTCTATATCATGGTTGATTTTTAACTGTTCTTTTTCATAGAAAAAGCGATGTTTACTCGTGTCTTGCCGCCAATATTTTTCATCAGCTAATTTACGACATGTTTTAAAGGTATTGTATAAAGATATGAGAACGCCAATTCCGGTCGCAATTAAAAACCCCTCGAGGCTTAGACCTGCAAGGGTCAACCAAATAAGCTGAACAGATCCAGCAAGATTTATAACCCCTTTAATTTTATCAGCAGTTGGATCTGGTGATGGATTAATTATTTGACCAATACCATAAATCGCAACACAAACACCATCAATTATATTCCAATACTTTGATATAGCTTGTTCTTTAGGAAGTATAAGAGCTACTTCTTTGAATATTTCAGCAAGAAATATAGTATATATAGAAAATGTCCAATATGTTACCTCTGTAATATATATGGATTTTTCAGTTATATCTAATAGGACTTGTTCTGCTACTGGATTATAAGCATGCAAATCACTACCTTTTTCTACCATCTCTAACTGACCCAAAAAAAACCAATGTGCATCGAATTATACATAAAGCTGATTTTGATGTCAAAGTGAGCTATTTGGGTTTGATTAAAGGCTGCTATTTAGCATCCAAGCGTTCTTTTCATGAACTTCAATTCTATCGGTCACAATACCCGCCGTTACTTCATCGCCAATATTTTGTGCTTCTTTCAACGAACTTAATAAAGTGTTAATTATAATTTTCTGATCATTGGCTAGCTCTTTAACCATTACGCTAGCACTAATTTCAGCTTCAGCTTCATTTATATTTGTAAGGTTGTTGTATTCAGAAAAACTTCCTGGCGCCTTATCTCCTATGGCTCGTATTCGCTCAGCAATTAAATCGATGGCTGCAAACAAATCATTATATTGCTCTTCAAACATTTGATGTAGAGATTTGAAGTTTGGCCCGGTAACATTCCAATGAAAATTTTGAGTTTTTAAAAACAAGACGTAACTGTCGGCCAATGCTATTTTAAGAGAGCTAGAGATACTATTAGTCATTAGATATTCCTTTATTAATTATATATATTTAGATTATTATGTAATATACAGAAGTTCAACCCCTAATGTATACATCACTTAAGTTTTAATAAAAAGTCGTTATTTTGGTTATAATTTTTATAAGTCAACTATATTAATAGCGATAATTAGCATATTCGAGAATAACTGCTATTATTTTAATATACTAACTTAGTTATTCACTTAAATTATGCATATAAATAGCCATCCCTCTGGGAAAATAATTAAGTCAGAGTCTGGATGTAATTCATTTATACCAAACCCACTTCCACCTAAGATAACGTGGAGTGATAAATTGGTTAGGGCTTTATCACGAGCTGACTTTGCCTTAGGAAAAATTGCTAGGGAGGGAAGTAAACTGAATAACACTTCTCTATTGATTAATCCGTTTATTATTAGGGAGGCGACTGCATCAAGTAAAATTCAAGGTTGTCATGTAACGATTTCTGAAGGCTTAGCCTATAATGCAGGAATAAATTTAAAACCATCTTCTGATGATATAAAAAAAACCTTAAACTATACTAATGCGTTGTATTATGGTTTGGAAAGAATTACTGATTTGCCAGTATCACTTCAGTTAATAAAAGAAGTACATGCTAAATTAACGAATGATGGGACAAATTCAAATGAATCTCCAGGTGAGTTTAGAAGCGATATAAAAAAGACTTTGGATACATGGTCTAACTTAGATATAAAGAAATATGGCCCACCACCGGTTGATGAGTTAATTGGCTGCTTGGATGATTTTGAGAAATTCCTTGCATTTAGGCAGTTGCCGCCATTGATTTATATTGCTTTATGTCATTATCAGTTTGAGGCAATTTGCCCTTTCTGTGTTGAAAACGGACAAGTTGGTAGGCTTCTTATTAGCCTTTTACTGACAGAGCAATTGTTACTACCGTCTCCGTTACTATATTTAAGTTCATATTTTGAGTCTACAAAGGATGATTACTATCATCATATGTACAATGTTAGTAGAAAAGGTGCTTGGGATGAGTGGATAATTTATTTTTTAAATGGTGTAACTTCTCAATCTGAAGATGCTCTATCGCGTGCAGAAAGAATTAATTGTTTACTTGAAAATTGGAGGAGACAAGTACAAAACTCTTCTTCAAGTGTTCCAGTAGAGATAATTAAGCGGTTGGCCGCTAATCCATATCTGACAATAAATAGTATATCTAGAGAATTAGACATTGCTTATAGTACTGCTGAACGTGGTGTTTATAAGCTTCTTGGTGCAAATATTATTAGACAAATTAGTGATGGAAAACGCGATAAAATTTATTGTGCAACTGAAATTTTGGCAATATTAGAAGAGCCAGCAATAGTTCGTAGTCACCTTAAAGATTAGTGGGGTAGATATGAGTACTACAGCAACTCACCCGAAAAAGCAGCTTATAATTAAATTTTTTATACTATGTTTGGTTTTGGCCGGATACTTTACGTATTTAAATATTGAATACGATCTGATGACTAGTGGTGTGGCAGCATTATTAACGTGGAGTTTCTTTGTGTTATGTACGCCGATTGCCGATGCTGGTTTTTTGCTAGATTTTCCTCTTAGACTTTTATTTGGTATTAGAATGATCATATCAGAAGTAGTTGTATGGGGTTTTGCTCTTTTAATTAGTATTTTTTCTTTAATTTATTTTCCAAATTTTTACAACACGACCCCACTGACCAAAGTTTTTCATGCTATTTTGACTACACCATATCCGTATTGGGCCGTAATTTTGATATCAGGAATAGGTACTTTTCTATCTATTAGGTTTGGAGATGAGATGATGGATATTGTTTCTCATAGCGAAAGAAAGCTATTCCATAAACATGGCTATAAACAAGAACTAATTATAATGGTGGTGATGTTTGCAATTATCATTATTGGTTATTATGAATTACTCGATTCTCTGGGTATAGAGAGTATTGTAGAAAAAAGCGTGGGTATCTAGTTTAGACTAAACATTCGTTGAATTTTTTTAAATAAATTTAAATTGGCGGAGAGAGAGGGATTCGAACCCTCGATACGTTTTACCGTATACACGCTTTCCAGGCGTGCGCCTTCAACCACTCGGCCACCTCTCCAGGTATATCACTAACTGCTTTTAAACTATATTAAAAACCATAAGTACATTCGGTAACAATCGTTTTTTTACCAATATTTAAAAGCTCTACTTCTGCTCCTGGATTTGCAGTAATATTCATCTTTTCCTTTGAATTAAGGCGAATTGTCATTGAGTCACCTTTTTTTAATACTTGATCATTCAGTGTGCCTTGCTTTCTAGTAACTGTAATAGTTAAAAAATTATCATCATCCTTGTTTTTTATTACACAAACAGCGCTTACAGTCCATAAGTATGGGTTAGATATGAGAACTGATTCGCTAGCCTTCAAGCTATAGGTAATACCTGCCCCTAATGATACATCTTGGGGATTAACAGCCAAGGCATTATTTGTAAATAATACTAAGGGTAAAATTATACAGCAGAAAAATTTACTAATTTTCATAAGACATCTCCCAAAATCGATGTGGATTGTAACATAATTTGAGAAAAAAAGAAAATTGATATACAGTAGTTTTTAGATTTAGTCCAACTTTATGATTATATGGAAATTCTTTGCTTTTTAGCCGGGATGATCTTTTTTTATAAAAAAAGTATTCTTCCTTGGTTTTTATTACTCTTTAGTCTGATCCTCAAACGACGTCTATCTTATATAGGTACATTTTGTTTGGCAATTATATTGGGTTTTTGTCATCAAGAGCTAATCTCTGATAAGAACATGCCTGATAAGCTCGTGATTAATAATGCCACTCTAGTCGGTAGAGTGATGTCTATACCGGTTAAATCCTCCAGTAAAATTCAGTTTCAATTTGAAATTAGATCACTAAATGGTGAGAAAGTAAAAGCTATCGCACTTATGTCTTGTTATCAAAACTGCCCAGATTTTGTGGTTAACCAATCATGGCAAATTAAAGGAAAAATTCAAAAACCACGCAACTTATCAAATCCTGGAGGATTTGATTTTATTGGTTGGTTAAGTAGTAAGCATGTTAGCTGGACGGGTAACATGAAGAAAGGTGAGCTGATAAATAGTAATGATAAATCACGATATTCATTAATTAGTATACGCAATAAAATTGCCGAGAAGCTAAACTCTTTTGATTTAGACAGGAGAACTTTAGGTATCCTACAAGCTTTATCTTTGGGAGTAACAAATAATATAGATTCTGATTTATGGGATTTGTTTCGAAGAACCGGTACAACCCACTTAATGGTTATATCTGGAGCCCACATCGGCTTGGTATCGGGAATGATATATTTAATCTCATCATTTATTTGGGCTAGATTTGGATTATTATCTGTTAGATTTCCATCCCCCAAAATAGCTAGTATTTTTGCTATGTTATTGGCTATTTCTTATTCTTTATTAGCAGGATTTTCCGTATCAGTAAAGCGCGCTCTTATTGCATGCTTGTTTGTGCTATCTAGAAACTTTCTTAAATATAGATTTAGTAGTTGGCAGGCATGGCGCTACGCCATTCTAACATCTTTAATAATTGAACCACATGCAGTGCTATTTCCTGGTTTTTATCTGTCATTTATATCTGTCGCTATTTTGATCACTATGAATGGATATATAAGTGCTAATAGCTTTAAAAAAGCAATGTTTATACAATTTTCATGTTTAATAGGGTTAATGCCTTTAACAATGTATTGGTTTTCATATGGATCTGTAAATGGATTTTTTGCAAATTTACTTGCTATTCCTTTTGTTGGATTTTTTGTTGTGCCATTGTCTCTGTTGATAACTATAATGAGCTTCTGGTTTAACCCAACCTGGCTTATTTATTTGCTCTCGATCTCTGTGCAAATATTATTAGATTACTTGCATATTATAGATTCATTGGCTCACCTGAATCTTGTTACAAGCTTTGTAAACCTAGCATATCCAATCTCAATTATAACAGGGTTATGCATTTTTATATTTATGCCGATTAAATCGTTTCGTATTCCTGCGATACTACTTTTTTGTTTGGGAGTCTTTCCTAAAAATGCCAAATTAAATTTTGGAGAAGTAGTTGTGGATATTTTAGATGTTGGACAAGGGTTGGCCATTGTAGTTAGGACCGCCAATTATCGTTTGATCTACGATACAGGAATTAAGTTTTATAAAGGCAGCGATATGGGAAATTTGGTTATAATACCTTATCTTAAAACCTTGGGTGTTAGTCAAATTGATAAGTTAGTAATTAGTCATCCTGATTTAGATCATCGAGGTGGTTTGCCATCCATAGAAAGAGCCTATCCAGTTGGGGAGTTAATCGTTGATAACTATAAATTTTATAATAGGGGATTAGAGTGTCATAGTTATCCAGATTGGGAGTGGGATGGAGTGTCTTTTCACTTTTTTAAACTAACCAATAAAATTGCTAAGAAAAACAACTCCTCATGTGTTTTGCAAATTAAAAATAACCGTGGTGAAATATTATTAACTGGCGATATTGAACAAGCTGCAGAAGATTATTTGATTGCCAGATATAAGGACAACTTGCATTCTAAGGTGCTAGTAGTTCCTCATCATGCAAGTAAAACCTCATCTTCAATGGCGTTTTTAACTAAGGTTAACCCTGAAATAGCTGTTGCCTCATATGGATTTAATAATAAGTATCACTTTCCTCATGAGCAGGCAATACAAAACTACAACCTTAAAAACATTAAATTATTCAATACGTTAAGCTGCGGTATGATTAGGGTTAAATTAAACGAAAAGTCTTTAAAACCAATAGTAACAAGCTACCTAATATGCTAAAATGTGCTCAATAATCAGAGTGACTGAATCTAAATGACAATGGTTTATTATTTATGATGACTTTGTTATATAAACCGTGAAACATGGATTTTTAATTTACTTAGTGTTTACTTAGATCTAGTTACCTTGGGTCAATAATTTAAATAAGGTATTCTTAGGTATGAAATTTAAATCTTTATTTGCAATCGCTATTTCGCTGTTAACTATTAATATAAGTATTGCTGCTAATAATGCGAATGAAATATGCCTTACTCGTAATTGCAAGTTGATTATTGATGCGGGTAGTTCAGGTAGCAGGGCTCATTTATATGCTTATGATAAAGATGAAAATAATACCCCAATAAATATTGATGAACTTTATGTAAATAAAGCAACTCCAGGAGTTAGCAATGTTGACTACCGCAGTATAGGGTTATATTTAGATAATGTTATGCAAAAAGTTCCAGTGCAAAATTTGGAGGTGTATTTTTTTGCAACTGCTGGTATGCGTCTTCTTCCTGAAGAGGAACAGCAGTCATTATATGGTAATATTTTGCAGTGGTTTGGTGAACATCCTGAGTGGAGTTTGATGGATGCTAGAACTATTACTGGATCTGAAGAGGGAGTATTTGGTTGGTTAGCCACAAATTATTCTCTAGATTTACTAGATAAAGAGGGCGCAAATCTACCAGGGTTTATTGAAATTGGCGGAGCATCCACACAAATTGTTTTTCCCATTACTAACTTTGCCGGAATAAAAGATGAAGACATTGCTTCTATTAATTTTCATGGTAGAAGAGTCAGTTTGTTTTCACATAGTTTCTTAGGTCATGGTGCTAATGAGATTTTGAAAAAATTTCAAGATAAAAACGCATGCTTTGCAACTGGTTACGTTCTACCAAGTTCACTAGCTGCGATTGGTGATGGTAGGCTATGTGGACGAGAAATTTTTGAATCAATTAATCAAGATAACTCAATTAGTGATACCGTAATACCGGCTACAGAAAACAATCCTTCTTCTGCATGGTATACAGTTGGCGCAGCAAGTACTATATCTCAAAAAACGCCACTTGCTTTTACAGATAATTTCACAGCAGAAACGCTCCTTGAAAGAGCAGACGCCACTTACTGCAAACAAGACTGGGAAAGCCAAAAATTAAATTATGTTGATGATGATTATCTGAATCAAAATTGTCTTGTAAGCTCTTTATTTTACAGTTTAAGTGTATATGGATATGGAATTCCAGCTAATCAAGCAATAAGTAATCTACCAGCTGGTAAAAATGGCGACTGGACACTTGGAGCACTTATTCTTGGGGTGTCAGTTGAGCACCATTCTGGTTAGAATTTTAAATTTATTATAAGTTATCTAGTGTGCAGGGGTGTAATTGAAGAAAATTACATTCCTAATTATAAACCTTACTTGCAGTAATTTATTCTTTGACTTTGTTGGCTTATTTCATCATCGTAATGAGATGTGTTCTTACGCTTATGGCTTTTTTTTGCAGTTGGTTGTTCTTTGAAAAAACCAATGGTAAAAGTTGCAGAATTTGGTTCTAAATCTCTAGCCTCTTGTGTTACATCACTTTTGTATTGCATCTCTTCACCATCATGTCTAGGGCTTTTCTCAGATGACTGAATACCTCTTATTTCGAGCGTTGCAGTATCTATATGCTCTTCGCACAAATCTAAAAGTGCTAGTAGTGGAGGAGCAAAGTGTGTTGCTGAGTTTATCTGAGGATTAAAATTATCTTCGTAATTAACTAAGTCTAAGTTAAGACTACTCCATGCATCCTGGACTGTTTGATCATCTAGTGCAGATTCGTTGTCGATGTAAAAAATATCATCTAATATCATCATGTCAGAGTTTGAAGTATTAATTCTTTCGCGCATTTGTTCATTTTGCAGGAATTCGTAAATATTTTGTTTGAATCTTTTATTCATTGAAAATGAAATTATTTCGTTATTACTAAAATATTTTGTGAGATCATGAACAAATTTAGCTAAAATAGTTAGATTATCAGGGGATAAAATAACTAGTTTAATAATGTCTTCTACTAGGAATCCTAAAGAAAACAATAGTGGAGAAGTTTGGAAAACTTTCTTTAACTTAATCGAGCCACCATTACGAGATAGGATTCTTACGACATCATTAATGCTAATTCCAAGAGATTGCCAACTTGAATTCTGGCTAATTAATTCTTGAGTGGTTTTTATATATTCATTAAGATTATTCGAACCGCCATTATGAGATAGGATTCGTACGACATCTTTAATGTCAATGCCAAGAGATTGCCAGCTTAAGTTTTGTCTGATTAAATCTTGTGTGGCTTTAATAAATGCATTGAGATTATTTGAACCACCACCATTAGAGATTATGCATACAGCATCATTAATGCTAATCCCAAGAGACTGCCAACTTAAATTTTGGATTGTTAATTCTGTCGTAGTTCTTATAAAGGCATGAATATTATTTGCACCTCCGCCATGAGATATTATCCGAACTACATCATCAATGCTAATGCCAAGAGATTGCCAGTTTAAATCTTGGGCAGCTAATTCTTCAGTCGCGTTTATGAAGGCATTTAAATTATTTGCACCACCACTATTATTGGCTATTCTAAAAATATTAAGTGGAGAGAGTCCTAAATTTATAAGCCTCTCATGCAGATTGATGACTGCAAGTACAATGCTTTTTGAGTGTCTTCTAAATATTAATTTATTTATTTGTTCTTCTGAATAAGCCTGCTTACCATCTATACTTTTCTTTTCAGTAAGTTTTGTTTTTTCGTCGTAATAATAACGTTTTTGGGGGTCACTGTATGGAGGTTGTTGGTCGAGTAACTTATATTTATGACAATAGATCTTAATTTGCTCCGCAGATAAATTAACCACTTTTTTTATTATATCTATTCCTCGAGAGAGATTAAAACATAACCAGTCTTTTTTATTGACAAATATTATACCATAAGAGCACTGTGAATCATATAAGCCCTTGAATTGCTAGGTATTATCTCAATATCCACTTAGAATTAATCACGCAAGGAGTTTCATTTGCACACAAAAAAACTCTTTATCTTGGTTTATGGGTGTTACATTATAAGATGCGGTTGCCCTGGTTTGCCCTGCTTTAATTGATTTTGTTTGGGTAATACTATATCTTTGATAAATTAATTTCATGATGCTATTTATTTATTTATTAATAAATCATAGCAAACTATAAAGTTGTTAATAAATAACGGATTATACTATTATTGGATATGGGTTTCATGGACGCTAAAAAAACAACTTATAAATTAGGGTTAATTTCTTTATTAATTTCTTGCCCAACTATTAACGCTGGAAGTATCGGCAATCAATCCTTTTATCCAGAAGGACTATCTCTGATTGCGGGTGCTGGGTTAACTGAATTTATGAATATTGGGACATATAAAACCATTTCCGGTGATATGACCAATACATATTCTTCAAGAGCATTTCAATCTGGTTTTGTCGGCGACCTAGCGCTAGGATATGGTATATCCATCAAAAAACCTTTCTACCTTGGCGCAGAGTTAGGGGTTGGTTTTTTTGGAAATACTAAAAACCATTCATCTAGTTCTTCGACAGATAGTACTGTGGTAACTGATCATGATTTTTCTAGAATAGCATTAATCAATAACTCAATATCAACACAGACAAGCGTATCTGAAAACCCAATAGTACCCTATTTTGATTTAAAGCCTGGAGTTGTTGTTGCAAACAACACTTGGATATTTGGAAGAGTTGGGGTAAATTACAATGAAATTAAAGTTAAGACAAGCTCTCAATATAATTCCTCTGGAGGAATAATTACTACTCCACAATTGCCTCTCTCAACTCATGACTCATATTTTACATTTAATTCAAAAACAACTCTAGCTGGGATAAGGACAGGTCTTGGTATGGAGTATTTATTAAATGATAAGTTAGCTATATCAGCAAACTATATTTATGCCTTTTATAATACGGTAAAGACCTCAGGTTCTAATAACAGTAAACAGATATCTTGCGATACCTTGGAAGGGTGTGTCGCTGTAAATGGACCTTTCACATCAACGGGTAGCTCTAAGGCAAGTGACCAACAAGTATTATTAGAACTTATTTATCATCTTACTTAGAAATATAATTTTCAGGATTTATAAAAATCATGAATAAAGCTATGGCGTCTCTGCAAGAAATATTATATAAATCTGAAAATAACTCTATAGAGGAAAACATAGCAAAACAAAATCGGCAAATTACAAATCTTCTAGAGCATGCAAAAAACACGGTGCCATTTTATAAAGATTATAACTTAAGTACAAAGTTCAACGAGCAGCCATCTCTTAGTAGGGCGCAGGTGCAATTGGCAGGAGATAGTCTAACTTCATTGAATTTACCAGAGTCACACGGTTTAACTATACCAATGGAAACTTCTGGATCAACCGGTCAGTGTGTCAGGGTATTGCATACTGATTTTGTAAGACTATTTTATGATGCTTTGATTCTAAGAGAACATTCTTGGCACTCTCGTGACTTTAGCCAAACCCTAATGGCTATTAGGGGTGTTAAAAAAGATCTACTATTAAAAAAGGAATGGTTGGATCAAAGTAGTTGGGGCCATCCTATAGATAATTACTATAAAACAGGAAAAAGTGCTCTTATAAATATTTCAAGTCCAACTCATCGACAAATTGCCGCCATTCAAAAATATACACCATATTATATTTTAACCTTTCCATCACAGCTTTGTACTTTAGCTGAATATTGTCTAGAAAACCGTATTTCATTGCCTAGTTTAAGAGAGCTACGTACAACAGGTGAAACATTAACAGCAGAGCAGGTGCTTTATATCAAAAAGGCCTGGCCAGAAGTTAAAATTAATGATGTTTATAGTTGTGCTGAAATTGGAAATATTGCTCAACAGTGCCCTGAGTATCAACAGTATCATATTAATCTAGAACATGTGCATTTAGAAATAGTCGATGAGCAACTCAAACCATGCCCCGTGGGTGTTTCTGGTCGTGTCTTGGTTACAAGTTTGATGAATTACGCAACGCCATTAATTAGATATGAATTAGGAGACTATGCAACTTTCGGTGAAAAATGCCCTTGCGGTAGAGGTTTGCCCGTTTTAAAAAATATATTAGGGAGGACTCGCAATCGCTTATTTATGCAAAATGGTGAAACCAGATTTCCGTATTTAGGGGAGAGAGAGGAGGTCAGCTCTATCACGACAATTAGAATCCAAAAATTTCAATTTGTGCAACATACTTTAAATGATATCGAAATCAAAGTGGTAACCCCGGATATTTGTACAACACAACAAGAAAATGAAGTTAAAGAATTGTATAAAAAAATACTTGGATTTAACTTTAACTTCAATATAACTTACCATAAAGAAATACCGGTTAATCCCAATGGCAAATTTGAAGAGTTTATTTCCCACGTTAGTATTTCTTAGCATATATTAGCACCGGATATATGCTAGTTTATCAAAACTAACTTTTTAATGCTTGAGACAAGTCATATTTAAGGTCATTTATGTTTTCAACTCCAACTGAAAGACGAATAAACCCATCTACGATTCCAAGAGCATTTCTGTCCTCAACTGGTATGGATGCATGGGTCATTATTGCAGGATGTTCAATTAAACTCTCAACCCCACCTAAACTTTCAGCTAAGGTGAAAACTTCACAACGCGTTAAAAATTTTGTAGCGTCATTGATATCACCTTTGATAACCATAGATATCATACCCCCGAATGCGCTCATTTGTTCACAGGCTAGCTTGTGATGCGGATGAGTAATAAGACCTGGATAAATTACTTGCTCAACACTTGGGTTCTTTTCAAGCCAACCGGCTAGTTCAAGAGCATTAGCACAATGTTGTTGCATGCGTAAATGTAGGGTTTTTAATCCTCGAAGAACCAAGAAGCTGTCAAATGGCCCTGCAATTGCGCCACTAGAATTTTGTAAGAATGTAAGTTTTTCTGCCAGCTCTTCGTTATCACCTATTACCGCAACTCCACTTACAACATCAGAGTGTCCATTTAAATATTTTGTAGCTGAGTGAACAACAATATCAATACCCATTTCTAGTGGTCGTTGTATCCAAGGTGATGCAAAAGTATTATCAGCCACAGTTAAAATATTATGTTTCTTGGCTAGTATAGCTATTTTTCTGATATCAGATATTTTAAGCATGGGGTTTGATGGAGTCTCAAACCAAATCATTTTAGTGTTGGGTTTTATGGAATTTTCTATTGCACTGAGATCGTTTGTATCTACTAGTGAAAACTGCAAGTTAGAAGTTCTTTTTCTAACCTTATCAAAGAGGCGAAAAGTTCCACCATATAAATCATTTGAAGCAACGATATGATCTCCTGCGTCAATTAAATCAAGGACCGTGTTGATTGCAGACATTCCTGAGGAAAAGGCATAACCATGTTTACCGCTTTCAAGATTAGCTACACAATCTTCATAAGCAAATCTTGTTGGGTTTTGCGATCTTGAATATTCAAATCCTTGGTGAACGCCTGGGGATTGTTGTTGATAGGTAGATGTTGCATATATGGGGGTCATAACCGCTCCTGTAGTAGGATCAGGTTTTTGTCCAGCATGTATTGCTCGTGTATCAAAATGCTTAACACTCATAAAATTATCCCTAG
Source organism: Legionellaceae bacterium (assembly GCA_029213075.1). Taxonomy (GTDB): domain Bacteria; phylum Pseudomonadota; class Gammaproteobacteria; order Legionellales; family Legionellaceae; genus 2-12-FULL-35-11. The sequence goes on along the minus strand of JARGPO010000083.1, from coordinate 9,949 downwards.
AAATATTGTATGCATATATTATTACAATATCTTAGCAAAAATTCCTAGTCTAGGTATTTTAATCTGATTATTGATTTATATTCCAAGTGTTAAATAAACAAGTTATTATAAACATAGTTATTTTTTAATGTAGATATTTGAATGCTTGGAAGTGATTACCTGAAGTTATATATAAAGAAGCCTATTTTTGCAATTATGACTTGCGGTGTAATTGTTATTTTGTTGATATTTCAATTTCTTGGTCTCATTTCAAATATAAAAAATGCCACTCAAACGCATCGTTATAACAAGAATCTGCATATAGAGAGCAACGCGTTGAATCAAGAGCAATTAAAAAGACAATTAAGTAATCAGATATTTGGGAGGTATATTCCTAAGCAGCTAGGGGATGCAAGCATTCAACCATCTGTTTTAAATTTAAAGGTGCTTGGCGTTATGTACTCAAAGAATAAAAAGGATTCACAAGTTATTATTCAATTACCACATGGAATAGAGCGCACTTTTAAAAATGGTGATATAATACCAGGAGGAGCAACTATTTTACACATTTCTGTAGATGGTGTCATTGTAACTCGCGATGGTGTTTTAGAGCGTTTAAACCTACCTAAAACCAAACTAATATTTGACAAGCCTCTTAAACCATTAAAATAGGAAACTTAGCATGGCTTTTATTGTTAATATTATACGCATTAGCTTAATTACTGTCCTTTTATCCGGATGTATGACTAATTCAATGAATTTTAATCAGGGCATTAAAAGCTTTCAAGTTCAGGATTATCGTCAGGCATTTATTAAATTAAAACCAGAAGCTGAAAAAGGCCAAGCGGATGCTCAGTACGCTATTGGCTATATGTACTATTATGGCCAGGGAGTTGTTGAGGATCGCAAAAAGGCTTGGTATTGGATAACCTCCGCCGCAAGACAGGGGCAACTAGACGCGAAACTTGCTATGGAACTTTTAAGAGAAGGAGCAGGAAAGCCGTCATCATAAATATTTATTGCCTCTCAATTATCTCTAACCCTTTTCGATATGCATCACAAGCTGAGTGAATATCGTTTTGTATTTCATATAACCTTCCTAGTTCTTTGTATGCTGTACTAGTTGGATTTATTTTAATGCTTTCTTCGATATAATCCTGGGCACTACCCCATAGCTGCTTTGTACAACTAACTTGGGCTAAGCATAAAAACAAACTTGATGAATTAGCGTTGTTTTTTAAGAGTGATTCTAGGAATGATAACTTAACCTCATCTTTATTTAGTTTTCCGTAGAGCTCTAGCAGGTTACTGTCTATTTGTTTTTGTAAGATTTTATGTAGTACTTTTTCAGCTTTATGATCATCCTTTTTTGAGATTAAAAACTTCGCATAAATATACATTACCTCTGGATCAAGTTTTAATTCTTTAGGAATTTTATCTATGAACTCATCTATCTTTGCAGTTTTATCTTGTTTAATAATGCTTTTTAACTCTTCTGCATAAGCATGTTGTTCGGTTTTTAAAAATGATTCTTTTGATAGTATTTGGTATTTTTTTATAACTGGTAATATGCTAATTAGCTGAGGCCAGTCTTTTATTTTTTCATATAGATGTAATAGAAGTTTAAGAACATATGGGTGTTTTGGTGATAGTCCTTGTAAGTGCTTTAATGTTGCGAGAGCTTGCTCCCATTGGTTGTTGGCTATTTGTAGTTGTGCTTGAGTTAGTTCAACAGCTATTTTTGCCTCCGGCATTGATTGTTGAGCTTCACGTAGATAATTATCTCTTAAGGTATTATCTCCCATTTCTTGGGCAGCACGGGCAGCTGTTAGGTAATTCAGAAGAGGGGTATCAGAATTTTGTAGACCATCTATTAAGTTTTTCTTTGCTTGTTTCCAGTGACCTTCATTAAATTCAATAAGTCCTTGACGCGTTTTTTCTTGAGATTTGTGAGATTTTCTTGAAGAACGCCATCGTCTAAAAGCATGAGGTATGGACAATATCCTATTAAATACCCTTGCAACAAAATAGATGGCAGTTATGCCAATTAGAAGAGTAATCAATAATACCCACAGGGTTGTTTCTATCGTCCAGTTATCAAGGACAACTAAAACATAACCTGAGTCTTGTTGTAAGTAGACACCTAAATATACTGAACCTAACAACAATAAAAAAATAAATATAGTTTTTATTATCATAGTGAGGTTCCTACGTTGCTGTCTTCATTATTATTTTTATTTATTATTTTGTTTAAAAGCTGAAGTGCCTCACCTATTTCAGGTTTGCTTTCTGTGATATTTAATTTTGAGAGCTGTTGTAGTTTGTCAATAATCGCCTTAGTTTTAGTACAGTTGCTATCAAAGGCGCGGTTGATGCCATCAATTGTCTGCTCTATTGTTAGATTAAATATGCTTTGATTGCGTTCAATTGCAGCCCATTGCGCTTGTTGAAGGTTTAAGCGAATGTTTTCGGATATTAAGGCCAGATAAGATGGGGTTAGTATGGTGCTTAGGTTTTTATTGTGCTTTATTATAACCAAGCCATTGAGCCTTTGAATTGCATCTTTTAAGTGCTCTTGCCAAGTTTGTGGTGTTGTGATAATTTTTTCTTCAGCATTTTTATTTTCTAGAGCAAGGCTTTTAGGAGTCATTGATGATATTGATTTTTCAATGGCACTCAATGTCGACAGTATTTTAATCAAATCTACTTTATCAACTTGTTTAATAGCTAGCTGTTCCTTTGCAATTTCTTGTCTAATGGTTGATATTTCTTCCCCTGGAACAGATTTTAATATAAAAGAGGCTTCTTCTAATAGTCCATCTGATGTACCCAGATCGTCGGTCCATTTTGCATTGATTACTGCCAACTCCATATAGTACCTAGCTTTTAACATTAACCAATCATTAGTTTGATACCATCTATCTTTAAGGGCAGTGTTCAGAGTGTTATTAATGGTTGAAAGTTTTTTATCTAGCTTATCTGGAATCTTTGCTGACATCTTTATGTTTTCAGCTTGTAAAATACTTTGCTGATCGGTTAAAACTTTAATTTTTTTAATAAAACTATCTGACTGTTGATGTAATTTAAAATTTGAATATCCTATTGCAATGGCAGATGCTACAGCAACGGCAAATACAAATCCTAACCAATGATTTGAGTTCTTTTTCTCAATATCATTTTTTGGAGAATTATCAAGAGTGCTGTCCTCATTTGTGTCGGTTAACTTGTCTTCGCTTTTCACTGTCATTTTTAAATCCTTCAAGAGTAGCTAATATATCATTGTAATTAGCTATGATAATTTCCTTTATTCCAATGTATTTAGCTTTTTCTGCTAGCCTTTCACTTATTACAACACAAGGCTTGCTTAATAACCATTGCCTTGCACTTTCACCAAAGAGTGTAAATATATTTTGCATGGATTGGTAACTTGTAAATAGTATAATATCCACTGAGTTATTACGCCAGATTGAATTGACTAATTCCGTATTTTTAATAGGAAGGCACCGTTTATAAACAATCACAGGCGTTAATATTGCACCTCTAATTGCTAACTCTTCAGCTATAAGCTCTCTGCCATCTTGTCCTTTTATTAACAAAATATGCTCTTGGTCGACGTTTTGCATATTTTGTAGGGATAAAAGTTGCTCGCTATTTGGTGGATTGGGTATGTAATCCACATGCACACCTAGTTTGATAAGATGTTGAGCACTGGCTTCGCCAATGGCATTAATTTTTATATGCTTAGGAATAGATAAATTGTTTTTGCTAAGTTCAGATATAAAATATTCTACAGAATTGGTGCTTGTAAATATCATCTGATTAATAGAGTCAAGGTTTGGTAATTTTGCAAACCACGTGCCAGGCATTGGTTGAATTTCAATTGCTGGTAGTTCATAAACTATACCCCCGGCAATATTTATGTCATGGCTTAGATATTTTGCCTGATCTTTAGGCCTAGTATTTAATATCTTTAAGCCATTTAACCTTACTCTATGCTCAGTAATTTTTTTGCTCCTTTTTGCAAGAGAGTTTCAACGCATTTGTTGGCTATTTCTTGAGACTCATTGAATGTTCCTGTTTCAAAAGCATAGATTTCTTGTTCGCCGTTAGGTGATAAAACTTTTGTTTGCAGAAACAGTTCGTTGTTCTCTGTAATTTGACAAAATATACCAATAGGTGAGTGGCAACCTCCACCTAGTATTTTATTTACATATCTCTCGGTTCTTATACAAAGAGAGGAGTTTGTATCATTAAGTGGTTTAATAAGATCTAGTAGTTTTGAATCACCAACACGAGACTCTATACCTAGGGCTCCTTGCCCACAAGCCGGGAGCATAATATCACTGTTAATTTCTTGACTGATCTTACTATTAAATCCCATTCGTATCAGGCCTGATGCCGCTAAAATTATACCATCATAATCTTCGTTTTCTAGTTTTGAGATTCTGGTATGAATGTTGCCGCGCAGGGTTTTTATTTGCAGTTTAGGACGAAAGGCCTGTATTTGTGATTGGCGACGAAGACTTGATGTTCCAATAATAGAGCCATCAGGAAAGTCTGCTAAGTTTGCATATTTTTGACTTACTAATGCGTCGAAAGGGTTCTCTCTTTTGCATATCACATCAATCTTTAAACCATCGGGTAATACTGCTGGCACATCCTTCATCGAGTGGACGGCAATATCTGCTCGATCTTCAACTAGGGCTATTTCTAATTCTTTCATGAATAGACCTTTACCACCGATAGTTTGTAGTCTATCTTTAAGATAATTGTCACCAGATGTTAGCATTGGGATTAATTCAGTTTGCAACTGAGGCCAAAGGGATTTTAATCTATTTGCAACATGCTCTGCTTGCCATAATGCAAGGGGACTTTTTCTTGTTGCTATGCGAATTTTGTTATTTGCCATTGAATTTTTATAGATTATTAACGTTAACTGTTTCTGATAATACCATGAGGTAGGATGTATGTTAAAGCGTGATATTTCTAGAGTAAACGTATTAATTGCATCAGCAGGCGGGATGGTTGGGTCTGGATGGCTATTTGGACCTTATATAAGTGCACAAATTGCAGGAAGTAACGCCTTAATTAGTTGGGCTTTAGCAGCTGTTTTCATGATATTTGTTGCTTTACCTCTTTGTGAGTTAGGCACAATGTTCCCTGTATCAGGTGGAATGACAAACTATCCTAGCTTCACGCATGGTAACAAAGTTGGTTTTTTGTTTGCTTGGGTCTCTTGGCTTTCCTATGTAGTGATGACACCAATTGAAATTCAAGCAATAATGCAATATTCAAGTTTTGTATTCCCATCTTTAATTGAAAGTGACTCATCATCACTAGGATTATCTGGAATAGGTTATATTGTTGCGGTAAGTATAATGGCATTTGTCGTCGCACTTAATTTATTTGGGATAAAGTTACTCGCTCAATGCAATGCTTACGCTAGTATAATTAAATATATGATGCCAATTATAGCTATAGCTGCTTTAGTCTATGTTTCTCCAGCCTCTGCCAATATTGATATTAATCTCGGACATATTGATGCTTGGTCTAATATTTTTTCAGCTTTATCTGTTGGTGGGATAGCTTTTGCATTTGCTGGATTTCAAAATGGTTTGATGCTGGCAGGGGAGGTTAAAAACCCCAAAACAGATATACCTATTGCCATATTAGGATCTATAGTAATTGCATTTATTTTATATTTTCTTTTGCAGTGGAGTTTTATTGTAGCAGTTCCAGTTAAGTTTCTTCAAAATGGTTGGCAACATTTAGCCTTTCCAGGCGATCATAGTCCACTTGTTGGTCTTTCAGTTATGGTTGGTTTATCTTGGGTTGGAACATTACTAATGTTTGATGCCGTTCTCTCGCCATTTGGCACAACTATCGTATATACAGCTGCAACGTCTAGAATCGTCTATGGTATGGCTATGAATCATCATCTACCAAGATGGTTTGCGACCGTTAATAGTTATCAAATACCATATATCACTTTGCTTGTTAACTTTGCTGTTGGAGCGCTATCATTCCTACCATTTCCTGGATGGCAAAAAATGGTGGCTTTTTTGTCATCGTGTAGCATTCTTTCCTACGGCATAGGTCCTATTTGTTTGTTAGCTATGCGCAAGTTACAGCCTAATCATGAAAGACCATTTAGGTTATATGCAGGAAGGTTTTTTTGCTACGCGGGCTTTTATTTTTGTAACTTGATGTTGTATTGGTGCAGTTTTGAAATTCTATGGAAATTAGACGTCGCACTAGCAGTGGGTTTTATAATCAACAGTGCTTATAATCATGAAAATATATTTAAATTTGAATCTAGTGTTTATTGGTTTATTGGGTATATGTCGATAATGCTTGGCTTATCATATCTAGGGTCTTTTGGTGGGATTAACTTCTTAGTTTTCCCATGGGATGTTGTCTCAATCTTACCATTTAGCTTAATTGTATTATACACATCTCAGTTTGTTACAGTTGATAATATTGAGAACAATACAGATGTGTGCGATGACGATGAAGTGTGTTTTGAAAAATTAGAAGATAGCTGCAATTAACTCATCATCTCGACCATAGGGAGAGAACTATTTTCCCAGTCGAGATACTTAATAATTTCTTTAGTCGCTGTTTAGAAATTTTCATGGTGAGTATTAGGGTCTGTTGACAATTGGTGCCACGGCCAAAAACCATGCTAATTTGCCCAAATTTAATCTTGAGTTCGTTAAATAGAGCTGGCTATTCGTGTGTGTGGCGAATTGTTAAATTCAACACAATCGCTAAATTAGTAATTCGCTACAGACAGGGATTAAACTGCTGATTAAGTATGGGAAGTTTTCATCCGCATCAATAAGTTCGCTTTCGTGACACCGACTCCTTATCCACAAAATCTGTGGATAAGTTTGTGTGTTAGTTGATGATTAAAGTCGAATATCTCTGTTCAGTTCTTTCTGGCTATATCTTATCGGCAATATTTAAATTAGAATATAATTTTACCTATATATACGAAAATATGTTTAAACCATTATCGTTGTTCATTGGTTTGCGTTATACGCGCTCCAAAAAAAAGAATCATTTTGTCTCATTTATATCTCTGAGCTCTATGCTTGGTATAAGCATGGGAGTTATGGTTTTGATAACTGTTTTATCTGTAATGAACGGGTTTGATGAGCAAATTCATAAGAGATTTTTTGGTATGGCCCCAGAAATTACCATTACTGGTCAAAATGAATCAATAAGTAATTGGCAGAAACTTGCTGATAAACTTTCTGGTATTAAACAAATTAAAGCTATGGCGCCATATGTTTCAGGACAAGGTCTTGCAACATTTGATGGAGCTGTTCTTCCGGTGATGCTAACTGGTATTTTGCCATCTAAGGAGTCAGCTATTAATGACTTGGATAATAAGTTGCTTGTAGGATCAATTAAGGATTTAAACAATTTTAATATAATTCTTGGCCGCGGACTCGCAGAAAATCTTGGTGTTATGATTGGTGATAAAGTTTCAATTATGATCCCAAAGGCTACTGTAACACTTGCAGGTATGGTTCCAAGATTTAAAAGGTTTACTGTGAAAGGTGTTTTTTCAGCAGGATCAGGTTTTAATTTTGATAACAAATTAGCTTTTATAAACATTACTGATGCGCAAAAACTGATGCAATTATCCGCAAATGATATTTCTGGTTTAAAAGTTAAAGTGGATGAAGTGTATAAGGCTCCAGATATATCTCAGGAAATATCAACAATCTTAGGGATGAATTATCGAGTTGGAAATTGGACGGAATCATTTGGAGCTTTTTTTGAGGCTATAAAGATGGAAAAGACGATGATGTTTTTAATCTTACTCTTAATCATTGCCGTTGCTGCTTTCAACTTAGTATCTTCCCTTGTTATGGTTGTAAATGATAAGCAAGCTGAGATCGCAATTTTACGTACGATTGGCGCAAGACCTAGAACGATACTTGGTGTGTTTATAGTCCAAGGAATGATGGTTGGGATAGTTGGTACGTTATTAGGTCTTATTGGAGGGGTGTTACTTGCAACTTACGCAACGCAAATAGTTGCATTTATTCAATCAGTCTTTGGAATGCATATTTTGTCTTCTAGTTTATATTTTGTTGATTACCTACCATCAAAAATTCTATTTAGTGATCTATGGCAAGTAAGTTTGGTTGCTCTTTTAATGAGCTTTGTCGCAACCATTTATCCTGCTTGGCGTGCATCGAGAACAGTAATTGCGGAGGCTTTGCATTATGAGTGAAGTAATAATTAAGTGCTGCGATTTAAGCAAAGCATTTACTGACGGTAATACGAAAATTGACGTTTTAAATAAAGTAAATCTTAACATTCATTTTGGTGATAGACTTGCTATCGTTGGTCCTTCTGGTTCGGGTAAAAGTACTTTTTTACATTTACTTGGAGGACTAGACTCTCCTAGTAATGGAGAGGTTCTTATTGAGGGAACAAACTGGCACACATTAAAAGAGAAGCAGCGGTGTCTTCTGCGTAATCAAAAGCTTGGTTTTGTATATCAGTTTCATCATTTATTACCAGAATTCACAGCTCTTGAAAATGTATCTATGCCATTGATTGTTAGAAGAGTTTCAATTAAACAAGCGCTAAATGATGCAAAGGAAATGCTGGCTAGTGTTGGCTTAGAAAAACGTCTTGATCATAAGCCTAGTCAGTTATCTGGAGGGGAAAGGGCGAGAGTTGCAATAGCTAGAGCACTAGTTCATAAACCAGCTTGTGTCTTGGCCGATGAGCCGACAGGTAATCTTGATCAAGCAACTGCAGAAAAAGTATTTGAGCTAATGTTAGATATTAATTCGCAAGCAAGAACATCGCTAGTAATTGTGACACACGATAAATCAATTGCAAATAAAATGGATAATATTTTAACTCTTAAAGAAGGTGCTTTATCTTCATCTCCAGGATAATAAATCCGTACTACATGCCAAGGGCACATGGTAGATTTATAGTATTATCTGAAGTCGTATTGCGTGTAAGAATATCCCATTATTTCATTTTCAAAGTTAAGAGGACGTTTTTGTTCTAAGTGAGATTCTGCCAAGCCATAACTTCATTTGCATAGGACGGATGAAGACAAGATTGATAATTATCAACTTCTCCAAAAGGTAATTGTCTCTCGGGGATATTTGGGTCCACAAAATATAGTAGATTACTTTGAGCAATTGCCAACACAATAGACATAAATGCATTTCCATTTTGAACTTCTATAATCAAATGGTTGATAAACCGCTGATACATTTCATGAGGTTAGGCATGTCTGTCCATCGTAAGCAGAGCAGGTACGGAAGATTCCTCGCTACACTCGGAATGATGGACAACTTTTTAATGTGTGAAGCCATTGATGTATACCTATTATCAGGGCAAGTTCATACCATTATGAATATGTTTTGAGTTATTAGCTTGAATATGATCAAATACATCCATTATAAACAATTAAATGGATGGAAAGATGAGTTTTATTGATTATTTTGGCGAAATAACAGACCCACGAAAAGCTGTTTGGGGGTCAAAATTGGATGCTGATTGACACTAGGGATGACTTCTCCTGAAACCAGGTGTACTTTAATGATTTTTTGGCTTAAATTTATAAAAAATCTATCCTTGAAAATATATGAAAAGTAATACTACAATAGTTTTAGGAGCCTGTATTGTGCAAAAAATAAAGGAGTAAACGCTAGTGAATTTTGATCAGGTCTTAGGTGTTGGGAAAAAAACCGCTCTGTTAATTTCGGATATGCAAATAGCCTTTACAGAAGGTTTTTTTACTAAAGATTTTAGACAAGATAAAGAAATTGATATCATTAAGGCATTGGTTGGGGTCGCAATCAGCAAGAATATCCCTATTATTTATACCATCATTGCTTATAGTGAATATGAGATTTCACATCCTAACCTATGGCTGCAAAAAATACCGTCATTAAAAGAACTACTTGAAGGAAGTGCCATG
>JARGPO010000071.1 GCA_029213075.1 Legionellaceae bacterium | reverse complement strand
CATGGCACTTCCTTCAAGTAGTTCTTTTAATGACGGTATTTTTTGCAGCCATAGGTTAGGATGTGAAATCTCATATTCACTATAAGCAATGATGGTATAAATAATAGGGATATTCTTGCTGATTGCGACCCCAACCAATGCATTAATGATATCAATTTCTTTATCTTGTCTAAAATCTTTAGTAAAAAAACCTTCTGTAAAGGCTATTTGCATATCCGAAATTAACAGAGCGCTTTTTTTCCCAACACCTAAGACCTTATCAAAATTCACTAGCGGTTACTCCTTTGTTTTTTGCACAATACAGGTTCCTAAAACTATTGTAGTATTACTTTTCATATATTTTCAAGGATAGATTTTTTATTAATTTAAGCCAAAAAATCATTAAAGCACACCTGGTTTCAGGACAAGTCATCCCTAGTGTTAAATTATAAATTTTTATGGTGTAGGATTTAATTATCCCATGCAAATATTAAGTTGAGTTATATATTTGCATGGGTTTAGAAAAACTGGCCTTATATTTCCATTAATTTATGTGGTTGGCTTTCGATTCTACCTGCTTGAGTTACTTCTATGTAATTAAGCTTGCGTTGTAATTCGCTAATAGTGTTAGCTCCAGCATAAGTTAGTCCTGAGCGCAGTCCACCTATGATGTCTGCAATAATAAGGTCACTAGTTTCTCGGTAAGCAACCTCAGCAGAAACTCCTTCAGCGGTTTTCCATTCGTGCATTTGGCCAAGAAATACTTCTTGTGCTTCGCGAGATGCCATTCCTCGGTATTGTTTGACTTTTCTGCCATCATCTTTAGTTATTATCTCGCCTGGTGTAGGTTCAGTGCCTGCAAGCATGCCACCAATCATTACAAAATCAGCGCCAAATGCTAGTGCTTTTACTATGTCTCCTGGTGTGCGAAGACCACCATCAGCAACAATAGATCGGTCTGTTCTAGAGCATTCTTGGATACAAGTAAGCATTGGCACGCCAAAGCCTGTTTTAATTCGAGTACTGCAAACTGAACCGCCACCAATACCCGCTTTAATAATATCCGCACCGCAAGAAGATAGGTAGTCTGCACCAGCATAGGTTGCAACATTGCCAGCCATAATACAGCGGCTACCAACAATTTTTCGAAGGCTTTTTAGTGTTTTACCAACATATTTTGCATGAGCATGAGCAACATCAACACAAAAGAAATCAGCTCCAGCATCACGCAATGCTTCAGCTCTTTCAAGTTCTGCTGTTGAGCATCCTACAGAGACAAATACAGGACCTTGGCAAGCTTTGAATTGTCAACAGACCCTAGCTATAGTAGGAAATTCTTCACCTTCAAAGAAACCCGTTCGTAAAACGGTTTTATCGATATCTTCTAATTTCTCAGAAATTTCATGCCAAGGTAGCTCACAATCCTTTTTTCCTATAATATCTGTACGATTTAACATTCCAGCCATATTAAGCATATATCTATTGCAACCAAGATAGCTACCATCTAAATCTTTCCAATAAATACTAGCATCAACCACATCAATAATTAAGTAAATTTCTGGATTACTCGCTGTAATAGAATTCACTAGGGGCTGACTCTACGTTTGACCTAACATTAACTTGAATAAATCCCTGATTTTTAGATACTATATTACAAGATGCTATATTATACAAATAATGAATGAAATCCGGTGATTGATGATATACAAACATAGATGTTTTTATGTCAAGAATTTGAGGTGTATTAATAAACAATGGTATTTCATCTAGTAAATAACGAATTGCAATATGCTTATTCTCAAGATCATCTATATTTTTTTGATGTCCACTCAAGACCCAACTTGTTGCTAAGTTACATTCTCGTTGAAAGTTCAAATCATTATTATAAAGATCATAACATTTACTTTTAAGGTCCACATAATTCGAATTATTTTTTAAACAGCTAATATTTATTAATAACTCTGCAATTCTTTCATTTGAATAACCAAGATTAGATAATGCCTTATGTATCTTATTGTTAAGGTAGGCTACTTGTCTTTTTGTTTTATTTATTGCTCTAGACTCTTCATATCCTAAAGCCAAAAAAGTATAAATGGGTAACGTATCAGGAACAAAAATATTAAAATTACTAAAGTTTTTACTTGCCCACTCCGCCAGCAATAAAATATTTTTTTCTGAAAAATAACTATTAAAAGGACTGACCCCTAATACAGCATGATGTTTATTTAAATGGATTTTTTTACAGTTTTGAGACATACAATTTTCATCATAAAGTATTTTCATAAAAACATCTCCTGATCAAAAATCATCACTATGTATCAACTCTAAAAAACTTTGCGGCTTTCTGTTCGTAAATTTCAGATACATCTCCTATTTTATCAGCTGCGGCGCGATCTACAGCCCAACCGGCAAATGGATGTCCAGTTCTATAAAGAGATTGAGATTCATCTAAACTTGAGATGCCTTTCTCAATAAGTTTATCAAGTTGTTTGTCATCACCATGAAAAGAATCCAATAAATCAAAAGCAAACAACCCCCAACCTATAGGACCAGCAACCTCTTTCATTAATAATTTAAGCACAGCACCTAACACCAACTCAACCGTTGTCAGAGATGCTCTATGCTTAATCTCATCTCCTAATGCAACCTCATCATCAAGTTATGCCAATGCCAAATTAAATGTGAAAGTAAAAAATATTCCTTTTGCACCCGAATAGCTCTTAACGCCAGCATGAGCTATTGTATCTGGATTAGATAATAAAGATATTAACTTTCTATCATATTCAGGTCCTAGTTTTTCTATTAATTTTTCCCAACTTCCTTCTGTACCAGCTTTAAATACTTTTATTATAGCGCTAGTAACTTGATCTGTTAATTTTTTATCCGTTTCAAATGAAACTTTTCCATATGCATCTTGTTCTTTTTTTGCTTTTAAGATAGTTTGTTCGAAGATTTCTTTTTCTTCTTGTGATGAAAATAGCAGATTTTTTAACGTTTCGTCTAAGAGCCTTCTACAACATCTAAAGATAATTCAGAAGTAGGCGCCACTTTATCTTGCAAATCCCTATCATCATCCAATTCTTGTTCTTTTTTAATATCACTTGCAGATTTATCATCATTATCTTCATCATTTTCTTCCTCTGCATCCTCTTCAACTGGCCTAACTTGAAAGCTAGGGAGATTCCTCAGCAAAAAACAGAAGGCGGGATAGCTGTGCGCGTATTAAATAGGATGACATCTCTTGGGATGCCAGAGTCAGTTAAAGTGTCCTGAATGAAAACTTGCAGATATAATTTCGATCACCTCTATATTTATGCAACAACGCCGTTCCCAGTATAAAGATAAGTAATTAACACAAAATTATTACAGACCCTAATCAATTCCGAAAAAAATATTCTCTGGTGTTGTACTTTCTTCTTCATTATCACTATCAGTGGAGACTAACAATGTACTGTTATTTCCCGCAGCTAAAGCCCCTGCTGAACTAGGTTTTTTATCATAACAATCTCTTTCAAAATCATCATCTAGTGATTCTTGAAAATCAATGGATTTATAAGCCTTATATAAGTACGGACTGAGTAGAGGTGCGTTTATTAGCACACCAATTAATACAAAAGCAGCGATATTGATAAGTATTGTTGCCATCATGATCCTTGTCATAGCATCAGTGACTAAAACCAGTGGGATAACAACTAATGCGAGTAATATTTTTGACATCCTAAACAACAAAGAAGCAAATGCCTGTAAATAATTTTCTGGTAATGGCTTTGTTATATCATTATAAAAAGCCTTAGGAACATATTTAAGATAATCGTTATCAATAAGTGCATATCGATTATTTTCAAAAAGTACTTCCCGCTTTAATTTATTTAAGTCGTCTAAGTCACTATCGTTTGAAACTCTTGAAATTTCAAAATTTAACTTTCTATCATAAGCATCCCAGTTCTTATCATTTTCATCAAGCTCATCAAAGGTAAAACCCAAGGCTTTATATGCTTGAACTAGCATATCACGATCAATATCTCTATCTATTAAGCTATTGAATTCATTTTCAGTTATTATATTAATAATCTTGAATTCAATAATTTGTATAGAAATAATCACCAAAGGAATAGCTATTAGTATTCCTGTTGTGATCATTCCAGCTAAAAAATTCAAAAGCACTTCTATTATAAAAAAAATACTTATAGGTGTAGGAACTAAATTCCAAAAATATTCATTAAAATTTTCATGATTATAAAGTCTATTATATTCATCAGTCATTCTTTTAATTATTTCTGAACGATTATTTATAGGCTCCCAAAAAAGACTAGCAAATGTTTTAATAGGTATATCATTAACAAGATTCATGGGAACATTACTCATCTCTCGGTTTATGAGGTAGCTATTAGATTTAAACTTATCAGGATGCAATTTTAATCTCATTGCTTGGATAAAGTATTTTCGCTCTTGAATGGTTAAATCTTTTAGTGATTCATCCAGGATTTGACGGGCTCTCTTGTTAAAAGCTTTTCTGGTAAGAACATATTCATGTTCTAAATCTTCATATTTTTTTAAACTAGTTAGCCCAATAATGTCATTAAAAGCTTTAACAGCCAAATCTGTCATCTTATTCATAATGGCTGTTCTTTCAGCTTCTCTTTGAGATTCTGTTTTAAACAAATACATTTTCTGTTTCACAATACAAGCAAGTTGGTGGATTATAAGCCACCAAGGGGGATTGTGTCAATACTTGTGCCTGAAAGATAGGAATTGCCAAAATTTATATTAAAATATAAGCGTCTTTATTACTTGAAGCTAATCATATAAACGCAAGTCCAAAGCATTCAGTATCTTTGGATATTAGCTATTTCTAATTCATACAAAGTATCATGACGATCCTCATCAACTCTTGGTGCTTGACTAGTTGGACCAATATACATAGAAGAAAACAAATACGATAAAGATGGGTGATGTTGCCAAAAGTTAATAATAAATAGTTATCTACATAGACATGATCATCCGTAGAATATCTCGCAAATTATTCACCAAAACAAATTTACAATAGTAATTGAAATATGTTCGATATTTGGTTACTATCCAAAATATATTTTTTATTAATTAGGGTCTGTTGACAATTGGGGGCGCGAGTCAAAAATCAGGCTAATTTAGCACAAATTTTAACTTGAGTGAGGCGAATAGCCAGCTCTATTTAACAAACTCAAGCTGAAATTTGGGCACATTAGCATGGTTTTTGGCCGTGGCACCAATTGTCAACAGACCCTATATTAATACATGTTAAATTTCACACTAAATGACAAGGTTAATGTGGTCGTCGTCACTCAACGAGTGTGCGGACGTAAGCTAATATAAAATTTAATATGCCGCACCTCTTCTAGGAGTTGCGGCTTGTAAAATTAAAATCGGCGCTCTTAGTGAGGTTGGTCAACCTAAATAGGAGTAACCGATGAATCACCAAATAAAATCAATTTCTAAAATATTGTATCCATGGGTTATTTGGATTCTTGCCGCGAGCTTTTTCTACTACAAATATCTAATTCAAGTCTCACCTGGTGTTATGAGTAAGGAATTAATGGGGGCATACTCTCTTAGCGGAGCAGGACTAGGAAACTTAGCTGCTTGTTTCTTTTATGGTTATTTATTGATGCAAATCCCGGTTGGAATTTTACTTGATAAATGGAGCCCTGGAAAAATAACAGCGGTTGCTGCTTTCTTCTGTGCGCTTGGTATATTTTTGTTTGCTAACACGCATTCTTTTCTAACAGCAGGAGTTAGTAGATTCATTATTGGAGTAAGCGCATCTTTCGCTGCAGTTTCATGTTTTAAACTTACAAGCATTTGGTTTGCACCTAAACGTTTTGCTCTTTTGGCTGGGCTTAGCATGACCGCAGCCATGTTTGGTGCCGTAGGCGGGCAAAGACCATTATCAATATTAATTCACCACTTTGGATGGAGAGGATCATTAGAGTTAATTGCCCTTGCAGGGTTTGTTTTATCTATTTTAATTTGGATTGTTATTAAAGATAAAAAATCTCCAATACCAAACCCTGTAGAAGATGCTGTAAATAATAATACAAAATTACTGGATAAAATAAAAACAATCATTAAAGACAAGCAAACATGGCTATTATCTCTATATAGTGGCTTAGCTTTTGCGCCAATTTCTGTATTTGGTGGATTGTGGGGCGTGTCCTTTATTGAAACAGCTTATAAACTTGATGTATCAGAAGCAGCATCAAGTATTTCTCTAATTTTTATTGGATTTGCCGTTGGTTGTCCAATCACGGGCTGGCTATCTGACTATATAGGTCGAAGAAAACCTATAATGATGTTAGGCACTATTTTATCACTGATTAGCTTGTCATCTATTTTATACTTACCATTAACTAACTTATATTTATCAGTGTTTTTATTTTTATTTGGCATCGGAGCAAGTTGTTTTTTTCTATGTTTCTCAATGATAAGAGAAATGCACTCGTTAATAATAACTGGCACAGTACTTGGATTCATGAATACATTCGACTCTATATGCGAAGCAATTACCGAACCATTTATCGGTAAATTACTAGACTTACAATGGGATGGAACATTTTCTAATGAAGCTAGAGAATTTACTATCAGCAATTACCATAAAAGCCTATTAGCTCTGTGCGTGTATTTAGTGGCCTCTATAATACTGTTGATGTTTATCAAAGAAACTTTTTGTAGTCCAATATCAAAAACAGATCATGATATAAACTAGGGCATGTTGAAAATTCACCGAAAGACTCGCCAGTCAGAATAATTTTTAAATTAACTAAAATGGTCCGAACAAGTCGGACCAAGTAGGCGGGAGGGGGAGTATATATGTCAACAGCTCCTAATATAATTCAAATACTATCTATATAACTGCCATAATGCGAAGTTGTGCTAGAACATATATTATTAATTATTTGATTTAGCATCCCAAAAGACGATGTGCTCGTGCTTTATTTCTTTATATAAATACTCAAGAGCCCGATCTGTTTTGACTTTTTCATCGAAAAATTCAACAACTAATGGTAAATCAAGAGACAGAGCCATTAACGACATGTTATGCTCACCATCTTCACCAAAACCACTAATAGCCCGAAAAACACTTATTCCACGGATACCCACTTCTTCTTTTAAGTACTTGACTATTGTCTTCAATAAACCTGATGACTCAGTAATGTATACCCTAACAAATACTACAGACATAGTTTTCATAATTGCCTACCTCCAAGAACGCCTATCCAAGTTAAGGAAATACAGATTAAAACATTAAGAAGTATATTTAATACTCCACCAACCCATGCTCCACTTTCAAACATATTAATCGTTTCTAGAGAAAAAGAAGAAAAAGTTGTATATCCACCTAAAAATCCAATTAATAGAAAAGATCTTAATTGTGGGCCGATGACTGAATATCTTCCCATAATAACAACAAATAATAATCCAATTAAAAAAGAACCACTTGCATTCACAAATAATGTTCCATAAGGAAATTGTCTTCCTATGATCCAATATGTAAAATTGGAAACTCCATAGCGACTAACACCCCCTAGCCCTGCCCCAATAAATATAAGTAAAATATTAAGCATATTATATATCCACTTACTGGTGAGTTAACACTTAAAGCACAAGTTCCTTATAATATTTTATTTTGTATCTAAAAATGCTTTATGAATACCTATTATAGCAGTCTCAATAGGAGAATTGTTACACTAGTTACAAAAAAGGTACTTAACCAAAGCGTCAAATGGAATAACAGAAAGGAATGCCTTGATTGTTGTTGCGCGTGCAATATAAGATGTTTAACTCGAATAAGTCCTGAGAACTCACCACTAAAACGAATGAGTCTATCTCAGGAACAAATCGCGTCAAGGTTGGCTGTTTAATTAATACTAACTATCAGCCACTAGTTAATTTTAAACTTCATCGGTTGAGAGTACTTCATCAACACCATCACCAATGCTTTGTACAGTATCGCCAATGGCCTGACCAACGCCACCAATAGCTTGACCTACGCCATTAACTACGTTTCCAACACCATCTTCCGTATCATCAACCATATCATCGGTTGCTCTAACGGGGCCAGTAATCATGTCACTGTTTCTAGCTATAGTCATTTCATCAAAAATAATAATACTATCTATAGCTCTTTTTTCGAAACCTTTAGCTATAGTCAGATCATCATAATTACCAAATCCAGCTATGGTCATTTCATCAAAAACATAAATGCTATCTATAGGCCTTTTATCGAAAACAGAACCTTTAGCTATAGTCAGCTCATCTAAAGTACCATCAAAAGTACCTACTACAGCTATGGTCATTTCATCGACACGAACCTCATCGCCACTATTCGTGCTTATGCCCGAATATCTAGAAGCATCAAATAAGTCACCATCCAATACAGGAGAAGCGATGACCGCCGTACTGAACCCTAAACAAACCGAACTTATTAGGAGAACAGGTAAAATCATTGAGTTTTTCATTATCAACTCCATTTGTTTTCTTGTGCGCCTAATGCGCAATATATACACAATTTAATTTTAGTACATGCTCAAAATTTGTCAAATTGAGTGGGGTGATGAAAAGGCCCCATACAAGCACATCTTGCCTTAAATTCCAAATCTAGTACTTTGATCTTCATCTTCTTCGTCGTCATCTTCTTTATTCTGAAATGAGATTTTAGGACCATCAAGAATTGAATTTTTAGTTATATAACCAAGTGCTTGTCTTTCTTCTGATAACTCTTGTCTAAGTTCAACTCTTTGCTCTTCATGGATTTTATATTTAGTTGTTAATTCTCTATAGAGTTTAGTTGTTAATGCGTTTATGGTCTCTTGTTGAGATATTTTGACGTCGACTCTTGCCATTGCTTGGCTTGATAATATATCTTGTACTAGAGAATGGTAGCCAACTTTTAAACCTTGCAGATCTTGTTGATGAGTAGAGCTAATTTCTTTTTGGACCTGGTTTTGAGATTTGGCCGCTTCTCTTAGCTGTTGTTTATTAACTAGTTTGATATCTGCAATTTGAGCCTCTTGCTGCTCAATTATTTCATCGCGTCTATAAATATAATCTTGACGAACTTCACTTTTTTGTTGGGCATGCTCAGATTTTAATTCAGCAAGTTGCATGGCATGTTGATTTTTAAGCTCTATTTCCTCTTCTGATTCCTGATGCGAACGACCAGGTTCCGGGCGAAGACTAAGCAGCTCCATTTGTTGTTGATTTATTAGTTCATTTTCAATAACTTCTTGTTTTTCTTCTATAGATTTTATGTTTTCTAATAGATTTGCCTTCAGGATCTCTCTTTCTGCTAGATGTTCACTAGTCACCTCTTGCAGCTTTTTTAACTGTTGTTGTTTTATGTTTTTAGTTTCATCTTTATTTAAGTGCGATACCCAAGCTTCTTTCTTTGTTTGTTTTAGTTTTTGTCTTTTCTCCTGTAGATTTGCCTTAAACTCAACTTTTATTTCATGACGTACAGCGCTATGCTCTGCTGCCATTTCTTGACGGACCTCTGCATGCTCTTGTTTTATAGTATCTAAAGCTGCGATATGAGATTTCTCTAGTTCTTCAATCTCTTGTTGTTGCTTTTCATCAAGTTGTTGCCACTTTTGTCCATGTTCTTTTTCCATTTGTTCTTGGCTTTTTTCTACCCGTTCCCTTCTAGAAGTGTTTTCTTTTTGATGCTGCTTTATTTCAGCTTCTTGGTTTCTAGTGGAGGCGGCTTTTGCAGTCCATGGGCCATTATCTCTTTGTACTTCTGATTCTCCAGGACTAACACCACTGAGAGCAGAGATATTCTGCTTATTTTTACCTTTAGAAGTTTTACGGCGAGAAAGCTCCTCTTGTACCATCCTTTCATTATCCTGCTCGACTTGGTTTTTGCTAGATTTTCCATTAGTATTTTTTGGCATAACATTACCGGCTAAATGGGTCTCAGTTAGTAGTATTATAGCACAATATTTTTACTGGATGTCTTTGCTAACAAGATGGAGTAATTTTGCACTTATAATTTTCTGCGTACTTACGCTTTTCTACAGGGGTTTTATCTTAGGTAACATACGAGTATATAATATTTAATGCATCAACTTATTGTTATTAAAACTTAACCCCATGAACAGTATTATATTCTAAGTAACTATCTTCATTTAAGTTTTCTATAACTAAATCCAGGTTTTCAAATACATTTCCTATATTTTTTTCACATGGAAATCCATCTTCGCCATTTTGTATAACATGACTTGCTCCATCTGGAAAAACCATAAAATATCTACCGGCATGCCTAGCAAATGGTTGTCCGCAAATATTTAAGCTGGGATTTAATTGCTTAGATTTATCTACAGCTTCGTTGAAGTCTTTTAAACTTACAAGCCAATCACCATTTAATATCTCCCCTTTTCTAGGACCAATAGGATTTACTTGATATAACTTCCACCTGAACGTGTCTAGGTTAATACCTGCGCTCAATAGTATATTGCCAATATCCGGCACAAACTCTATATTAGGTTTTGCAACAACAGTTCTAACGGTTAGATCTATTTCAGGATATTCAGATTGAACATATTTTATAGCATCAACAGCAATATCAAAATGCTTGAAATTACCAACACGCATCACCTTATTAATATCATGAGATGGACCATCTATTGGTATCCCCAAATCATCAACGTATGGGAGTAACTCTTTGGCTTTTCTACGAATTAGAATCCCGTTTGTTGATAATGTTACCCGCATATTAAGGTCTGATTTAATATATTGTACTAAGTCTGGTAACCAGCGTTTTAATAGTGGCTCTCCTCCCGTAATAATTACATTTTTAGTACCTAGTTTCTGTAAATTGTTAACCAAATTTTTCCATTGCTCTAATCGTATTGGTTCAGCAGTATCATGCTCAGGCCCCCAACACCAAGTACAGTTTAAATTGCACCTTCCTACAATATTTAGATCAACAGTTGATGGAAATACTTTGGTAGAATATTCAGTAGCATATTTTCTAAAAAATGAAAAACTTACCGGTCGAACATTTTGAATTATCATCTTATTTGTTCTTAGTATCATTATCAAAGAAGAATGATACAAAAAATAATAAGCATGCTAAATACCGTATAATTACCGTATGAGCAGAAGACAACCACATATTAGTTGGGCTTACGAGATATTGATGAAGAATCAAACTGGGATTCGTATTACAATCTTTGCTGAAGGTGGATTTAAAACCAACCTAAATATCAAAGTAATTGATTACCATAGGAATGAATTAACTCTTTACTTGACCTACAGCTCAGTTGTTTACGCATTAAACTAAGATAGTGATCTACTGTTCTTGGTGATAGGCCCATAGATCTGGCTATCTCTTTTGACGATTGTCCTTGTGAAAGATACATAAGGCAGCGGCTTTGTTGTTTTGATAAATAAACCGGAGATTTGGTTTTTTTGTGTCGAACACATATTTTTCTATCTAAATTCAGCAGCTTTTCATCTGATATACTAATTTTTTCAAGGATATCAGATGAGAAAGTAGATTTTGGATCCTCTAGTTTTGAAAGTCTGGTTTTTTCTTCAAGGATTATTTTAGGTAATAACACTTTGTTTTTATTAGCTTCTTGCATTAAATATGATGATTGCTCAACAAAGTATTGTTTAAATTTTTTCAACATATCTAGTTCATTAATATAAACTCGATTGATAGGTTCATTATCTATTGTAGAATAAAAGCACGTTATTTCTCGAAAACTCTCATTGTCTTCACAAAAAGAAATGCCATTTCCATATTTAAAGAGGTTTTTTGCATCTTGCCAAACTAAATTACTAGGGTTTAAAACAGATAAGCTAATACCAGGATATTGATGGCAGTAATCAGCTGTATCTTTAGCTTGATAATGACCATTCAATAATTGTTTAAAACAATGCTCAGACCACTCAGGCTGTGAGGTTAAGTTGGCAATTGATCCATCTGAATATAACCTTGCATAAAAGAAACCAACAACGCCAATTGATTCTAATGGCTTTGTTATTTCAGCCACATGATTAGCGCTTGAAAAATACTGTTTTAATATGCGATCTAGATTCATAATAGCAAGAGGAATAAAGATAAATTCAATAGATTGTAACACATAAAGAACACGATGCATAAAAACAAACCCAAAAACACTTGCGTACAGTAGGGCGTGTTGACAATCAATGGCATTCGGTTAAGTGACTAATGATGGTATGATATGCGTATTTTAATAGTTAGACATCGATATTTTCTAAAGGATTGGATGATTTATGCAAGAGTTATGGACTCCCTACTTATCAGTTATAGAAAAG
>JARGPO010000061.1 GCA_029213075.1 Legionellaceae bacterium | reverse complement strand
TTTGACTGGATGCCCTGAACAAGTCAGGGCAAGTAGGCGGGGTTAGGATAAGCCTTTTTGAAGACAGGGATGCGATGCTGGATCAAGCTATAGGAAATATCTTGAAAAATATGTCTGCATGCTAATGGGTGGCGCTATATAATACTGACTACTTAACATTCAAACATTCTATAAAACAAGGTATTGTTGTTTAGTTATTAATAAATCACGTCTGATTTTAAAAACAGATCTACTTTTTATTTGATTTCCTGAAGAAGTCACATAAATCGCTAATTGGGCACTTGGAACATTTAGGTGTTCGAGCAAGACAAATATATCGACCATGCAGCACCAACCAATGATGGGCATCACGCAGATATTTTTTCTCTATTCTTTTTTGTAAACCAAGTTCAACTGCTAATGGTGTCTTGCCAACAGCTAAGCCAGTTCGATTACCTACTCGAAAAATGTGTGTATCAACGGCAATTGTCGGCTCACCAAAAGCTGTATTTAAAACAACATTTGCGGTTTTTCTACCTACCCCTGGTAGAGATTCCAGAGAATCACGAGTTGTCGGGACTTTACCTTGGTATTTATTTTCCAGTTTTTCACATGTTTTAATAATGTTAGCCGCTTTGCTATTATACAAGCCAATATTTTTAATATATTCTTTTAACCCCAACTCACCTAGATCTAGTATCTTTTTGGGTGTATTCGCTATTTTGTAGAGTTTATCTGTACTTTTATTCACGCTAATATCTGTCGCTTGCGCGGATAAAATAACCGCGATTAGCAGCTCAAAATCACTATTGTAGTTTAACTCAGTTTTAGGCTCAGGATTTAGTGAGCTAAACCGCTCAAATATCAACCGACTCTTTTCTTTATTCATATATTTTAACCAAAGCTCAAAGCTTAGATTGCTTTTTCTTAGCTCGCTCCATAGCCTGCAAAATATAATCTTGTTTGGCTTTTTTATCTTCTTGCTTGCCAAGATTGTTATCCGAAAGCTTTCTTTTATTCAAATAACTTTTCGCACTTAACTCATCTTCTTGGATTTTACGAATTGTTTTAGCATTAAAACGCTCTCTAGCTAAGTCAGGATCGTATGCAAGACCATTTTCCATAATATTATCTGGTTCAACCATATCAATACAATCTACTGGACAAGGTTCCACACAAAGCTCACAACCAGTACATTCAACGTTAATAATGGTGTGCATATGTTTGCCTGTGCCGATTATGGCATCAACAGGGCAAGCTGTGATGCATTTAGTGCAACCTATACAATCTTCTTCGCGAATTTTGGCAACCAGTGGTGCTTTGGCTGTTTGCTCTGCGATAGCAAGATGATCTGTAACATCTTTTTGTAATAGCTCACCAAGCCTAACGATTGTTTTAACCCCACCCGGTGGACAAAGATTCAACTCAGCCATGCCTGCAGCCATAGCTTGTGCGTATGGCATGCAACCTGGGTAACCACATTCTCCACATTGAGTCTGCGGCAATAATGCA
Organism: Legionellaceae bacterium; assembly: GCA_029213075.1. Taxonomy (GTDB): domain Bacteria; phylum Pseudomonadota; class Gammaproteobacteria; order Legionellales; family Legionellaceae; genus 2-12-FULL-35-11. The sequence continues at coordinate 39,472 of JARGPO010000061.1, read as the reverse complement.
TCAATATCTTTTACTGCAACCATAACCCTAACTTACTCCGTCTAATGCCAACAATTCGTCAATTTTAGCTTGCTCAACACGCAACATAAGAGGTGTAAACTTATTGATCTTGTGGTTTAGTAGTGGGGTGTTAATTCTCTCCCAGTTTAAGCTTTCTGAATTTAAAAATATCTCTGACTTCTTTGCCATTTCAGGCAAAACTGGCTTTAAGAAGGTTATCAATATTCTAAATAAATTAATACCCATGGTACAAACCTCTTGTACTCTTGGTAACATAGCTTCATCTTTAGCAAGAACCCATGGTTTTTCTAGATCTATATATTGATTAACCTTATCTGCACATTCCATTATCTGACGAATAGCTCGAGAGTAATCTCTATTTAAATATGATTCGATAACAACACTTTTCGATTCAAGCAGTGAATCATACAAATCTTGGTTTATTAATTTATCAGCCAATTGATTGTCAAATTTTTTGTTAATAAACCCTGCGCATCGACTAGCAATATTAACAACTTTTCCAATCAAGTCGGCATTAATTCTACTGAAAAAGTCTGTAAAGTTTAAATCTATGTCTTCTATTTTACCATTAAGCTTAGCCGCAAAATAATAACGTAAATATTCAGGATTCAAGTGATCTAAATATTTTCTAGCTTCAATAAATGTACCGCGCGACTTAGACATTTTTTTACCATTAATCGTTAAAAAACCATGGGTAAAAATAGCTGTTGGTAATCTATAATCACTACCATGTAACATGGCCGGCCAAAATAGAGCATGAAAATAAACAATATCTTTTCCTACAAAGTGATAAACTTCAGCTGTAGAGTCCTTGTCCCAATATTCAGAAAATGACTCATCATGATCGTCACAATATTTTTTAAAACTACCCATATAACCAATTGGTGCATCAAGCCACACATAAAAGTATTTATTCTCTGTGCCTGGAATTAAAAAACCAAAATATGGTGCGTCTCTAGAAATATCCCATTCTTTTAAACCAGCTTCAAACCACTCAGAAAGTTTATTTACCACCTCAGATTGCAAGCAGCCACTTTTAGTCCAATCTTTTAATATTTGCTCATACTTTATCAAATTAAAGAAGTAATGCTCAGACTCTTTCTCAATAGGGGTTGCACCTGAAATTGCAGAAATTGGGTCGAGTAAATCTGTTGGTGAATAAGTTGCTCCACAAGATTCACAACTATCACCGTATTGATCTTCAGCATGGCACTTTGGACAGGTCCCTTTTACGTATCTATCAGGTAAAAATATATTTTTGATAGGATCAAAGGCCTGTGAAATGGTTCTTTTTATAATATCACCATTATCATTAAGCTTATTATATATCTCTGCAGAAATTTCCCTATTTTCATCGGAATGAGTAGTGTGGTAACAGTCATAGTTAATACCAAAAGCCGCGAAGTCTTGTTCATGACTTCGTTGCATTTCTTTGGTTAGCTCTAGCGGACTAATATTTAACTGTTCCGCTTTTAACATAATGGGAGTACCATGTGCATCATCACCACAAATACTAATGCACTTATGACCTAGCATTTTATTTGTTTGAACCCAGATATCTGTTTGAATATGCTCAACTAAATGTCCAAGGTGCAAATGACCATTAGCATAAGGTAGAGCACTCGTAACTAGCATTTTTCGAATTGTTGTCATAACATATAACTCTCTAACAAAATGTAGAAATTATACCGCATTTTCTATAATCTACGATAGAAATAATGGAAAAAGAAATGAATAAACCTCGAATTATCATTGGAATCAGTGGCTCATCTGGCATTATTTATGGAGTTCGCCTTTTAGAAGAACTAAAAAAGATAGAAATTGAAACTCATTTGGTTGTAACTAAAGCAGGAGAGCTTACAAGATCCTATGAAACCGATATTAGTAGTAAGCAGCTAAAATCTCTAGCGAGTGTCTGCTACCCTTCAACAGACATAACGGCTCCTATAGCGAGTGGTTCATATAAAACTATGGGAATGATTGTTGCTCCATGCTCAATGAAAACCTTAGGTGAAATTGCAAATAGCACTTCTAGTAACTTACTAACTAGAGCTGCTGATGTAGTATTAAAAGAAAGACGTAGACTTGTGTTAATGCCACGTGAAACGCCTCTTCATTTAGGTCACTTAAAAAACATGGTGAGTGTTACCGAAATGGGCGGGATTATCTGCCCACCAATGCCAGCTTTTTATCAAAACCCTACATCTATACAAGAGTTAGTTAATGATAGTGTGGGAAGAGTTTTAGATTTGTTTGACATAGACTCAGGATTGGTCAAGCGCTGGGGCGAGCAAGGTTCAATTTAGTACCGCGCTTAGTTAAATGAAGCTATAATCTACCTCTTTATTTTAAACCAATCGTAGATTCCTTCAAAGCACATTATGGCACCATTTCCAATATCATTATTATTAATCTTCTTAGATAAAGCATAACTTTCAAGTTGATTCATCCATTGTTTCCATGATAGGTCATTTTCTTTATTTTGAGATATCTCTTGAAAGTATTTAAAGCTACTAGTATCAAGGTTATTATTATTCTTTAGAGAATTATAAATTATTTTAGAGCCTATTTCAGATCCTTTAAACACATAAGAGCAACCCAAATAATACCCCTCATTTAGAATTGTTAAGGGAGGAAGATTATCAAAGTTATTTTGATTTAAATTAAATCCCAATAAATCCTTCTTTAATAACTCCGGATAAATATTAACTTGAAATAAATTATCAATCTGAGATGAATAAAAAAATATATCTAGTTGTGCTTGCCATATTTCGTACGCGCGTAATTTTTGAGCAATTATTTTTTTATATTCTTGATCATTTAAACTATCTAATAAATAATTATTGAGAATACTATCAGACTCAATTTTTTTATGTATTGGTTGAGTTTTATTTTTCAAATATTCGTGTAAGCCACTCATTTTATGCTACTCACCAAAATTAACTTCACTGGGAGATACTGGCTTACTAAAGTAATAACCCTGGAAAGTATTGCATCCAAAAGATGTCAATAAAGATAATTGTCTTTTATCCTCTACTCCCTCAGCAACCACTTCAAACCCCATTTTAATACATAGTTTAATAATACTTTCAATCATAACCATTGCATCATCATTTTCAATCATGCTTTTTACAAAAGATTGATCAATTTTAACCTCATCTATCGGCAGTTTGAGTAAATAATTTAGTGAGGAAAAACCAGTACCAAAATCATCTAAAGATATAGTAAAGCCATCCTTACGAAGTTTTTTTAATATATCAACTGTTTCCTCAAAATTTTTCATTAAAACACTTTCTGTTAACTCAATGCGTATATCCTCATTACTCAGATTATATTTTTTGACTATACTTTTAATTTTCTCACTAAATTTTTTATCAGCCAATTGAACGGCACTTACATTTATAGATAAAGTTTCAAAGTTTTTCAAAAGGTTTTTAGATTTCCATAGAGCTAGATCAGCACAAGATTTCTCAAAAAGATGCTCGCCAAGTTCTATGATTAAATTATTTTCCTCAGCCAAAACAATAAACTTCATAGGAGAAACCTCCCCAAAAACAGAGCTATGCCACCTTGCTAATGCCTCTATACCTGTAACTTGATTTTTAGTATTAACCTGGGTTTGATAAAAAACTTTTATTAAATTATTGCTAACAGCATCTTTCAACTCATTTACCATATTAACTTCTAGGTTTACATCAACTTGATCTTTTTTACTAAAAAAATGAAACTGATTCTTCCCCATATTTTTTGCATAGTACATTGCAATATCTGAGCACTTCAATATATCTGTATAACTTATTTTTTGTGGGTTACAAATTAAGACCCCTATACTAGATGTAGTCGATATTAAGCGTTCTGATTGAAACACTGGCTTTGATAATACTGTTATAATTTTTTCAGCAATCTTCTTAGAAGTGACTTTATGAACTAATTGATCTTTACCTAAGTGCTGTACCACCAAGACAAATTCATCTCCTCCTAAGCGCACGACAATATCATCAGGACGAACACATTTTCTCAAGCGCTTTGCCGTTTCATTTAAAAGAAAATCACCGGCCTCATGGCCGATGAAATCATTAATATTTTTAAAGTTATCAAGATCTAAAAAGAAAACGGTAATGGCACTGTTCTTTTCTTTAAGCATTGACAAATTTTTAATATGTTCTTCTAAATATCGTCGATTAGGAAGTCCAGTAAGAGAGTCGGTATATGAAGACTCTTTCAATTTAAGTTTAAGTTCTTCACTTTTGCTAAAAATTAACCCATCTTCTATATTAGTCATAAATATATTTAATAGCTCATTCTCTGAAGTTGTCCAATCTTCTGAGTGTCCCTCTACATTTTGTTGCCATAATACAAATGAGCTCCTTGGCTCTAGTTTCCTTTTGCCATCAATAATTTTTATATTTACTGTGTGTGGTTCTCCTCCCCAAGATATTGTTTTTTTTACTTCCAATTTACCAAAAAAAACAATCAAATCGGGTAATTTCACTCCTCTTAAGATAGACAACCCAGCAAGGTTTAATTCTTTAAAGATCTTGAATTCTTTATTATAATCACTCTTAGGATCAAGTAACTTACTTGATTGAAAAAAATCACTCCCAGAACTAGCTAAAAAACCATTAACTATATCGAACAATTGAGGTTCCTCACGGCACTCATTGCGCGGTGTTACTATAAAGCACCTATTATCCATACAAATTCCCATGAAATCTTGGTTGATTTCATCCCTTACGTTTATCAAACTTAACTTCAGGTTTTCCATTTCATTACATAGTAGATCTACAAAACGTAACTCTTGTTCAATCTCTTTTTGTTTGTGCATTTTTTCCTTTATAGCTTCAAGATCAATTGCTGGATTTAAATATGAAAGGATAATTTCCGAAAAAAGCTCACAAGAAGCCTTCATTTCTGAAACCATATGATTAGGTGGAATATTAGGAGCATAATGATGAAAAGCCATCAAACCCCATAATTTACCATTGGACATAAGTCCAATTGACATAGAAGATTTTACACCTAAATTTTTTAAGTACTGAATATGCATCAACGACATGCCTCGCAAAATGCTTTGCGACTGATCAAGAGGAATTCCTGAAGGAAGTAGTTCCGGGGTTAATTTAGAAGGAGTTGCATCTACATCAGCCATTACTCTTAACGAAGAAGTAGCATAAAGTTCTCTCGCACTTTTGGGAATATCTTCGCTAGGAAATCTCATACCTAAATATTTAATTTCTGTTGTACTAGATACAGACTCAGACAAAACCTCACCAGACCAATCGGGAAGAAACTTATATAACATTACCCGATCATATCCAGTATGCTTTTGAAACTCACTGGTCATGGTTTGAAATAATTCTGTCAATGATTTACTAAATCTTATTTTAGCGACCATTCGGTCCAAATTACTTAATAAATTATAAGAACTATTACTCTCTGAAGCAGGGAAAAATTCAAATAAAAAATAATTATCTGCGATAACCCCTAAGCACTCCCAATCTCTTGCAGATATTCTACCACCATCTGGATAAATATAACTTTGAGTAAACTTAGGAATTAAATTTTCAAAGAGAGTTTTTTTATCGTATTTCATCCACTCATAAAGATATGTGTCAAGAATGACTGTATCTAGAGGAATTTTTGTTGAAAGTTTAGAATTCAGTAATTGCAAAAAATTTTCTGAATACTGGACTATTTTTTCAGTTTTAGGATCAACTACAATACAAAATCCATGCGGCTGCACTGTACCAATAAATTGAACTTTTTCATTGGCGCACTGTTCTGCTTCTTCTTTACTAATGATCCTCGTTACCATACTTTAAATCCTTGTAAAATATAAGCAAGTAAATATACATAACAGTATAGTTTAAGATATCAGTATAAAAAGTCTGTTACAAATTTAATACGAAAGGTGTGGTATAGGATGGAATGAGGGTTTATAGATAACATAATAGAAAGAACGACTAATAATTGATATCATAGCTCAATTAAGCAAAATCAATTATCAGTCGTTCCAATCTATACAATAAAAATCAAACTTAATCTTCAGTTTGACTATTGTCAGCTGTTTCATTTACTTCTGCCACTGCTCCTGGCTTTTCTTTCCACTCTAGCTTAACTCGACCTTGCTTATCAATTCCTGATACAAATACAGAAATATCATCACCTTCTGAGATTACAGCCTCAACTTTTTGTGAGCGGTCAGAACATATTTGAGAAATATGTAATAAACCATCTTTACCAGGTAACAAATTAATAAATGCTCCAAAATCAACAATCTTACTTACTTTACCAGCATAAGTTTTTCCAACCTCAACTTCTGCTATTAAGTCTTTAATTTGCTGTTCAGCGTCTTCTAATGCCGTTAAGTTAGGCGAGAATAACTGCACCAAGCCTGTGTCATCGATGTCAATAGAAACACCTGTGCTATCGATTAATCCCTTGATAGTTGCGCCGCCTTTACCAATTACTGTTCTAATTTTATCTTCAGCAACTTTCATCGTCACAATACGTGGGGCATGTTCTGAGAGCTCAGTACGAGACTCAGATAAGGAATTATTCATCACTTCAAGAATATGCAATCTGCCAGCATTAGCTTGTGATAATGCTTGGTCCATAATTTCTTTAGTAATACCTTTGATTTTAATGTCCATCTGTAGAGCTGTTACACCTTCTTTCGTACCAGCTACTTTAAAGTCCATATCACCAAGATGATCTTCATCACCTAAAATATCAGTTAAAACCGCAAATCTGTCACCATCTTTGATTAGACCCATCGCAACACCCGCAACCGGTGCTTTTAATGGAACACCAGCGTCCATTAAAGCAAGACTTGTTCCACAAACAGTTGCCATTGAACTCGAACCATTTGATTCAGTTATTTCTGATACCACACGAACAACATATGGAAAATCAGCTGTTGAAGGAAGAACTGCTGCAATACTACGTCTGGCTAAACGACCATGACCGATTTCACGGCGCTTTGGACTACCAACCATGCCTGTTTCACCAACAGAATATGGAGGGAAGTTGTAATGCAACATAAATCTATCTTTGATTTCGCCTTCGAGCTTATCTAGAATCTGTGCACAACGATCATTACCTAATGTAGCAGTCACAATAGCTTGAGTCTCTCCACGAGTAAATAGAGCTGAACCATGTGCTCTGTCTAATAATTTAGTCTTAGCTGTAATTGGGCGAACTGTTACTTGATCGCGACCATCTATTCTTGGTTCGCCATCCAAAATACGATTACGGACATGGTTTTTTTCAAGAGTTGCAAACTCAGCCAAGATATCATCCACATTTTCATCTTCTTGTTCTGCAACAAGCGCTTCACAAGTTTTTTCTCGTAGTTCATTTAATTTTTGAGAACGCTCTTGCTTATCTTTAAGTAAATATGCAGTATTAATACCTTCCATTGCATATGCTTCAACACGATTTGCAAGTTCAGTATTAACTTCAGCGCTTTTCCATTCCCAAGCTTTCTTACCACACTCTGCAGCTAATTCTCTAATTCCAGTGATAACACCTTGCATCATTTCATGACCAAACATCACAGCGCCAAGCATCACTTCTTCGCTTAATTCTTTAGCTTCTGACTCAACCATCAAGATAGCATCTGATGTTCCGGCAACAACTAAATCAAGTTCAGATTCTTCAAGAGCACTAGGTCCTGGATTTAATAGATATACACCATCTTTATAACCAACTCTTGCACCACCAATTGGCCCAGAGAATGGCAAGCCTGCGATAGAAAGAGCAGCTGATGCTCCTATCATTGCAACTATATCTGCTGGAACTTCAGGATTTAGTGACATTACTGTCGCAATAATCTGAACTTCATGTTTGAAATTACTTGGGAATAATGGTCGAATAGGTCTATCTATTAAGCGTGATCTTAGAGTTTCTTCCTCGCTTAAGCGTCCTTCTCTTTTATTAAACCCACCAGGTATTTTACCAGCAGCATAGGTTTTTTCTTGGTATATAACCATCAATGGGAAAAAATTATTTTTTTCCGCACCGTCTTTTTTAGCAACAACGCTCACTAGAACCTGGGTACCATTCATAGATGCAAATACAGCACCATCAGCTTGTCTAGCAATTTCACCTGTTTCCAATACTAGCGTATTCTCACCAAATTTAATTTTCTTTGTAATTTTAGTCACAATCGATTACCTCGTTAATATGAGAGGATCAGGACTTACGAAAACGCCTTGCTTTTCGTAAGTCCTGAGAATAATAAGCCCAAACTTTCTATTTAAAAACTATAACCACAAGTTACTACATAAATGGTTACGGCAAAAACAGATAATTTAGGATAAAAAAAGGCGCAAATAAATGCGCCAATCAGTGTACTACAAAATAAAGAGCTGATGTAAGTAATTACATCCTAGCGATCTTAAATTTGTAATCAAAATCAATATGAATCTCTCAAGCCAAGACTCTTAATTAAAGAGCTATATCTCTCGATATTTTCTTTTTTCAAGTATTTCAAAAGCTTACGTCGTCGATTAACCAAAGCTTGCAATCCACGTCGAGAATGAAAATCTTTTTTATGTTGTTTGAAATGCTCAGTCAAATACTTAATGCGACTAGTCATCAAAGAAACTTGTACTTCTGATGAACCGGTGTCATTCTCTGACTGCTTATAATTGTTAACAATTTCTGCTGTTTGCACGCTAGTTAGCGTCATGTTACACTCCTGAGCTTAGTATATATTTGAAAATATAATTTAATACTTACTACGAAAGACGCACACTTTAACAAAATATACAAGAATAAACAAGTTATTAATTAGAGAAAATAGAATTTAAATACTCTGGTATTCTTTCATCCAACCAATATGTAGCCTGACCAGGAAATTTACCCGATACAAAGCCAACATGCCCACCTTTCTTACTTAACTCTAAAGTTACGTCTTTTGATAATTCATCTGCTTCTGGAATAACATCTTTATGCATAAAAGGGTCATCTAAGGCATGAATAATTAAAGTAGGTGTCGCAATTTTTTGCAAATAATATCTAGAGCTTGATTGTTTATAGTAGTCATGTACACCTGCAAAACCATATAATGGAGCTGTTACTTTGTCATCAAAGGTCCAAAAACATTCCGATGATTTAAGCGCATCCATATATTCGTTAAGCATTTCCGGATACTTCTCATTTTTTTGAAAAAATATTGCTCTCATTCTCTTCAGTAAATATATTTGATATATCTTTGAGAAACCTTTATTAATTTTATCAGCAACAGAATTTAAAACAAATGGAACCGAAACCGCAACTCCACCAGATACAAGCTTTTGCGCGCCAGTTTCACCTAACCATTTAAGCAAGACATTACCACCAATTGATATACCAACCACAGCCTTTTGTGTGTTGGGCTCACGAAGAGATAGGATTTCTAAAAAATAATTAAGATCGGCAGTATCACCTGAATGATAGGCTCTAGGAAGTCTATTTGGCTCATGACTTGCACCACGAAAGTGCATGAGTACAGCCCGCCAACCATTTTTATTATAAGCAGCTATTTGTCCCGCCACATAACTCGACTCAACGCTTCCACCAAGGCCATGCAAAAAAACAACTAATGGCGCATCATCACTCAAGCCATTTTGTGCCCAGGCCAAATCAATAAAGTCACCATCTGGCAACTCTAATCTTTCAGTTGAATCTATTTGGGCTTTTTGCTTTCTAGAAATACTAGAGTAGATTGTTTGTATATGTGCGTTTTTAAGCCACCAAGCCGGCTTAAAAGAACTTTCAATAATCATTATAATTGCTCAGAAAATTCAGCTACGGCATCAACCATAATTGCAACATTATCGGGTGGTACATCTGGAGTTATTCCATGACCAAGATTAAAAATCAACCCAGAACCGCTGCCATACGCAGACAAAACCCTCTTCACTTCTCGGCGAATACACTCTTTTGATGTTAATAAAACAGTTGGATCTAAGTTTCCTTGTAAGGCCACTCTATCCCCAATTTCTTGTCTAGCAGTGGTCAAATTACAAGTCCAATCAAGACCAACAACATCACAACCAGTGCTAGCAATTGATGATAACCATTGCCCGCCACCTTTAGTAAATAAGATAACAGGAATGTGTGGGTGCTTTTCTTTAAGTTTTTTGACGATTTTATCCATATATTTTAAAGAAAAATCTTGATAGTTATGAGAGGTTAAAATCCCGCCCCAAGTATCAAACAACATAACCGTATTAACCCCTGAGGCTATTTGTAGATCCAAATACTCACAAATTGAGGTTGTCAGTTTGTCTAGAAGTTGATGAAAAGCTGTTGGTTCTTGATACATCAATTTCAACGTATGTTTAAAGTCTTTACTTCCTGCTCCCTCAACCATATAACAAGCTAATGTCCATGGGCTTCCTGAAAAACCTATTAATGGCAGGTTACTTGGCATCTCTTGACGAATAAGACTTGCGGCTTCCATAACATAGCCAAGATCCTCAGATATATTAGGAACAACTAATTTGTCTATTGCACGTGTATCCCGAATAGGTCTTGCAAACTGAGGTCCACCACCTTCGACAAAATCTAACCCTAATCCCATTGCATCTGGAATAGTTAAAATATCTGAAAATAAAATAGCTGCGTCCAAAGGAAACCTTTCTAATGGTTGTAAGGTTACCTCACATGCAAGTTCTTTATTCTTACATAAGCTCAGAAAGTCACCGGCTTTCAATCTAGTTTTTTTATATTCGGGAAGGTATCGCCCTGCTTGACGCATTAACCATACTGGGGTTCTTTCTACAGGTTTACGCTGAATAGCACGAATAAATAAAGAATTAGAAACATCAATCATATAAAAGCCAAATTTAAAAAGAATATATATTTGCCAGCAATTCTACTAGTTATTGAATATTGTTACCAGTAATAACATTATTGTATCTCTCATAGTTATTCGGCTTTAAGTCAAAAAATGGTATAATGTAGAATGCAATAAAATCAAGGAGAATTACCATCGATATCTTACATATATCAGATCTTACAATTAAAACCAAAATTGGTATTCATGAATGGGAACAAGCGATATTGCAAACTCTTAAAATTGATTTATCTATTCCATTAGACATACAAAACTGCGAAGATAAAATAGAAAATACCGTCAACTATGATAGCCTTTGTCAAACTATTACCAACTTTATCGAAAGTAATTCATTCGCATTAATTGAGACCGTAGCTGAGCAAACGGCAGCATTAATTAAAGAGAGTTTTCATGTCAAAAATCTAAGCATAAGTGTTAGCAAACCAAACGCCATAAAAAATGCTAAGAATATTAAAATAACTATTGATAGATAAGCAAAATATCTATACTTTGATTTGGTCACTCCCAAGAAGAACAATAACTAGGAATACACGCATGAAAAAAGCTCTTATCATTCTATCACTGTTCATTACGAACTTTTGCTTTGCAAGCAGCACACCGCTAAATATTGACTCACCTTTTGAACTTAAAAGTACAACCCAATCTGAAAAGACTCTGCTAATGGGTAGTGTTTCTGATATTAATTCACCAATATCAGAACTAACTTTAAATTTTTTTGCAACTCCAGATTGTAGTGATGAGGCTATGGCAAGTTCTGTAATACACGATATAAAAAAATCGTTCTCTCTTAAAAGTAAGTCCATTTTTGGATTACTTGCAGAAATTGTCTACCGAGCAGGTGAAATCCAACTTGGAGTCGAGAAAATGTCTCTGGTGCATTCAATTTCTATTAGTCTTAAAAGCAATGAAGGTATGAATAACCAAGTATATTTCCCAACAGACGGACTTGAAAAATTTACTAACTCATATTGCGTGAAAAATGTTATTTGCGCAAATGAACTATGCAAAAGCTATGAATCAACCAAGCCTCCTTTTACACCTTTGGTAATCAACCAGTCTGATAAAAAAATACTTACCAAGCTACGAGCGGATATTAATCTAGAGGGTAAGATGTTCGCCCTTAATTTTTCAGACGAAGCAGTGAGGGTTATTTATACCTATCTAGTTGAGCAAGGTATGACTATGGACATTCATAGCGGACAAGACATTTACAATGCCCTTCGTGGTTCAGGAATTATCATGAGCATTCAAGAAAGTGAAGAAATTTATCTAGCTCTTGTAGCTGCAGGATTAATTAGCTAAACAAAAAATGGAGATTTTTATGAAAAAAATATGTGTGGTTCTTGCTCTACTTATTGGAAATTTAAGTTTTGCCAGTGATAACTCACCTTCGATTAGCTCTTTTTTTAAGAGTCCTGATATTAAAGAAAGTGATACTCCAGAAACAGCGGAAATCTTAGTATTAAAAAATATTACCGAGGAAACAAATACTATCGCTAATATTAAACTAAATTACTATGCATCTTCTGATTGCAGTAGTGTTCTTTTAGCAAGAGCGAATCTCTTCGACAAAAGATCTACCTACATTGTAAAACATAAAAATCTTCTTAAAATTCTCGCGGCATCTGTATACAAATTAGGTGAGCAGCAAATTGGCGTTGAGAGGATGTCTGCTGTTAGATCGATTTCTGTCACACTAGGAACTCACTATTCAAAAGGATCGGCCAAAGAATCTTATTTCTCAGATCCAACTTATATAAACTTTAGTAAATCATATTGTGTTAAAAATGTTATCTGTTCGAATGGACTTTGCCAAACACAAGAATATTTTACTCCACAAGCTGATGTGTCTTTTCTTAAATAAAACAAAGACTAGGGGTTGCATCTTCATCAGCAGATGTAACCTCTTCTTCAACTGTACTGCTAATGCAACCAAAAGCCGGGCTATTCATCCATAAGTAACTACAAGACATCACAGCAAAGCTTCCAAGCATAATGCTTGCTGCTATTAGAAAACCACCACTGATACTCGTTGCAAGACCTGCGGTAAAAACAAACGCCGGCAACGCTAAATGTAACGATGAAAGTGAGGCTACAAGAATGGCTATAACTAATAATATACTCCCGCCAATTAAAAGACCTGTTGATAAATTGGAACCTAAAATCTTATTTATCATTGGTACTTTTCTATTTAAAGAATTATCAGTTTCAATTTGAGACCTGTAAGAATTAAAAAGAGTGAAAAGGGTAGTTGACATCATAATGACCATCGGAATCAATGGGGACATACCTATGCCAAGTAATGGGAAACCAATCAAAAACACTAAAAATATAACCGCTCCGCAAGCTAGTATCCATTGATTTTGACGAACCTTACCATCAATACTTTTATTGATTTTCTTATATTCAAACAAATAATCAAGTGTTCCATTTAGGCTAATATCAGTAAAAAAAGATGCTTTTTCATTTGAGGTAATAGCACAGCTTATCCCTCCTTCTTTACTAACTGTATTTGAACAAGGCGCATCATTTAAGCCATCACCAATAAACCATACCTTTGGTTTTCTGCCCAAATTCGGATCTATTGTCGTCATGAGATTTTTTAAGTACTCTTTTTTTGCACTTGGAGTTTTTTCGGCTTGGATGTTTCTTTCAGTAGAGCTATCATCTGCAAAAATGTTACCATTTTCTTGATTAAATCCAGTGGCCGAAGATTGTGAGTCTCCGGTCAACATAATGATTCTGATCTGTTTATCTTTTAATTTTTGTAGAGATTTTATTATCCCCGGACGAACCGCGTGCTTGATTAAAATCCGACCTTTATATTTCGAATTTTCTGCAACATATACAGGGGTTTGGCCACTTACAACTGGCAACTCTGGAATTTGAATACCTTTCGACTTAAAATAATCCGCGTTACCAATTGATAAATTAGAATCTCCAATTAGAGCTGACAAACCATTATGTGAGGACTCATCTGTATCACTCACGACTAGTGAGGACTCTAAAGGATGGTATTTAGTTTCATAATGACATTGTATGGCTCTTGCAATTGGGTGATTAAAACCTAGTTTTTTTTCAAGAGTATATATTGCTTGCCAAGTATCTTCTGATAAGCCAGCATCATCAACGACTTCGCCATTACCAACTGTTAATGTTCCGGTTTTATCAAAGACAACGATATCAATATCATCTAATCTCGAACTAACATTTTCCGTATTACGTATTAAGATATCATTTTTATTCAGACTAAACGCGCCAAGCAGTCGAGGGAAATAATGGGCAATAGCAATAGTACAAGGACAAACGGCAAATAATATTCCTGTTGTCATCTGCAACATCATTGCAACACTAAACATCCCCAAAGATAAAGATAAAATTAAGGACAAAACAAAGCCCACGGCTATTAGTCCAAAATAAAAATAATAAAAACGGTTTTCAAAAATTTTATTGGGTTTTTTGGTAGAGGTGACTTCAGCATTAGCTTCAAACAACATCTTATTTATTTGGCTGTTGTAACTGTCAGTTGTTGATTTAATTAAAACGTCATCACCAAGATTGATGTAACCTGCTTGAACTAGCATGCCCTTATCTTTTCGTGATACGGCCTCACCATTCATAATTGATGAATCAACAAAAGTGTTATCTAGAAGCACCCCATCCACAGGAAAGCATTCACCCTTAGGTATCCAAATACGCATTCCTTCTTTTAGGCTCATTCGAGAAGCGTCTGATTTACATCCAGATTCATCTTGCACTTGGTATGTTTCCGACATTTGTGGAAATAATGAGCTAAGACCATTTAGAGAGACTTTTTCAGATTTTTTCATAACTAGGCGTTTAATTTCAGCCATTAAATTCACGATTGCAACCAAAATTAATGGCATCAGAAAGTTCATAAATGTCATTGAAAAACTTGTCACAAGTGGCATATGTTGCAAATGATATACTGTGTGAGCAAGTGATAAAATCCAACCAAAAGCTATGGTTGTATCCATATTAAAAATGTTTTTTGATCTTAAGCTTTTGAAGAAGTTTATTAAGTATTCTCTTGCTGTAAATGCTGTTGTAATAAAACTTATTCCTGCCAAACCTAAGCTTAACAACAAGGATGGGGGAAAGATTATTGATAATACAATAATACTAATTATAGCGATTACATTAACCAAAATATTTACAAGATTAACGTAATTAAACTCTTTTTCTTTGTTTAAGGTATTTAGATCAATAACTCTAAATCTATCAGGATCTGCGTTAATAATTTCTAACGTTAGATCTTTTATAATATCTTCATAAACAATATCAACTGGTATATATTCTTCTTGTTCAAGTACTACCTTTATTAAGTGCATACTAAGAACTTGTGGCTCAGAGTAAAGAGTGAGTTTTGCATTTGGATACTTTTTACTAACGTATTCACTAATGGCATCTTGAATAAGATAGCCACAACCGCCATGGCACATAATACCTGAAATTAAAAATGGGTATTCAAAGATGATTTTTACAGCCATTGCAACTACCTATTTATTTCAATCATATTAAGATTTATCTAACTAAACCTCCATTTTTCTAACCATTCCATTAATATGTTCTAGACGAGAAAAAGTTATCTGTAACTTTTGGGCTTCAACACGAGTTGTAAAAGGCCCTGTCATTACCCGATACCAATTTACATTATCCTGATTTAAGGTTGTAATCCAAACATCAAACCCTTTCATCACAAGCTCAGCTCGCATTTTATCTGCTTCAGATCTACTTTTAAAAGAACCTAATTGCAAAAGGTACTTATCCTTAGAAACATTAGCAACTACTGGTTTAGACGCCTTATTTTCTTTAACTAAAGGCTCATGCAACGGTAGATTTTTGGTTGTATTTATATCTTTTGGGATATTAACATCTGGTGAAGGACTAGGATTGCTTTGCTTTGTTGCACCCGTGTCTTGTGAAAGCAGTGTATAAAATTCAAGTTTTGGCATTGGTCTATGTTTTTTTACAGAGCCATCATTTGCAGCACTTTTAACAGAATCATCAGATGAGATCTGTGAGCTGACCCAGCTACTCATATGATTAAAATCAAATACGGTTGCAAATAAATATCCGAAAACAAAAGCAATAAAAGCAAGCATGAGCGAGCCGACACCGCTGCTATTCTTACGCCCCATTTTCTTTGTTCCGCTTTTTGTCGCCATCACATACTCTCTGGGGAGGATACACCAAGTAAATTTAGACCATTTTTGATTACCTGTCTAATTGCATCGAGTAGACAAAGTCGCGCCGATCGCAGGTTTTCATCCTCACACAGTAATTGTACGGCATTGTAATAGCTATGTAATCCTGTTGCTAAGTCCCGCAGATAGTATGCAATTTGATGTGGTTCACAAACTTTTGCAGCTTGCGCAATAACTTCAGGATATCGACTAATAAGCAACATCAAATCAACTTCATGCTCAGAAGTTAATAGGTTCATTGCGTCCAAGCCTTTTTGCTTATCAAAGTTTAGAGAGCGCTCTTCAAGTTGCCTTAGTACGCTACTAATCCTTGCATGACCATATTGAATATAATATACAGGGTTATCGCTAGATTGAGATTTTGCTAATTCTAAATCAAAATCCATATGCTGCTCAGATTTTCGCATTACATAAAAAAATCGCGCGGCATCATTGCTAACTTCTTCACGTAACTCACGCAGGCTAACAAAAGAACCACTTCTAGTTGACATCTGAACACGTTCATTATTTCGATACAAATTAGCAAACTGCACTAAAATAACATTCAAGGCATTATCATCATGACCAAGGGCTTTAACTGCTGATTTTAAACGAGTTACATAACCATGATGATCGGCTCCAAAAATATTAATTACTCTATCAAACCCTCGGTCGTATTTATTCCAGTGATAAGCAACATCTGGAGCAAAATATGTGTTTTGGCCATTAGCTCGAACTAATACCCTATCTTTTTCATCTCCAAATTCAGTAGACTTAAACCAAATAGCACCTTCTTTTTCATAGGTATAACCAGATTTAGATAAAGCGTCTAAGGCTTTTTTTATCGAGCCATCTTCTTCTAAAGATTTCTCAGAAAACCAAGAGTCATAGTTAACACCAAATTCGCTTAAATCTTTCTTGATATCATCT
The DNA here is from genome assembly GCA_029213075.1 of Legionellaceae bacterium. Classification (GTDB taxonomy): domain Bacteria; phylum Pseudomonadota; class Gammaproteobacteria; order Legionellales; family Legionellaceae; genus 2-12-FULL-35-11. The sequence goes on along the minus strand of JARGPO010000061.1, from coordinate 22,465 downwards.
AAAACCGTGGTTAGAGCAAATGAGTGGAAAAAAGCAAAGCCATCATCCGTCAGTAATGTTTTAGCTGATGCAATCAATCCATCAATATATTTCTCTTTATCACCACCTTCTGGTTCATCAAGAGGTAGATCTTGAGTGATTTTCTCCCAAGGGTGAACATAAGTATCACCATGTTCGGCAAATATTGTCTCAGCCATTAAAGTAACATAATCACCCTTATAACCATTAGCAGGAAAAACAACATTTTCCAAGGATAGAGAAAGATAACGCACCCAAGCGCTAACTGCTAGAATATTCATTTGTCGGCCGCAGTCATTTACATAATATTCAGATGTAACATCAAAACCTGCGCATTTTAATAAATTAGCTAGAGTTGCACCAAACGCTGCTCCTCGCCCATGTCCAACATGCAGAGGTCCTGTTGGGTTTGCTGAAACAAACTCTAACAAAACTTTCTCACCTTGACCTATATTGCAACACCCAAATTTTTCTTTAGCAGCAAGAATATCAGCGACAATACTTAATTTATCTGTAGCGTGCATATAGAAATTAATAAAACCAGGCCCAGCTATTGCAACTTTGTCCAACGAGTCATCATCAGGAAGTGCGCCAACAATTAAGTCCGCTATTTTTCTAGGTGGTTGGCCACATTTGCCAGCCAAAATAAGGGCTATATTTGATGCGAAGTCGCCATGGCTTTTATCCTTAGTGCGATCAACTTTGATGTCAACACTAAGATCTTTGGCAATTTCACCAGAAGTTTGCAATGAATTTATAGCTTGTTGCAACAAGCCTAAGACGACTTCCTTCATTATATATATCTCTAATAAAATGGGGGTATTATGCGCTTTTTCATTCCAATTGAAAAGAGGACCAGACTCAGAAATAGAAAACTTATACCAGAACATGATCATCGCAGATAAGATAACATTGAAAGTCCGAAAATTCCTAACAAAACTGAGCTGCTGCCAATCAACAAATACTTGTATCATTAAATATCCCAAACAACCTTCAATGATACAAACAAAAGTACGCTATACCAGTTGAAACTAGTTAACTTATAAATCACCCATTCTTGTTCTCTATTTACATGAGATAAGGCCTAGAGTTATCCATCTTTTTCTGAAATAATATTAAAAATTTTAAAATAGCCTGATTTTGCATGGAAAATGGAATTATTGATAACAACCTACTCAAACAATCTTGCGATAGTTTATCAGGCATTGGCAAAGCACTTGCTGGTAAATTAGCTCAGTGTGGTATTTTAACCATTCAAGATTTATTATTTCATCTACCTTTTCGTTATCAAGATAAAACTAGAGTCACGCCTATTCAAGATTTGCGCCCCAATGACTGGTGCGTAGTATCCGGTAGAGTCAGCAAAACTGAAATAAAATATGGCCGGCGCATGTCAATGTATTGTTATGTTGAAGACAAAACTGGAATTTTAGGATTACGATTTTTTCATTTCAATAAACAACAGGTTAAAAACCTTAATGAAAGTGTCCAAATTAGAGTTTTTGGAGAAGTGCGGGACTTTGGTAATACTTTGCAAATGGTCCACCCAGAATATCAACTCTTCTCAGATGAAAAACCCTTTAAAGTTGAGGAGACCCTCACCCCCATATATCCATCAACCCAAGGACTAAGTCAAACAAGATTACGCCAAATAATCAAACAAGCCCTCACAAACTATCAAGATGAACTGCATTCTCTTGAATGGATGAAAGATTGTGATTTATCCAAATATAACTTTCAACCAATAGCCAGTGCTCTTTTAAACCTACACAATCCACCACCAGATCTTATTTTAGAGGAATTAGAAAATGGTAGTCATAGAGGATTACAAAGAGTGGCCTTTGATGAACTTCTGGCTCAAAGACTAAGCATGCAGTTTGCAAAACAAGACCGCGCTAAATTACAAGCCAATCCCATGCCAGAAAACTCAGACCTGCTCACTAAGTTTTTAAATTCATTACCATTTGCACTAACTAAAGCACAACAAAGAGTGCATCAGGAAATAAAATCAGATTTAGAACTCTCAAAACCAATGCTACGTTTAGTCCAAGGAGATGTTGGCTCGGGTAAAACTGTTATTGCCGCAATAGCTGCAATCCAAGTAATCAGTAATGGTTATCAAGTAGCGCTTATGGCTCCGACCGATATTTTGAGTGAGCAACATGCAAATACCATCAGCGCATGGTGTGAGCCACTAGGAATAAAAGTTAGAAGACTTAGCGGAAAAATGAAAGCTAAAGAGCGTCGTGAAACACTTAATGCTCTGAAAGAACATGATTGCCAACTAATAATAGGAACCCATGCTTTATTTCAAACAGGTGTTGATTTTGCAAAACTTGGGCTTATCATTATCGATGAGCAACATAGGTTTGGCGTTGAACAAAGAGCCCTTCTTCAACAAAAAGGCCAAGCTGACAATATCTACCCTCATCAATTACTAATGACTGCCACCCCCATTCCAAGAACACTAGCTATGACTGGTTTTTCACACTTAGATCTATCCGCAATAGATGAAATGCCACCAGGAAGAACTCCTGTTAAAACTGCCGTAATAACTCAAGAAAAAGAGCATCTTATTATTGAAAGATTAATGCTCGCAATTGGTAGTGGTCGCCAAGCATACTGGGTTTGCACCTTAATAGAAGAGTCCGAAAACCTCCAATGTATCGCAGCCACCAATCGCTCTGAAGAGCTACAACAACTACTGCCAAATGCTAAAATTGGCTTAATTCATGGTCGAATGAAATCTGCTGAAAAAGAAAAAATAATGGCCTTATTTAAACAAGGAGAAATTGACTTATTAGTAGCAACAACCGTAATCGAGGTTGGGGTTGATGTTGCCAATGCAAGTCTCATGATTATAGAAAATGCAGAGCGTCTTGGGCTATCACAGCTTCACCAACTCCGTGGTCGAGTCGGAAGAGGCAGTGCCGAGTCTCATTGCATACTCTTATACCAACACCCTCTTTCCATGCAAAGTAGAGAAAGACTACAAGTAATGCGTGACACATGCGATGGATTTATAATTGCTGAAAAAGATCTAGCCTTACGTGGATATGGAGAGTTCTTAGGGCGTCAGCAAACAGGTTATCAAAAATTTAAAGTCGCAAGCCTACAACGCGACCAAGAACTTTTAAGCAAAGTAACAGAAACTGCTAGCAGATTAATAAAAACAGATCCCTCGATCTCAAAAGCTATCGCAAAACGCTGGCTTGGCGACTCCTTTCGATTCATAACGTCTTAATAATTGTTCTAAAAAAGCCGCGGCACGTAATGGTAGGCCATTTTTTTGGTATGTTATAACCTGACTATAAACATCTTCCTTAAATTTTGTCAGATCAAACTCTTCTCCAGATAAATTATCCACACTAAATTGAAACTTATACCCTGTAGCTTGAGAAAAAATCCATTCTAATGCTTGAGGTTTAATTTCTACTTTGAAAAATTTTTCCTGCTGCTCTTTGGTTCTCCCATCAGGAGCATACCAGTAACCATAGTCAACAAGTTTGCGTCGCATATCACCCGCTATAAACCAATGTGCACATTCATGAAGAGCACTACTAAAAAATCCATTGGCAAAATAAATAACATGTCTTGAGTTGTCTTGACTACTTGGGATATATATTGGTTCATCATCTCCTGATTTCAAAACAGTATTATATTTTTTTAAAAAACAATTATTAAAAATTTTAATCAGTTCATTAGCATTATGCACGTATGGTTATTCCTCTCAGGTCTTTAAAATGATATACTTATTTACCCAGCTTCATACCCGTACTTAATATGACTAAGCCTAAAGACAAGAAAATAGTTATCGAAGGTGTCACTCCGCAAGGAAAGGCATTTCGACCTAGCGATTGGGCCGAACGCATGAGCGGTACTATGGCAAGCTTTAAGAACAGTCGAATTCATTACTCACCATTACTCCAACCCAGTGTCAATCACGAAGGTTTCAAGTGCGTATTATTAGATCCTAAACTTAAAGAATCAAGCCCCGAAGTCTACCAGTCTATTCTAGATTTCGCCAAAGATAACAACCTAAATATATGTGACGATGGCGAAGAGCCCTAAGAAAGGACTCTAAAATGGAATCTTTGAAAGTACAATTTCTCGATTTTTCTGAGTTAATAACCTGCTCCGGAACCTTTCGGTAACTCATCACCTTGATAATCAGTATCAATATCAACTTGCAACAGATTATTTTTTTCTTTTTTAGATCTTAAAGCGCAAGTTATTCCAATAACTGGAAGCAGGGCCACTGTCAAGGCAAATGAGATTAAGTATCTTGCAGCAATAACTAATCCAGCAAATACTCTTGCGAATGAAATAGCTATTTCTAAAGAAAAACTATTAGACTTATTTTCCATTTGTCTTAATGACCAATTTAATAACTTACGTGCAACAAGAGGTAACAATAAAAAATCAAGAGCGCCTTTAAAAGGTGGAGGATTGCTTATGAAACGTGTAATACTATTAACATGAGAAGAAGGGTCTTGAATATTTGTGGCTTGATGATCTCCTAGAATTAATAGAAAAGTAATTTTTAAGCTTTTTATAAAACCTAACCTTTGATTCCAAGCAGATTCAAGCATTTCAGCAAACAAAATGTCTGGTTTATGACAAGTAAGATCTTGTTTGTTTGTTTGAGAATTTAATCTCGTATAATAACAACCTGAATCTCTTTTCAACGGATTAAGACCGTAAAATATTCCTGACATACACACCCCGTGGTGAAGAAATTTAAATCAATAAGTGCGCAATAATAACATTAAAACTTTATATTGTAAATTATTTTCATGCTTGGCCATTTCATAAAATAAATCTAATTCTTCATATGTTAAAATGATAAGCCCCAGATTGAATTGATTAAAATATAGTCCACATGATATAATTGTGGGATGTTGTTTGCTAGTTTTAAAGAGGCATAGCAATAGATAATAAATCTCCTTAGACTTAAACAAACTGGTAATCAAAATTCATAAGCATTTATATAGAGAAAAAATATGCCCAAATTAACTTTATTTTCCAAAGATGAATTACTAAAAATTGCAAGCCATAACATAGGATTACGACTCACAAACAACCCTATGGAAACGAGTAAGGGTGGATTTGGAGATGCTATTCCATTGTCCCATCTTGCTGGTGCCAATGATATTATAAAATTCTTAACTTTGGCGAATATTGCCGATACCAACCTAACTCTATTAGCAGAGATTTATAATAAATATAACGATTTCGATACATCCGAGACAACCTGTATTCCTCGCTTAATGCTTTCTTACGCATCAAAGCATAATATTGAAGACTCTAATATTCGTCTAAAATCTCTACCATTATCTAGAAGAGAAATGAAATTTAAGTACAACCGCAAATTTAATATTCCGAACGAAATAAATACTCTAACTGATTATTACTTAAAATATGATATGTTTATGCCACTAGCAGATGTAATATCTCTAACTCCATATATAGCCTCAGAAATAACCCGCAACTTTAACGTGCAACTTCTTGAGAGACTAAGTATAAACTGGGGTAGATATGCAACAAGTCAACATATGGACTACCTTTTATTAACAGGGGGAAGAGACATACGCCTATATAAGAATGGTTATGACTTTAATCGTTATCCCCTTGGTAAAATAGGCAGTAGAGCCTTTATGGCAGAGCAAGTGATCCATAATATTTCTTTTGAAACAGGTCATAATAAAACAGAAAAAGACCATAACAAGGTCGTTATAGAAATTTTCAAGGCTATTAGGAACTATGAACATCTGTTAAGCATAAAAGTATCTAAACCTTCAAAACTACTACTTTCCCAAATACCTCCTCATCAAATTATAGATGCTCCAAGACATGCTAATACGGATCTGAACAATGATATACGCGAATTGTTATTTCCATCCAACCTGATTCTTCCCTTATCAATAGCATTGATTGCATTTTTAATACCTATGATTGCAACAATTACCCTTGCCGAGGATAGAAATCAAGCACTAGAACTCCTACCTCCTATAATGCTAGGTCTAGTTGCTATTGGATTTTTTTCTTCTTCTTGCAATGCATCAAAAACAAATCAAAAAGAAGTGGAGAAAACTATCACTCCTTCTGTGCCGATGTATCAACATAATTAAGAGATGATCTAATTAATGTCATTGTTTTTTCAAGATTATGAACGGATTCTGGAGCCACAAAGATTGAGTCATCACCGGCAATCGTCCCCAATATATGACATTTTTTATGATCAATTATTCGTGCAATTAATGACGCCGCGCCAGGGCTTGTTTTAATAATAATCATGGCCTCATTTGCGACCACATCAATAACTAACTCAGATAAGCTAGAATTAATCGGTGGCGGTGTCGCATCATGTGGCAAGTGATACACCATCTCGCCACTATCATTCTTAACCTTTATAGCATTAATTTTTCTAAGTAGGCGCGATATTTTAGACTGATTCACTTTATGCCCCATAGATTCTAGCTCTAAACAAATTGTTTCTTGCGTTGCATTAACACCTTGCAATAACAATTTTCTCAAGTCTTCTAATATATCCTGGATCGGCTCATCTTGTGATTTACTGTTCATTTTTATTTACCCTTAACTTGTTTTAATGAATAAATATTCATTTTTAATTAAAAAACATGAATATTTATTTGAATATCTAATTTTGTTTTGTTACTATTATCAAACACTATGTATCTCTGGAGATAAAAGGCATGTCAAAAGAAAAAATTGTTTTAGCTTACTCAGGTGGGCTAGATACTTCAATAGCTATCAAATGGTTTCAGGAAAAATATAATTTAGACGTCATTGCTGTTGTTGGTGATTTAGGCGAAGGTAAAGATCTTGAATCTATTAAACAAAAAGCTTTAAAAACTGGAGCAATTGCCTGTCATGTTTTGGACTTAAAAAATGAATTTGCTACTGAGTATTTAAGCAAAGCTCTTCAGGCTAACGCTCTATACGAAGGTGTTTATCCATTAGTTTCAGCCCTATCTCGACCACTAATATCTAAAAAACTAATTGAAATTGCCAATAAATATCAAGCAACACATGTTGCTCATGGTTGTACTGGGAAGGGAAATGACCAAGTAAGATTTGATGTCTCTTTAAATACCCTAAAACCAAATATCAAAATTATAGCTCCAATGCGAGATAACCCTATTAATCGAGAAGATGCTATTTTGTATGCTAAAAAACATAATATTGAGTTACCAATTAATCTAGACAATCCATTCAGTATTGATAAAAACCTATGGGGTCGAAGCTGTGAATGCGGGGTATTAGAAGACCCTTGGTTAGCCCCTCCAGAAGAAGCATATGAATTAACTAAAGCACCTGAGCTCTGGCCTGACCAAGCAACAACCATTCAAATTAGTTTTGAGAAAGGCATACCAACTGCTTTAAATGGTGAGCCCATGCCATTACATGTCTTAGTTGCAACTTTAAATGAAATAGCAGGGATTCATGGTGTTGGAAGAATAGATCACGTAGAAAATAGGTTGGTTGGCATCAAGTCTCGTGAAATTTACGAAGCGCCAGCGGCAATCACCTTAATCAAAGCTCATCAAGCTATAGAATCATTATGCTTAACTCGAGATGTAGCTCAATTTAAACCTATTTTAGAGCAAAAGTTTAGCCAGATGGTATATGAGGGCCTTTGGTTTTCGCCATTGATGGACCCTATAAACTCCTTTATTAAAGAAACTCAAAAAAATATATCAGGAGAGGTAAAAATAAAACTATTTAAGGGTAGTGCGACTGTCATTGGCCGGAAATCACAGCAATCATTATATCAATATTCTCTAGCAACCTATGACAAAGAAGACAGTTTTGATCACAGCTCAGCTGAGGGGTTTATTAGTATTTATGGCTTGCCTCTAAAAATTAATTCACAAGTCAATCAAGAATTTCAACTACAGGATATAAATAATGCAAGCAACGACTTTGAAACTGTGGGGCGGTAGATTCAATAAATCTACGAATGAATTGGTAGATGAATATAATGCATCTATTCACTTTGATCATATCTTGGCCAAACATGACATTATTGGTAGCATAGCTCATGTTAAAATGCTGGCTAAATGCGAGCTGATATCAAAAGATGAGTGCAAACTAATTAGCAACGGACTATTAGATATAAAAGAACAAATATCTAATAAAGAGGTTAAGTTTAACGTAGCTGATGAGGATATTCACCTAAATATCGAACGAATCTTGCATGAGAAAATTGGGCCAGTCGCTGGCAAACTACATACTGGCAGAAGCAGAAACGATCAAGTCGCATTAGATCTGCATCTCTACCTCAGAGAAAATGTATTGATTATTATAAAACAACTGCATGAGCTACTAGTAGTTATCCATTCAATTTCCAAAAATAATATTGATACTATCATACCAGGATATACTCATTTACAAAGAGCCGAGCCAGTTCGATTCGCCCATCACATGCTTGCATATTTCAACATGTTTAGCCGTGACATGGAAAGACTCACCAATAGTTTTACAAGAATAAACGTTTGCCCTCTTGGTGCTGGAGCCTTAGCTGGAAGTGGCGTTGCCATTGATTCAGAATATACTGCCAACTTGTTAGGTTTTTCTGATACTTATGCTAATAGTTTAGATGCCGTTAGTGATAGAGATTTTGTGGTTGAGTTCTTGGCAAATGCGTCTTTAACTATGATGCATATCTCAAAACTTAGTGAAGAACTAATTTTGTGGAGCAGTACTGAATTTTCTTTCATCCAACTTGATGACGCTTTTTGTACTGGTAGTAGCATGATGCCCCAGAAAAAAAATCCTGACGTTTGTGAATTATCTAGAGGAAAAACAGGTAGAGTATACGGAGCATTAATGGGCATACTCACCGTGTTAAAAGGACTACCCCTCGCATACAACAAAGACATGCAAGAAGACAAAGAAGGTGTATTTGATAGCGTAAAAACGCTTTCCCAAACATTATCCGTCTACACCCCCATGTTAGAAAGCATGCAAATTAACAAAGAAATAATGTTAAGTGCGACAAAAAATGATTTTGCCAACGCAACTAACCTTGCAAATTACTTAACTAGAAAAAACATCCCCTTTCGTGAGGCACATGAAATAACTGGAAAAATTGTTCTGCATTGTTTAGAACAAAATAAATTACTCATTGAATTAGATATTACAGATTATCAAAAATTTTCACCTCTAATTACAAATGATGTGTTCAAGGTTTTAGATGTTGAGGCAGTAATTGAGGCCCATTCGGTTAAAGGTGGAACATCTAAAAAAAGTGTCGAAGTACAACTTCAAGAGGGAGCTCAAAAATTATTACAATATTCAAAATGGATTTCAGATCATGATGATTTTCTACGAGATCTAAAATGTTAAAATTTATAGGCGGAACATTCTTACTAATAGGAGCCGTAATAGGTGGTGGTATTTTGGCCATCCCTATTGTTTCAGCTAAGTTTGGATTTTTAACAACAATCATAGCTATAATTTTAACCTGGCTAGTTATGACAAAAACTGGCTTATATATTTTGTCATTAAGCCTAAATTGTCCGAAAAGATACAATACCTATTATAGTATTGTCGGCAATTTCCTTGGTGAAAAGACCCAACTTTTGACAGTATTTCTGTTTTTATGGCTGCTTTACTTTTCACTGTCATCATATATATCTGGTTGTGTTTCAATGGTTATGGCTAGCACTGCAAGCCTATTTTCTAACACCTCATATTTTAACATATGCATGCTTTTCGTATTACTATTTGGTAGCCTAATAACAATCAGTGCTAAATTTGTTATTAGACTTAACGTTCTAATTGTTATTGCTAAATTAAGTTTATTATTATTAACAATCTTAGCAATATTTTCTCATCCAACCTTAGCTTTTACTTTTAGTTCCAATACGTTACTAACTAGCGGTGGCGCATCTCTTGTTATGATAATAATCAACTCCTTTGGTTATCAGTTTATCATCCCAAGTCTAGTTACATACTACGGAGATGAAAGAGCGAGTTTATTCAAAGGGATGATAATTTGTAGCACCACGGCCGTTCTAGTTTTATATATAACTTGGCTTTATACTATCTACTCAATTATACCGCTACAAGGTCCACATGGTTTACTAGCTATTTATCATAGCAATAATCAACTTCTAGCTTTTAATCAAAGCCTACAATTTTACTTGCACTCAAAGTATGCTGTCTCATTAATATCTATATTTGAATCAGTTGCTTTATTTGGTTCATTTTTTTGTGTATCTCTAGGTATTTTTGATTTTCTCCTAGATGTCTTTAAAACCACTAACCGGTGGATTATCGGATTTGCAACTTTTCTTCCACCACTAGGGTTAACTTTATTTTCTGAAAACATGTATATATATGCTATGTCATTAGCAGGATATATTGCGATTATCCTGGAAATAATTATCCCCTTCTTTGCTAAACGAGTATTAACTAGTCGCTTAGGCGTACAACTATAACCAAACCATATTTTAATCCCCCAAATAAAAAATAGTATGCTCGTGGAGAAATTATCATGCCTTTTACTAAATCAACATATATTACTAATGCAAGTGATATTCCAAGCCATATTCCAACTGCAGCAACAGCGAAAGCTGCAATTATAAGACCAACAAAGAATTTTAAAATTGTTAGTGAAGATAATCCGAATATGGTACTAACATTGCAACAGCAACAAAAATATGTGGAGGATAAATTAGCAACTCTACAAGACCTACCTCAAAAAGATAAGACAATTAAAGAGCAAGAGTTTATCAAAGAGTTTCAACAACAATTATCCGAAGATGCCTATAATGAACAACAGCTATTAATTAATGCTATAGAAAGAGAGGGAATTCCAACTAGGTTTATCCTAGAAGATAAAACAAGAGTAGTAAATGACTCGGAAATAACCGGTGAATTTGAATACTACACAGATCAAATTTTCGCCACAGATACAGGTCAATACTATGACAAAAAAGGCGATCTATATTTTATTCCCGCATCCTTTAGAAATCCTCAAAGAAAAGATGAAGAAACTCTAGCCATTGCCCAAGCCCAAAATTTGGCTTCCAAAATTCAGCCATTACAAATGAAAGATGGCACTAAAATCACTTTTGAAGGTGGCGACATCCGACAAATGGTTGGTAGAGAGTTGTTCTTTATCGGTCAAGGGCACAGAAATGACCCAGAGGCCGGTATCACAATAGCAGAAGCGTCACAGTACATCGTGATTCCAATCAAATTACTTAAAGAACAGTTTTATCACCTGGACTGTTGCTTTCTACCGCTCCCAAACGATGCAGCAGTAATTTATGAAGGAGAGTATGAATTAGATCAAAACAACCAAACAAGACTAGATCCTAAAGGTTGGCCAAAGATTATCCCTGGAACTGAAACGATGGCTGCTGAAAGCCGAGCTTTAATTAGAAAAATTTATCCAACAGAAAAACTAGTGCTAATATCTAAAGCAGAAGCATTAGCTTTTGCAACCAATTCCGCAATATTACAAAACCCTAAAAATCTTAAGTTTAAAATGTTTGTTAATGGCAGGAGAAACTGTAGAATACTGAGTGAAAGACAAGCCATAGAAACTCACCAACTATCTCTCCACTATCAAACTATAACCAAAATATACGCAGCAACTGCTGGACAAATGGATATTATTGAAACTCCGTTCAAAACGATGCATGGCTCCGGTGGCTCAGTTAGATGTACTATTCTTGAATTAGCCTGTGCAAATAAGGCATTGCTTCCACAAAAAAATAATCAATACTATTTTTCCAATCAGTTAGATCTTTTAGAGGAAAAGTTACAAACAACTAGAAGGCTAAATTTCTTTTCAGAAAAAAAGACCGTAACAAGTCTCGATACACAAGACTTAAAAACACAAAAACAAGCATAAAAAAAAGCGGTTGTATCTTAAAGTCTGTAACATTATCTCTAAGATACAACCGCTTTTTAAAACATCTAAACTTATAAAGCTTCAGAATGCTCAGCAAGATAAGATGCAACACCATCAGGAGAAGCCTTCATACCAGAATCACCTTTTTTCCATCCAGCAGGGCAAACCTCGCCATTTTCTTCAAAAAATTGTACAGCGTCGATAACTCGTAACAATTCATCAATATTTCGGCCGATAGGAAGGTCATTAACCATAGCTGAACGAATAACACCATTATTATCAATGATAAATGCACCTCTAAAAGCAACACCAGCTCCAGAATGTTCTACACCATAACTTTTACATATGGAGTGAGTAATGTCAGCAGCCATAGTATACTTAACCGGACCAATACCACCTTTATCGATAGGAGTATTTCGGTAAGCGTTATGGGTAAAATGAGAATCAACTGAAACAGATATAACTTCAACACCACGACTAGCAAATTCATCCATACGATGGTTTAGGGCGATTAACTCAGACGGACATACAAAAGTAAAATCTAGCGGGTAGAAAAACACCAAACCATATTTACCTTTAATAGCTGTATGTAAATTGAATCCATCAACAATCTCACCAGAACCAGTAACAGCAGGAACTGTAAAATCAGGGGCTGTTTGCCCAACTAAAGTACTCATAATTTATCTCCAAAAAATTTAAAAAGTTACAAAATATTAAAGATTATGCCTCAGAAGATTCACGCAATAACTGCTCTAACTCACCTTCTGCATACAATTCAGCAATGATGTCTGCCCCACCAATTAATTCACCTTTAACATATAATTGTGGAAATGTAGGCCAATCAGCGTACTGTGGCAACATCTGACGAATGTCTGGGTTCGCTAAAATATCAACATAAGCAAACTCAACACCACACGCCTCAATACATTGAACTGCCCTAGCAGAAAAACCACATTGAGGAATTTTTGGACTACCCTTCATGTACAACAAAATCAAATTATCACTAATTTGACTCTTAATTTTTTCAATAGTGTCATTTTCCATAGTATTTACTATACGCCTGTCTTAATTACATCTGAGAGCCAATTATGGCGAAATCGAGAACAAATATCAATGCAATTTCATAATGATATTTATCCAGATGCTAAAAATATGATACTCTGCGAATCGCTGATTAACAATAACAGGAGAAACTAATGCCATTTACATTACCGCCATTACCATATGAAATGGATGCTCTAGTTCCACACATCTCAAAAGAAACTCTAGAGTACCATTATGGAAAACATCACAATGCCTACGTTACAAATCTAAACAACTTAGTTGAAGGAACACCATTTGCAGAAATGACCATTGAAGATTTAATCAAAAAATCAACTGGTGGAATGTTTAATAATGCGGCTCAAGTCTGGAATCATACATTCTACTGGCATTGCTTATCACCAAACGGTGGTGGAGAGCCAACAGGTAAACTAGCCGATGCAATTAATGAAACTTTTGGATCCTTTGCAGAATTCAAAGAGCAATTCACAAAAACAGCCGCAACAACTTTTGGTTCTGGATGGGCATGGCTTGTTCAAGATATCGAAGGCAAGTTAAAACTTTCTAGCACCAGCAATGCTGGCACACCAATGACAGATGGAGATACAGCTCTGCTAACCTGCGACGTTTGGGAGCATGCATATTATATAGATTATAGAAATGCGCGCCCAAATTACATTAATGCATTCTGGAGCTTAGTAAATTGGGAATTTGTTAGCCAAAACTTCAAAGGTTAATGGCAAAAAATAAATACCTATCGGTAATATTCACAAGCGCGGAAGCAATGACCATTTAAAAAACAATCCGGTCGTTATGCCCGCGCTTGAGAACATTGCTGATTATATAAATATAAACTACTGAATTTAATATCTAACTATTTTGTCTTAATCATTATATTAGTGTATAATGCTAAATCTATGAACAAATTCACCTTATATGTCTCTAGTTATATTTATTTATATAAAATCCTAGCACATATTTTTTGCTTAACACAAGGCCATTATGATAGAAAAAATACGTAATATTGCTATTATCGCTCACGTTGATCACGGGAAAACAACTTTGGTTGACAAGCTTTTAGAACAGACCGGCACATTAAACGAACGAGCTCCTAAAACAGAAAGGATGATGGATTCTAACGCTCTTGAAAAAGAACGTGGCATCACTATTCTTGCTAAAAATACTAGCGTTCACTGGAATGGTTATCAAATCAACATTGTTGATACCCCTGGACATGCTGATTTTGGTGGTGAGGTTGAACGTATTTTATCTATGGTTGATAGTGTTTTATTACTAGTAGATGCTGTGGATGGTCCAATGCCGCAAACTCGTTTTGTTACCCAAAAAGCTTTTGCTCGCGGATTAAACCCGATAGTAGTTATCAATAAAATTGACCGACCAGGCGCCAGACCTCATTGGGTTATGGACCAAGTATTTGATTTATTTGATAATTTAGGTGCTAATGATAAACAGTTAGATTTCCCTGTTGTATATGCCTCAGCTCTTAATGGTTTTGCACAGTTAGATTTAGAAAATGAAGCATCTGACATGCAAGCATTATTACAAACAATTGTTGATAACGTTGCCGCTCCAGATGTCGATCCTGAAGGTCCATTCCAAATGCAAATTAGTTCTCTAGATTATTCATCTTATGTAGGAACAATTGGTATAGGACGGGTCAGCAGAGGTCATATTAGTGCTAAATCTCCTGTGAAAATTATTGATAAAGATGGCAACATCCGCAGCGGTAGATTATTACAATTACTTGGATTTAAAGGTCTTGAAAGAGTTGAAGTCAATACCGCTCGAGCTGGTGATATTATAGCTATCACTGGAATTGAGCAACTAAATATCTCCGATACTATTTGTGACCCACAAACTGTTGAAGCACTACCTCCTCTTACGGTAGATGAGCCAACTATTAGCATGACATTCCAAGTTAATGATTCTCCTTTTGCAGGTCAGGAAGGAAAATTTGTAACAAGTAGAAAAATCCGTGAAAGATTACAAACTGAACTTTTACACAATGTGGCACTACGTGTTGAAGATACAGAAGATCCTGATAAATTCAGAGTGTCTGGACGTGGTGAGCTTCATCTATCTATTTTAATTGAGACAATGCGTCGTGAAGGATATGAACTAGCTATCTGCAAGCCTGAAGTAATCATGAAGGAAGAAGATGGTGTCACCTTAGAACCGTATGAAAGCTTAACTGTCGATGTTGAAGAAAATCATCAAGGCAGTATCATGGAAAAATTAGGTGAAAGACGTGGTGAGCTACAAAATATGGTCCCGGATGGTAAGGGTAGAGTTCGTCTTGATTATCACATCCCAACTCGTGGTTTAATTGGTTTTCACACCGAGTTCTTATCAGCTACGTCTGGTACCGGCTTAATTTATCACGTATATGACCATTATGGCCCTGCTTTTAAAGGCAAACTTGGCAAACGTAATAACGGCGTATTACTTTCTAATTGCTCAGGAACATCAAGAGGATTTGCTTTATATAACCTACAAGAACGTGGTAAGCTGTTTATTGGGCCACAAACTGTCTGTTATGAAGGTATGATTGTTGGTATTCACACTCGTGACAATGATTTAGTCGTAAATGTTACAAAAGAAAAACAACTAACAAACATGCGTGCCTCCGGAACAGATGAGAATATTGTTCTAACACCGGCGATTAAATACACTCTTGAACAAGCATTAGAATTTATTGATGATGACGAGTTAGTAGAAGTTACGCCTGACAGTATCAGATTGCGTAAAAAAGAGCTAAAAGAGCACGATCGCAAGAGAACTATGCGATCATCTAATAAAAACGAGGATGCTAACTAACTATTATGGCTAAAAAAGGATTCAAACGTGTTATTTTATATGCTCGTCAAATAAGAGCTAACCAAGATATCAACGATACGTTGCAACATTTGGTAACATTTTTGCAAAGTCAGGCGTTTGAATCCTATATTGATAAAGATACAGCTGAGTGTTTTAATTTAAATTTGCCGTTAATGCCGCGCGAACAATTACAATCAAAAAGCGATTTAATGTTGGTTGTTGGTGGTGACGGCAGTTTACTCTCTGCCGCAAAGATTGCGATTCAATATAACATTCCTGTCATTGGCGTGAACCGCGGTTATCTAGGATTTCTAACCGATATATCTCCTAATGATTTTGAGAATCAATTAACTTGTGTTTTAACTGGTAACTATACCGAAGAATACCGCACTTTATTGCATGTCCATACGGATGGAAAAACTAAAGAATCTATTAATAATGGTGCATTAAACGATGTGGTTTTAAGTCGCGGCAATGAAACTAGACTTATCACTTTTGATGTTTATATTAACAAGCAATTTGTTAGCCACTATCGTGCCGATGGTTTAATTCTAGCAACCCCAACTGGATCTACTGCCTATGCATTGTCGGCTGGCGGACCAATTATGCATCCAGATCTAGATGCCATAGCTATGGTACCAATGTTTTCTCACAGTCTCAGTTCTCGTCCACTTGTCGTCGATGGGCAGTCAATCATCGAGTTACATATTAGCGATGACAATGACAGTAGCTTACAAATTAGCTGTGATGGCAACAAATCAAACGTGATCAAGCCTGGGCAAATAATAACCATAGAAAAGCACGAGCAAAAGTTACATTTATTACATCCAATTGATTACCATTATTATGATACACTACAAACTAAACTTGGCTGGGGATCAAGAGGATAAAAGATGCTCAATTCATTGTATATTGAAAATTTTGCCATAGTATCTCATCTAGAACTAGATTTTGCTGATAAAATGACCGCTTTTACTGGTGAAACTGGTGCGGGTAAATCAATTATGATTGATGCTTTAATGCTTGCTCTTGGCGAGAGGGCTGACTCATCAGTAGTCAGAACTGGCGCGCAAAAATGCGATATTCAGGCTCGATTTACTATTTCTTCAACATCTCAATCTGCATATTGGCTAAATGATAACGACATTGAATTTGATGAGGGTGAAGTATTTTTAAGAAGAGTCATCTATACTGAGGGACGTTCTAAGTCCTACATCAACGGCATTGCTTTTTCACTACATAAGGTTAAAGAGCTAAGTGAAACATTAGTTGATATTCATGGCCAACATCAGCATCAAACACTTTTAAAGCATGCAACCCATAGAAAGCAGCTAGATGAATATGCAAAACATCATCAACTTCTAAAAGAAACCCTAAATAATTATCAACTATGTCATGATCTAGAAAAGAAAATTGCTATTATAGAAAATAAAACCCAAGATACCGATAAAGGAAATTTGCTACAATTTCAAATTGATGAACTAAATAGTTTAGCTCTCCAAGAAAATGAAGTTGAGTCAATTCACGAAGAACATCAGCTTCTGCATCATGCGCGAGAATACCTAGAGCATATTAAAAATATATCTGATGCTCTACAAGCAGATGACACGCCAAACGTGCACCAACTTTTAAGTGGTATATCCCACAACCTGCAGCTTTTGCCTGAAGAAAATATCTATATAAAAAATGCTATTGAAATGATAAACAACGCCTTAATTCAATGTGATGAGGCCTTTAATGAAGTTGTATCTTTCTCATCGCAAATTCAACTAGACCCAGAAAGACTAGAGGCCATTGAACTACGCATGGGTGAGCTTCATCGCGTGGCACGCAAATATCACATTGACGTAAAACAGCTATCAGCCAAGGTATCAGAATTACAACAAGAACAAGATGACTTAACTAACACCCAGGAAAAACATACTGAGCTTAAACTAGAATTTCAAAAATCTCAGATAGCATATAATAAGTCTGCTAATTTACTTAGCGAGTCTCGTGCAAAACACGCTGAAAAACTGGCTAGTGAAATCACTGAAATAATTAGAAACCTAGGCATGCCAAAAGGCTTTGTGGAAATAGAAATTTCTCGTCTAGATAAAATGCATCCACATGGATTGGACCGTGTTGAATATAAAGTCTGTACCAACCCTGGAATGGCAAAAGATTCTCTCGCAAAAATTATATCAGGCGGTGAGTTATCAAGAATTAGCCTCGCAATTCAAATGATAACAGCTCAAAGAGGATCAACCCCAACTTTATTATTTGATGAAGTAGATGTTGGAATTGGAGGTGCGACATCAGCATTAGTTGGCCAGCTTCTTCGCAAGTTAAGTGATCGATTGCAAGTGTTTTGTGTAACGCACCAACCACAAGTTGCAGCGAGCGCCCATAATCATTTTGTAGTAAAAAAACATATTGAAAAACAACAAACTTATACCAATGTCGAACCACTTCTAGGCAAAGATAAAGTAGATGAAATAGCGCGTATGCTTGGCGGATTAAAAATAACTGAACAAACCATTCTACACGCCGAAGAACTACTAAATATCGAGGTATAAAACATACCTTTCATTTGCTAGACCCTTAGTCTCTCACCCGGGCGGGAGCTATTATCTTGAAAATAAAACGATTAGAAGTCTCATGGCGTAAATTAAAAACTATGTTTTTTGACTCTTAAATTTTCTCTCTTCTGTCGCATCGCCACTAAGTCCCTGCTTTGCCGAATGAGCAGCTTCTACAGGTGGTGCAAAATTAAAAACACCATGCCCTGTACTTGAAACAGCAACTTGATTAACCTCCGATGTGGCTGTCATACTTTGAAGCAATAACATGGACTGCTTAATTTTATGGTTCGCTTGCTCGCAAAATAATCTTCTCACAAAATCGCTTGATAGAGATTGTACATTAAACTGAAATGCTTCAGCTGGAGTTCCTGCTCTACAAACAACAAACTCTGATTCTCCATTTTCAGTCTTATTTAAAGCCGTTATTTCATAACCGCTCATAAATAATTTATTTTTACTATCCTCAGTCAACTTTAATTCTTCTGGCAGTGTAATAGCATAACCAACCAGCTGCTCATCTGTTTGCAAATAATCTTCCATTCTGAGAGGGATACCGCTTGAACTATAAACCCCTCCAGTCATATCAATGCCAGGCATTCTCATATTAATAATTTCATTGCCATCTTTGTCATGCACAACTCTATCAATATAACTAACATAACCTATTCTATTACTCTCTCCTAATACATCATCTTCATCAACTACATTATAGCTCGTGACTTCTTTTATCAGAACTGCCTCAGCCTGATTTCCACTTTGTAATTTACACGTATCTGAGACGAGAGATTGAAACCCTTTAATGCACTTATTTTCTACATCCAGTTCATAATCTACCGCCACACCAGGAATATTAATATGAGGTTGATGCCCTGTCCCCAAACGATAGACATGGCTTCTTGATAACTTCCTTAGGACATTGAAATCTTTAGGTGTTTGCATCCCATCTTTAGAACTCATAGAGTTGTTAGTAATTACTGTCTCTCTTTGTGCACGTCTAGGTAACATCATGTCATCAATTCTGTCTTTTTCCTGGAGTATATAAGTATCCAGTGGAGAAAATACCTTCCCATTATATGCGTTTTCCAAACACAAAAAACGACCACACTGTTGATATAACCCTATAAAATTACTCAACCAAGTATTTAACCCATGTTGTAGTTCAAGGATACTTTGAAAACTATAACTAATACCATTTAATGTTGGATTAAAGCTATGTTCATTTAAACCACCATGCATATAAGCGGTATTTCCTCGAATATCAATCATTTTGGCTTGGTTTAAATACTTAAAAACAGGACCATCGATATCGTACTGAGAATTAAAAGAATTAAAAATATCAACATCTGTCGGTTCTTCAATCCCTTTTTCTTCACGCAAATATTCTGCTCTCTGCCGCCATGCAAAAGGCGCCCCCATGGTATTACCCAACATCCACTTAGCATAAAATATTTTTTGTTGCAAAGTTGTCTCAACACTAAACTTCTCAATCACAACTGATATCTCACATTGATAATGCGCTGCAAGAAAAGCGATAAAGATAGGTTTATTATTATCAACCCATGGCAAACTAGTGTCTCTTTCTGGACCAGTTTTTTGAATATCAACCACTGATAATTGGCTTTCTTTTTGAACCAAAGCCAAAGGATGTGTATCCGTTACTTCAAGCGGCCAGCGGATCTTATTTAAATCCCTATTTCCAGCAATTAAAGTGACCCTGTCACCACAAATATCCTTGGTATTAAGAAGTAAATCTAATAACTGCTCATCATATTTACCATCAACTAAATCACCACCAAAAACTAAAGAAGTGTTTTCTGGTAAATTTATATATTCTCCTATACCACCATCAGCTCTATCTATGAGCATTACAGACACACCAAGTAACCTTAAATTGTTTAATAAGTGCTTTTTATCACCCTCTAGATCCGTAATATGAATTACATTGTGCTCAACATTAATTACTGGCATACCAACTTCTTAAAAAATACATTTAGTGCATTGTATCATTATTTATTACTTGTTGGTATTTTTTTAACGCAAAGTGCAACTCACCAGGTCATTATCTTTCAGCGCTAATCGACGAGCTCCTTTCAATAATGGATTGTCTCTTGCTTTTATTCGCCGAATAAATATAGATTAACTGTAAAGCATCTTATTAATTTAGGCTTGATTGGTGTAAAATGATACCGGCTACCGTTAAATGCTAGGGCAAAGATATGGGCTCATCCTCCCTTTTACCCGGCTACTAAAATGAGCCAAAATGGTAGGGTTAACCAAAACCCTCTCGAAAGTATGTGTGTGACGCAAGTGCTTTTCTCAGAATAATTTTTTAAAAATCTCTGCCCGTTCTTCCTCAATGTCTTGCTCTGCATCTTGCTTACGCTCTTCTTTTTTAGTTTCTGATTTTATCTCTTCTAATTGTTGTTTGAAGTTTGTCATTTTTTCTTGCAGCCGACCTGACGATTCTTTTTTATGATGTGCAGTAGAGACTTCTTGATTTAGGGCTTCATATTTTGAATATGATATTATTTAATTCTTCAACTTTGCTTGCAAGCTCCTCTCCCTGTAAGCCTTTGAGTTTAGGTCTAAAATTTTTAATTTCTTCCTGGAGTGCTGCGGCGATGGTGGCTTTTTTCTCAGTTAAGTTTGAACCGGTCAACATATCTTTAAATTTGAGTAAGGAGGTAAAACTACTTTTTTCATAGTTTTGAAGTTGTTCTTGGATGGAGGAAAGGTTTTTATTAATCACCGCATCCAGTTTGTTGTAGAGCTCGCTTGCATCGGTTGCGTAATATTGCTCATAAGTATGCATATACTCAAATGGTGTGGAATGAATGTCTTGTATAAACTCGGAGGGATTTTGTTGGGTAATGACTTTGGTTTGACTGATGTCCACTTGATGTTGAGAAAGATGCTCTAAAAACCTATATACACTAAATAAGCTTGGGGCATAATGCCCACTATGAGTGTTTATTGCTTTTACAACACCACCTTCAACCTGAAACTCACCAGCGGCTACAACAGGTTTGCCTGCATTCATACTGGAGTGAGCATATCTGTCACGCATATTTTTATGCTTAAATACGGATAACTCACCATTTGCATTTAAGGTAAATGCCGCGAATCCTCTTTTATCATGAGCAATCATGCCTGATGAATCAAAAGGTTTACCTCTCATGGTAAGTTTTCCGCTATGTATCAAAACCTGGTGTTCGGCCCGTCCTTTAGCTTTTAAAAAAACAGTCTTCTCTTTCTGATCTATGGCTTTTGATCGTTCATTAACATCTAAAAGTTCACCTCTTATAATTGCGTTTTTAATGTCTAGGTTTTCTGTTTGCCCATGGGCTATTGTTTTTTCGGGGAGGGTTGTTTTAGGATCAAAGGGGATACGTGTTGGTGATTTTCCTGGGATATATTCAGGGTTATTTTCTTTGTGTGTACTACGATCCTTCATTAATTTAATTAGTTGCTCATTGATGTTTTCATGATGAGTAATATCTAAGGCATAAAGGAGGAATTTTAATGCTGGTTTTCGATATTCATCTGAGTATTTTTCACCTGAATAGACTTCCCAAGCAAAATCAATACGATTTGCAAGCGTTTCTTCAAGAAAGTAAATGCTGTTATTTCTGAGTTGATGAACTCCCAATTTTGGCATATGTGACGTGATGAATTAAATGTACATACACTAACAATAGTTCATATTCGGCATGGTTTCCATGTTATTTTTTATGGCTCTATGCTATTTTTATCGCCAATCGTGATCCGCACTCAACCATAACTATTGTTTTCAAGTCTCGCCATTTTTTTTCGTTGTTTTATCCAATCAATCTGGTCGCTTACATAACAGAGCCGGTGTTCAATTCGACCATGTCCCTTATCAAACTCTTCGCAACGGTCATTAATTCGTGAGCTATCGGTTTTTTTGAGTTAATGAACACCCAGCATCTTTGTCTTAATTAGTAGGGTCTGTTGACAATCAATGGCATTCGGTTAAGTGACTAATGATGGTATGATATGCGTATTTTAATAGTTAGACATCGATATTTTCTAAAGGATTGGATGATTTATGCAAGAGTTATGGACTCCCTACTTATCAGTTATAGAAAAG
>JARGPO010000091.1 GCA_029213075.1 Legionellaceae bacterium | reverse complement strand
CTAAGTGATCTAATCGTTGTACTTCAAAACGTGATGCATCCATTTCTGACTTCCAAAAAGCAGTAATAGATCAAAACCAGAGAGAAATGTCAAGAATTTTCTTAAAAATTTAATTCAAAAAGTTACTGCGGAATGACAGTTTAATGCTTAAAAAAAACACTTTTCTAGCGACGATGATGAAATAAATTTAATATGGGAAACAAACCATTAATCAATAATTACGGAGAGTTTGGGCACATACCTTTTAGATACGCTTATTTTTTTCTATATAGTTATCTTCAATATATTCGCCTGGTTTTAACTCATTTAATTGCCATGGACCAATTTTAACTCTTATAAGTCTTAGGGTAGGGAATCCCATTGCAGCGGTCATTTTCCTAACTTGACGGTTTTTTCCCTCTTTAAGGGTTAATTCTAGCCAACAGGTAGGGATGTGTTTTCTTTCTCTAATAGGCGGAATTCTTTGCCAAACCGAAGGCTCATTGATTATTTTTACCTGAGCTGGCAGACAGTGATGGTCTTTGATTTTTATTCCTTGTCTTATTTTTTCTAAGTCTGCTTCTGACGGTATCTTTTCAATTTGTGCCCAGTAAGTTTTACTCATTTTATTCTTAGGGTTACTAATTTTATGTTGAGTTTTGCCACAACTTGTTAAGATCATTAACCCCTCGCTATCATAATCCAACCTACCTGCAGGATAGACATTTTTAATGGGTATATATTGTTTTAAAGTATTACGTTGTTCTGTATCTTCAAATTGACTAAGTACCTGAAACGGCTTGTTAAAAAGTATGATTTTGCTCGACATAATATGTATGTAATAGTGACTTTATTTCATACATAATAACTTAAATGCTATATAACTTATATTTAAAAATATTGTCTATTGCTTAGGTATAAGATTATTCTATAATTTAACTAATTTATTCAGTAAATAGATTTAAATGACAATCACACACACTTTTATTCAAGAACTACAGGATTTAACAGCGAAGCCTCCATTCAGTGATAAGTTTTGGGAGGATTTTTCGAGTAGCGATGGCACTCCTACATTTCAGAATTTTTTAGATAAGTATGCTCAATACAATACTAAAAGCCTATCTTTAGAGCAAAAGGCGGCAATTTCGAATGTATTTTGGGAGCTAGTTCAGGATTGTGGTACTCCTATTATTGAAGAGGGTCTTGAAGGTAGTGCGAAGGTTTATTTTTTATTTCCTCGAGAAGATTTGTTAGATAGACAAGAGCCTGCTGATGAATCAGGTTCAAAAAAACATCTCTATTTACAGGGTGATTTTCATGGGTATGGCTCAACAGACGGCAGACAGTTATTATCAGAAATAGAAGGTACTGGAATAATGTGTCGTGCCGACATTATTCCCATCGATGCCATTGTTGTTTATAAATTCATTCAAGTAGAACCAAGCTTTTGTGGTAAAAAACCAGAACCTGAACTGCCGCGATTTTTTAATGAGGATTTAGTGCCGATTAGTAGCAATAAAGTCTCTTTCCCGGAAATACAGCAAGTTCCATACAAAGACAAATACAGTAGACATTTATCTCCTTACCCTGGCTTTGAAGATATAGAATGCGTTTTTCGTGTAAATATTGAACCAACCAAAGCTCAGATTCCAGGTGAACAAGTTGATTGGCCTAGCTTGTTAAGTAATGATGATCATAAAAGAAAAAAACATTTTACTTATAATACTACGTTATATTCTGATAAAGACGGTGATTTACATCATATTAGCGAAGCTGAAATTACAGATAAATATAATGATGAGTTATATTTTGCTAATGGATATAACATAGAGCTGAGAGATATTGATACTTTCGAGGACTTGGACATAAGCAAATTAAAAGAAAATCCATGTCTTATAAAAGATAAATCAACAGGTAAATATAAAATTTGGGGCTGTCTAGAAAAGACCTGGCAACTAACAGATATAGATAGTTCAGCCATTTCTTATATATGGGAGCATAATGCAACTGTGTTTATTACAGTCACAGATCCAATTTTTGATATATTAAAAGAAGGGCATACTCCTTATTTGCCTTATGCTAATTTTACTCGTGATATACAAGTATTCACACCATCTTCTGGTCAAACTGATAATCTAATTTTAATTAATGATGGAATACCTTATCTATTAACAGGAATTATTGAAAACTTTGAAAAATTGGTGGAAAAAGGGGATCTCTCTCCGAATACGGCGCTTGTGTTTGTTCATATCCTACCAGGTTTAATTCAAACTTTGTCAGAAGATGATAAAACTGATTTTGCAGAAGACCCATCATTTGATGTAGAAGGTATGGGGGTTAGGATGATTGATTACAAATACAAAGTAGATCAATATGCTAATTTCATAGAACAAAAATTATTTCCTCAGTTAGTAGAAAATGACGTATGTGTTCCAGAAGGCTCACAAAACAGAGTCATGCTAGGCTCGAGCCTAAGTGGAACCGCGAGTATTTATATTGGTTTACAATACCCAAATCTGTTTGGAGAGATAATATCCCAGTCACCCTCGCCAGATAATAGATCAATACTAAGTACAATACCAGTTCATAAGCGAACAGGAAGAAATATACATTTAAGTTGTGGGGTATTTGAGCATCCAAATTATGCAGCCTCTAATGATAATTTTGAATATGCTGAAGAATTATCTGATAGATTTAATATTCGATTAGCTCCTGGTTTACATGGACATCAATTTATAGCTTGGAATGAGTCACTAGATAAATCTTTACCTAATACACTAGCAAAGAGTAGGGAAGTCTGCCATCAATATAGAAATGCTGTAGATACTATTCGTAGTTATGATTCTTTTAAGGAAGATGTGGAAAAAAATAGTGACGTCGGGAACAAATTATAATGCAAAATTTCAAGGATAACATTGTTAATATATATGGGGAAAAGGGTAGGTTATGGCTTCAAGATTTACCTAAGTTAATATCTGATAAGTCTTGTGAATATAACTTATCAGAGCTGATTCCTGTAAGTAATATGAGCTTTAATTATGTGGTGAAGGGTTATCAAGAATCTAAACCAATTATTTTGAAGTTAGGTCTTGATTATAAAGCTCTAGCAAAAGAGGCCGCTTGCCTAAATTCCTTTTCTAATCATGGTGCGGTAGGGTGCATTGATTCTTCAGAAGGTTTTTTATTACTAGAACAAGCTATTCCTGGTTCATCCATGAAAGAGTGCTTTCAAATAGAGGATGCAGAGTCTAGTATAGTTTTAAGTAATGTAATTAAGGAGTTGCATAAGGCGGGCATTCCTAAAAAGCATAATTTTTATTATCTTGAAGATTTGCTAAAAGCATTGGATGGTGATTTAAATATTCCAAATGATATTTTTGCTAGGGCTAAAAATCTCCGAAAAGAGTTGCTAAATTCTTCCTCAGAAAAAGTTTTGCTCCATGGTGACTTACACCATGAAAATATATTAAAAAATGACGATAAATGGGTGGTAATAGATCCTAAAGGATTTATTGGCGATCCTATCTTTGATGTCTGCGCCTTTTTAAGCAATCCTTATCCAGAGTTACTAAAACAAACTAATCCTAAGGAAATTATTAATAACAGAGTAATTTTAATAGCTAAGTTGTTGGGATACTCAGAACAAAGAATTAGAGATTGGCATTATGTACATACAGTTTTGTGTTGGGCATGGTGCTTGGATGATGGCATTGATTCTACTTACTGGCAGGGATTAGTCTCTTTGGCATTGGAAACATAACTATTTTTTTACTAGAACGCTCTCTATTAGCCGACGAGAGATGCTTGGCATAGCCGGCAACTCTGGTAATTTTTTGATATTAAACCATCTGGCATCTTCTATTTCATCAGGCTGCATTATTATTTCACCACTTAAGTATTCAGCGGTAAATGCGACCATAAAACTACTTGGAAATGGCCAGCTTTGACTACCAAAGTATTTTAGTGATGATATTTTTAAACCGACCTCCTCTTGAGACTCCCTATGGGCTGCATCTTCCGCAGTTTCACCTATGTCAATAAATCCAGCAATCGCACTATACATACCTCTTCTAAAATGTGGACTTCTCGCTAATAAAATTTCATCATCTCTTTGAATTAATACCATTACAGCAGGAGATAAATTAGGGAAAAATGATAGCTCACAACGGTCACATTTTTTTTCGAAAGAGTCATATATTTCAACTAATTCTATTCCACACTTACTGCAATGTTGGTATCTTGCGTCCCAATTCACCCATTGCATGCCTCTTATTATGTAATCGATATTAACGTTGGAGGTTTCTTGAAGAAAGTATTTGGTTGGAGAAATACGATATTTAATATTTAAATCGTTATGGCTTGATTCTGGTGGAAATGTTACTTGAACAAATAATAAATCACTATCTAAAAATATATTGCTTCGTTCAATAGGCAGCTCATCCATTACCTGCTTAAATAATATTATTGGGGAGTTAGTATGTTTATCGACAATAATACTATTACCATAAAATAGGATAGTCTTACACTCTTGAAATTTACTAAGATCTTTGGCTAAGATTTTTTTCATTATATTTTTTTTACGAATTGTGATTTCAGTTTCATTGCTCCAAATCCATCAATTTTACAATCAATATCATGATCACTATCAACTAACTTAATGTTCTTTACTTTTGTACCAACTTTTATAACAGAGGAAGAACCTTTGACCTTTAAATCTTTGATAAGAGTAACCGTATCACCATCAACAAGTGTATTTCCATGAGCATCTTTAATTACTAGTCCCGTATTCTCTTGATTATCGCTGTTATCTGTACTCCACTCGTAGGCGCATTCAGGGCAAATAAATAATGTTCCATCTTTGTAAGAATATTGAGAGCTGCATTTGGGACATGTAGGTAAATCACTCATTTTAAATCCTTTAATAAACTGCTTATATTTTTATATTAGTTATTGATTGTCTATCTATGTTGACCTGGAGTCAAGGTTGGCTTAAAGGAGTGATTTAGAATTTCGATTATTTTATAATAATTTCCAAAGACCGTTGAATTAGTTATTGTGAAGTTATGTTATGATTATATGCAGTAAATTTAATTATAGAGAGAAGATATGAAAAAGAACGAAGCTATTAAAAATATAATGACTAAAAATGTAGTCTGCGTTAATTTAACCGATGCTTTTTCGGTTGCCAAAGAAAAAATGGATCTATTAGGTGTTCATCATATCTTCGTTTTAGAGGGTAAAAAGCTAAAAGGTGTGATAAGCATGATTGATATTTTAAGATTTTCCACCAATGAAGCTTATAATGTTGATGAGAGAGAAGAAAAAGAGATTCTAGATCATAACATTAAAATAGAAAAAGTTATGACTAGAGAAGTTATATCTCTGTCTGAGAACGATACTATAAAAACAGCAGTTGAAATATTAACCAACAATGGCTTTAATAGCTTGCCAATTATTAACCCTGAAAATGAGCTAGTAGGATTAATTACTTCTAAAGACTTATTAGGTTATTTGTTAGATCAGTATTAATTTACTACCATGGGATATTGATATATACCCCCATCCTACTTGGTCCGACTTGTTCGGACCATCTAGTGGGTTTAAAAATTAATTTTACCTCTAACGAGTCTTTTCCGTGAATTGTCGACATATCCTAAAAAGCCACGTGAATTTATTGACGAAACATTTATGGTCTCAGGATAATATTGGTATAGATTATAACTCTTAATTATCCTGAGACCATTGTCTTTCAAAGTATTCTAAAAGCTTCCTGGTTCGTTGTGGTAGAGAGCGATGTGCAAAAACTGCAAATATATCATATTTACCCAGATTTAAATTTGGCAGTATTTGTATTAATTGTTTAGTTTTTAATTCTCTTTCCACATTTATTTTTGCAAATTTAGCAATACCATTTCCATCACAAGCCATTTTTATGGATGTGTCTATGTCATTACAAGTAAATTTTTTATTAAGTTTCAATTCGATATTTGACTCATTATTTTTAATTTCCCATAATATTTCAGAGGAGCTAAATGAGCTTTTTGTTACATTAAAATCAATTCCTATTGATCCTTGTATATCATTTATTGAGGTGATTGGCTTGTGATGGTTTAAGTATTCTGAGCTTGCACATAAAATTATTGGTGAGCTTAATAGTTTTTTTGCTATTAAATTATTATCCTTCAATGGTTTATGATTTTGAAATCCTGAACCACGAATTACCAAGTCAAACTTATCATTAATTATATTTATTTGCTTATTTGATAATTCAAGATCAATTTTTATATCAGGATATATTTTCATAAACTCACATAGTGCCGGGGCGACATATTGGCGCCCAAAATTTACTGGTGCACCGACCTTTAATAATCCGGCGGGCTTCAAGGACATATTTTCAATAGCCAGTAAAATAGTTTGCTTATCAACCTCTATTTTTTTTGCATAATTATATAATAGAACTCCCTCGGCTGTTAGCTCAAAAGTCCTAGTGGAGCGTACTAGTAATGTCGACTTCAATTGTTTTTCTAGTGATTTTACACGGCGACTAACTAATGCTTGTGATATGCCTAATGATTTAGCCGCATGATTGAATCCTTTATTATCAACAACAGCAGCAAATATTTCTGTATCTTCGTGAAAGTTATGTGACATGTTTATTATGTTTAAAATGTAATTAATCATATTATATACAGGGTATTGATTACTTTTCAAGGGGATATATAATGTTCTTAAATTAATCATAGAGATATTATATGTCACTACAAGAAATTAAAGAAATCAATATGGCGGTAAAGGAAGTAAATGAAATAGCCCTATATGCATCATTTGCAAATAGTGTTTCATATGCATGGTTTGGCATGTATGCGATACCATTTCTTGTTTACCCATTGCTAATTGTTGTGTATTTTTTGAACGCTATTATTGATTTGTATGAACTATATAAATCTCCTGATAGGAGTTTTGATAAGGTGTTTGGAGCCGTTTGTAATGTCGTAGGTACATCTCTAGCGCTATCATCCATGATAGGAACTTTGGTATTAGGTGTTTTCGCAGTAGGTCCTATTTTGTTTTTAACTGCTGTTGTGATTGGATTTTCATATCAAGTAGTTATGGCTACAATCAATGTTATTCGCGCTATGGACAATCATATGGATATAGAAAGTTCTACCAGGTTTAAGCAGGCAGTTATTTTGAACACGTACAATTCTTTATTATTGGCCTGTATCATTATTGCGGTTATTGGCGTGTTAATAACTCCGTTCAACTCTATTGCTGTTGCAACATTTTCTATTGCTGCGGCAGTTCTTATGGCTTGTAGTCTTCTTAATAGAATAAAAAGTTTTGTTGAGAATCATCAAGTTCCAAATGTACAAAAAACTTTAACAGAGGGTACTTATTCAAGTGAAATAACTTTTTTTAAACCGATTAAAAATGATGATTTAATGTCTAGCAGTGCTTGTTTGGGAGGCAGTTATAAAGAACTTTCAATAACATAGATGCGTTAACCTTAAATATATAGATAAGACTATGAAGTACCGTCTTCCTAGTCTTATAGTTAGTAATAAATTCTTGGAATATTTAGAGAAGACGTGCTAATGTTTAAATTATAATTTGCTAAAAAGACTAAACATCATGGATTTAATAATAGCAAAATTTGGTGGTACTAGCGTTTCAACCAGACAAAATTGGGATAATATTTTAACTATAGCTAAAAATCATATTGAAAATGGTAACAAGCCAATTATAGTTTGTTCTGCCTTATCACAAGCTTCAAATAAACTTGAAAAAATGATTGAGCTGGCTCTTCATGATAAACACCAACAGTTACATGATGAGTTAGTTGGTAATTATTATGGTTTGGCAACTGAACTTGGCCTTGAGTTGGATTTAATCAGCGATGAGTTAGATAAGCTCGATAAATGGCTAACCGGTATAGCTCTTCTTAAACAAGCTCCTTCAAAAACTTATGCACAGATTATGAGTCTAGGTGAGTTAATGGTAACTCGTCTAGGACAAGCTTTTTTAAATAAAAAGGGAATGAGTAGTATGTGGATTGATGCTAGAGATGCATTAAAGTCATTGCCAATGTCTAGCGAAACTCCTAACAATTACGGTTCATCTCGTTGTAACTGTGATTTTAATCAAGAATTATCTGATGAACTACGTAACTCTACCGCTGAGGTTATTATTACTCAAGGTTTTATCGCGTCTAATGCAGAAGGTGAAACTGTTCTTCTTGGGCGGGGAGGTTCTGATACATCTGCAGCACTATTCGCGGCAATTTTAAAAGCCAGTGTTTGTGAAATATGGACTGATGTTGCTGGAATTTACACAGCTAATCCTCATCAGCTTCCACATGCTCGCCTACTTAAAAAATTAAACTATGATGAAGCTCAGGAAATTTCATCGATGGGAGCAAAAGTTATTCATCCGTTATGTATTCCACCTGTTCGTAGTGCCAATATTCCAATGGATGTTAAATGCTCTCATATGCCAGATCATTGCGGAACAAGAATACATAGAGATAGTGATACCGATGCTCCTCCTATTAAATCGGTATTAGCGAAGCACACCATTTCTTTGATATCAATTGATACCGTTAGTATGTGGCAAAAACCAGGTTTTTTAGCGGACGTTTTTACTCTTTTTAAAAAACATAAATTTTCTGTTGATTTATTAGCAACGTCAGAATCAAATATTACTATTTCATTAGATGATAGTTTTACCCAGCCAAACCGCGTGGCCCTTGATTTCTTACTGGCAGATTTAAATTCTTTTTGTCGTGCAAAAATAATTGAACCATGTAGTGCTGTTAGCTTGATAGGTCACGATATTCGACGAGTTCTTCCGCAACTAGGATCAACTCTTGAGTTGTTTGACGACAAGCAAGTACACTTAATGTCACTTGCTTCTAATGATTTAAATCTAACTTTCGTAGTTGATGAGTCTCAATCTGAAAAGCTATGCCAAAACTTGCATTCTTTACTGATTGAGAATAACCCACAAAGTTTTTATTACTCGAAAAGCTGGCATGAAGAGTTTGGAAACCCTAAAAAAACTCCAACTCCTTGGTGGGAGGAAAAAAGAGGTGAACTACTAGACTTGGCGGTCACGGAGTCGCCATGTTATGTATATGATAAACAGACACAAGATAAAAGGACTGATGATTTGTTGTCCATAAAATCAATTGATAAAATATTTTATGCAATAAAAGCAAATTCAAATAAAAAAATATTACAAAATTTACATGCAAAAAACATCGGTTTTGAGTGTGTATCTATACAAGAAATCGATCTTATTTTAAGTCTTTTTCCTGAAATATCTCGTAGTAATATATTATTTACACCTAACTTCGCATCAAAATCAGAGTATGAATATGCTTTATCTAAAGGCTGCTATTTAACAGTCGATAATCTATACCCTCTAAAAAATTGGCCAGAAATTTTTAAAAATATGGAGATTATATTAAGAATTGATCCTGGTTGCGGAGCCGGGCATCATAAGTTTGTGTGTACAGGTGGGAACGAGTCAAAATTTGGTATCCCTAATAAAGATTTAGATGTGGCTTTATCAATAGTTAATGAATATAACATCAAGGTTATTGGTCTACATTCTCATTCTGGAAGTGGTATATTATCTTCAGATTTATGGCAAGAAACAGCTTTAATGCTCGCTCACGAATCTGAAAGATTTCCTGATGTTAAATATCTCAACCTTGGGGGTGGTTTAGGAATAACAGAAAAACCAGGCCAACAATCTATTGATTTGGAATCTATGGATGAGTCTTTAATGTCTGTTAAGAATCGCTATCCTAAATTATCATTTTGGCTAGAACCAGGTAGATATTTTGTTGCTGAAAGCGGAGTACTACTCGCAAAAGTAACTCAAACTAAAGAAAAAGGTAGAGTCCATTTTATAGGTATCGAAACAGGTATGAACTCTCTTATGCGACCAATGTTATATGGCGCATATCATAATATTGTTAATTTATCCTGTTTTAAAAATGTAAACAAAGGGTTTGCACATATTGTCGGGCCAATTTGTGAATCAGGTGACACACTTGGGTATAACCGCATGATGCCAGAGACAACTGAGAATGATATTATTTTAATTGCAAACACAGGAGCCTATGGATATTGTATGAGCTCCACTTATAATCTAAGAACACCAGCCCAAGAGATCTTTTTAGATTAAATTTAATACTTAATATTAGGGTCTGTTGACAATTGGTGCCACGGCCAAAAACCATGCTAATTTGCCCAAATT
This sequence comes from Legionellaceae bacterium, assembly GCA_029213075.1. Lineage (GTDB taxonomy): Bacteria > Pseudomonadota > Gammaproteobacteria > Legionellales > Legionellaceae > 2-12-FULL-35-11. The sequence continues at coordinate 2,517 of JARGPO010000091.1, read as the reverse complement.
TCAGCTTGAGTTCGTTAAATAGAGCTGGCTATTCGCCTCACTCAAGTTAAAATTTGTGCTAAATTAGCCTGATTTTTTACTCGCGCACCCAATTGTCAACAGACCCTAACCTTTAGAAAGATATGAATATTAATCGTATTTTTCCAAAGGTTTTGTTTTTAAAATTGTGATATTTAATCATCTATATTACGTTGATTTTTAACTATAAGAACCAGTAATTCTTAGGTTAGTCAAAAATCTGTTTTAGTATTAAGAGTAAGCATACGGGTGTACCTTTTTGTCATTGTGCTCTTGAACATCAGTATTGTCATTATCACCGCAGAGATATTCTTTTGCTTTTAGAGGAGCAGAACAAATAGTACCAATGATATTTGTAACTTTTAGAACTTGGGCTGCAACGACATAAACTAGCGCTTTTAGCACGTTACTTATAATTACGCTAGCTAATTTAGAAGCACTTGTCTCATTGGAGTTTAATTCTTGTTTTACATTTATAGCTACAAAAGATATGGCAGCAGTGAGCTCGACCAAGTGTCCAAAAAGGGTATTTAAAATTAATATGCTGAGACTATTGTATGGTTTAAAAATAAAGTTTAAAGCCTTATCATTTTTATAGATAGAAAAAGATGAGCCTCGTATAGTAGGACCAGACTGATTAATTAGAGCGTCATTTATAAGCCCAATTTTGTAGGCTAGGGCAGTTTGATATGGTAACCATTCAATAAATTCTTTCATTATTATCACCCAGTATTCTAATATAAGAGTATGTTATTGTACTACTTTTAAACAAAAAATTCAATATTTTAGTCAAAATTATTTTGTGACAATATATTTTTCACTTGGACTTTATATGGTACAATCACTGCTGTTTTACTCAGTTCTCTTGTAGGAATTAATATTATGTCTAATAGAAAAGATGAAGATAAAATAGTTGAGTCAGTAGCAACTGCCGCAAAATTAGCTGTATCTGGTTATGACGTTGATAAAAATGGTATCAGCCGCGATTTAAAACTAGGACCTTTATCTGAAGGTGAATCTATTCACGTTAAAGGCAATAAAATTGAGACTAATAAATATAGTGACTTGGATATTGATGACTTTGGAGGCGCGAGTGAGTCGCATACGAAGACAGTAGGTTTGTTTAGTCGAGAAGAACACCACGAAAAGGACCAGCATTTTGCCGGTATAATTAGATCATCTGAAGAAACTCATACAAAAGATACTCTCACTCATAATAGTGAAGAAAATACAAAATATTTAAAACTTGGTGGTGGACTATTTGAGTCTGAAGAGACTACTTATAAAGAATCTGGTAGTGGAGGTCATGTTCAAGGACGAGATGTTGAAACTAGTTGTTGTGGTCTAAAAGCATCTAGTAGTGAACAAAGCTATTGTTGTACTTCTGAAGCTTGTTGTGGTTATCGCTGTTCTACCAACTGGTGTGGAGAAAGAGTATCATTAAGATGCGATACCGTTTGTTGCTTTCGCCCAATTTGTAATTTAATTGATGGTGTGCATTGCCCTAATTTAGATAACTTAGGAAATTGTGTTGCCCCAGTTAGTAATTTCTGTGAAGGAATTTTAGGTCATATAGATATTAGTCGAGTCGGAGATTGTCTACGAGGAGTAGGTGGATGTCTTCAGGCTGCTGGCCCTATTATAAGAGAAGTGTGTGAAATGGCATCAGATCTTATGCCTAGAGATTAATTATGTCTAAAGAGTTATTTGATGCTAAAGCCTTGTTTGAACAAGGCATCAAATATGAAAGAGAAAACAAACTAGAATCAGCTTTTTTTTGTTATAAAAAATCAGCGGATAAAGGTTATGTTTATGCTATGTATAATCTAGCCTTGTGCTATAAAGATGGCAAAGGCTGTACTATTGATCAAGATCTAGCTTTAAACTGGATGGATAAGTCTGCAAGCAAGAATTTTCATGAGGCCGAGCTTAGCTTGGCAATAATGTATATAAATAAGTCTGATTCTAAACTAGAAGACCTTGAGAGGGCTTTTATATTATTAACTTTAGCCGCGCAAAAGAATAATATAGCGGCCATTAGGATTTTAGCAGAGTTTTTTCAACAAGGCATAGTTGTGGAAAAAGACTTATCTAAAGCATTTGATCTTTATCAAATCTCGGCTGAAAATGGCGACGTCCTAGCTCAACATAACCTGGCTTGTATGTATCAACGAGGTGAGGGCGTTTGTCAAAACTTGCAAAAAGCTTGCGATTGGTTTGAAAAAGCGGTTAGCCAAGGCTCACAGCAGTCACTGCAATCTTTAATAGATCTTGATAAAAACTTTTTAAATCCTGAGGCTAAAATAAGTTTGGCGAGACTTAAATTTATGAAAAAAATATAAATTCCTAAGGTCACGCCGTCCTTCAGCTCAAAGCGATAAATAATTTACTGAATGTGACAAGTTATTAGGGTCTGTTGACAATTGTTACCACCAGCTGAAAACACAATATTCCCCTACCTCCGCCTAGATGGTCCGACTTGTTCGGACCATCTAGGGA
>JARGPO010000029.1 GCA_029213075.1 Legionellaceae bacterium | reverse complement strand
TAAAAAATTGATTTTCATTGATATAGTCTGTAGCTTTGCCGTTTCAATAATCAATGGATTGATTTTACAAGATGTTTTGCTTGAAGCCGTTATCCTTATGTGAAGAATTTATTACTCAATTAAATTTAAGTTTGCTGCAGATATCTAGCAAGAAATTATCAAGAAGCCAGCGTATCTGGCTATCATTGTGTATCACTGGAATATTGCTTACCAACACAGTATGTTGGAAACGTTTTGAGCGAGCTACTATCGGTAAATATAGTTCTGGCTCCTTATCTAAGATGTTTAGGAAATGCAAAATTGATTGGGATAAACTTCTTACTGCCAGTGTTACTGGTATTTTAAATTCTTACGGGATAACACAAGGAGTATTGGCTTTAGATGATACAGATAATAAGCGATGCAAAAAGACAACCAGAATAGGCTTGGCGCACAAAGTAAAAGATAAAGGTACGGGTGGTTATTTTAATGGGCAGGAGATTGTATTTTTAGTACTAATTACTAACAAAGTAACAATACCTGTTGGTTATAAATTTTATATGCCTCAACCAAGTATGACCTCATGGCGAAAAGAAAATAGTCGACTTAAAAGGCTAAATTTCCCAAAAAATGAGCGTCCAGTTAAACCTGATATTGATGATCAAAACTACCCTAGCAAACAAAAAGTAGCTTTACTTTTATTACAACAATTTGCTGTAGATTTTCCTGATATAAAAATACAGTGTGTTCTTGCTGATGCTTTATATGGGGCACAAAGTTTTTTCAGTTACTCAAAAGATTTATTGGGTGTTCAGATTATCTCTCAAATCAAACGCAATCAAAAAGTAAAATGTAGGGGGAAATATATTAGAGTTGATGAATATTTTAGAAGAAATTCTGGGGTTCCACAACAATTAAGTATAAGCGGTGGTGATAAAAAAGCCGTCAATATTGGTGGTGCCAGGCTATTTTTAAAAGCACATGGTTGCAAAAGATTTATTGTTGCATTGAAATATGATGGAGAAGAGGAATATCGATATCTTATCGCCTCTGATTTAACTTGGAGGTTGACTGATATAGCCACAACATATACTCTGAGGTGGCTCGTAGAGGTGTTTATTCAAGACTGGAAATCCTATGAAGGCTGGAGCCAATTGGCCAAGCAGCAAGGCGATGATGGATCAAGCAACGGCCTGATCTTGAGCCTACTGACTGACCATTGCCTAATTCTTCATCCGGAACAAAAAGCCTTAATAAATCGCAAACTACCCGCATTAACTGTGGGTAGTCTACGAGATCTAGAGCGTATGAAAGCTGTTGTTGAATCTATTGAGTTCCTTTTTAAATCAGATGAATCTAAATCTATTATTCATAAGATGAGTAATAAAATTGCTGAGGTTATCCCATTACGTTGTTCTAAAAAACATATGAGCGGAAGAGATTTAGTCCGTATCGAAGCAACACCTGGATTAAAGTATATGGCTGCTTAATTAGCAATTGATAATGTGATGAGATTGTCAATAACAAAAAAGTCGATCATCGAGTGTGTATAGTCTGTTAATATATTTAATAGCCCTATAGCTTCTGATTGACCTAAATCTTTTGATTGAGCTTGTTGAAACAATGATATTGTTTTCTGTAACTCTTGAATTTCATGAGATTGCTTTTTTAAACGCTTTTGATCAAGTGTATAACCTCTAACTAAATACTCTTTTAAAACTTTATTTGCCCAAACTCTAAAGCGAGTACCCTCGTTTGATTTAACCCTATACCCAATAGATATAATAACATCAAGATTGTAATGCTCTATATCTCTAGCTACTTCTCTATTTCCTTCGCAACGAACTATCCGGAATTTCCGGATAGTTGATTTTTGTACAAGCTCTTCCTCTATATATATATTTTGAATATGTTCATTTATAGTTCTCACATCTTTTTTAAAAAGATCCGCCATTTGTTTTTGTGTTAACCAAATAGTATCTGTTTCTAATGAAACATCTAATTTCAAACTACCATCTTTAGCCTGGTATATTAAAGGATTATTAGTCATAAAAATATATTACTCCTGAAACTGAGCTTACAACCTTATTATGATGCTCTTAACTCATTACCGCTGTTGCATTCCAGCTCTCTTAATATTTTTTGACGATGCGTTAAAGATGTTTTATTTCTTGAGTCTAAAGCAGCATTAATATCTTCAATTACATTAGCACAATCAATAACGTCATAATCTTTAATTTTTTTTTGTTGATAAAACCACTCAGCGACTGAGCTCCAACGCCACAAAGGACTTTTATTAGCAATTTTTAATACTGGTTTAGGAAAATCTTTTGTACCTCTCTCTCCTAAAACAAATAAAGAAACCGATTGTCTAGAAATAGATACTCTTTCTGCTATATCAGATAAGCTTACTAAGTGTTCAGGCGCAACACTTATAATTTTAACTCCTAAATCAGTTGACTCTACTGCTTTAATTGCAGAAATTATAGCGTGCTCTAGGTTATCACTTTCCCTGTCAAAATCAAGATAGACAGTACCATTCTTGTAGTTAATCAAAGCGTCGTCACATCCAGACTTAAACAAAGCATCTTCCAAATTAGGAGTTTCGTCATCTACTCCATCAAGAACCAAGGTAAATTGATACACTTTATTCATCTTAAACTCCTTGATGCTCACAAGCATCTACATTACGCTTAATTTGTTTGGCATGATTTGCAACACTTTTGGGTGTTGACCATATGCTCATAGCATGCCCTTCTCTAGTTGCCAAAGGACATAACATTTTTCCCCATGCATGAGCCGAATTTCCAGATGGTTGATAACTGCCAATGTTTAAATTCAGCATATTTCAACGCTTGCTCTATTTCTTTATGTTGAGAATTATTTTACAAAATTAATTCAATAATCTCAATTTATTACTCCTATGAAGAATACGCAAAATAGTATCAAGTACCACATCAAGTCTTTTACTAACATCTTCGGCAAGAAAACGCAAAACTATATAATCATGCTCTTGCAGTAATAAATCCTTACGCCTATCCTTACGATAGGCTTCTTTAGACGAAAGATGCTGAACTCCATCAATTTCAATAGCGACTCGCGCCTCACTGCAGATCAAATCTACTTCCATACCACCTAATCCGTCAAATGGGATGGTTAGCACATGATTCAATTGAAATCGACCTTTAGTTTCCGGTAACGTCTCTAATCGACAAAACAAGAAAGCCTCAATCAGACTGCGAGCACGATCAATTTGACCATCCTTAAGCATCGTAACATCCGAAAACAACTGTGCTAGAGAGTTATCAACACCATCTGAAACCAAGCGTCTAATAGTACTACCATAATCATTTTTCCAAAGCGGTTCAACAGGTAAAACAACATCAGAAGGCCACCCTGGATAAGCACTTGCTGGTTGTATCATTTTATAACCAACAGCCTCATAAGCATTGGATCTGCGTTGAAACATACGCTCTAACATAGGTACTGCTAAATCAGCATAATCATATACATGTACTTCTTTTTTTGTATCATGTAACCGATGAAGACGACCAACATATTGGGCAATCGTTCCTTTCCAGGAAATAGGTAGGGTTAAAAATAAAGTATCTAATCGCGCATCATCAAATCCTTCGCCAACAAATCGTCCAGTTGCAAGCACAACTCGCTCCTCATTCAATGGAATAGTAGTTAATTGCGAAATAGCTTGTTTCATTTCTTTAGCGCCAAGGCCGCCTTTAAGCACAATTAAATATTGTACTTCTGAGTTTAATTGTTGATAAAGTATATCAAGATGTTCATTTCTTTCCGTTAAAATAATAGGCGAACGTCCTTTTTTGACAGCATTAATCACATCATTACAAATCATTTGATTACGATCATCATCATGGATTAACTCTTCATATAAATCTTGAAATTGAATTCGTAAATTTTCATTAATTTGTTTGTAAGGACGAAAACTGGTTGGACGCACAAAAACATAATGCTCAAATGGTCTAACATTGGCTTGCTCTTTAGCATCTACCCGATGAAGAATCGGACCACAACGCATCATAATAATAGGATGGCGACCATCTTTACGCGCCAGTGTGGCTGACAATCCCGTAATAAATTTGGCTTTGACTTGCCGGATAATATCGTCAAAACTTACAGATGGGATATGATGACATTCATCGACAATAACATAACCATATTGAGAAATCATACTCTCAATATCTGTATCCTTTGTGAGACTTTGAATAAGAGAAATATCGATAAATCCTGTAAGTTTTTTTCGCCCTCCACCAAATCTACCAATTTTTTTGGCAGAAAGCCCAAGGAAGGTTTGTAATCGTTCTACCCACTGTTCTTGCAATTGTTTAGTATGAACAACAATCAAAGTGTTGGTTTTTCTCTTAGCAATCATCCAAGCAGCAACCACTGTTTTACCAAATGCAGTCGTTGCAGAAAGTACACCAATATCTGATTGTATTAACGCATCTACAGCAAGTTGTTGTTCGGATCTAAGCTCACCAAAAAATTGAATATCTAATGACTCTCCTGCAAATAACTCTTCTTGAACCGTGTATTTGATTTTTAATTCACGAAATAGTTTTGTAATATCATCAAAACAACCACGAGGTAATCCAATATGGTGCGCATAATCTCGAGCACAACCAATAATGCGCGGCTTATCATAGACTGGTAATCGCATAGCTTGTGCTTTATAGAAATCAGGATTTTGAAAAGCGGCTATACGAATCAGTCGATTTAATAACTGGCGTGGCAATGATTCTTTTTCAATAAAAATCTCATTGCTGATGACTAAGTGTATTGTTTTAGGTGGTGCGTTAATAATTGGCAATGTGACTTTATGTCCCCAGGGTGTTCTATTTTCATCTTCAAAAATCTCTAATCGTATACCAACAACACTCCCTTTAGCTTCTGCCTCACTGACTAAGTGTTCGACTGTAAAACGAGAGACTTTTTTAATATCCGCAAGATAAGCCCATTGATCTTCAATCATTTGTAATCGTTCATCAATAAATACGCTATTACCAGCATGACGTGATGCTTTTTGTAAAGGTAAGGCAATTAAGTTACCAAATCCTCCTCGCGGCAAGGTATCTTGATTAGGGAAAAATCGATCATATGAATCTAAACCAACCTCAGGATTCAACTCCATGGTTTCTGTTAAAATTGACGAACCTAATTTTCTTGCTAACGCTGCTGGAATCGATTCCTCAAAAAATAATCAAACATGTGCACCACTACCAGAACGAGAACGTTCAAGTACCGCAGGCAAGTTTTTTTGATGACAAGTTTTCAGGAAAACAACAGCATCTCTCTCCCAAGTCGCTTTATCAAAATCAGCTACAAGAAAATAACAGGTTTCGTCCAATAGCATCGGGTAAATCCCCATGACAAAATCTTGACCTTTATTGTCATATCCTTGCAAATGCCAATATACAACTTCATTGTCTACAGGGATAAATTGTCGATGTTGACAATCAATACACTTGATACATGGTTTTTGGCAGACATTTCTAACCCATTCATTTTTACAAGCAGGTGCATATCCAGATTTCTGTGTTTTTTTGTTTTGAAATCGGCGAGGATATACATCTGAACGCCCTCGAAATAAAGATTGAAATAAAGCTATTTTTTCTTCTGCTGAAGAATGTTGGTTAATCATAAATATCAGCCAGTTGGAAGCTGGCTAAGTATAGCTCATAAGCATATTTCTATCAAAGAAAAATCTTAGCCAAAAAGTATTCCGCAAACCACTTAAAACTGCCTAGATCAGCGAAGTACTGTCACAATAAAGATTTACCTGCTTCACCATATTTACTTTATAAAACTTTTTTACAATAATCATTAATGCTATCTTCTAGTTCCTTGAGTTCATTAATTATAGTTATAAATGAAGGTGGTGCTTCATAAAACATAGCGGCCGATATCATTTTTGAAAAATCAGACAACAAATTTTTTTGATTTTTTTTATCAGGAATCAAACGCAGCTTACCGTTTAAACAATCATCATAATGTGCGTAACTGGCATTAAAAAATGCTTTTTTATGTAAAATAACGTCTTTTAATATATCTATTTGTAATAGCGCTTCTTTACCTACCCATGATTTATGTAACATAAATAAATCATACCAATGCCTAGATAAACGTTCTGGTGTGGAAATCATTCGTTCACGATTACATTCAACATGGATTAATGTGATCTTCTCCCAATAAGTTCTAATAGGTGATAATATATCAACAGTTGGGCTTGGTAATTCAATATTTTGTGTAATAACATTGCTAAGATATGGATTAATTTGTATTTTTTTACAAGGATCAATACTATTTCTCATTCCAAACTCCATCAAAACATGATCACGCAAATATATTTGTGGAGACGATGCAATGATGCTTGGATAGTAAAAGCGCAATTGCTCTCCATCATCACTTAATGTTATTTCAAAATCAATACTAGGAAATGACACTTATGCTTTGTTTTGTAACCAAGGTAGTATTGTACCTGAAACATAATGCTGAAGTATTAATTTCAGTTTCTCACTAACTTTTTTTAATTGTGACCGGCTAATTTTTTCCAATTCTAATGGGGCAGAGAAATGTCTATAATCGATAGTGACGTCGCAGTCCTCTGAGAAACGTTTGATTAAATTAAATCCTTTGGATAATGATGTTCCTCCTTTAAATGCCATTTGAATGGGGAGTGAGAAAGTAGCATCAAGTAGCCAACAGACCCACAAATCTTTTTCAATGATAAGATCAGAAACATCCAACTGATCCGCTGCTCTTGAGATAAAAAACAAGTTTTTCTTCCATTGGTAATTCAAAAAAGTTCATACACGTTTCTCTTGCTGATACTTATAAAACAGGTCTGACATCCATGCTGGAATATGTTCAACAAGTCCCAATAGTCTTTTAAAATCATCTTCAGAAATGTTTTGTTGAATTATATGAATAGTATCCATTGTGACTTGCGTACGCCCCAAATATCCAAGAGCAGAAATAACCAATCCTGGAATTGTTCCAGGTGCAATTAGACGACTAGGATTCACATGTATTAATTTAACAGTCCGTGCGCCAAGCTTTAATGTTCGTGTATTACCATTTGTATAAAAAACAAGCCGCATAGGCATTTGTGTTGTCAATTGTAACTGTCTTGCAGCTTCTGCTCCATGAATAGCAATTGTTTCACCTGTTGACTTGGTTAATGTTTCAGCAATTTCTAATATTGATGGAAGCTGAGCTCCTATATTTAATAGTTTCTTAGGTTTCACAAAAATCCCGCGTGCAACTCGTTGTAACTCCCCTGATTTAACTAAACGACTAAGAATTTGACGAATATTTTCTGTTGAAGAAAACTCACGGAATGCACTTATTGCAAACGGTTTTCCTTCTGGTAAAGTAGAAATATATTCTTTTATTTTGTGAGTGGCGGTCATATTATTTCTCTATCATTTGTCACAAACTATAGCGTACTTCGTGACAAATGTAAAAAATATAATAAATAAATCTGATTTCTGTCTCATATACGCAACGACAAATGTCAACGCGCTAACCTGAAATTATAACTAAAAATCACTAAAAACAGATAGAAATAATTAAGCTACATTTACACATAAAAAACATAGGCACCACACCTTTCGCCAGCTGATGGCATGCGCTATATCTGTTTGAATTTTATATGTTTTATAAAGATTGCAAGTCTAATTATAGATGAAATGGCGATGAAGATATGATGAATATAGTGGTGAACTATAATTTATTGATTTTACTATTGTATTTACAAGTTTTTCATAAGATGTTAATCACTAGTTCATCGCTACTAATAAATAATTAATGGTTTCAATTTGCATAAAGTTCATTAAAGGTTTATCAGCTTAGGACGATGCACCTGGACGGTCTATTCCAATGAGCCGACAATGATGCTCTTTAGCCTTAATATTAAAATCAAGCACATGATTCACAAATATAGTGAGCTATGTTAACGTTGCTGCCAGAATAAATTAGGAAAAAGTCCAACCGTGCAGCACTCGCATTCTATCAATGCCGAGGCGTATTCTATTGCGCCTGGTATTTATGAACGTCATCGCCTTGAAGAGACGACGTTGTATCAAGTTATATCCAAATACTACCCAGATTTTTTGTCTTATCTTTCTGATATAGGCAAGAGCTTCCCTTCTTTTGTCAAAAGAGAGTTTGAAGATTATTTAAGATGTGGTCAACTTAAATATGGATTTTTAAGGGTTAGGTGCGATGACTGCTTTGATGAAAAGCTAGTAGCTTTTAGTTGCAAACGCCGCGGCTTTTGTCCAAGTTGCGGTACAAAAAGAATGGTTGAAAGCTCAGTACTATTAGTTGATGGTATATTACCAGATACGCCAATTCGTCAATGGGTATTAAGCCTACCTTATGATTTACGTTTTCTTCTGGCCAATAATCCTGAAGTCTTAAGTGATGTATTAAAAGTGATTCATCGTGCCATTAGTAGCTATTTGATTAAAAAAGCAGGGCTAACCGTTAAAACGGGAAAAACGGGGGCTGTTACTTTGATTCAACGATTTGGCAGTGCTCTTAATTTAAATATTCATTTTCATATGCTTTTTTTAGACGGTGCTTATGGATTGGATGAGGATGGAGATATTAGTGAATTTCATAAAATAGTTACACCTAACTTGAAGGATATGCAAAAGGTATTGCATCAAATCTGTGATCGGATAGGTCGGCTATTAGAAAAGCGAGGCTTACTATGCCGTGATGCAGAACAAAGCTATTTAACTTTTGACTATGATAATGAAGACGTCATTAATGATTTAATGGGCAGCT
>JARGPO010000018.1 GCA_029213075.1 Legionellaceae bacterium | reverse complement strand
GTGTTTTTATCACAACCTCCATTTTTACATTTATATCGCTGTTTACCAGCTGCATTTGTACCGAACTTAATGACATTATCTTCTTTACATGAAGGACATTTTACGAAAACCACCGCCACTTATTTCATTCCTTTGAAAAATGTTAAAATGTTAAGTTTACATTAACAACTCAGTTTGAGTCACTACCCGCAAAAGTTCTGACGATAATCCAACGATTGGTTTAATTCTTTGCTCAGAAAAAAATGAAACCATTGCAAAATACTCTGTTCTTAAGGACAGCAAACAGCTTTTTGCTTCTAAATATCTGTATTATCTCCCTACTGAAGAGGAGTTGCGCTGTGAATTGGAACGAGAACGTGCTGCGTTAAATGAAGTTTCTGATAATGATAAATAAAGGGGACATGTGGGGCATTCGCACATTATTTTGGTTATCATTGTCCCATCTACTAGTCCTTGTTGAATAAATTTTCCTAAGGCCTACTTGCCCTGCTTTATGCAGGGCATCCAGAGTTTAAAGTGTTCGTTTTGAATGGATACCCCGCATAAAGCGGGGTAAGTAGGGTGTTAAGGACTAGTATCATTAGGTCTTTTGTTAAAAGTATTATTTATTCAACAAAGCCCATCTATTATGAGGGGTGTAAGGGACAATCTCTATTCTAATTATATTCGGTAATATCAAATAATAGATTAAGAGTTAAGGTGTTGTGTGGTTGATGAAAGTGCCCCCGGATTTAGGGATGACCCATTTATTTGATAAGTTGTTGATTGTAATGGTGGCCAGACCCAGAATCGAACTGGGGACACAAGGATTTTCAGTCCTTTGCTCTACCGACTGAGCTATCTGGCCAGAGACGCTATTAAACTATTAGAAGAGCTCAGAGTCAAGGCATAGTTGCAATTTTTTATGAATTTATTCAAAAAAATATTTTTCCATCTCTTCTCGAAGGAATTCTCTAGCCTTTGGATCAATTAAACTTAAGCGATATTCATTAATTAAAATTGTTTGCTGACCAAGCCACATTGACCAAGCTTTCTTAGATACACTATCATAAATTTTCTCTCCTAATTTTCCAGGAAAGGGCGGAGAGTCTAACTTTTCTTCTTCTGTTTTTAATTTTGCACATAGTATGGTGTCAGTCATTTTTTGTCTCAATTATGTTTTATATTAGTAACTGCTAGGTCTTATATTATTTCTAAATAAAAGTACCTAGCTATTTGAGAGCATTCTAACAATTAACCATGCTAATTAGAAGCTTGTATTTCTTGGGGGGTAACGTCAGGTTGAATATCCTCCTGAAGAGCCTCTCCTAATGTAATAAACTTATAACCGTGCTTTTTATACATCGCAATAATATCCCCCAAACAATGACTGTTTAGTAGATTGGCGTGTATTAGCAAAATTTGTTTAGTATTATCTTTTGAATTTCTTTCAGCCTTAAGTGTTTGCTTCCAGATATAGGCGAGGTATTGTTGTTTGATCTTGTTTAGATATTGGTTACGCACCCGCCAAGAAATGTTTAAAAATCTCGCGTTGAATTTATAATCTTTACTATCAACAGTCACAGGAGCAACAATATAGTCGTTAGCTGCCAAATAATCTAGAACCTCTTGTTTCTTTACCCCTTTTCCTTCTGCAAGATATGGATATCGAAAATATTTCGGCTTAGTCATTACAGGTTGTAAAATCTTATCCGCTTTAGCTATGTTATCAATATATCTTGATGCTGATAATCTGTTTAAATTTTCATGAGAGTAAGTATGATTTCCTAGCTCAAAACCTTCATTGCGAAACTCTTCTAATAGTGCCCACTGTCCCTTACCAATAGAATTGGCAATAATGAACCCAGTCGCTGGAACGTTATTTTCCTTTAATGTCGTTAATATAGACATAAATCTCTTGTGTGTTCTTCTAAGATTTCCTTCATTATTGCTATTTGTACCTACAAATGGCAAGTCATCAATAGTGATTGCAATTTCTCGCTCAATGGCAAAACTAGGCCCAACCATTATTAGTGATAGTACAAGGACAGCAGGCAGTATTATTTTCATTATTATTTCCCCACAAAGTTCTTAGGTTGTTCATTGGTATCTAAATAATAGCAAAGGTTTTATAAATTTGCGTAATTGTTTATTTAAAGATTAAAACACTTGTTATACTTTTGCTTTTTTATTACCTCGGAACGTTGTAGAATTTGTACTTTTATAAATTTAAGAGACTCATGTCGGAAGATCAAAATTTTGCACAAATTACCGCTTTGCGGGAAAAAATAAGAAATTATGAATATCATTACTATTGTCTAGATGCACCTCTAGTTCCTGACATTGAATATGACAGGTGTTTTAAACAGTTAGAGCATTTGGAAAAAAAACACCCAGAGTTTAATTCTCCTGATTCGCCAACTAATCGGGTTGGAGCTAAGATTGTTGGTGAGCTTGAATCTGTCACGCACCGTTCACCGATGCTGTCATTAAGTAACGTTTTCACCGAAGAAGAGTTGCAAAATTTCATCAGCAGAATTTCTGAAAAAGTTGCTAGTAGTATTGAAAATCTAAATTTTACTTGTGAGCCTAAACTGGATGGTTTAGCTGTAAATTTAACTTATGAGAATGGTGTGTTGGTTTCTGCTGCAACTCGTGGAGATAGTGCTGTTGGTGAAAATATAACAAATAATATTAAAACAATTGCGTCCGTACCACTAGTACTTAGAACAAGTAATCCGCCATCATTATTAGAAGTTCGTGGTGAAGTATATATGCCTAAGGCTGGTTTTCTGGCATGGAATGATAATGCTAGAAGACGTGATGAAAAAACATTTGCCAACCCAAGAAATGCAGCTGCTGGAAGTTTGCGTCAACTAAATTCAGCAATAACTGCGAAACGACCATTAGATATGTATTGTTATAGTATTGGAACCTGTGATGGCTATGAATTACCAGATAGCCATATGGAGCAGTTGTTAGTTTTGCAAAATTTAGGATTTAGAGTCTCTTCTGAAAATAAGCTTAAAAAGGGATTAGCTGGTTGTTTGGAATATTACAAGCAAATAGAATCAAAGCGAGACTCTCTTCCATTTGAAATTGATGGCGTGGTGTATAAAGTTGATAGCAAAATACTACAACGTCAACTTGGTTTTATTTCACGCGCCCCCCGTTTTGCATGCGCTCATAAGTTTCCAGCTCTTGAAGAAATGACAACTATTTTAGATGTCGATTTTCAAGTAGGTAGAACAGGGGCTCTTACCCCGGTTGCCCGCTTAAAACCGGTTAGTGTTGGAGGTGTGACAGTTAGCAATGCAACACTACATAATATGGATGAAATAACTAGGAAAAATATCCAAATTGGAGATATGGTTGTTATTCGTAGAGCAGGAGATGTTATCCCCGAGGTAGTCTCGGTTATTTTGGAGAAAAGACCAGCTAATACAAAGGCGATAACGTTGCCATCTGAGTGCCCAGTTTGTGGTTCAGAAGTTATTCGAGAAGGTGGTAAGGCTGTTGCGCGTTGTATTGGTGGACTATTTTGTAGTGCTCAGTTAAAGAGAGTTCTTTGGCATTTTGCATCAAGAAAAGCTATGGCAATTGATGGCCTAGGTCAATCTTTATTGGATCAACTTGTTGATTTTAAAATAGTGAAAGATTTATCAGATTTATACAATCTCAACCGTAATTTATTATCGCAACTGCCAGGTATGGGCTCTAAGTCTGCAGATAATATCCTGCAGGCGTTAGAAAAAAGTAAAACCACTACAATGCATAGGTTTCTATTTGGTCTTGGAATAAGAGAAATAGGTGAGGCTAGCGCACGAGTTTTAGCGGATAATTTTGCAAATATTGACGAATTAATCTCCGCTGATATAGATAAATTAACATCTCTAAATGATATTGGTCCAGTTGGGGCTGAATATATAGTTCATTTTTTTGCAACCCCACATAATATAGAAGTCATAAACAGGTTATTAGCAAGCGGGATAATTTGGCCTGAGAAAGAAAAAAATCACGCTTCGGAAAATGGTGTGTTTTATAAAAAAACAATCGTGCTAACTGGGACATTAAGTGTTGGCAGAGATGAGGTTAAAGATAAGCTAATAAGTGCTGGTGCTCGGGTATCTGGAAGTATATCTAAAAAAACTGATTTTTTATTAGCTGGCAGAGACGCCGGCTCTAAACTTGCAAAGGCTAATGAGCTTGGAGTTGCTGTTTTGACTGAAGATGAGTTTCTTGACTTGATAGGATCATAAGAGTAAATTTAACTACTTTAAATCTGTTCATCTTTGCATGTATCCATGCAAGACCATTAACGAAAACATCTATTGGATAAGGCAAGAAGTATGCAACCAAATTTTACACACCTACATTTGCATACTGAATATTCGTTGGTAGATAGTTTACTGCGCATAAAACCTCTGATGAATGAAGTTTCCAAAAGAGGTATGCAAGCAGTCGCTTTAACTGATTTTTTTAATTTATTTGCAGTTGTTAAGTTTTATAAGGCGGCTATTGCTAAAGGGATTAAACCTATCATCGGTTGTGAGTTTTTGATAAACAATCCGGATGGAAAAAATGACTCCTACTCCTTGGTTTTATTATGTCAAAACGAGGCCGGATATTTAAATTTAACCAAATTGTCATCCAAAGCTTATCAGGAGGGGCAGATTAGAGGTAAGCTGCGCATTGAAAAAGAGTGGTTGATTGAGCATGCTGATGGATTGATTGCATTATCAGCCGGTAGAGAAGGTAATATTGGTCAAGCATTATTAGCTAATGATGAAGAGCTTGCATATCAACTAGCTAAAGAATCACATGAAATTTTTCCAAATCGTTTCTATCTTGAAATTCAACGCACCGGTCGTGAAGGTGAGAACCTTTATAATCAGTTAGTTGTTAAGTTAGCTGATAAAATAAACCTCCCACTAGTTGCAACAAATGATGTAAGATTTTTAAATGAAGTTGATTATCATGCACATGAGGCGAGAGTCTGTATTCAACAAGGTTGCACTTTAAATGATGCTAAGCGAGAGCGCAAATATAATCCAAAACAATATCTGCGTAGCGCAAGTGAGATGCAAGAACTATTTAAAGATTTACCGCAAGCCTTACAAAACTCGGTTGAAATTAGTGTTCGATGTAGTGTGAAGTTAAAACTTGATGAACCATGTTTGCCAAATTTTCCAATTCCTGAAAATCTATCCTCTGTTGAAGATTATTTATCTGTTCTTGCATCTGAAGGATTGGATAAAAGGTTAAAACATTTATTTCCAGGAAAAGATACTACCGATATAAGAGTACAATATGATGAGAGACTTAAAGTTGAGCTTAAAGTTATTAATTCAATGGGTTTTGCGAGTTATTTCTTAATTGTTGCAGACTTTATTCATTGGGCTAAATCAAATGGCGTACCAGTTGGCCCGGGTCGTGGCTCTGGTGCTGGCTCACTTGTTGCTTACGTTTTGTTAATTACTGATCTAGACCCACTTGAGTATGAGTTGCTGTTTGAGAGATTCCTAAATCCTGAGCGTGTATCAATGCCGGATTTTGATATTGATTTCTGTATGGATGGTCGAGATCGAGTTATTGAATATGTTGCAAAAAAATATGGTAGACAAAGTGTTTCACAGATTATAACCTTTGGTACTATGGCTGCTAAGGCTGTTGTCCGAGATGTTGGTAGGGTGTTAGGTCATCCTTATGGATTTGTTGACAAGATAGCTAAGCTTATACCTTTTGAGTTAGGTATTACACTTTCATTAGCACTTGAAAAAGAGGAAGAATTAGCCAGACGCTACGCCGAAGAAGATGAGGTTAGGGAGTTGTTGAATCTTGCCCTAAAATTAGAAGGTGTGACCAGAAATGCTGGTAAGCACGCCGGTGGTGTGGTTATAGCTCCTTCAAAACTAACGGATTTTACTGCTATTTATTGTGAAGAAGGTTCAACTCAAATAGTTAGTCAGTTTGATAAGGATGATGTTGAGTCTGCGGGCTTAGTAAAATTTGATTTTCTTGGTTTACGTACTTTAACTATTATCGACTGGGCATTAAAAATAATAAATAAAGACAGACTTGCAAATAATCTTGAAGCAATTGATATACTAGATATCAAAATGGATGATGCTGATAGTTTTACGCTTTTAAAGGCATGTAAAACAACGGCAGTTTTCCAGTTAGAATCTCGTGGAATGAAAGACCTTATCCATCGTTTGCAGCCAGATTGCTTTGAGGATATTATCGCGCTAGTCGCATTGTTTAGACCCGGCCCATTGCAGTCAGGAATGGTTGATGATTTTATTGAGCGTAAGCATGGTTATGCGCCGGTTGAGTACATGCACCCAGATCTAGAAACAATATTAAAACCAACTTATGGTATTATTTTATATCAAGAACAAGTTATGCAAATTGCTCAGGTTCTAGCTAACTATACTTTAGGTGGTGCCGATTTATTACGGCGAGCCATGGGTAAAAAGAAGCCAGAGGAGATGGAGAAGCAACGAATATTTTTTACAGATGGTGCAAAAGAGCGAGGGGTTCCTGTTGAGGAATCTACCACTATATTTGATTTGATCGAAAAATTTGCCGGATATGGATTTAATAAATCTCACTCTGCAGCTTATGCCTTAATTGCATACCAAACAGCTTGGCTAAAGGCGCATTATCCAGCAGCATTTATGGCCGCTGTTATGTCATCTGATATGGATAACACTGAGAAAACAGTAGGCTTTATAAATGAATGTGCCAATATGGGGCTGACGGTTTTGCCACCGTCATTAAATAACTCTCAGTATTCGTTTACAGTTATCGATGAAAAAACAATAATTTATGGCCTAGGGGCAATTAAGGGTGTTGGCGAGGCGGCTATTGCCAGTTTAGTTGAGGATAGAGAGCAAAACGGCTTATATTCAAGCATGTTTGATTTGTGCAAAAGATTAGATCTTAGAAAAATAAATCGTCGCGTATTAGATGCTCTTATTAAAAGCGGTTGTATGGATGATTTCAAAGTAGAGCGATCATCTCTTTGTATCTCAATAGATAAAGCTTTGCAAATAGGAGTTAATCATCAAAAGCATCAACAAAGTGGTCAAGGTGATTTGTTTTCTTTGTTTGAGGAGTCCTCAAAAGTTGACTCATATGTTGAAGCTAAGCCTTGGTCTATTAAAGAGCGCCTTACTGGAGAGAAGGAAACTCTCGGATTATATTTAACTGGTCATCCAAGCGATCCATACATTAAAGAGTTTACATCTTTCACACAAAAAATTTCAGAATTAAATCCATTGAAATCGAAACGAGTTATAGTTTGTGGTCTGATTAGAGGCATCAAACAAATTGTTACTAAAAGAGGAAAAAAGCTAGCTATCATAAATCTTGACGATGCGAAGGGAGCAATCGATATAGTAGCATTCTCAGAAATTTTTGAGCAGATACAAGGAAGAATTTCAGTTGGAGATATTGCGGTAGTTGAGGGTGAGCTATCTGAAGATGGTTACACTGGTGGAAATAAGATAATGGCGAGCTTGCTACTTAGTGTTGAGGATGCGCGATTACGTTTTATAAAGTGTCTTTCTTTGACATTATCATCATCAGATGAAAAACTATTACCTAGCCTTCAATCTTTACTGAAAAGTTATCAAGGTGGTTGCGTTGTTCAAATTTGTTATTCTAATTCTGTCGCAAAAGCGACTATTAATTTAGGGCTAGATTATAGGGTTAATCCATCCGATGAATTAATTGAAAAATTATTAGATTTGGTTGGTGCAACTAATGTGGAGTTATGTTATTAACAGATCATTAAATTAGCGGATTTTTATATGAAAGTTATTAGGTTATTTTTAACTGTTTTTTTTATGCTAGTGGTTTGCCTTGGAGTAGGGCATGCTGAGAAAGATAATTTGTCATACTCTAGAGATTTTTGGAGCCCAAAGTATCATGATAAGCAGTTAAGTTATTGTTTATTGTATGACAAGAAGAAATGTGGCAATGATGTAGCAAATATGTATTGTAAAAAGATGGGGTATGATAGATCCTCAAAATCAATAATTGCTAATAATGTTGGATATACCATTTTCTTAGACGGTTGTCGCGAATGCAAGCATACTTGTAAAGGCTGGAATTGTAATGGTTTTAAATTAATACGTTGTGTTAATGATATAAGTCATAACCCGGTGAAATCTTATTATTTTCGTTCAAAAACATTTGTATATCCTCGTTATAAAAAATATCGTGTAGCTTGGTGCTATGAAAATGATCAGCAGTGCGGTAGGAGAGCGGCAGATTCATTTTGTAAGCGTATGGGGTATATGAAAGAGCAGAGCTATGTCATCGATAAGGAAGTTAATGCAACTAAGTCCTTAGGAGATTCTAAATTATGTTTTGGAGATGAATGCTTAGCATTTAGTAGAATTACCTGTTATCGATGATGTGTTAGTCCAACCCTCCAACTCTGCCTGCGTAATAGGAATATAATAGTAAAAATTGCTTTTGTTGATCTGTTGTATTTTCTTGCCCATAGGTTTATTTTGAACTTTTTATTTTAGGTTAAATAATTTCAAGTATATTTACAGGAGTTAGTTGTATGTTTAGAAAAGTAGTATTTATGTCTGCAATCTTATGTTGTCAATCAACTTATGCAGGAGATATGGGAAGTTATATAGGAAATTCTTATGAGTTTGGAGGTCAGGCATTATATCTTAGTCCTTCATTGGGAGCCGAAGGTGTTCATGGGTTGACTAATGACACCTCCGGAGGGAGTCAGATAACAGAATTTGACTATAAATATTATTGGGGTTTTAAGCTTTGGGCTGCTTATAACTTTAATACTGGTAATGATGTTAATCTAAATTGGTATAGGTTAAGTGGGTATACATCAGGTTATACAGGCGTAAATACTTCAACGGAACAAACATCTCTTGTCGATGACTTCGCTATATTACGTCCTAAATGGAATGCAGTTAATTTAGAATTAGGGCAGAAAGTTAATGCTTTTAATCGCTCAATGTTAAGATTTCATGGTGGTATTTCATTTGCCAATATTATAACAAATTGGAGCGCTAGCGCCCTTGTTAATAACAATGTAGATAGAAGCGGAATTACTAAAAATAGAACATTTAATGGTTTCGGACCACGTATTGGTGGAGATTTTGGATTTAAAATAGTAGAATCATTAACGGCTCATGCAAATGTTGCTGCTGCTATGTTAGCTGGGCAGCAAAAGATTTCCACTTATTATACTAATTTTTTTCCTGGTAGATACGGCAAGCATAGTACAGTGGTACCAGAGGTTGATACTAAGTTAGCAGTTAAATACCAACGTGATTTGCTTAGAGGATCATTGACTGCTGATTTAGGCTGGTTGTGGACAACATACTTTGATGCGGTATTATCCGACTTATCTACCAGAACAAATAACGCTGTTTTTAATACATCAAATTTTAATTTGCAGGGATTATTTTTTGGTCTGAGTTGGAAAGGTTAGTCATCCAATTGGACTAACGATATTATATTCTGATATACTTAACCCTTATAATGAGGGTTTGAATTGAATGATATTTTATAAGCCAGTCATAATTTTAGATAAAATAACGACATAATGGGTTTAATTCAAGATGGTATCGTTTTATATAATAGTAAAGATAAATTAAATGAAAAACTTTAAATCCTATGCTTTGTATATTCTTGCTCCTTGTGCTGTCTTTCAAGCTTTGGGGATGGATATATTTGTTAGTGGCATACCTTTAATGATGGACGTTCTAAATATTAATGCCCAACAAATACAGTTTATGTTGCTAAGTTTTATGGTTGCATCAAGTGTTCCTCAGTTGATTATGGGAAAAATATCTGATAGATATGGACGAAGACCAATTATGCTTATTTCAACAATAGGATTTTGCGTAACTTCATATTTATGTTCTGTTGCTGATAATTTATTCTGGTTAACGGTAATTAGATTTTTCCATGGTACGAGTGCCGCGAGTGGGCTGGTTGTAGTTTATGCGGTAATTAGAGATATGTATGAAGATAATAAGTCTGCGAAAATGTATAGTTATATTAGTTGTATTGCAGCTATTACCGCAATGCTTGCCCCTTTATTAGGAGCTTACTTAATTGATGTTTTTCATACTTATAAGTCCACATTCACTTTTTTAGCTATATTTGCTAGTTTGTCTATGTTTCTAGTTTATTTTTATCTACCTGAAACAAGTGAACCAAAAAAAAATTCATTAAAAAACAAATCTTTAATTAATATGAGTTCTTTAAATGAAATATTTAAATCTCGTATATTTTGGACTTATACTATGTGTGCAACTATGAGCATGACAGGCTTGTATTTGTATTTTGCTGTCGGTAGTGTCCTTTTAATGAAAAATCTAGGGATTTCAAGTTATACCTATTCTTTATTGTTTGGAGTAAACGCAACTTTTTATCTATCTGGAAATTTCTTATCGTCATTTTTTGCAAATAAATTCAAGCTTTCAAGAATTGTTATGCTAGGTACTTTTATGGTCTTTATTGGGGCAATAAGTATGTTGACAGCATATTTATATATTGGATTAAATGTAATAGATATTGTTACTTGTAACTCAATGATAACACTTGGTAGTGGTTTGCTTATGGGTCCTGCCACAAGCTCATCTTTGGCGCCTTTTGAAAAATCTGCTGGCACTGCTTCTGGTGTGTTTGGAGCAATTCAATATGGATTGCCTGCTATAATTGGTTTTTTTGTAACTCGTAATAATATTAATACAATCCTTCCTCTTGCAGGTCCGTTAATAATCTTAAGTGTTATAAATATGTACTTGTTGACCGCAAAAAAAATAAAAAATCCTGTTGTTATAACGTAATTAAATACGTTCCTTTCTTATTATAAGTGTATTTTATTATCTTTATGAACTAATCAAAGTCATGGTATGGACTTTTAAGTCTTATTTGCGGTACAGTGTAATGCTGTTTTAAGAGACATATGGTTTTTGCTTTTATCATAAGCTTGTCATACGCAAAAGAGGGGTTATGTTTTGGGTAATAAAAAAAATTTTGAAAATACCGAGATCCGATTTAAATCCTATGTTGTTTTTTTATTAGCGGCAACTTTTTATCTTTATGAGTTTGTCTTGCAAGTTGCTCCTAGTGTTATGGCTAGGCCAATGATGGAGACATTTAATGTTAGTGCGGAAGGCTTCGGAGTTATTTCTGCTTTTTACTTTTATGCATATGCTCCAATGCAGCTTCCGGCAGGATTATTGTTTGATAGATACGGGCCTAGAAAGCTAATGTCTATCGCTTTAGTATTATGTGCCTTGGGATCATTCTTTTTTGCTTCAACTGAAAGTGTTGTTACTGCTTGTTTAGGTAGGTTTTTAATAGGTATTGCATCTGCTTTTTCATTTATCGGTGTTCTTGTTTTAATTTCTCGTTGGTTTCCAGCGAAGAACTTTGCAGTTCTTGCCGGTGTTGCTCAAGCAATGAGTTCCGTTGGTGCTATTTCAGGAGAAGCCCCATTGGCGTCTTTGACTGCGCTAGTTGGCTGGAGAAATTCAAGTTTTATATTAGCCGGAGTAGGTTTGTTGTTAGCTTTGTTACTTTGGACATTTATAAGAGATTATCCTAATCAAACCACTCAAGAAAAACCAAAGAGTAAGTTAAAAGATGAGTTTTTTCGACTAGTTGAAGTTTGTAAGCATTCGTATACTTGGGTAACAGGTGCTTATGCATTTACTATATGGACTCCAATCGCGGTATTTGCTGCACTTTGGGGTGTACCATATTTACAGGAAAAATATCAAGTGAGTGTAATTGTTGCATCTACTATGTGTAGTATGATTTGGGTTGGGATAGGAGTAGGTAGTCCTAGTCTTGGTTGGTTAAGTGATAGACTAAGTAGTCGTCGTACTGCTTTGGGAATAAGCTCGATATTTGGTTTGACCGCCGCGATAATTTTATTATATGTGCCTAATGTTTCGATGGGGCTTATGTATCTTGTATTGTTTTTCTTTGGGATAGGTTCAAGTGGTCAGACGGTTAGTTTTGCAGTTGTGACCGATAACAATCCAGCGCATTTAGTTGGAACTGCATCAGGGTTTAATAATTTAGCTGTTCTAATAGGTGGTGCTATATTTCAACCATTAGTTGGAGTTTGGCTGCATAATAGTACATCGTGGCATCTTGTTAATTCAATTCCAGTATATTCAGTTCAAGCTTATCAAAACTCCCTAGTATTGCTACCTGTTTGTTATTGTGCAAGCCTAATTTTAGTTGTTTTCTTATTAAAGGAATCACATCCCGGAAGGAGAGTTAATAACAAGTAAATGACATTTTTTGTTGTATATAAGAACTAATTGTTATTCTAAGATATTGCATATATACTATTTTAAGAAAGTATATATGCAAGGTTAGGTTAGCTCGATATGAGAAAAAATGTATTCTATATTATTGCAACCATATTTATTCTGCAAATCTGCTATTTTTTATGGCATCCAAAACCGGTTAGTGTTGAAAAAGCACAACTGCCATTGTTATCTCTGAGTGATTTACCAGATTCTATGCGAGGTTTAACACTTAAGCCTGGTAAATATAGTCACTTATTAGGTTGGCACGATAGGAGTGCAAACTTTAAAAACTCTCTACATGCATTTCAAAATTCATGTGATACTTTTTTAAGACAAAACCCTGAAACATTTGTTGGTAGTCAGTATATTCATCTTAAAGCAAAAGACTGGTATCCAGCGTGCCGAGCTGCACTTAAAGCTAGTTTGAGCTCAGAGAAAGAGGCTAGGTCTTTTTTTGAACATTGGTTTTTACCGGTTGAATTTAAACATGATAGACCAGTAAAAGGTTTATTTACTGGTTATTATGTGCCAACGGTGCAAGGAAGTTTAAATAAAAGTCCTGAGTATCAAGTTCCGATATATTCGTTACCTACAAATTTAGTCAGATGTAATTTACGGGATTTTAAAGCATCGCCTGTCAATAAAACTATTGTCGGTAGGTTGGTTGATAATAGAATGGTTCCTTTTTATACACGAAAAGAAATTGATGAGGGTGCTATTGTTAATACTGCACCTTTAATAGCTTGGGTTGGAAGTGAGTTAGATAGGCTAACAATAGAGATTGAAGGTTCAGGGGTAATTAATTTAGAAAACAATAATAACTTGGTCATAGGTTTTTCTGGTACAAATGGAGGTGAGTATCGCTCCGTGGCCAGCATTTTAATTAAACAAAACCTAATTCGCGAAAATGATGCATCAATGGAAAACATTATAAAATTTTTCAAGAGTTATCCGGATAAGTTAAGAGATATTATAAACCAGAACAAGTCCTTTGTATTTTTCAGAAAGTTACCCAAAGATAAGGTAGTTGGTAGTCAGGGCGTGCCTCTAACAGCTGGATATTCTTTAGCTGTTGATAGAAAGTGGATACCAATGGGCATGCCCTTATGGTTAACAACTAAGATGTATGACCCTCTAAAGAAAAAGGAAAAATATCTTGATCGGTTAATGATAGCTCAAGATGCTGGTGGTTCTATTAAAGGAATGGTTCGTGGTGATATATATTTCGGTGAAGGTCGTAGTGCTAAAGAGACGGCTGTTCGAATGAAACATTCTGGTCATTATTGGTTACTTCTACCAAGGATGGATCGAAAGTTAGATTCCGATGACTCTTAGATGGTATTAAAGCTATTCTTGACAACATCAACCATTAATTTTTTATCGTTTCTTGTAAAACGTTTTACAGTTGTGTAGTTTGTAAAAGTTAGATCATCAACGGTAGTTCTCGCGACTATTAAAAAATAATCACTATTGACAGTTAGTTCATTACTTGGGATGTTGAGAGTGATTAAAATTTTGCTTATTTCGTTTATGTTTTTGATTTCTTTGTGCTTGCGTAATTTAATTAGTTTTTCTATATCCTTATCTTTTATGTCACCTCCTAGGGCTTTTAGTATAGCTTTTGAAGCTGTATTTATATTTATTGCTGTAGTTTCAGGGATTGCAGTTATATATGGTATTAATGCATTGTATATTTTTGGAGTAATACCAAAGACTGTTCTAAATTCAGATACGCTTTGCATAAGCTGATAACCTGGTAGGTATACTCGATCTTGGCTAAGGTATCGATCTAGCCATTCGTCATGAGTGGCGCTTGAGGATGGTATTCCTTTAACCCAATTAGTAGTTGCGTCTACGATAAGCTTTCTTGTTTTGTTATCGGTTTTTGGTAGAGCTATTTTTATTAACTCTAAAAATGTCGTTTGATAGGATGCTTCTACTAGATTATTTAAATTAAATTTAGCTTGGAGGTCGTATACTTCACCGGTAGTTTTTACTCCAGGATATATGTTTTTAAATTTTTCAGGATATATTAATATTTTTCCTTGAGAGTTTGTGGGTTTAAGTTTTTGGTTGGGATCTTTTAGATTATCTATAGCCCAGTAAGAAACGGCTTGAGAGGCTAGATATAGTTTGTCACTATTTATTACTATGCGTGCATTATGAATATCTAATTGCAGCTTTGAGCTCATTGAGGTAACTGTTATTGCAATTAGGGTCATTATAAAAAGAGCGGTTATAAGGGCGCTTCCATTAACTTTGACTAATTTATTTTGGGTGTGCATATAAACGATTATTCTCGAGGAGACGGAACACTTGCAAGTCTGTTTAAGCTAACAGGAAGATTTATCATTTGCAAGTAATGATATATGCAGGTAATCTATTTTTAGTTTATGAATGGACTTTTATATATGAAACCTATTATTACTATTCTTTTGAGTTCTTTGTTTTTAAATGCCCAAGCGGCACCAATATCAGATAATGATCCTTTGCACATAGACTGGATTGATAACAAGGTACAAGCCAATACAGATTTTTATAGTTTTGCTAACGGGATGTGGATGAAAAATAATCCTATTCCTGCTGACTATTCTAGTTGGGGTTCGTTTTCTATTTTACAAGAAAAGAACAGGGTTAGGATTCATGAAATGCTCAAAAAGGCATCTGTAGACACAAAGGCAAAACCAGGTAGTATTGAGCAAAAAGTAGGTGATTTTTATTATAGTGGTATGGATGTAGGTAGTATTAATAAGTTAGGGGTAACTCCGCTCAAGAAAGAGTTTGCCAAAATTAATTCAATAAAGAATGTAGCTGATCTACAACAGGCTATTACCCATTTTCATAAGATAGGTCTTGGAGTTGTGTTTGGCTTTTCTAGCATGCAAGATTTTAAGGATAGCACGAAGGTTATAGCGGCAGTTGGACAAAGCGGTTTGAGTTTACCTAATAAAGATTATTATTTAAAAGAAGACAAAAAATTTCAGCATATTCGAGAAGAGTTTATTTCTCATATGGCCAAGATGTTTGAGTTATATGGTGACAATGAAAAAATTGCTAAAGAGCGTGCTCATACAGTTATGAAAATGGAGATGAAATTAGCAAAGTCTTCAATGAGTCAAATTGAGCTTCGCGACCCGGATGCTCTTTATCATATTATGGATTTGAAACAGTTATCTGATTTAACTCCAAATTTTTCATGGGATAAATATTTAAGTGCTATGGGTCAGTCTAATTTGACTGAATTAAATATGGGAATGCCTGATTTTATGCGGGCAGTAAATACTGCACTGGTAGAATTTTCAATACAAGATTGGCAAACATATTTAACCTGGCATTTACTAGACAGTGTTGCATCATATTTGTCTGAGCCTTTTGTTCAGCAAAATTTTCATATGGCCAAGGTTTTGTCAGGTATTGAAACACTACCTGCGCGCTGGAAAAGAGTAGTTGGAACAGAAAGTGGCTTTTTGGGTTTTGCTGTTGGCCAATTATATGTTGAAAAATATTTTTCACTTGCGGCAAAAAATGAAGTTATGGATATGATTAAAAATATCCGTAAGGTATTACGTTCTGATTTACAACGTTTAGCGTGGATGACCCCAGAGACACGTACTGAGGCAGTTAATAAATTGGATTTAATCGAAGATCGGGTTGGCTATCCTGATAAATGGCGTGATTACTCATCATTAAAAATTAATCGTGGTCCATATGTTTTAAATATCTTAGAGTGTAGTAAGTTTTTGGTTAAGCGTGATTTGGATAAAATTGGTAAGCCTGTTGATAGAAATGAATGGGAAATGACGCCACAAACGGTTAATGCTTATTATCATTCGTCTATGAATAGTATTAATATTCCAATGGGTATTTTGCAGCCTCCATATTTTGATCCAAAAGCTCCTGAAGCTGTAAATTATGGAGCCATTGGTGTTGTTATAGGGCATGAAATAACTCATGGTTTTGATGATAAAGGTGCTAAGTTTGATGCTAAAGGTAACTTACAAAACTGGTGGAAAGAAGAGGATTTGAAGAAATTTCAAGCGGCTACCCAGTGTATAGTTGATCAATACTCTAAGTACAAGGTAAACAACGATGTTTCGGTACAGGGTAAATTAGTTGTTGGGGAAGCCA
Source organism: Legionellaceae bacterium (assembly GCA_029213075.1). Taxonomy (GTDB): domain Bacteria; phylum Pseudomonadota; class Gammaproteobacteria; order Legionellales; family Legionellaceae; genus 2-12-FULL-35-11. Next base: position 52,478 of record JARGPO010000018.1, on the reverse strand, counting down.
CGGCTGATTTAGGAGGGTTAATTCTTGCATATCGTGCTTTTCATGAGTCAGAAAAATATAAAACGGCTCCTACAATAAATGGTTATACACCAGATCAGCAGTTCTTTATAAGTTTTGCTCATATCTGGGCCAATAATATGCGTCCGGAGCAGTCAGTGAATTTAGTTACTATTGACTCACATCCTCCTGCAGTTTATAGGGTAAACGGAACTTTAGCAAATATGCCACAGTTTAAACAGGCTTTTAATATCCAAGATAATAGTGCAATGGTTAATGTTAAAAAATGTGTTATTTGGTAGAGGTCTTGTAGACATATCAAGACCCCGTCATGTCGAGCTTGTTGAGACATAATCCGAGATCTCGTCATGTCGAGCTTGCCGAGACATCTCCCGGGTGCAGATCCTTCAAGAGGCTCCGCCTCTTTTTGGATGACGTGGCCTTGTGTGTAAATTTCTAGTCTTATTTAATAGTTTTTGAAACTTAATTCTGATAGTAATATTTACAACTCTTAGTATCTATTTATAATGTTAAGCAAATGTATGTAATTTAATTGGTTGAATAATATGACACAATTTCCTAGAATCCAGCGCCTTCCTCCTTATGTTTTTAACACCTTAAATCAACTTAAAACCGAGGCTCGTGCTAGGCAAGAGGATATTATTGATTTTGGTATGGGTAATCCTGATCAACCAACTCCAAAGCATATTGTTGATAAACTTGTAGAAAGTGCTCAGCGTCCAGATACGCACCGTTATTCAATGTCTAAAGGAATACCTCGTATTCGACGAGCAATGGCTTCTTGGTATAAAAGAAACTATGAGGTTGATTTGAATCCTGAAACTCAAATTGTGACGACAATTGGTTCCAAGGAGGGTTTATCTCATTTGGCTTTAGCCATTTCAGGTCCAGGGGATACAGTACTTGTTCCTGATCCGGCTTATCCTATTCATACTTATGGTTTTGTCATTGCCGGCGCTAACGTAAAGCATGTACCTTTGATTAATGAGGAACAGTTTTTAGAAGCAATTGAACACTGTATTGTGCAATCATGGCCAAAGCCAAAGGCTTTAGTCCTTGGTTTTCCTGCAAATCCTAGTACTCATTGTGTGAGCCTGTCATTTTTTGAGGAAGTTATAAAAATCGCAAAGCAATATAATGTTTGGGTTATTCATGACCTAGCATACGCAGATATTGTTTTTGATGGTTATAAGGCTCCATCTATATTAGAAGTTCCTGGAGCTATTGATATTGCCATAGAAACATACTCGCTATCTAAGTCTTATAATATGCCTGGTTGGAGAGTAGGGTTTGCATGTGGTAATGAGGAGTTAGTTGCGGCACTTACTAAAATAAAGTCATATTTGGATTATGGTACATTCACACCTATTCAAGTAGCGGCCATAGCAGCTTTAGAAGGACCGGATAGTTATGTACACGAGATTCGTGATCTTTATGAAAATCGTAGAAATGTCTTGTGTGATGGTCTGTGTGATATTGGGTGGTCAGTTACTCGACCAAAGGCAACTATGTTTGTTTGGGCTCCTATTCCTAGTTTTTATAAGAAGATGGGTTCATTGGAATTTTGTAAGTATTTATTAAAAGAAGCGCATGTGGCTGTTTCTCCTGGTATAGGCTTTGGTCAGCAGGGAGAGGGATATGTTCGTTTTGGACTGATAGAAAATCCGCAACGTATAAAACAAGCTTTGCGGAATTTAAAAGCTCTGTTTAAACGAGATGGGTATTTTGATGCTTCAGCAAAAGAACTGTCAGCTCTAGATCATACCGATTAGAATGATATTCTGTATGTGTTGAGAAACACATACAGAAGTAAATTAGATATTACACAGTTAATGAGTCTGTTTTTGCCGCGCATATAAAATCATTTTGTGATAAGCCTTTTAAGGCATGAGTTTGAAAAACCACATGGCAGTAGTTGTATCCTACTTCTAAATCTGGATGATGATTCTCAGTGTTCGCAATCCATGCAAGCGCATTTACAAAGGCCATGGTTTCATAAAAATTATTAAAGGAATATGAGCGTTTCATTGAGCAATTATCTGAGGAAACTTCCCAGTTTTCAGATAGTTGTGGTAATAGGTTTTTAATTTGTATCTCAGTCAGAGCCGCGCCAATTCCTTCACAAGACTCACAATGTTTATTTGTTAAATCACTAGTCATTTTAAAACTCCTTATTTAATTTCTCTAGATAAAGCACTGAGGGTTCGTTCGTTATGTTCTTTTGTACCAATAGTTATTCTTAAAAAGTTGCTCATATTATAAGGATGCAGAGGCCTTGTAATAATCCCAGTTTTTTGTAGAAAATCAAAAACATCATTGCCATCTCGCCCACAATCGATAGTAATAAAGTTTGCTGAACTTGGCAAATAAGGAATATTGAGATTATCTAGCCCATCTCTCATCTGTTGTAGTCCTTGATTAGTTAATGATAAAACTTTATCAATAAAGTCTTGATCTTTAAGGGCGACACTTGCAGCGGTTAAGGAGGCAATATTTACGGCAAAAGGTAATTGGACACTATAAAGTAGTTGAGTGATTTGTGGATTTGATATTGCATACCCTAGCCTTAATCCAGCCAAACCGTAAGCTTTTGAAAAGGTTCTAATTACCACCATGTTTGAGTGCTTTTTAACTAGATCAATTGAATTTCCTTTGAAGTCAGCCTTGGCATATTCATAATAGGCTTCATCAAGAACTAGGATTGTTGTTTCTGGAATTGACTCAATTAAGCGTTTTACATCTTCATAACTGATTAATCCTCCTGTTGGATTATTAGGATTTGCTAAGAAAATCATGGCTGTTTTTTCAGTGCATGCATTAATCATTGCGTCAATATCAACTTCCCAGTTCTTTGTAGGAGTGCTAACAACCGGTATTCCAAGTGTTTTGGCTTGTATTTGATATGAGATAAAAGCATGATCGTGGGTTAAAATATGTTTGTCGTTATGTAGTGCGAAACAAATCAGCAGTAAACATATTAACAAATCAGAGCCATTGCTGAGAGTTAACATTTCGGTTTCTACATTCAAGAACTTTGCGATTTGCTCTCTAAAAGGATGACAGATAGAAGCTGGGTAGAGAGACAGATTTTGAGTTGAAAGATCTTGCAATGCTTGGATTACCTTTTCACTACATCCCCAAACATTTTCATTGCTGGCAAGCTTGATAATATCAGTTATTCCTTGCTCCCTAGCAACTTCTTCAATTGATTTTCCTGGTATATATGGTTTTAGAGATTGAATGCCGTGGTGAGTTAAGTTTTTATAGTTGTATTTCATTTTATCTAGCGCTCCTTGCAACTTCAGAACATGCAGTGATACGATATTTACTATCCAACCTCAGGAATAAATAATGCATAAAAATCATGGGTTTTCACTGGCTGAAGTATTAGTTTCATTATTTTTAGTTGCAAGCATATCACTACTTTTGTTAAAGCAACAGTGGCAAACAAGTCAGCTAGTCCAGAAAGTAATAACGCGCCTAGCAACCGTAACACAATTAGATAATAATTTTGAATTAAAACAACGAGGGTTTAGTTTAGTCGAGTTATTAATAAGTTTATTATTAGCTAATTTACTAATTGGTGGTTTGGTTCAGCAATATATTCAAGTTAAACGTCAAGTTATTATCTCACAAAATAATCTTGAACAAGCAGTAGATCTGCAGTTGGCGTATGATTTAATTCGTAGAAGTATTCAAAAGGCTGGTGCAACACCTTGTTTGACAATTAGTAACCTAGACACATTTGATACAAGAACGAATAAAGCTAATTTACAGGCATTGCTGGTGGGAGAAAACTCTTTGCATATTAATCGTATGAGCGATGAATTTACCATTAATAAAGAGTCAACTAGTCAGAGAAAATTAAAAATTCCTTCTAATATAAAAAAAAACAGATCGACTCCTCTTTTAATTGCAGATTGTTATCATGCCGAAGTACATAATATTTATTATGAAGGTTTTAATGTTGAGTTAAATTCTTTGCATTTTAACTATCAAGTACCTATTTATGTCGGAGAGTGGATAGAAGAATCATATTTTATTAAAAATAGCCGACAAGGAATCAAGTCTCTAAATTATAGATTTCGTGACACAAATGAGTTAACGCCTCTTATTAAAAGTATGTCTTTATCTAGCAAATATAATCAGGGTTATACAGTAGTCACTTTGTTACTAGGATTAAAGGATAACTCTACACATGAATTAATTGCGCGAGTAAGGATGAAATGAGAAGTGAAAATAAGGGTTTTATATTTATAACAACGATTGTTATTTTGTTAGTTTTAACCATGCTAGTTATTTCAATACAGAATTCACTGTATTTACATATTAAATTGACCAACAATTTAATTAACTCTCATAAGAGTTTTTATGCAACTGAAGAGCTTGCTGTAAAAATTAGTAATAACATTGAGAATTATCTTATGCCTTCATGTATTAATGATAATTTAGATATGAACATAAAAAAAATAGAGAAGGGCGGTTGTGTTTTAGAGGATAAAGAGAGGAAGTATAACTTTTTGATTGGTCGGATAGGTGATTATCCTTGCTTGCAAATAAAAGTTGGAGACATACTTTTCAGTAGTACGCATTGGTTAATAGTTCTTGCGCCACTAGGAGAAGAAAGGTTAATGAAAATTAGGGTGGCAACTCCAAATACTTCTTCAAGTTGTAATGCCCATAATTTCAAGAATATTAATTCAGGAATTATGAGCATGCTATTTTAGCTGACAGTAAATACCGGCAAGAATGGTTCTACTTTACCTTGATATATACCCATTATAATCATAATTAGATTCATTGTTTCTTTTGAGTCAAAATCAGAGTCTGAAATATAAAACCATTTATTTCGGTACCAAATGCTTACGAAAGCATTATTGGGCTTATACTGGGATGAATGTACTTCGAATAATCCTTTTGTAACTTCATCCCAGTAAAATCGGTCACCATTTGGATAATAAGTTATAAGAGCCTGCTTATTTTTCACATCTATTTCAGGAACATGTACCCCTTTAGAAAAGTAATTGAGTAATCCTAAAACTGTTCTGGTTTCAATATATATTTCATTTGGACGTTCTGGTGAGGTATCAGTTAGCCAAAAATCTTTGCGGTTTTTATCGACTCCTATTTTTTTAAGATTAGCCATATCATGCTTATTTAAACCTTCAAATGAGAGAATAATGAAATGAATCGCAAACTTATTATGCAGTTTACTCATTCTCATTAGATATTGGTTTGTATGTTGCAACTTAAGAAGGGTGTAGCCTATATCCATAAACTCTTTATATATTGGTATTCGCGATGATGTAACACGTGATGCAATACTAGCATTTTCAATATTATTGAATCTTTGGGTAATTGGTCGAATTATATGATTAATTCCCCATCCAGAGCGCAGTAACATATACACTACACTAATATCAATAGGTGACATTAGTCTTGTTAAAAACTCCCCACCTTGAATCGGGCTAAATGTAATGGTTGGGCTATCTGAAAAGGTTGATGATAACTCCCCAAACCCTACTAATAATGGAGGTGGTGCTTGGTTTGTTACGTTTGCGGTTGCAGATGCTGAAACAGTAAATTGTGCGACTATACTGTTTACAGCTAAAAAGTATGGAGGGTCACTATAACGTAACCTTACAATATTAAGTAAATGCTGTTGCATCTCACTATGTTGTAGCGATTCGTTATAATTACGGCGATCAACTGGTATTTCTAGAGGTCCAATGTTCTTACATGAAGATAACATTAAAAAACTAATTAACACAAATAAATACTTTCTCATCTTCGCCCTATATAAAATCTTTAGCACTTCCTGGTGCTTTTTACAATCCATTGTTTGTACATTCCAATCTTTAGTACGATTGATATGATTTTCCTTATCAAAGACTATCTTGATTTGGATTTATTAACAAGAGCGTAAATTGAAATTATTATAAAATGCGTGAAATATCATAAGTATTCCCTTTTTAGGTGCTATTGCAATAATAAATTAAAAATAGTGAAATTAGCACAACATTGTAAGTCCCCATGCTTAAATCGCTTTAGATTACTTCTTCTGGTAGTCGACTATAGATTTAATATTCGAAAACTATATTAATTTAGGATAAAAAGAGTTAATATATGACGCTTTTAAAACCTTGCCTTACTTTAAATTGTATTTATTGAAGGCTAATTGATATAAAGACTTACAAAGAACTTTATATCTTCAACCATAAGGAAACATATTATGAGACATTATGAAGTTGTGTTTCTTGTTCACCCTGATCAGAGTGAGCAAGTTGCGGGAATGATAGAACGTTATGAGTCTATTGTTACAAAAAACAATGGTAAAATACATCGTAAGGAAGACTGGGGACGTAGACAACTTGCTTATGCTATTCAAGACTTACATAAAGCCCACTATCTTTTGTTCAACATTGAGTGCTGTCAAAAAACTTTAGATGAACTAAGCGAAGCATTTAAATTTAATGATGCTGTTTTAAGAAGTTTAGTAATGAAGAAGAAAAGCGCCGTTACCACTGAATCAGTGATGATGAAAAAAGAATCTAAAGATTTTAGAGATGTAGCTTAAGAGGAGCAATAGTATGTCACAATATTTTCGTCGTAAAAAAGTTTCTCGTTTGACCGATGGTGCAAATGAAATAGACTATAAAGACATTAATTTATTAAAAAATTATATTAGCGAAACTGGTAAAATAGTACCTAGCCGAATTACTGGAACTAGCGCTAAAGATCAGCGTCGTATAGCAAAAGCAATTCAGAGAGCTAGAATATTAGGATTAATACCTTACTGCGATAGCCATAGGTAATGTATGGCACACATTAGGGAGTTAATGCAAAAGCATTTACAGTTATTATTTGCTAATAAAAATTATGCAATCTTATGCACAATGATATTAGCAATGATTCCATTTACATCTTGGTTAGCAGTAGTTTTCGTTGCTCTTATCACCCTTAGAAAAGGCTGGCGTGAAGGGGCTATGTTAGTTATTCCTGTAACTTGTGTGTTTTTTGGTTGCTCCTTGGTTGCCACATCTACTTTTCCAGCAATAGTTAATTCGATGACATTGTTTGTACCTTGTTACTTGGCAGCTTGTGCATTGCGTACAACCATGACATGGCAATCAGTCGTGTGCGTTTTTTTTCTTTTAATTAGTTTAACTACAATAGGTATTCAATTATTTGCTCCTGAGTTTATAATTTCGCAATACGTGTATTTGCAAGGAATTTTAAGAGAAACACAATCAGACACTGCTATCGTAAAAATGTTGTCTGAAACTAAAATTGATCAAGCGGTTATTGCAAGTTATGCATTTGGGTTACAAATGCTTAGTATTATGGTTTCGGCTTTAATTGCACTAATGACAGCAAGATCTATACAGTCACGACTTTATAATCCAGGTGGATTTAAACAAGAAGTATTAAGTTTTCGAGCCAATAAATTAGCAATGTTGGTATTATTGATTATCTTTGGTGCCGCTTGTGGACAAAATATTGTAGCTATGATTTTGTTGCCATCTGTTGTTTTATATTTTCTACTGGCTGGCATGAGTGTTTGCGCTAATGTTGTGGATAGAAAAAACTCTCGGTTATTGTTGCTACTTTTGGTTCCATTAATACTCGTGCCTTTTGTCACGGTTCCTTTTTATAGTATGTTGGGATTAATTGATAGTTTTTTAAATTTAAGGTTATTTTCTTTAAAACCTAGAAAAAGAGGTTAAATAAAATGCAAGTTATATTATTAGAAAAAATTAGAAATTTGGGTTCATTAGGTGATACAGTTACTGTTAAAGCAGGTTATGGACGTAATTACTTAGTTCCACAAAATAAAGCAGTTTTTGCAACAGAAAAAAACATTGCAAACTTTGAAAGCCGTCGTGCTGAACTTGAGAAAAAAGCTGCTGATAATCTAGCTCAAGCTGAAAAAAGAGCTGAAAAAATTAACAATACTAAATTAGTAATCAAAGCTCAAGCTAGTGATGAAGGTAAGCTATATGGTTCAGTTGGTGTTACAGAAATTCATGAAGCACTACTTGAAAAATCATTAGAAGTTCTTAAGCGTGAAATATCGATGCCTGATGGTGTGTTTCATTCTGTTGGTGAATATACAGTAGAAGTTCAAGTACATAGTGATGTAGTGGCTGTTGTTAATGTTGAAGTTGCTTCTGCTTAATTTTAATAAGCATATGTAACTTGATTGCATGGATACCAAAAGATAAGTAGAGTTAGAAAATAATTACTAATCGCTACTTTTCTTGTTTTTTATAGTTGGTATCCATGTTTTTTTGAAAACCCTAGTTCGGTTATTTTGTTTTAATTCCCTGATGTTATTTAGATAAAAAATATTATATCCTATATTTTTAGTATGTTCGCAGTTACACTACGTTAGAAGTAGTCGTGTTGTTAATCAGAAAGGGGAGATATGTTAACTTGTTATATTTTTTCAGAGCATTTTAATGATGAAAATTGTTTAAGTGTTCGTCTGGATGAGCAAGGTAATGTTGAGCAACCTCTGCAGTTAAGATCTATAGAAGACTTTAAAAAACTCCAAGAAAATTCTAAAACTATAGTCGTACTTCCTACACATGTCTCTTGTATTCATGAGTTAGAGTTGCCTTATATTAATGAGCGAAAAGCTCGACCAGCATTAACATATGCATTAGAGGATAAGCTTGCGCAACCAGTAACAAATCTCCACTTCTCTTTTGATAAAGAACATTATGAGAATAATCGTTATTTAATATTAGTAACAGATAAACAAATTATTTCTGATCTAAAAGCTAAATTAGTTGGCGCTAATATTAAATATAATGTAATCACTAACGAGTGGTTTTCGTTAAATATTGGTGAGGCATGTGTAATTGAAAGTAGCTTGCTTGTAAATGATATTAACTTTAAAGGTGCACTTAGTATCGATTTACTTGATAAGTACCTAGGAGGCCAAGCTTCATTTTCTCATGTTCTTAAATTTACAGATAGTCAAGTTTTGCAACACTCCGAAAAATTCACACAAGTAGATATGGATTCTTATAACTGGGTTGCAACCCAATTATTCAAAAAAAATCCAATGAACTTTTGTCAAGGAGAGTTTCAACATAATACACACAAAGATAGTTCTAAACGATGGTATAAGCTTGCAATCATATTAGGTTCAGTTTGGGTTTGCGGCTTAATTTTAACAAACCTTGTTTCTTGGCTAGTATTAGATAATCAGTTATCTGATTATGATAAAAAAATTGCCGTTGTGTATCGAGAGTTTTTTCCTAATGCTAAACAAGTTATTAGCCCTAAGTTTCGTATAAATCAGCTATTAAAGAAAAATGAATCAGGATATGATGCAAGAATATGGAAGTTGCTTGCTAACTTATCTGCTGCTGTGCACCCAGATAATCTTGATAAAGATGATTATGTGTCTATTCAACAACTTAAGTTCCAAAACTCAAACTTATCTGTACGTATTACCTCTCATGATTTTTATGGATTAGAAAAGCTTGCATTGAGATTAAAAAAACTACACGTCACAGTACGTAAATCTTCTGCAGCAACTAAAGGTGATAAGGTAATAGCTACTTTGGAGTTATCATGATAAATATAAAGGAGTACTTAGAGCAGATAAATGAAAGAGAGCGAAGAATGCTTCTTGTTGCAGCTGTATTTTTATGTTGTTACATTTTTTATGCTCTAATATATTCTCCTCTTGTAAGTTCTGTTAAAGATAAGCAAAAATTACTAACTGAGGGAAAAGAGACTCTACAGTGGATGAAGATGGTTCGCTCTCAATATATTGATGTAACTCCTACTGAGTCATTGAGTGGTGAGGAGGCTCTTTCAGAACTATCAAATGAGTTAAAACACAGCAGTTTTCAGAAATTTCATTATCAATTGGAACAAACTAATGATGGCAATATTCAGCTTAGTTTTGATGAGGTACCATATAATAGTTTTGTGATTTGGTTATGGGACTTTTGTGGAAAGCACGCTATAACAGTAAAGCAGTTTAGCGTCGATGACAAAAGCCCCGCAGGTGTTGTAAGTGTCATGGTCTTACTTAGCAGTGGCTCCTGATATTTTACCAGCCAACATCATTTTGGACACTGCCCCAAGACTTAATTCCAGCGCCTTTTTTAACATTATCTGGCAATGAGTTTAGCTTTTCTTGTGCAGCCTCATAAGTTGGGTAGCTACCATATAATCCCTTATAACTACCACTACTTGTTTTTACCTCTGCAGATCTTTCATTTTTAGGAGCTTTATAAAGAACTCCGGCAACCTTTGATGGTTTTCTGTCGTTGGCAAGCTCGATTGTATAAGATTGTGGGTTTTGACTATTCACCCAATTCTTATCTAAATCTTTAGATGGTGTTGGGTTACCAGAGCCAACATGATATGAGTTAGGTACAACAACTTTGCTCTCAGTGCGCCTCTCAGGATCATAACCGCCCTGTTCATATGAGCCGTATGATTCATATCCTTCTGGATATACCATTTGTGAATCAGAATATCCGTAAGGTCTATAAGAGCCAAAATTAGACATGCTTGTTCCATCCATCATACAAGCTGATAAGTACATTGCTGAAAATGAAATTAGTATTATTTTAATTGTTTTCATCATTTAGACCTCTTATGCGTCTTTCCGCAAAAATAAGTATATATGCTAGTAGTATCTGCAGTTTTACAATAAACTTTAGTAATATTTGTAATTAAAGAGATATTTATGTGGACACAACGCAGATCAGGAAAATCACATCAACGCGGCAATCAAGATCACAGAGAGCCGTATGAAAGAGACAGAACAAGGGTTATACATTGCCCAGCGTTTCGAAGGCTGCAGAGAAAAACTCAAATTTTAGGTACGGATGAGGGTGATTTTCATAGGACTCGTCTAACTCATTCATTGGAGGTCGCATCTATTGGTTGCGCTTTAGTTAGGAATCTAATTACTAATCAGCAAGATAATACCATAACAGATATTCTGCCCAATGATGATTTGATGAGTGTTATTTGCTTACTACATGATATAGGTCATCCTCCATTTGGACATGGGGGAGAAGTAGCACTTAATTATATGATGAGTAAGCATGGTGGCTTTGAGGGGAATGGTCAAACTTTACGGTTACTTACAAAGGTTGAGGAAAGCTATGGATCTTATGGATTAGACTTAACTAGGAGATCTCTTTTAGGAATTTTAAAATACCCAGTAGCTCGCTCAGAAGTTGTAGCAGAAAAACTTCCAGTAACAACCGATAATTGCCGTCAAAACGCTATTAGAATTAATGACTGGCTTCCTCCTAAGGCATACTTTGATGAGGATCAAGATGTAATTGACTGGGTTCTTAGTCCTTTTAGTGAAAATGATAGAAATTTGTTTCAATCAGTAATTAAATCTTCAAGTAAAAAGTCGCATTCTAAAGCTAAATACCACTCATTTGACTGCTCAATTATGGATATTGCTGATGATATTTCATATGGGGTTCATGATCTTGAGGATGCAATTCATTTGCGATTGATTTGTAGAGATAATTGCGATACCCAAGAATTGAGAGAAATACTTGCTAATACAACTTTATCTACAGCAACAGATAGCTTACTAGATTGTTTATTTTCAGGATCAGTATTTGAGAGAAAAGAGTCAATTGGAAAAATAGTTAATTATTTTGTTACCTCTCTTGAAGTAAAAGTGGTAAATGATGATTTTGAGAATAACCTATTAAAATATAATGCTTTTTTATTACCTGAGGCCGACGCGTTACTCAAATACTTTATGAATTGCGTTTATAAATATGTTATTGATTCACAAGCCGCTAGAATATTCGAATATGGTGGTCAGATGGTGGTACAAAGACTTTTTGAGTCATTTAATTCAAACCCAGAGCATTTACTTGACAATAAAAACAGAGATTTATTCAGGAAGGCAGAAAATCCAGATCAAGCTCATCGCGTAATTTGTGACTACATTGCCAATATGACAGATGAATATGCCTATAGAATGCACGAGCGCTTATTTGGTTTTAATACGAGAACAATATTTGAGAGGTTATGATGTTATAAAACTATATCTAAATTTAAGATAAATGTTCAATAACACCTTTTTGTATTAATTTTTAAATTACTCACTATGTTCGAGTGTAGTTGCTGGATTTTTATGATTAAGAAGAAATTGAGAGTTAATAAACTCTACAACTCTAGCTGCGTGTGAGGTCACGGTTCCTAAGTCTGTAGTTAAGAAACAAGCTCCTTTTGTTAATTCACCGATGGCAAAAAGTCTTTTATTAGACATGCCATATTTATCTATTACCTGCAGAGTATCTGTTTTAACTTCTAGTCCACCCAAGCTATGTTTTTTATTTAACCATTCTAATGAACATAATTCTTTAGAGGATTTCACTATATTAGAAAAATCATATTTAACTCCAGTCGCCTCTGATATTTCTTGCCAGAAAAGGCTCATGAAATCATCTAATTTTAGCCGCACGTTCATCAACTTTACTCATGGTTAGGTACTGCAATTCATAAGGAGGGATAACTCTACCAAGAACTGTTGGCAATAGCCCACTTCTTGAGAACATATGTATTTTCCCAGTATGATTCATACTCTTATAAAAATCCAGATAAATTAGGTGATGGATTGCCTAATACTGAAGATGAATTATTTAATCTTGATAATTTTTTAATTTTTGCTTGTCTCTCAAACATACCTACGTTTAACCTAGTGCAGGAGTAGGTGCGCATGTGTATTCTTCTTCAGGAATAGGAACAATAGTTCTCTCGACTTCTAATGATGCAAGAATATCATCAATACCTTTTTCTAGAGGGTGTTGTTCGTTATCAATCGGATCGTCATTTACAACGCTAATATCTACACCCCTCATACCGCTTGCAATATTATGGAAATAGGCGATACCAACATACTTTCTTTCACCTTGAATAGTTTGCGCGGGAGTTAGGTTTCGAGTGGCCTGATCTCTTATAATACGACGGTTGATAAGCGTTAAATATGAACTAACCTCAACAAATACAGTTAACTGTGACAAATCAGCAGGTAGTTTACGTTTAAGGTGCATTGTGAAGAGACCTTCAATAATAAGAAACTCTGGTTGAGATATACTACCAACTGCTCTTCGTCTATTGGTGGTAAAATCATATTCATACCTATTTATATCCCTACCTTCGTTTAAAGAAATAACATCGTCTTTTAAGTCATCAATTTCAAACATACTAACTCTGTCAAAGTTAGTAGTAGCTCGGTATTCATTAATTTCTCTATCAGCAGGAATTTCTTTGTAATAACTATCCATTATGATGAGCTCTGCGTTTTTTCCTTCAGTTCTAAGAGCATCTAATAATTTTCTAGATAACGATGATTTTCCTGAGGCTGAGCCTCCAGCAATTAAAATTACTTTCACTTGGGTTTCCTTTTATTTAGATAAGGTATTTTAATTAATTTTTTGAGATATTGTTTTTGTCAAAAGCACCAGGTTGTCAAGGTGCTTTCATGGTGTTCACATGACGCCAGAAAGATGGCGTCCCCAAGGGGATTCGAACCCCTGTTGCCGCCGTGAAAGGGCAGTGTCCTAGGCCTCTAGACGATGGGGACATTTACAGGTTTACCTCAAATTTTCAAGTATTGAGGATTTGTTGAATCATACACTATTTTAGTTCAGATTCATAGTCATATTTAGAACTAATTACTCTGTAGTGGTGGAGCTAGGCGGGATCGAACCGCCGACCTCTTGCATGCCATGCAAGCGCTCTCCCAGCTGAGCTATAGCCCCAAACTGATAACTGAGGCGAATTATAAGTGAGCTTATTATGTCTGTCAATAGGTTCTTGCACTTAAAAACGATAATAAATCTTGTAGATTTTTAGCTTTATCTCCAAATATCTCCAAAGATTGCTGAGACTTAGCAATATGGTTTTTGATTATACTAGATAATCTTTCTTTAGAATAAATATTTGCAAAAGTCATTTTATGATTAGCTTGATCTGATGATCTGCATTTACCTAAAGTGTTGCTTTCATCATACTTATCTAAGTAATCATCTTGCATTTGAAAGAGTAATCCTAGTGATTCGGCAAAATCATTTAATGATTTTATAGCGGCAGGCGAGGCTTGACTCGCTTTAATTGCCATTTTAATACAACCAATAATTAGCTTACCAGTTTTTAAAGAGTGGATTTTTGATAGAGACTCTTCATCAATATCTGGATTTGTGAGTTCAGTCATATCTAGACTCTGGCCACTAACCATTCCAGCTGGTCCGCAAGCATGTAATAACTCATGGGTAACGGCTACAACTTGGTCCATTGGAAGATACTTTGGTAGCTCTGTTAATAATATATCTATTGCCAAAGCTTGAATTCCATCACCTACCAAAATAGCAGTGGCTTCATCAAAAGCTTTATGGCAACTTGGTTTATCACGACGAAAATCATCATCGTCCATTGCTGGTAAGTCATCATGTACTAATGAAAATGAGTGAATTAGTTCTATAGATGCAGCAATAATATCCAGAGCATTTTGATTTGTATCTAGTAATTCACCACTTAGATATACTAAAACAGGACGCAATCTTTTTCCTCCTGGAAATAGAGAGTATAAGATTGCTTCTTTTAGTCGTGCAGCGGGAATTTCTGCTGATTTAATTAGGTCATAAAGTACTTGTTCATGACGTGCAATATAGCTGATAATAGCGGGATTATTCATTGTTGTCGCCGTTGGTTGTTTTTATTGGTGCTGACAAGAATTCTATTTTTTGTTCGGCACTTGTAAGTTTTTCTTGGCATATTCTAGCTAGAGAAATGCCCTTTTCAAACTGTTTGAGTGAATCATCTAGAGATAGTTCGCCTTTTTCTAATTGAATAACAATGGCTTCTAATTCTTTGATTGATTTTTCGAAAGGTATTGGTTTAGTCATTTTATCATTCTTTTAGGTTGTAATTTTCAAGATTATACCTAAGGATAGAGAAAAGAGGTATTATTTTTATGAAAGTAAAAACAAGATTTACATGCAGTAAATGTTCGGCCGTGTTTTCACAGTGGTCAGGGCAGTGTGTGCAGTGTGGTTCGTGGAATGCGATTAGTGAAACAAGTGGCGAGCCATCTAAACGTTATACAAATTATGCTAATCAGCGCTCAGCGATTACTAAAGTTGAAGACGTTGTTATTGATAATGAAATAAGATTAGATTGTCGCTTATCAGAGTTAAATCGTGTTTTAGGTGGTGGTTTGGTAGATGGCTCTGTGGTTTTAATAGGTGGTGACCCAGGAATTGGTAAGTCCACTTTATTAATTCAAACTCTTGCTAATCTGTCTTCTTTTGCAAAGGTATTATATGTAACTGGTGAGGAGTCTCTACAGCAAGTTGCCATGCGAGCTAAACGATTGCAACTTCCGGTTGAAAATCTACGTCTTTTAGCTGAAACACAAGTAGAAAGCATTCTCTCTCATGCCAAACAAGATAAACCAAGGGTTATTGTTATTGATTCCATTCAAACTATTTATACGGAGAGTATTGCCTCGGCTCCTGGTGGTGTGAGTCAGGTTAGGGAGTCTGCCGCACAACTCGTTCGATTTGCTAAAATGACGCAAACAGCAGTGTTGTTAGTTGGGCATGTTACTAAAGATGGGGCTTTAGCTGGACCTAGAGTTTTGGAGCATATGGTTGACTGTGTTTTGTATTTTGAAGGTCAATCTGATAGTCGGTTTCGAGTGATTAGAGCAATTAAAAATCGTTTTGGTGCTGTCAATGAACTCGGTGTTTTTGCTATGACAGATAAAGGTTTAAAGGAGGTTTCAAATCCTTCTGCGATATTTTTATCTAGAGCTCCAGAGCCAATGCCCGGGAGTGCGGTTATGGTAACTTGGGAAGGTTCAAGACCGATGCTTGTTGAGGTTCAAGCGTTAGTTGATGAGGCGCAAGGTCAACAATCTAGACGAGTTACTGCAGGACTTGAACATAACCGTCTAGCAATATTATTAGCGGTTTTGCATCGCCATGGCGGTATAGCTACATTTGATCAAGATGTTTTTATTAATGTTGTTGGGGGTGTGAAAGTTACAGAAACAGGTAGTGATCTAGCACTAATTGCTGCCGTAATATCAAGTTTGCGCAATCGAGTATTTAATAATGAAACAATAATTTTTGGTGAAATTGGACTTGCAGGTGAGATTCGTCCTGTACAAAGTGGTCAAGAAAGGTTGAAAGAAGCCGCCAAACATGGCTTTAAGTCTGCTATTGTTCCTCACGCTAATGCTCCTAAGCAATCTATGGGTATGGAAATAATAGCAGTAAAACATTTACAAGATGTGCTGGAAAAAATATGCTAGTCCTAGTATTATTGGCGAATGAAAATACTGCATGTCTATAAAACATTTATTAATGATACTATGGGTGGTACTCAGCAAGTTATTGCTAGTATTATTAGAAATAATCCTGATCCTAGTCTTGAATTTAGTGTCTTATCTCTTTCTTCAAGGCCAACGGGAGTAGATCATTCTTTTCCATTAGCTGATAATATTCATTACAAAGAGAGCTTTTCAATAGCATCTAATCCTGTTTCATTTAGTCTTTTGCGAGATTTTGGTTCTATTGCTAAAGAATATGATTTAATTCATTATCATTTTCCATGGCCTTTTGCTGATTTAATGAGATATGTGTGGAAAGTTGATAAGCCTTCTATTGTTACTTATCACTCAGATATAATCAGACAGCAAAAGCTTTTATATCTATACACGCCTTTGATGAAAAATTTTTTGAATTCAGCTGATAGATTGGTAGCAACGTCACAAAAATACTTGGATTCAAGTAGTGTTTTACAATCTTATAAAGATAAATCTGTAGTAATTCCAATCGGTATTCAAAAATCAGATTATCCAGAGCCTCGTCAAGAGAGATTAACATATTGGAAAAATCGCTTTGGAGATAAGTTTTTCTTGTTTGTTGGTGTAATGAGGTATTATAAAGGGTTACATGTCTTATTAGAGGCGATGGCCGGCACTAATTTTCCGGTAGTAATTGTTGGATGTGGGCCTATTGAGTCAAAGCTAAAACTTAGAGCTAAAGAGCTAAACTTGCCAAATGTTCACTTTGTAGGAAAGCTCCCAGATGAAGATAAAATTTCTCTTTTAAAATTATGTTTGTCATTAGTATTTCCATCTAATGTGCGATCAGAGGCTTTTGGAATTTCTCTTCTAGAGGGAGCGATGTTTGGAAAACCATTGATCTCTACAGAAATTGGCACAGGTACAAGTTATATAAATGATGATGGTGAAACTGGAGTAGTAGTTCCGCCAAATGATCACGTGGCACTTCGAGAGGCTATGGATTACATTTGGAATCATCCAGATGAAAGCTCTAGAATGGGACAAAAATCACAACTTAGGTTTGAAAGCTTGTTTACAGCCTCAAAAATGTCTGCAGAATATGGAAAATTATATCGTCAAGTTCTTGCTGATTCAAAATGCGTTACTAGTGGGTCTATTGAGGTTAGTTAGTTTAAAGTATTTGTATTGTTTACTACTTGATAAGTGCTGGATTTTTGCTGATCATTTTGTTAGTATCTGTTCGCATAGTCGGTCAGGCAATCGCTCTTACTCTGAGACGGGTAGGGGAGGAAAGTCCGGGCTCCATAGGGCAAAGTGCCAGGTAACGCCTGGGAGGCGAGAGTCTACGGAAAGTGCCACAGAAAATATACCGCCTGCTTTAGTAGGTAAGGGTGAAATGGTGCGGTAAGAGCGCACCGCGCGTCTGGCAACAGGCGTGGCAGGGAAAACCCCACTTGGAGCAAGACCAAATAGGGATCTACATGATTGTAAAATCATAACGCATGGCCCATGCGAGATCCGGGTAGGTTGCTTGAGGCAAACGGTGACGTTTGTCCCAGATGAATGATTGTCCGCGACAGAACCCGGCTTATCGACCGACTTGTTTTATCTTTTAGTTTGGCAATTTATAGGTTTTTTTCGTATGTTGTTATGTTTGGATGTCGGTAATTCACATATATATGGTGGTTTGTTTTCTGGTGAGAGTATTTGCCTGCGTTTTAGGCATACTTCGAAAGTTAGCACCTCAGATGAATTAGGAATTTTTCTTAAATCGGTTTTGAGAGAAAATGAATTCGATCCAAGCTCGGTAGAGAAAATAGCCATATGTTCTGTAGTACCACAACTCGAGTATTCTCTTCGTTCTGCATGTATAAAGTACTTTGCAAAAACACCATTTTTTTTGCAGGCAGGTGTAAAAACAGGCTTAAATATTAAGTATTATAATCCTAAAGATGTAGGTGCCGACAGGATTGCCAATGCAATTGCCGCTTGTGATAAGTTTCCGGATAAAAATTTAATTGTTATTGATTTTGGGACTGCAACCACATTTTGTGTTATTAGCAGTAGTAAAGAATATCTGGGGGGAGTAATTACTTCTGGATTAAGTTTATCGGTTAATGCACTTTCAAAAAACACCGCAAAATTGCCACCGGTAGAAATAGTTAAGGTTAATCGAGTTGTTGGTAGATCTACAATTGAAAGTATGCAGTCAGGAGTCTTTTTTGGAACTATTGGCTCTACAATTGAATTGATTAAACGTATAAAAAAAGAAGAATTTTCCGATAAGGATGTTACTGTTTTAGCTACAGGGGGCTTTGCCTCTTTATTTGAGAATCATGGGGTATATGATCATCATGTACCAGATCTTGTTTTGCAAGGTATAAAAATCGCCGCACAAATGAATCCTGTCTAAATAAACCACACTAATTATACAAAGCTCAATCTTATTGTTGAATTCACCGGTCATTAGATTTATTTTGGCCTTGTTTGTCATATATTGATCATAAAATACATTTATGAGCTTAATAATAGATTTTTATCTTGACGTTAGGGAAAATGTGTCCCTATAGTGTATAAAAGTGGAGTATAATATATTAATAGTGGAGAATTGTGGGGGTAATGCCTCATAAACAAATATTATGTTTCGTGGAATAAGCGCCATACACATAGATGGAAAAGGACGGCTTGCAGTGCCGACTAAGTACCGCTGTGCTTTGGGTATGGATGATGGAGCATCGTTGGTTGTTACAATCGACACCGAAGAAAAGTGTCTTTTGTTGTATCCAGTTAAAGAGTGGCAAATTATTGAAGAAAATCTGCAACGGTTACCGAGTTTTGACGCAACAACTAGAAGAATTCAGCGTTTATTAATCGGACATGCAACAGATGTAAAGCTAGATGGTAATGGTCGGTTGTTGTTGCCACCACTACTACGAGAATACGCAAAATTAGATAAGAGAGTATTAATGATAGGTCAGAGTAATAAGTTTGAAGTGTGGGCTGAGTCCATTTGGGAGGCACGAAGAGATCAATGGTTGGATGATGAAACAACCAAGTTGGGTCAGTTGCCTGATGAATTAAAAACTTTTAATTTGTAGATTATGGAAACTCACAACCCAGTTTTAATGCAAGAAGTTATAAGTGGTCTAGAAATCATACCGAATGGTATTTATGTGGATTGTACGTTTGGTAGAGGAGGGCATAGTTTAGCCATTCTTAATAAATTGAGTGAAGATGGGCGACTTATAGCAATAGATAAAGATTTAGCAGCCATAGAGCATGCAAAGGAAAAATTTGGAGATGATAAACGCTTTCAAATAGTGCATGGTTCATTTAAAAACCTAGCTGCGATCGCTAAAGATTTAGGAGTATTTGGTCAGATATGCGGTATTTTAATGGATCTAGGTGTGTCATCTCCGCAGCTAGATGATTCAAAAAGAGGATTTAGCTTTATGAAAGATGGTCCTCTTGATATGCGCATGGATAAGACTCAAGAATTAGATGCATCGATTTTTGTTAATAGTGCAGAAGAAAATGAGATGGTCAAAATATTTAGAGAATATGGTGAGGAAAGATATTCAGGTCGTATTGCTCGCGCAATAATTAGCGCAAGAGATGAAGAGCCGATTACGACAACTTTAGAACTTGCCGAAATTGTTAAAAAAGCACATCCGAAGTGGGAGAAACATAAACATCCGGCAACGAGAGTTTTTCAGGCCATAAGGATTCATATTAACCAAGAACTAACTGATTTAATTGCAACACTAGAACAGTCACTAGAAGTTATGGCTGTAGGAGGAAGGCTTGTTGTTATTAGTTTTCATTCCTTAGAAGACAGAATTGTAAAACAATTTATGAGAAAACAAGAAAAGGGGGAGGAAATACCTTTAGAGGTCCCAATAAGATCAATAGATATAAAGTCCAGTTTTAAACGTATTGGTAAAGCTATCAAGCCAGTGAAGGCTGAAGTTCAGCAAAATATTCGCGCAAGAAGCGCGGTATTAAGAATAGGAGAAAAATTGATATGAACGCAGCAGCTAAATACATAAATCAAAGTAGTTTTTTTCATGGTCAATTGGCAAGTATAAGAATTTCTTTTTCAAGTACTTTGCAGATTGGTTTAATTGTTTCAGTACTAGTTAGTGCTCTTGCTGTTATTTATGTGACAAATATGCAGCGTCTAACTTTTAACAAATTAGAAACAGCAGAGCAACAGAATCATCAGTTGCAACTTAAGTGGGGAAGATTGCTACTTGAGCAAGCAAGCTTGGCAACTTCGTCTCGAGTTGAAAGTTTAGCACGTACTAAGCTTAATATGATTTTGCCTGATAACAAAACAATAATGGTACTGCGAACCCAATAATGATTAAAGAAAAAAATGGAAGTCATTTTTCCAGACTTTTAATTGTTGCTATATTTTTTAGTTTATTGTTTGCAGTTTTGTTGTGGAGATTGATAGATTTAACCGTCTTAAATCGTAAGTTTTTACAGGGACAGGGTAATGCTCGAAGTTTGAGAGTGATAGATATACCTGCGTATCGTGGAATGATTCTAGATAGAGAAGGTGTTCCTCTTGCTATTAGCACCCCTGTAGAATCTATGTGGATTAGTCCTAAAGATTTTGCGCCTACTCGTGTGCAATTGAAAAAACTTGCTCGTTTATTAAAAATATCAACAAAGAATTTATCTTCGAGAGTCAAAAGATCTGAAGGTCGAGAGTTTGTATATATTAAGCGTCAGTTAACCCCAACAGTTGCAAAGACTATTAGGGATCTTAAAATTCCCGGTGTTGCATTTCAAGAAGAATTTAAAAGATACTATCCTGAGGCCGCAAGTACAGCTCAACTACTTGGTTTTACTAATATTGATGATAATGGTATAGAGGGGTTAGAACTAGCATATCAGCATTGGTTGGTTGGAATTAGCGGTAAAAAAAGGGTCGTTAAAGATAGAACAGGTCGAATTATTGATGAGCTAAGTACCATTCGTGAGCCGCGATCTGGGAATGCTCTGCAATTGAGTATAGATAGAAGAATACAGTTTTTTGCGTATTCTGAATTAGAAAAAACAATAGCGGAGTTTGGAGCAAAATCAGGGTCAATCGTTGTCTTAGATACACGTTTTGGACAAGTCTTAGCAGCAGTCAATTCCCCATCATTTAATCCAAATGTTAGAGGAAAATATAATTCATCAAGTTATAGAAATAGGGCGTTTACTGATATTTTTGAACCTGGTTCAGTGATAAAACCTTTTAGTATAGCTAGCGCCTTGGATTCAGGTAAATATACTCCAGAAACTATAATTGATACTAGACCAAGCTGGATGGTTCTTAATGGCCATACCATTAAAGATGTTAGTAACTATGGTGTTATTGATGTAACTGGAGTAATGAGTCACTCTAGTAATGTTGGTGTTACCAAGATGGCTCTTAGTAGTCCACCAGAGCAACTAATTAATATCTTAGAAAATAGTGGTTTTGGTCGAAGAACAAAAAGTGGTTATCCTGGTGAAAGTGATGGGGTAATTTCTAGCTCAGCCTTTTCTAGCCCATTTGTTTTAGCAACTTTGAGTTTTGGGTATGGTTTATCGGTAACAGCCTTACAAATTGCTAAAGGATATCTTATTTTTGCAAACCATGGACGATTATTTCCAATAAGTTTAATATTTAATAGTGAAGTAGGCGAGGAAAAGCAGGTTATTAAGCAAGAAACTGCTGATGAAATATTAACTATGTTAGAGAAGACTGTTAAAGAGGGTACAGGACGATCTGCTAAAGTTGCGGGCTATAGAGTTGCAGGTAAAACTGGAACGGCAAGAATTGCTGGTAGAGATGGTTATAAAAAAAGACGATATATGTCTAGTTTTGTAGGTATTGCGCCGGTATCTGAGCCACGAGTGATTGTTGCTGTTTTTATAAATGAACCAACTAAAAAAAGTTATTATGGATCTACCGTGGCTGGGCCCTTATTTGCTAAAGTAATGGCTGCTTCATTAAGATACCTAGATGTTCCACGAGATGAGAATGAAAATCTTTAATTTAAGAGGCTAATTGTGAATCTTGAGTCATTACTAAGTTCATTGGTTGATCAACCAATATTAAATTGTGAAGTATTAGGCATACATAATGATAGTCGGCAAATAAAACCAGGATTTTTATTTGTTGCATACCCTGGTGCAATAAGTGATGGAAGAAATTACATCGATCAAGCAATAGACTTAGGTGCTGTGGCGATTGTATATGAACCCAAGGACTTCTGTGTAAGTGAGCAATCTTCAAGTAAAGTACCACATATCCCAATACCTAATCTCGCCCGTTCTATGGCAACAATTGCGGCTAAGTTTTTTGACTACCCAAGCAAGTCTTTGTCTATTACCGGGATAACTGGTACTAATGGAAAAACGACAATTGCATATCAACTAGCAAACGCGCATGATTTAATGGGGCGCAGTTCAGCGTATATTGGTACTTTAGGTCAGGGAAATATTAAAAGCCTTGAGAAGTTAAATAATACAACTCCGGATAGTTTATGCCTTCAGAGTTTGTTTGCTAATTATCTTGACTCTGGAGTTGATGAAGTATGTATGGAAGTTTCCTCGCATGCCTTGCAAGAAGGTCGAGTTGATGAAGTGGATTTTAACCAAGCTATTTATACCAACTTAAGTCATGAACATCTAGATTATCATCATACAATGAAGGCGTATGCTGAGGCTAAGTCCAAATTATTTCAGTCCCCGTCAATCTCTGTTGCTATTTTAAATAATGACTGTCCATATGTAAATATAATGGATCAGGCGAGGCATGAAAGTTGCAAGAAGATAACTTATGGCTTGGAAGATGGTTGTGATGTTAGAGCTATAAATTGCGTATATTCGTTAAGTGGCAGTGAGTTTGATATTAAAACTTCATTTGGTAGTCAACATGTGAAAGTAAAGAATATTGGTGCGTTCAATATTTATAATAGTTTAGCAGTATATTGCAGTTTACTCGCGCATGGTTACTCTAGTAAGGATGTCGGTCAAGTACTAGAGAAGTTAGAACCATCGGCTGGTAGGATGGAAATAGTCGCAAATAACCCGTGTGTAATTGTTGATTTTGCGCACACACCAGATGCTCTAAAAAATGTTCTATTAACTCTTTCTAGTTTGAAATCCATGAGCGATACCAAGCGAAATATATGGGCTGTATTTGGTTGTGGTGGTGATAGAGATACTGCAAAGCGAGAGGTAATGGGGCGAATTGCTAGTGAATTTGCTGATGTAGTGGTATTAACAAGTGATAATCCTAGGACTGAAGATCCTGATAAAATAATCTCGGAAATTGCTAAGGGTTTATTAAGCACAACTCGGGCATTAAAATTCACTGATAGAAAAGAGGCCATCGAACAAACTGTTTCAATGGCTGATACTAATGATATTATTGTGATAGCAGGAAAGGGGCATGAAGAATATCAAATTGTAGGTAGTAAAAAAATAAAGTTCTCAGACAAAGGTTTGGTCCAAGAACTTCTAGGATAGGATACAATTTTACTTTATAGGCCGACGGGTATAGTTTTGTTATTTGCTACTACCTTCGTGCCCGTCAATTGTAATTCTTTCATCAAATACAAAACAACCACCTTCCCACATTGATTCTTTTGTAGGAATATCTTTAAAATAGTCGAGAATACCACCTTCTAGTTGATATACATTTTTAAAGCCAAGATCCATTAAGTAGGCTGTTGATTTTTCGCATCTAATTCCACCAGTGCAAAACATAGCTATTTTTTTATCTTTTTTATCTAATAGGTTTTCCTCAACATATTTGGGGAAGTCGCGGAAATTTTCAGTTTCAGGATTAATAGCATTTTTAAATGATCCAAGATCAAATTCATAGGTATTTCTAGTGTCTACTACTACCACATTTGGGTCTGATATTAAGCTATTCCACTCTTCAGGCTTCACTCTAGTACCAGTTTGTTGAAGAGGATCGATTCCAGGCACTCCTAAAGTTACAATTTCTTTTCGAAGTTTAACTTTGGCTTTTTCAAAAGGCATAAGATCGTCGAATGATTCTTTGAAGGTTAAATCAGCAAGGCGTGGATCTTGTTTTAGATAATCATAAATACATGCCATCTTTTCAGGCTCACCGGCAAAGCCACCATTTATTCCTTCTTTTGCTAATAAAACAGTACCAAGAATTTGGTGTTGTTTCATTGCGTTTAGAAGTGGCTCACGCAAGCTTTCATAGTCTTCAAGGCCAACAAACTTATAAAAATTAGCAATAATATATTTGTGTGTGTTAGTAGGCATGTTAATATTTCTCAAAATTAAAACGGTTATATCATAACCGATTTACAAGTATTTTTCTAGAGATAACTTTTAGCATAATATGTTTAGTTTAATTGAGCTATCGACTTCGATTGGGATGAAGTTTATAATTATGCAATTGATAATTTAAAGCCTCTATCTATGCACCCTGAAAAAGTTGTAATTATTATTCCTACCTATAATGAAGAAGAAGTAATTACCGAAACCATAAAAGCTATCTCAGAAATTAGAAATCAAGCAGAAGGGTTCGATATTCATGTCTTGGTTTTTGATAGCGCATCAACTGATGATACTCAAGCAATAGTTGTAAATCTTTTAAAAGTATACCCGTGGTTGCACTTAGAAACTGAGCCACAAAAATCTGGTTTAGGTTCTGCATATATTCAAGCCATGAAGTACGCGTTATCAAGGATGCAAGCCGATATTGTGATAGAGTTTGATGCCGATCTTTCTCATCAACCAAAATATATAGTACCGATGCTTTCAAAGATGAACACTCATGATGTTGTTCTTGGAAGTAGGTATGTTGTTGATGGTAGTATTCCTAATGATTGGGGGATGCGCCGTAAGCTTATTTCAATCGTTGGCAATCAAATTGCTAGGATGATTTTAACGGGCAAATACAAAGATTTTACCAGCGGTTTTCGTATAACAAGGAATTTTTTCTTAAAAAATATCCTTGAAGATGATTTTATATCAGATCATTATGCGTATAAATTACAGCTTTTATGGATGCTTCATAAAAATGGGGCCAAAATTTGCGAACACCCAATTGAGTTTATAGATAGAACGAAAGGTCAAAGTAAATTGCCAGCGAATAGTATAACAGATTCCTTGCGAGTTCTGTTCCTATTGCGTCTTAAATCAATTAAGTCTTTAGTTAGCAGGGCAACCGCATCTTAATTTTGAACACTTATTCACTGAAAAATTTGTCGTTGCGAGCATCGCTAAGTAACATTGTGAACTAACCCAGATCGACACCTAATTAATACACCGATCTGGTTTGCTTCGCGATGCTCGCAATGACGACATTTGGGTTTGATTTGCAGCATAAGATGCGTTTGCTCTGCTTTAGTTAGCTAGTTTTTCATTTCTACAACTTGGTAATGGTATGCAGTGATGTTGTTATTGCTTCCCGGAGCTTTAGCCCAAAACTTTATTACAGGTGTGAGGGCAATGGTTTCAATGTCAAATTGAGTCTGATCAAACATATACCTTTCTTCGCACAGCATAATAAAAATCATTTCGTCTACAGGTTTATTATCATACCAATATTCATACATGAGTGAGTCTTGGCCGAAGATGTTTCTACCAATTATTTTATGGCGGGTATTGATTTGTTTTAAACTTAAAGCGCGATCTTGATAAAAAGCTAGTTCACTTGCAATGTTGTATTTATCTATTGGTAAATACGCAACTGGTTTTTTATATTTGGCTCCAATATCTTTTGCAATAATATTTACCTGGTGATGAAAATCATTCCAATTAATAAATTTTGAAAAAACCGCTCGATATATTTTTTGCGGTGTACCTGTCGTAATGCAAAAAATCATTCCAGAATATGCGATTAACAGTGCAACTGCGGTAATTAACCAAAGCTTGTATAACTTAAGGTATGATTTATTAGCTATTTGTATGGAAATCCATGGAATAATAGCTAACAATCCCGGGCCAATCCAGTTAAATTTTACTTCGTGAATAAGGCTGAAAATAGCGAAGAAAAGCAATGGGACTGTTGTGAATATTTGTATAAATCTTTGGGTGTCTTTGTTTATATTATTTTGGTTGAGAATTTTAGTTTTATACATTAGCACAAAACTCCAAACACCAAGCGGCGTTAAGAATAATACAAATAATCCGCTAAGTTGATGGAATGAAAATTCATTTGTCTCATTAAACCTTCTTGTGCTTTGAAACAAAAAAGATACCCAATCATGGTTAATATTCCAATAGATAACCGGTGAAAAAAAACAGGCAGCTATCAATGCAGCCAAGTAAGGTTGCGGGCTAAGTAACTTTTTATATGCTTGATTAACAAATAACATATATATAAAGATGGCCGGTAGCAGGAGTACTATAGTATATTTTGAGAGCAAACTAAGACCAAAAGCTATTCCGACTAGATACCACGACTGTGTTTGATTTTTTACGAGAGTTAAATATAAGTAGTAGAGACAAGCTGACCATCCGGCTATTAGTGGTAGATCTGGGGTCATTGCAATTGACTGAATAAAGAAAAATGGTAGCACGGCTAATAATAAAAGCGAATAAATTCCAGACTTAGGTTTTATTAGTTCCGTTAACCTGTAGCTATAAATAGAGCAAATTATCCAACAAAGTATGCCAGGAAGGCGAACAGCAAATTCATTAGTGCCGAATATAATAGTAAATAATTTGATGAGGTAGGCTACCATTGGTGGATGATCTAGGTAGCTAAAGTCTAGATGATTTGCATAGTTCCAGTAATAGGACTCTTCGACTAGAAGGTCCATATGACTAATGGCAAAAATTCTAATGAGCAGTGCCACTAGAATAATTATGCCAGGTAGAAATAAGTCATTTTTTATTGTGAGTTTTGTGTTAATTTCTAACTCCAATATTTTGGTACCGAGGGTCGGAATCGAACCGACACGGTGTCACCACCACCGGATTTTGAATCCGGCGCGTCTACCAATTCCGCCACCCCGGCACAGGAGCTTATTATAACAATAACCGCTACTCATACAAGCTAATTATTAAAAAAATTTATATTTAATCTAATAGTGGTTAATAATAGCATTATTTAGATAACGCATTTTAACTCTTCATCACCACGTAATACTTTAACCTTATTACTTTCTATATTATATACGTACTGTAAATTACAATAATCTCTGACATTTGAGAGTGCTTTTTGTTTGAATACCACTATATTTATACCATCGTATTTACGAGCTGATGCAACTTTCAAAAGAGGGTGACCTTCATCAGCTACTCTAATTCCAACTTCTTGGCATTTGGTATAGTCACTTTTATCTATTAGCCATGGGTATAGATTTGTTTTATCAGATAGATCAAAGGCTAGACCATGACAATTAACTAATGCAACTCGTCTATCGATACTAATTTCCTCTTCATTTTTAAAAACATCATATGAACTTTGAATTTCTTGAATAAAGTGATAACTAGTTTCATATATCGTTGTTATAAGATCTTCACCACCATACCAACATGGATTTGAACCGTTACTAAATCTTGATGCAGTAATGTTTTCGAAAGGAAATGTAATAAATTCATTTTGGCTGTAGTCAAATCCGCGTTGGATTAGTTGTTCATTTTTTAAAGCTGGGTGAGTGTTAATGTCTAGTGAAATAGCAGCTTCCCAATTTTTAGGATCTGGGCTCAAATCATCGAATAAATTTTGTGATTTTTTAATGCTGCGAATATTGCGAAATACATCTTTTGAATAATCAATAGCTGTATCAAACAAAGTCATATTTATTGGCCTCTAATATGGTCGGTGAAAAGTCGGATTTGTGAAATTCCAAGATAGCCACGCTCTAACATAACATCAAGAGGACTTAAGTTATGTAATTTTAAGTTACGACTCTTTACCCATTTATAAACCACTTCTTTATTATATGGATATAAAATTCTTAAGTTTTTATGTATGCCAAGCATATTACCAACTCTTTCGATGGTATCTCGTCCAGATATCTGAGCATTTCCATTTTTATATTTTGCAAGTTGAGCCGGGCTTACCCCACCTAGAAGGTTGCATTCCTCATCATTTTTTAAACCCCACAGCTTAAAAAGAGCAATAATATTTTGAGTATTTCTTTGTAGTACATCATTGCTTATATCTGGTTGTGGGTCATTTGCTGCTGTAGACATACAAATCTCCTCTATTTATATATAATAATAATCTATAAATGGAGTATTATCAATCAAAATAGCACAATAAGTATGTTTTGGTTTTTTGTAGAATTTCATTAAAGTAAAACATAATATTGTCGATATAAATAATGAGCAGAGTGTTTTATTAAGGATAATTATGACTAAGCATGGAAATTAAGAGCATGACAAAATTTGATGCGCAAAAAAAAGAAGTTATTGATTTGCTGTTGATTAATCTTTCTCCTGATATAGAACTTGCTCTGCAAAAAACCTTAAGCAAAGAAGTTGTTTTTAACTACAATCTAACAAGTGTCTCATCGTTCAAAAAGTCTCAGTTGCTACCTAATAATTTTAAAGAACACATTCAAATTATTATTATAGATTTGGATATATCTAATAGTGATGAAGTATTTAAAAAAATACATGATGTATCTCCTATAATACCTATTATTGCACTTGTAAATATAGTTAGTGATAATCAAAAAATTTCATTTGTAAAGAAAGGGTTAGGTGCATATTTAATTAAAGGTCAATATAGGTTTCAAGAGATAAACAATCTTATTCATAATGTGGTAATTATATATAGAAATATTATGAAAGTTAAAGACTGTTGTTATTTTAAGCAAAGAATGTTGAGTGCTATTCAAAATAGTCAAGAAGAAGGCTCTTTAAATTTAAATACTATATCTAATGTAATGGACGAAAGCAATTTACAATATTTGTTAGAAAAAATTGAATTTCATAATCAGAAGTATAGAGATATCAGTACAAAGGATACACTAACATCAGTATATAATCGAATAGAGTTTGAAAGTCGCATTGAACAGGTTTTATCATTATCTGATCGTCAAAAAGCTTGTTTTGCGATCTTTTTTATAGATATTGATGGTTTTAAAGATATTAATGACGCTTATGGTCATGAAGTTGGGGATAAAGTATTACAGCACCTAGCTATGATTTGGAAAGATGAGTCACGAAAAGGGGATGTTTGGGGTAGAATAGGTGGTGATGAATTTGGTTTAATTTCTTTTGGAATTAAGACGTTAAATGATGCCTCAGTTATTGCTGAAAGAATTATTAATTCCTTGAAAGAGCCACTTGAAATTGGAGATGTTTCTATTCGAGTATCGGTAAGTATTGGTGTTAATTGTTGCCATGACAATTCTTCTAGTGCTAAAAGTTTGTTAAATAAAGCTGATGCGGCAATGTATAGGGCTAAAAAAACCATGGGTTCTAGTTTTGAATATTACTCAGAAGTTTTAAGAAAATCCCACCTGCGTAGACAGACAATTTTGAAGCTTCTAAACTCTTCTTTGAAGAACGAAGAGTTTTACTTGGTATATCAGCCTATCATTTCTCTAAAGGATAACTGTATTGTTGGTGTTGAGGTTTTATTACGTTGGAATAATCGTTTATTAATGGATGTTGGCCCTGAAGAATTTATCCCTTTGGTTGAGGAGTCTGGTTTAATAGTTGCTGTAGGTGACTGGGTTATGGAACAAGCTTTACATCAATATTCAAAATGGAAAAAGAAATTTAGTCTTAAATTTGATATCAATATAAATTTTTCGATAAAGCAATTATTTATAGATGGCATATCTGGAAAAGTAGAACGTCTTCTTAAAAAATATCAAATTGATCCATCTTGTCTGATTTTAGAGTTAACCGAAACTGTAGTTATGATTGATTTGGAATCATCAAAGAAATATTTACGAGAGTTTAATAAATTTGGAGTAAAGTTCTCTATTGATGATTTTGGAACAGGGTACTCATCTATGCTTCACCTAAAGCTATTGCCGATCTTTGAGTTGAAAATTGATAAGTCGTTTGTACGAGATATTAACATCGCTCAAAGTGACACAGCTATTGTTAGTTCAATATTATCTTTGTCTAAAGGTTTAGGTATTGAAGTGGTCGCTGAGGGTATTGAAACAAAGGAGCAATTAGATTATTTAGTTAAAAATGGCTGTGAAAAAGGGCAAGGATATTACTTTAGTAAACCGAAGACAGCTGATGAAATGTTGGTGTACTTAAATAATTATAATGATGATAAAAATAAGAAGTAATCATCTACAGGCCCATGAATAATGGTTCGATTTCTATAAGTTTTTCTCTACCAATGTCTCTTGGGTATTAATGATGCATTTTGACATCCTTGTTTATTGTACCGATATTTTTATTACTTTCCCGGCAAAGCATATCATTCTTAAAAGACTTTAAACAGGTTCTAAGGTACTTATCAACCTCAAGACTCAGTTATTTCAATCATCTTATTGAGAGCCTTTTTAGCATTATCAATTACCCATTGCTCATCATTTCTTTGCAGTCTTTGTCGTACACCCGTGAATTCATTAACCATATCACCAGCTTTCACTTCATTATATGGTAGTGATTTTCCCTGACGGAGTAGATCAACTAATGCAACTAAATGCGGAGGGTCATTTCTAGACATTGTAGCACAGCCACAGCCAACGCCGTTTTCGGCATTATTTTGCTTGGCTTCAGCTAAATTTACAACGGTTATACCCATTGGGAGACAATATTGCTTGAGGTTTTCAACCATATGATTCTCTGTGCCAATTGCATATTTTTTTGTATTACCTCGATCATTAACAACATAATCCCAGATAAAAGCTGTGGAACCAGCATGATTGGCGACTCTAATTACATCATTACGGCATTCTGGGTGAACAATAGTTGTATAATCTCTCTCATGCCAATACTCACACATTTCTGGTTGATAATGAGTGTGCACAGCGCACTCGCTTGCAAATAAGATTAATTCTGCTTGGTCAAATTTTTTCAGTGTTGCTTCATTTTGTTCTGCAAGAGAATACTGGGCTCCTTTTGTTCCTCCTGGCCAGTATGCGATATTTTTTATTCCTAGCCAGTATGCAACATTTTCTCCCATGTGCTGATCGGGTATAAATAATATTTTTTTGTTTTGGCTTTGCGCCCAGGAGAATATTTTTTTAACATTTGAGCTTGTACAAACCGCGCCACCTTGGGCGCCGGTCATGGCTTTTACACGACCAGATGTATTCATATAACAAACTGGAAGGATGTTATCCTCACCATATCTTTGGTTTAGATCTAAAAATGCTGGCTCAACCATAAAGTCTTTAGCAAACATCTCCATCGTGCATCCTGATTTTGGATTGGTGATATACACTTGCTGATTATCATTAGCTAAAATACTGATTGATTCAGCCATGAAATGGACCGCTGATTCAATTATAACTGATTTTTCAGGATGGTTTGCAGCCATTAATGCTAGTTGATATGAGTCACCAATTTGTCCGCCAAATTGCTCAATTAGACGTACAATATCACCACCCATGTAGTAATGAGCAAGCAACATAAGTTTATCACCAAAATGATCCGTAGCTTTATGCATGTAAGGAGTCATCCAGTCTAAAATAGTTACTAGTTTTCTATCAGGAAGAGCTAAATACTCTTCTGCATAACTAGCGAACTCAGGCTGATACCAATCAAGGGGATAATCAGCTTGGCAAATGCTCATATCATTAGTAATTTTGAGCATTGATGAGGTAGGTTTATATGTGGTGGTATTTTTAAACATGTACTTTCTTCTCATTCAAAAAGGGTTGTTAGTTTCATTTACAGAGGCTGTGCTTGCCATAGCCTTTGCATATTTATTTGGAAAATCTTCACGGTAATGACCGCCTCTAGACTCACGTCTTGCAAGAGCCGCCTTAACTATTAATTCCGCATTTAATATTATGTTTCTTAGTTCAATGAAATCACGGCTTAACCTATGCTTCCAGTAGTATTCTTCAATAATTGTGTGTCTTTGCGTTATCAGTTTTAACAAATCATTTAAACCGTCTTCTGTTCTGACAATTCCTGCATAAGAGGTCATCTCCCCACGAAGACCACGCCAGTGTGCATTAATTTGACTTGCTCGTCTAGCATTAATTTCACCAACACAGCCCCAGTTTGGGATGTTAATTTCAAAATCCCAAGGTCTGAGAGCATCACTTAGAGATGCTCTAGCACAATTTGCTGCAACAACCACAGCTTCAAGTAGAGAATTGCTAGCGAGTCTGTTGGCCCCATGCAGTCCTGTAAAAGCTACTTCCCCAATTGCATATAATCTATCTAGGTCAGTTTGACCATTAATATCTGTTAGTATGCCACCACACTGGTAGTGTGCAGCAGGAATAACAGGGATTAGATCTTGGCTCATATCTATGCCAATTGATAGTAATTTTGTATAAATTTGTGGGAAACGTTTTTTTAAAAATTCTTTTGGTTGATGGGTAATATCTAAGTTTACAAAATTCTCAAAGCTTTGTTCTATTTCGGTGAAAATAGCTCGTGATACTATGTCACGAGTTGCAAGTTCTAGTTTATCGGGCGCATAATTTTGCATAAAACGCGCACCGGTATCCGCATTTTTTAAGATAGCACCTTCACCTCGAACTGCCTCTGAAATTAGGAAGTTATTTAATGTATGATGATGGAGTAGGGTCGGATGAAATTGATAAAACTCCATGTTGCCAACTCTTGCTCCAGCTCGATACGCCATAGCAACCCCATCCCCAGTTGCAACCATTGGGTTTGTTGTGTATCGATAGGTTTTACCAGCACCACCAGTGGCAAGTACCACGGCTTTGGCTAGAAAGGTATGAATTCTGTCAGTAGTACAATCTAATATATATGCGCCTAAAACTTCACCATGACTACCTATTTTATAAGGATGATAGTGGGTAATTAAATTAACGGCAGTATGATTTTCAAATAATTGGATGTTATCTTGTTGTTTTACTGTTGCAAGTAATTTTGTCAGCATAGTTAAGCCGGTTTGATCACCGCAGTTATATATTCGTCTATGCGAATGACCACCTTCTTGGGCTAGCTGATACTCATTTTCATTTTTATCAAATGCAATATTGTATTGTTCAAGTTGAGATATTGCCGCAGGACCTTGTTTGATTATTGATTCAACTGATGGTCGATGAGATAAGTTATCGCCAGCTTTAAGAGTATCTTGAATATGCGAGTCATTTGAATCATTTTTTGATGAAACAGCAGCAATTCCACCTTGGGCATAACGGCTATTACATTCACTAGCTGCAACTTTACTTATTAGTGCAATTTTTATCTTTGGGTTTGCATTGAGTAATTGCATACAATAATGCAAGCCAGCAAGTCCTGTACCAATAACTAAAACATCAAACTCAAATACACGTCCTTGCTGACTATATGTCTCTATCATGAAAATGCTTTTACTAACTGTTGCGCAAGACCTGTGTATGACTGCGGTGTTAGTTTTAAAAGTTCTTCTTTAGATTTTTCAGGAATATCTAGAGATTTAATAAACTCGATTAGACTTTCACGATTAATACCTTGACCTCGAGTTAGATCGCGCATTTGTTCATAGGCATTTGGTACACTATACCGTCTCATAACTGTTTGGATTGCTTCTGATAAAATATCCCAGTTACTATCTAAATCTTCCTGCATAGCTTTGGTGTTGATTTGTAGCTTATCATTACCTTTAGCGATTGATTGATAAGCTATTAGTGAATATGCAAAAGCAACGCCTAGATTACGCATAACCGTTGAGTCTGACAAATCTCTTTGTAATCTTGATTTCGGTAATTTGTTAGCAAAATGCTCAAACAGACTGTTTGCGAGCCCTAAGTTACCTTCGGCATTTTCAAAATCAATAGGATTAACTTTGTGGGGCATGGTTGATGAGCCAACTTCATCAGCAACAGTTTTTTGCTTGAAGTATCCGAGTGATATATAACTCCAAATGTCTTGACTATAATCAAGTAAAATATTGTTGATGCGTGTCATTATGTGGGAGACTTCAGCTACACCGTCGTGTGGTTCAATTTGGGTTGTATACGAGCTAAAAGAAAGGCCCAGAGACGTTACAAAGTCGTTTGAGTGTTGACGCCAATCTACTTCAGGATATGCAATAATATGTGCATTATAATTACCGACTGCGCCATTACATTTTGCGGAAATTAAAACTTCGGCTAGTTGTTGCATCGGACGCTTTAGTCTTGCAACAAAGTTAATTAGCTCTTTACCAATCGTTGTTGGTGTAGCTGGCTGGCCGTGAGTTCGTGCAAGCATAGCCACGTTACCATGTTGTTTTCCTAAAAGGGTTATTCCCCCAACTATTTCAGCAAGTGTTGGTTGAATTACTTGAGCAATTGCCTCTTTTAACATTAGGGCATAGGCAAGATTATTAATATCTTCTGATGTGCAAGCAAAGTGAATAAAGCTTGAGAGGTTTTTTAATTTTGTTGATCCTTCTAATTTTTCACGTAAATAATATTCAATAGCCTTCACATCGTGATTAGTTTGTTTTTCAAAGGCTTTAACTTTTAATGCTTCATGCTCGTCAAATTGTTCTAATAGGTTTTCGAGAAAAACAATTGATTGGCGATCAAGGGGCTCTATTTCTTGGATATTTTTATTTGCAGCTAATGATTCTAACCAGCGTACCTCAACAAATAATCTGTAATATATCAGTGCGAACTCACTGAAGTATGGACTTAGAGATTCGGTTTTTTTTAAGTAGCGTCCATCTATTGGAGATATAGCGTTTAGCGCAGATAAAGTCATTGTATTGTTTTCAGCCTATTAAATGAAAGCATATATGATATTAGATGCTAAGCCAGAAGTGAATAAAAATTCTTAATTTATCTTAGGATTGAAACAATGATTCTCAAAAGAAGATTCTAAGGTCAAAATAGTTGACGTGATAAGGCATGATAAAGAACATGCTGGTTGCTATACTGACCAGAATTCGAGTCGGCTTAATTTTATGCCACCTGAAATGCTGGTCAATATTACAGTTTTTTAATTGTTACCAAATCCCATCGCTTGGAAATTAGCTATGTCAACCGGTGATTTTAAGATACTTCGACCATCAATAAGCTCTACTGACTGGCTTGCTATCGCAATGTCATTGTTATGGTTCTTTTCATCATATCCTTTGCAAATTGTAAGTAATCCACGAGAAAGCGCTGAACCAATTGCAGTTACAGTATTTGCAATACTTAAAAAAAATACATCTCCTTCGTTACATGTGAAATGCCAAGCTGACTGTGCGTTTGTGCTTGAAAATTTAGTGCCATTGTCTAACTCAACCGTATTTCTTGGGTTATAAAATATACAAGATAATAACAGAACAATCCCAAACATAACATTACAAAAAGCTTTAATACATTTAAAGATAGCAGGAATAAACGCTATTGACATTGTCTCAGCAAATATTCCTTTACTATATCTTTTGCCCAAGCTTCCCACTTGGTTTTGTAGTAGTCTATACTCAGCTGCCGCTTGTTGACGTGATAAAAGATCTAATTTTTGAAAAAACATAATTCTAAACTCCAAGTTAAATATAGTTGTAATTGCGCACAAAATAGCACAAATCATCTTATTTGTAAAATAATTGTTCTGTTAATAATACTTAAATACTTGATTCACTTTATCAGCTAAATTAAGTAGAATGATTTGATATTAATAACTATGGATTGGGTGGAGTAATATGGTCGGCAATGTTAATACTATAGACTTGAAAAAAGTTGGCATGCATGATCTTAATCAAGTAGGGGGCAAAAATGCTTCTTTGGGTGAGATGATTGGGAACTTGGCAGGCGCTAAAATTGCCGTTCCTATGGGATTTGCAACTACAGCAACAGCTTTTACTGAATTTTTATCACAAGATAACTTAGATAAAAAAATATATGATTTGCTTAGTGGTTTAGATGTTGATGATGTTTGTAAGTTAGCTGAGGTTGGAAGTACTATTCGTGACTGGATCATAGCTACTCCTTTTAATAAGGATTTTGAAGAAGATGTTAGGCATTCTTATAAGAAACTATCTGATGAAATTGGAACAGATAATTTTAGTGTTGCGGTTCGTTCATCTGCAACCGCAGAGGACTTACCAACAGCCTCTTTTGCCGGTCAGCAAGAGACATATTTAAATATTTCAGGTATTGATGCGGTTTTAGTTGCTATTAAGCAGGTGTTTGCATCTTTATACAACGATAGAGCTATTTCATATCGAGCTCATAATGACTTTGCTCATCATGAAGTTTCTTTATCAGCTGGTGTTCAGCAAATGATTAGGAGTGATATTGCCGCAAGTGGTGTAATGTTTACAATGGATACCGAGTCTGGATTTGACCAAGTTGTCTTTATTACATCATCCTATGGACTCGGAGAATTAGTTGTACAGGGAGCGGTTAACCCAGATGAGTTTTATGTACATAAACCAAGTCTCTCAGCTGGTAAGTCTGCAGTTGTTCGGCGTAACCTTGGTTCAAAAGCAATTAAAATGGTTTATTGTCAGGATGAAGACGTTAAAATTGTCCCTGTTGCTAAAGAGGATCAGTTATTGTTTTCTTTAACTCAGGAAGAAATATCGGAGCTTGCAAAGCATGCTATTACAATTGAGAAGCATTATGGTCGACCAATGGATATTGAGTGGGCTAAAGACGGTAATGATGGTAAATTGTATATATTACAAGCAAGACCTGAAACAGTAGAAAGTAGAACAAACAAGCAAGTTTTAGAGCGATATACTTTAAAATCAAAAGGAAAGATTTTAAGTGATGGTCGTAGCATTGGTCAGAGAATTGGTCAGGGCCGGGTGCGTATTATTAACGATGTTAGTCAAATGCATAGGGTCGAAGATGGTGACGTTTTAGTTTCTGATATGACAGATCCTGATTGGGAGCCCGTAATGAAACGGGCCTCGGCAATTGTTACTAATCGTGGTGGCAGAACTTGTCATGCAGCAATTATCGCAAGAGAGTTAGGTATTCCGGCTGTTGTTGGCTGTGGTGATGCAACGAGTACAATTGCTGATGATATTGATATTACAGTAAGTTGCGCCGAGGGTGAAAATGGTTATATCTATGAAGGATTACTACCATTTGAAAAAGTATCCCTAGATGTTGAAACAATGCCTAAATTACCTATGAAAGTTATGTTAAATGTTGGTAATCCAGAACGTGCCTTCGATTTTCAATCTATTCCAAATTCTGGGGTTGGTTTAGCGAGACTTGAGTTCTTAATCTCAAATACCATTGGTATTCATCCTAAAGCCTTGTTGCAATATGATAGCCTGGCTGATGAGACATTAAAACAACATATCACTGAAACAACCGCGGCGTATGAATCACCAGTTGAGTTTTATATAGAAAGATTAAAAGAAGGTGTTGCAACCATTGGCTCGGCATTTTATCCAAAACCTGTGATAGTTCGTTTATCTGATTTTAAATCAAATGAATATGCCAACTTAGTTGGAGGCAGTATTTATGAGCCGGTAGAAGAAAATCCAATGCTAGGTTTTCGTGGGGCATCAAGGTATGTATCGCCTAATTTTGAAGACTGTTTTGCCCTAGAATGTAAGGCGATTCGGCGAGTTCGTGAGGATATGGGTCTTACAAATGTCGAAATAATGATACCTTTTGTTCGAACGGTTTCAGAAGCTAAGCAAGTAATTAAAGAATTAGCGAAACATGGTCTTGAAAGAGGAAAAGATGGCTTAAGAATTATAATGATGTGTGAGTTGCCATCAAATGCCTTGTTAGCCAAAGAATTTTTAGAACATTTTGATGGTTTTTCAATTGGTTCTAATGATTTAACTCAATTGACTCTAGGTCTAGATAGAGATTCAGGTCTAGTGGCTGACCAATTTGATGAGCGTGATGCGGCTGTTAAATCATTATTACATTTGGCGATTAGCGCATGTAAAAAACAAGGAAAATACGTTGGTATTTGTGGACAAGGTCCATCTGACCATCCTGATTTTGCTGAGTGGTTAATGCAAGAGGGGATAGATAGTATATCTCTTAATCCTGATTCAGTCATGGATACCTGTTTATTCCTCGGTTCCATTGAGCAAAAGTTAAGAAGGAAGGAAAATGTTTGAAGGACATCTTGATCCTGCTGGTGGAGTAATACTATGGGGAACCTTATTATTATTCATGGGGATTGTTGGTAGATATATAGCTAAGCTATTTAATCAGTCGGGAGTTCTTGGTGAGCTCCTAATGGGCGTATTAGTTGGTAATGTTTGTTATTTTGCTGGTATGCAATTGATGTTTATTCTTCGCGATAGCCCAGCCGTATTTTCCATTGTTCAGAATATTTTAAATGGGATGACTCGTGCTGATGCTGTAAATAGTGTGATTAAAGATCCTCACTACGCAAATCAAGTTTATCAGGCTTTGAGCGGACCTAATGCCGGTGACTGGGTAAAAATATCATATGTGGTTGATATTTTATCTCGCTATGGGGTTATACTTTTGTTATTTATGGTTGGCTTAGAAAGCTCCGTGCAAGAGCTTAAAAAAACCGGTAAAGAAGCATTAGGTGTTGCTATTATTGGTGTTTTAGCGCCTATTACTCTTGGAATAGTATCAGTATATCTTCTCATGACAAGCGTTCAATTTAATACAGCACTATTTATTGGCGCGACATTGTCTGCAACTAGTGTTGGTATTACAGCTAGAGTTCTAAAAGATATGAAAAAGACTCATACTAGGGAGTCAAAAACTATTTTAGGTGCAGCAATGATAGATGATGTCTTAGGACTAGTTATTTTGGCTGTAGTTAGTAACATGGCAATAAGTCATCATATTGATTTTTTGGGGATAGGTAAAATAATAGCATTGTCTCTATTATTTTTTCCTGCCGCATTGTTTTTAGGACCAAGAATATTAAGGAGTATGATCTCCTGGTTTGACTTTATGGATCCTTGGGAATCTAAACTATTAATTAGTTTCATTTTTGTAATGGGTTTTTCTTGGATGGCGACATTGGTTAAGATGTCAACAATTATTGGGGCGTTTGTTGCCGGGATAATATTACATGATGGCTTTTTTCAAGCTCGTGAACGAGAACAAAAAAAACCTTTGAGTATTAAGCATTTAATGGCTCCATTTGAAGCGATCTTTGCACCGTTATTTTTCATACTCATAGGTCTACAAGTTCGAATTGAAACATTTTTAGATCTTCATGTGTTAACGGTTGCAGTGGTACTAATTGTTGTTGCAATTATTGGGAAAGTTGCTAGTGGCCTTGGTGCTGCTAAACGTGATGATCG
Organism: Legionellaceae bacterium; assembly: GCA_029213075.1. Taxonomy (GTDB): domain Bacteria; phylum Pseudomonadota; class Gammaproteobacteria; order Legionellales; family Legionellaceae; genus 2-12-FULL-35-11. The sequence goes on along the minus strand of JARGPO010000018.1, from coordinate 12,837 downwards.
TCTTTTGATTGGTATTGGAATGATGCCAAGAGGAGAGGTGGGTTTAATTTTTGCATCGGTTGGGAAAACTATAGGTGTGATTGATGACTCATTATTTTCAAGTGTTATCATGATGGTTGTAGTAACTACTATTTTGACTCCTTTCTTAATGAAGTTAAGATATAATAGTCACGATAAAAAAATGCAAGAAAATAAGAGTTTGTGATAGAGATGAGTATATTAACTGATGTAACTCGTGCATTAGAGGAAGATATTGGAAATGGGGATGTTAGCGCAGGCTTACTTCCTGATGATTTGTTAGTGTGCGCAAAAATAATATCTCGCGAACCGATGCTTGTATGTGGTCGTGAATGGGTTGAATGTGTCTTTGCTGAGATAGATGCGGATGTTAATCTTAAGTGGTTGGTTGAGGAAGGATCTTGGCAATCCTCACCAGTTACGCTTTGTGAAATTAGCGGTTTAGCTCGATCTATTTTAACAGCGGAGCGCACGGCCTTAAACTTCTTACAAACTTTATCTGCTACGGCCACGCAAACATATTATTACCTGCAAAAATTAAAAAATAGTAAAACTCGTTTATTGGATACGAGAAAAACCATACCAGGGCTAAGGCATGCTCAAAAATACGCAGTAACGTGTGCTGGTGGGGTTAATCATCGAATGGGTTTGTATGATGCTTTTTTAATTAAGGAAAATCATATTAAAGCCTGCGGTTCTATATCTAGCGCGATTGATTTAGCTAGAAAATCTCATCCAGATTTATTAATAGAAGTTGAGGTAGAGAGTTTAGTTGAACTTGCAGAGGCAATAAACAAATCCCCAGATAGGATTATGCTTGATAACTTTACGATAGAGATGTTAGAGCAGGCAATAGAAATGAACAAATCTGGAGTTTCAGATCTTGAGTTTTCTGGTAATGTAGATATTAGTAATTTAGAAGAAATTGCAAAGACTAATGTTGATTATGTTTCAGTTGGCAAGCTTACCAAATCAATTACGGCTATAGATTTGAGTTTATTAATAGTGGATTAAATATGATAAAAAACATTGTTTTAACTGGTGGTGGTACAGCCGGGCATGTTACTCCAAACATTGCGTTAATATCTATTTTAGAGAAAAACAATTGGAATATAAATTATATAGGTTCAATTGATGGGGTTGAAAAAACAATGATTGAACAGATAGGTGTGCCTTATCATTCTGTTCGTTCAGGAAAGCTTCGTAGATACTTCAGTTGGCAAAATTTTCTTGATCCTTTTAATCTTGTAATTGGTATTATTCAATCTTATTTTCTTATTAGAAAATTAAAAGCAGATGTAATTTTTTCCAAAGGCGGATTTGTTGCACTACCGGTTGTGATAGGTGGGTATTTAAATAGAGTACCTATTATTATTCATGAGTCAGATATGACCCCAGGACTTGCGAATAAACTAAGTTTTCCATTTGCAAAGAAAATTTGCACAACTTTTGCCGAAACTAAAAAACATTTTAAAAATAAAGAAAAAGTTGAGGTTGTTGGTACGCCTATTCGCGAAGAGTTGTTTACTGGTAGTAAAGAGCAAGGCTTAAAACTTTGCGGTTTTAATAGTTCTTTGCCCTGTTTATTAGTTATGGGAGGAGGGCAAGGATCGGTAGCTATTAATAAAGCTATACGAGATTCTTTAGATGTTTTGTGTAATAGATATCAGGTCATTCATTTGTGTGGTAAGAAAAAAATAGATAAGGCACTGTTAAAGCATAAAAACTACTGTCAGTTTGAGTATGCAAATGAAGAAATTGCACACTTATTTGCGGCAAGTGAACTAGTTGTATCTCGATCAGGAGCTAATTCACTTTGCGAAATTTTGGCTTTAAATAAGCCGCATATCTTGGTTCCTTTGCCCATGAAAGTTAGTCGAGGAGATCAGGTTCAAAATGCTAAATATTTTTCAGATCAAGGAATAAGTATTGTGCTTGACGAGGATAGTTTATCCTCTGAAACTATTATTGCTGCAATTGATAAATGTGAGCAAGAGAGTGGCAATACTATAAAGAAAATGCGTGACTTAAATCTCTCATCTGCGGGTGAGAGTATTTATGAATTGTGTAATTCTTTATTGCTATAAATACTGTAGGTTGGTCCTAGTCATTATGGCGCTGCCTTAAGAGGGGTCACATCACACCTACCTAAACCTAAACCTAAACCTAAACCTAAACCTAAACCTAAACCTACACCTACTTACCCTGCTTTATGCAGGGTATCTTCCAGATTTATTTTTAAATTCCCTAGATGGTTCGAACAAGTCGGACCAAGTAGGCGGAGGTAGGGGAGTATTATGTTTTCAGTTGGTGGTAACAATTCACTAAAGTTTTTGTTATAGGATACCCCTGCCCTAATGACGCAGCTTAAGGCAGAGCCATTAGGCCAAGGCCCACCCTACAGCAAATTGTTTATTATTACGTGTATTTTAAAATTAAGCGCTCTTTAATTGATATTTGTTCTTTTTGCTACCCAATAGAACAAGTGGATTTTTATTTGACAGTTGTAATATTTTTGATATAATCGACATCAACTAATTTTACAGGAATTTAATAATTATGAAACTTTTTAATTTAGCTTTATCTTTAACAGGTGTTTATGGAATTAATCTAGTTGATGCTCATGACGATTGGGACGATTACGAACCATCTTTTTTCAATTCATATAAAAATTCTGAACGGCTTCGTAACCCACTGTATAGAGCAGCAACGATCATTACCGCGCCAATAATTTTCCCCGTGTTTTCTCTTTGTTATCTTATTGCTGGTGTGGCAAATTTACTATTTTCTTTAAAAAATGCTATTTTTGAAACCAAGAAGGATTCTCTTGAAGCTCTTGACGCTTCTTTATATTGTATTGGAGCTTCTGTTGTTTGTCTCTTCTCTACAGTAATTAGTCCTATAGTTAACTTGGTTGACCTGGTTGGTGGAGCGGTTAATACTTGTTCTTCAGAAGATAGTGATTCAAATTATGCCATGCGGTAAATGAAGCTTTTCAACAGACCCTAATTAAAATATATTTTCTATTATAAGGGCGTGTTTACAACTTCTATTCTCGCCTAGGCACCTTTTGCAAAACCTAGGAGCCTAGGCTTGTTATTTTATTGATAATTTAAATTTTAATGAACTATTACAAATTACGTTTGAATTTGTTTTTTATCCACTGAACATTTATACCCCGCTGATAAGTTGCCGCTAGTTGTTCTAAGGTTAGGCCATAATTCTTTTCAAAAGCGCTGTTTGTTATATTTAATAGATCTGATTCTGCGTCTTTTTGAGCAATTACCGCATAATCTGGGCTCGCACCATTTAAAACATCCATTAATTTAAATCTTAGAGATTTCATTAAATCTTTTGATTCTTGCAAGCGAAGGATTTTATAATTTTTATAACCATAATATTCTGGTAAAAATGCCAATAAATTAGGTGGAATTGGTCTTTTGTGAGTAGGATCCATATAAAAAGCACAAGTTCCAACAACAATATTTTCAGGGTTTGGAGTTTCCATTATTAACAACCCACCAGGACGTAAAACTCGTAGTGCTTCAAAAACCAAAGTTTGTAGCTCTTCAAATTCTATATGTTCTACTAAATGAAAAGCTGAAACTATCGACTGACTATTGTCATCTACATTTTTTAAAAAATCGAGGGCATTTGCGCAGTGCACGTCTAAGCCTAGCTCTACTCCTAGGCTTAACATATTTTCATCACGATCAACACCTGTAGCTTTAAATCCTGATTGAGTTAATATTTCCAACCATTCACAACGACCACAACCTAAATCTATAGTTTTGGAGTTTGGATATATATCTTGTATTGATTTAATAAAAGGTTTGTAAACTTGAAGGCGTGATTTTATTAATTCACGAGAGCCGCGGTATTTGTCTTCAAACGATTTGTAGAAGTTAGCGTGTAGAGTTTCGCTCATAGCAAACAGACCTTAATTATTATAAGTACCAAATTATTTGTCGTTATTTTAAATGTATATTTTGATTGTGCAAAGGCATATTATGAAATTTAGCAAAAATTATAATTAAGCTCAGGATGAAAGTATGTTGATATACGTTGAACCTTCCATCGATATCATCAAAGGAAGGTTCAACTTAGTTATCTACTCTACAGAAAAAACATTTTGTAGTTGAACTATATATTTATCTACGAATGCTTTGCCAATGCCTTTGACCGAAGATAAATCTGCGACTTTTTTGAAATTACCGTTATCTTTACGGTAATTTACTATATTCACAGCTCTTTTTTCACCGATGCCTTTAAATGATTTACTTAGCACTTCAGCGCTAGCTTGGTTAATATTGATTTTTTTCGTTGTAGGCAATGATTGCTTAGTAGAAGTCGTTGCATTCACAGCAGCAAGACTATGGGTTGATAAAATTGATAGCGATAAAACAGTTGCAAGTAAGTTTGCATTCATACAATTCTCCTTAATTGGTTGGACTATTTATGCTTTATAAATGGACTTAATAACAGCCATTCAACAAAGACCGAAAGATTATTACAGCTATATTTTCCTTTGTCGATATTTTTTCAAAAGAATTGTAAATTGCTGTCGTTATTTACTCCAAGTTAAGTTAAAATGTTCATTAACAAATTATGGAGTAATTAGGCCTATGTTCAGGAAACTTAGAGGTATGTTTTCCAATGATTTATCAATCGACTTGGGAACGGCAAATACCCTTATTTATGTAAGAGATAGAGGAATTGTTTTAAATGAGCCATCAGTTGTAGCACAAAGAACTGAATCTGGGCAAAAGAGAGTTGTTGCAGTCGGTATTGAAGCTAAGCGTATGCTTGGTAGAACACCTGGTAATATCAACGCTATTCGTCCAATGAAAGACGGTGTTATTGCTGACTTCTTTGTCACTGAAAAAATGTTACAGCATTTTATTCATAAGGTTCATGAAAATAGATTCCTACGTCCTAGTCCTAGAGTTTTAGTTTGCGTTCCTTGTGGTTCAACACAGGTTGAACGGCGAGCTATTCGCGAGTCTGCAATGGGTGCTGGTGCTCGTGAAGTTTTCTTGATTGAGGAGCCAATGGCTGCAGCACTTGGCTCTGGTATGCCAGTTGAAGAAGCTAGTGGTTCTATGGTGGTTGATATTGGTGGTGGTACAACTGAGGTTGCTATTATTTCCTTAAGTGGGATTGTATATCATCAATCAGTTCGAATCGGTGGTGATAAATTTGACGATGCTATTGTTTCATATGTGCGTAGAAATTATGGGACGCTAATTGGTGAAACAACTGCTGAGCGCATAAAACATGAAATAGGTTACGCTTATCCAAATCGCGAACTATTTGAAATCGAAGTCAGAGGTCGTAACTTGGCAGAAGGTGTGCCACGGAGCTTTAGATTAACTAGCTCTGAAATCCTAGAAGCACTCCAAGAGCCATTGTCTGGTATTGTTGGAGCTGTTAGAGCTGCACTAGAGCTTGCTCCACCAGAATTAGCTGCAGATATTGCAGAGCGTGGTATGGTTTTAACCGGCGGTGGAGCATTGTTGAAAAATATGGATACCCTGCTGATGGAAGAAACAGGACTGCCAGTATTAGTTGCAGAAGAGCCTTTAACATGTGTTGCCAGAGGCGGTGGAAAGGCACTAGAAACTATGGACTTACGCGGTGGTGATTTTCTCTCAACAGAATAAAAATAATAGGTTATTCGCAAAAAACAAACCGTCATCAATTCGGTTTGCGCTTGCAATAATGTTATCTATCAGCCTTATGGTTGCTGATTATCATGCACGCTCTTTGGGCAACCTTAGGGGCGTGCTTTCAGTTTTTGTGGCACCATTACAGCTTGCTGTTGATTACCCAGTTAGAGTTGTTGGTTGGGTTAGCTCATTACTTGGGAGTAAAAATAGCTTAATAGTTGAAAACATGCAGTTACGTTATAAGCAAACTATGCTTGAGACTCGGCTACAAAAGCTAGTTGCTATTCAAGCTGAAAATTCCGAACTAAAAAGTTTATTACTGGCGTCCGCACCAGATAAAGTTAAATCTATGGTTGCACAAATCTTAGCTGTAGACACAACCAGCAAGCGTCACCTTATCGTTCTTAACAAAGGTAGCCGAGATGGTATCAGCATGGGGCAGGCCGTGCTTGATGCTAAAGGGATAATGGGGCAAATTATTGATGTTGGTTTGATGACAAGCACAGTCCTATTAATTTCTGATGCAAAGTGTGCCGTCCCGGTAAGAAATGATCGAACTGGCGAGAGGGCTATTTTAGTTGGTAATAATAGCATGACTAAGTTATCCTTAATTAATTTACCAAGAACTTCACCAATAGTTAAAGGTGATTTATTGGTAACCTCGGGTCTTGGTCGGCGTTATCCTGAGGGATATCCTGTTGGTATTGTTGAAGAAGTTTTTAATAATACTGATGATGACTTTATTAAGGTTAGTGTTAGTCCAATTGCCTCATTAAATCGTAGTAGATTGGTGCTATTAATCTGGCCTGAAAAAGATCATAAAGATTTAACTAAGCAAATTAATGAAAGGCTAAAATCACTAGAAGGCGTTGCATGAACCCTCTAAATACTAGACTACTTTTATCTTTAATCGCGGTGCTTGTTTTAACTATATTACCTCTACCGAGTAGTATTAGTATGTTAAGACCAAGCTGGGTATTATTGTTGGTTTTATACATACAATGTTGTTTACCTAAATATTTTCGGGTGACTTGGGTCTTGTTATTAGGTCTTTGCCTAGATGCACTATCATCTACTGTTATGGGATTGCATTCTTTCACGCTATTATTAACTACGTGGATTGCAACCGGACGTTCACGAGGATTTATTTTTTACTCTACATTGCAACAAATGAGTGTAATCTTATTATTTTGTTTGTTATATCAATTCATAATATACTTAATAGATGCAGCTTTGGGACTAACAAGTAATGTATTTTACGTTATTGGCTCGTCATTTTTAAGCGTATTAATTTGGCCGTGGTTACGGTTTATATTTTCATCACCTATGGTGGTTGAATTAAAAGATCGTAAATTTATTTAATTTTTTATAGGATTATAAAATGACATTTAAGAATATTGTTGTACCAACAGATGGAAAGGCTATTACTGTAAATAAAGATTTAACCCTTAACGTTCCAAATAATCCTATTATTCCATTTATTGAAGGGGATGGTATTGGTCCTGATGTAACTCATGCAATGCGCATGGCAATAGATGCAATTGTTGAAAAAGCATATGGTTCAGAGAAAAAGATCTCTTGGATGGAAATTTTTGCTGGTGAAAAATCTGTTAATGTTTATGGTCAAGATGAATGGTTGCCAAAAGAGACTCTTGAAGCAATTAAAGAATATATAATCGCAATTAAAGGACCTCTGACTACGCCTGTCGGTGGCGGGATTAGATCTTTAAATGTTGCAATTAGACAAGAGCTTGATTTATACACATGCCTGCGCCCAATTCGCTACTTTAATGGTGTTCCTAGTCCTGTTAAAGAGCCATGGAAAACAGATATGGTAATATTTCGTGAAAATTCTGAAGATATTTATGCGGGTATTGAATGGTCGGCTGGCACTGATGATGCAAATAAGGTTATTAGTTTCTTGCGAGAGGAAATGGGTGTTAAAAAAATCCGTTTTCCTGATAATTGCGGAATTGGTATTAAACCAGTTTCTAAGCAAGGTACTGAGCGAATTGTACGTTCTGCTATTCGTTATGCAATCGACAATAAAAGAGATTCGGTTACCCTAGTTCACAAAGGTAACATTATGAAGTTTACCGAAGGTGCTTTCAAAGACTGGGGATATGCTTTGGCTAAGAATGAATTTGGAGCTAAAGACTATCAAGGTGGACCATGGATGGAAATTACCAATCCTAATACTGGCGAACCAATTATTATTAAAGATGTAATAGCAGATGCTTTCTTGCAGCAAATATTACTTCGCCCAGAAGAATACAGCGTAATTGCAACCTTAAATTTAAATGGTGACTATATTTCTGATGCTCTAGCTGCACAAGTTGGTGGTATTGGTATTGCTCCTGGAGCAAATATGAGTGATGATGTAGCTGTGTTTGAAGCAACTCATGGCACGGCACCTAAGTATGCTGGGCAGGATAAAGTCAATCCAGGCTCACTAATTTTATCAGCTGAAATGATGCTTAGACACATAGGGTGGACAGAAGCTGCCGATTTAGTTATTACTGGCATGCAAAAAGCTATAGATGCTAAAACTGTAACATATGATTTTGCTAGACAAATGGAAGATGCAACTGAAGTAAGCTGTTCTGGATTTGCTGAGGCAATGATTAAAACCATGTAGAAATCAACTTTTTTATTTTATAAAAAAATATGATTTTATCTGGCTAAAAGGCTAATTTAAGTCTATAAAAATAGTGTAGGGTGTATGTTATGGGTAACAAGATAACTGTTGATTTTGAGGGATGTACAGTTTCGGAATTGGAACCCATAACCGAGTTATTAGAGCCTAAAAAATATAAAGTATTTTTGTTGAATGATGACTATACACCCATGGATTTTGTGGTAACTGTTTTACAGAAGTTCTTCAATATGAATGAGGAAGTTGCCACACAAATTATGCTTCAAGTGCATCGTCAGGGGCGTGGACTTTGTGGTTTATTCCCCCGCGATATAGCAGAAACGAAAGTTGTCTTGGTGAATGATTTCGCCAGACTTAATCAACATCCATTGTTATGCAGCATGGAGCAAGAGTAGTTCAAACATTCTGGCAATGGTGGATAAAGGAGCAACGATCATGCTAAATAAAGAACTAGAGTTTACCTTAAACTTAGCTTTTAAGGATGCCAAAGACAGACGTCATGAATTCATGACCGTTGAACATTTATTGCTAGCATTGCTTGATAATCCATCTACTGGTAACGTTTTGCAAGCGTGTGAAGCTAATATAGACGATTTAAGACGGGATTTAGAAGAGTTTATTAACGAGACAACTCCTATTATTCCAGTAGATGATACTAGTCGAGAAACGCAGCCAACCCTTGGATTTCAACGAGTACTTCAACGGGCGGTCTTTCATGTTCAATCAGCTGGGAGAACAGAAGTTAGCGGAGCAAATGTACTTGCGGCTATTTTTAGTGAGCAAGACAGCCAAGCTGTATATTTTCTTCGTAGAGAAAATATAACTAGATTAGATGTTATTAATTATATCTCGCATGGTGTTTCTAAATATCAAAACACTGATATTAGGGATAATATGCATTCATCTCTAGATGAAGAAATGATTAGTCCTGAAGCTAGCGAGTCTCCACTAGAAAACTATTGCTTAAACTTAAATAAAAGAGCGCGAATAGGTAAAATTGACCCATTGATCGGAAGGAATGAAGAGGTTCAAAGAACCATTCAAGTTTTATGCCGAAGACGCAAAAACAATCCTCTTTTAGTTGGTGAAGCAGGGGTTGGTAAAACAGCGATAGCTGAAGGCTTGGCGCGTAAAATTGTTGATGAAGAGGTACCAGATGCAATTAGTAATTGCGTTGTCTACTCACTAGATCTAGGCTCACTACTAGCAGGTACAAAATACCGAGGAGACTTTGAAAAACGTCTCAAAGCGGTATTAAAGCAACTAAGCGAGCAAGAAGGTGGTATTTTATTCATTGATGAGATTCACACTATAATAGGTGCTGGAGCTGCATCAGGTGGTGTTATGGATGCCTCTAATTTAATTAAACCATTACTTGCGAATGGTGAGCTGAAATGCATTGGCTCAACTACGTATCAAGAGTATCGAGGTATATTTGAGAAAGATAAAGCTTTGGCTCGTAGATTCCAAAAAATTGATGTTTGTGAACCAACAGTTGATGAAACATTCGAAATTCTTAAAGGTTTGAAGGGGCGGCTTGAAGAGCATCATGGGGTTAAGTTCTCAGTCCCATCTTTAAAAGCTGCAGCTGAGTTATCTGCTAAATATATAAATGATAGATTTCTACCTGACAAAGCAATTGATGTGGTTGATGAGGCAGGTGCTTATCAAAATCTTCTAACGGTTAATAAGCGTCGTAAAATTATTTCAGTTGCAGAGATTGAGAGTGTTGTTGCAAAAATAGCGCGTATACCGCTTAAAAAAGTTTCTGCTCGAGATAAAGATACCATGAAAAATCTTGAAAGAGACTTGAAGTTGTTAGTTTATGGTCAAGATAAGGCAATTACATCATTATCATCAGCTATTAAGCTTTCTCGTTCTGGTCTTCGCGATCCTGAAAAACCAGTGGGTTGTTTCTTATTTACTGGTCCAACTGGGGTTGGTAAAACTGAAGTTACAATGCAGCTTGCAAATCTACTTGGTATTGAGCTTCTACGGTTTGATATGTCTGAGTACATGGAGAAACATACAGTCTCTAGATTAATTGGTGCGCCTCCTGGTTATGTTGGTTATGATCAAGGTGGTTTGTTAACAGAGGCAATATCTAAACATCCCCATTCAGTTTTATTATTAGATGAGATTGAAAAGGCGCATAGTGATGTATTTAATTTGCTCTTACAAATCATGGATCATGGTACTTTAACAGATACCAATGGTCGACATGCTGACTTTAGGCATGTAGTTTTAATCATGACTAGTAACATTGGTGCAACGGAGATGGGTCGTAACTCCATGGGGTTTGCTGATCAGGATAATAGTTCTGATGGTGTAGATCTAATGAAAAAACAATTTAGCCCTGAATTTAGAAATAGATTAGATGCTGTCATTAACTTTAAATCTTTAGACGAAGAAACAATAGGACTTGTTGTTGATAAGTTTATAATAGAGTTAGAAGAGCAACTATGTAGCAAGGGTGTAACCCTAGATGTAGCTGATTCTGCTAAGGAATGGTTAATGAGCCATGGTTATGACAAAGTTATGGGTGCAAGACCTATGGCAAGGTTAATACAAGAAAACATTAAACAACCATTGGCTGAGGAGCTACTATTTGGTAAGCTAATGAACGGAGGTCATGTTGCACTTAGTATGCAAGATGATAAATTAATCTTTGAAAGTTATGATTATCGTGAAGGGGTTTGTTAGTAGAAAATGTTAAGTGTAATTATCATAGCTAAAAATGAAGAGAGCAATATCAAGCGTGCGCTAGAGTCAGTAAAATGGGCACGTGAGATTATTGTTCTCGATTCTGGGAGCACTGACTCCACTGTTAGTATCGCCAAACAATACACTGATAAAGTTTTTGAAACAGACTGGCAAGGGTTTGGTATTCAAAAACAACGTGCACTAGATTTAGCAACAAGCGATTGGGTTTTAAATCTAGATGCTGATGAGTATGTTAGTGATGACTTGAAAAATATTATTCAATCCGCGATTAATTCTTCAGTAGCTGATGCATATAAAGTGCCAATTCGCATGTGTTTTTATGGTAAGCCGCTTAGATTTTCTGCAAGCCCGAGACGGCATGTAAGATTATTTAAGAGAAGTGGGGCGCGTTTTAGCAAAGATATTGTTCATGAAAAGATCGAACTTCCAAAGAAAGCGCGAATTTCACAAATAAAACTCCCAATATTACATAATTCATTTCGCGATGTAAGTCATGCCTTATCTAAAATAAATTTGTACTCTTCTTATAGCGCAAAGATACGAATTAATGATAATCTAAAACCAAGCCTTTTAAAAACAATTGCTGCAAGTGTTTGGATGTTTGTGCGTTGTTATATTATTCAAGGCGGTTTTATGGATGGAAAGCCTGGGTTGTTATTTGCAATATTTAGTGCTCAAGGCTCATGGTATCGGGGGGTAAAGCAACTCTATAAAGATAGAGAGCAACTACCTACATAAGTTTCACCCTATAAGAGTGAGATGAATCGTGTCTATAAAAAAAGCAAGAGTTCTTTGTCTAGGCTTAATTTTAGTTGTGTTAACTAGCTGTATGACACCGACCCCACCAAATAAAGTTGATAATATTTGTAGTGTTTTTAAACAGTATCCAAGTTGGAGATCTGATGCATTGGCAACTGAGAGGCATTGGCAAGTGCCCGTTGCTGTACAAATGGCAATTATTCATCAAGAATCAAAGTTTAATCCTACTGCCAAGCCCAAACGCACTAAATTATTATGGGTAATTCCATGGACTAGACCATCAACAGCTTATGGATATTCGCAAGTACTAGATAGTACTTGGAAGATTTATAAAAAAAAGCGCGGCTGGATTTTCTCATCTAGAGATAGCTTTGGAGATGCAACAGACTTTATCGGCTGGTATGCACATCAAGCTTATATAAGAGAGGGCATCTCAAGAAGTGATAGCTATTCTTTATACTTAGCTTATCATGAAGGAATTACAGGATTTAAGCGCAGAACCTATCTTAAGAAACCTTGGTTGATGGCAGTTGCCAGAAAAGTGGAACGCAGAACAAAAATATATCAATCACAGCTTGCACATTGTCGATAATATTCTTATCAACATTGAAAACCAATGTAAATTTATTAACACATCTTTTGCACAGAAGATTTTATGTTGTTATAAATGGTAGTGACTCAAATTAGTTGTTAATGTAAACTTAACTTTTTAAAATTTTTCAAAGGAATGAAGTAAATAGAGGTGGTTTTCGTGAAATTCCCTTCATGCAAAGAAGATAATGTCATTAAATTCGGTACAAATGCAGCCGGTAAACAGAAATCTGCTTGGACAGAGACAGCTAGAAAGCGCTTCGATGCTAGTTGATATCTTTAAAGTTGAGGAAATTGAACTTGACGAGATGTGGAGTTTTGTTGGCAAAAAGTCAAACCAACGCTGGTTATGGCATGCGATTGATCATAATACTCATGAGGTTCTTGCATATCATTTTGGTAAACGAAAAGACAAGGCAT